>JAZNBE010000001.1:0-22894 GCA_045586885.1 Christensenellaceae bacterium
AACAACTTTTTTTTAAGAAAATTTATTATTACTTAAAAATTTGTCAATTTTTAACGTTTTTTGTGTTTTTTTGGTGAAACTTTTTTGTTTAGCGTAAATTTTAACAAAAATTTAACTTATATTTAGTAAAAATGTGTTAGAATTAATATATTAAAATTATATGGGGTATTTTAATGTTACAATTACGTGATATTACCAAAACTTACGGAGAGGGTTTAACGGCGGTTGAGGCGTTAAAAGGGGTTTCTATTAACTTTAGGAAAAGTGAGTTTGTTTCTATTTTAGGGCCGTCCGGCTGTGGAAAAACTACGCTTCTTAATATTATTGGCGGTCTTGACAGATATACTTCTGGCGACCTTGTTATTAACGGCGTTTCTACCACCGCATATAAAGATAGGGACTGGGACGGCTACCGCAACCATTCCGTTGGGTTTGTTTTTCAAAGTTATAACCTTATAGGGCATCAAAGCGTTATTAAAAACGTTGAACTAGCGCTTACTCTTTCAGGCGTTAGCAAAACTGAAAGGCGCGAAAAGGCAAAGAAGGCTCTTGAACTTGTTGGGCTTGCCGACCAAATCAATAAGATGCCTAACCAACTCTCTGGCGGTCAAATGCAAAGAGTTGCTATTGCTAGGGCAATCGTAAACGACCCTGATATTATTCTTGCCGACGAGCCTACCGGCGCTCTTGATAGCGAAACTAGCGTTCAAATTATGGAAATTTTGAAAGAACTTTCTAAAGATAGGCTAGTTATTATGGTTACGCATAACGGCGACCTTGCTAACGAATATTCAACTAGGATTATTTCGGTGCACGACGGTTTGGTTGTCAACGATACGATGCCTTACTCCGACGAGGAAGAACAGGCTGAAGAGCGAATTTTATTAAACGCGGAAGAAAACGACGAGAAAGATAGTTCTTCAAGCGACGCTATTAAGAAAGCAAAGAAGAAAAAACCTTCAATGAGTTTCTTTACTGCTTTAGGGCTTAGCCTTAACAACCTTTATAGCAAGAAATTTAGAACGCTTTTAACTTCGCTTGCAGGAAGTTTCGGTATTATTGGTATCGCGCTTATTTTATCGCTATCGGCAGGGTTTAACACTTATATTGATAACGTGCAAAGAGATACGCTTTCAAATTACCCTTTAACGATAACAGCGGAAACGACTGATTATTCTGCGGTGTTGAAGAATTTTATGGACGATAAATCTTCTTCAAACAAAGAAAGTTATCCTACAACCAACGAAATTACTAGCGAAAACACCATCGAAGGCATGCTAACTAGCGTTGTTTCTTCTATTTCTACTAACGATTTAACCGCTTTCAAGAAACACCTTGACCAAAGCATTGAAAACGGAACGATTGACGAAAGCGTTTTGACGGCTATTCAATACACTTACAATATTAAGACTACTTTCTATTCTAGTGAAAAGCAAGAGAACGGAAGTTACCGCCAACTATACCCTGTTGTTTTACCGGAATTTACTTCGCTTGAAGTAGAAGATTTCGGCGGTGTTATTTCCACTTATTATAAGAGTTTCGAAGGCATTATGAATAGTCAATCGGTGTTTAGCGAAATGATAAACAACGATAAACTCATTGAAACGCAATACGAACTTTTAGCCGGCTCTTACGCAACGAAGGCTCAAGACGTTCTTTTAGTAGTTGATGAGAAAAACCAAATTAGCGACGTTGAACTTTATATGCTAGGGCTTATGGACGATAACGATATTAAGTTTATGTTCCACAAACTTATGCATCGCCTAACGCCCGGCAACGAAAATTTGACCGAAGACCAGCTCGACCAAATTACCTTTGAAGAACTAGGCTTTACTCGTTCTAAAATGACCTATAAGTTTGAAGATTTTATAGGTATGGAATTTAATCTTTTGCTAAACAGCGAAAAATATACTAAAGAAAATTGTTCTACTATTAAGGTTGACGGCGAAGATTTCCAACTATGGAAAAAGCGTTCTTCTTCCCAAACGAATAGTTACATTGAACAAGGCAACGCTTATAAAGTAAAAATCAGCGGTATCGTTAGACTTAAAGAAGATATAACTTCAGGCTCGTTATCTACTTGCCTTTGCTATACCGACGACTTGACTAAAGACCTAATTGCTAAAACCAACGCTCAAGAAATAGTTGTTCAACAAAGATCGCAAGAAGCCGATAACGAAACTGGACTTTACACTAGTTTATTAGAATCTAATAAGGCTAACCCTATTATTGATAAAACCGAATACGATAGTTTCACTAAATCGCTTTCGATTGTTGATGAAGAAACGCCTACGTCTATATCAATCTACCCAATGAGTTTTGAAACGAAAGACGATATCGTTGCCTTTATTGACGATTACAACGCTTCGCAAGACGATGAAAAGCAAATTAAATATACCGATTATATAGGGCTTATGATGAGTTCTATTACGACTATCATAAACGCCATAACTTACGTTTTGATTGCTTTCGTTTCAATATCTTTAGTGGTATCTTCCGTAATGATTTCAATTATCACGCACGTTTCAGTTCTTGAAAGAACTAAAGAAATAGGTATTTTAAGAGCAATAGGCGCAAGCAAAAACGATATTTCGCACGTGTTTAACGCCGAAACGTTTATTATCGGCGCGGTGGCGGGCATCGTTGGTATTTTAGTCACCATTATTCTAAACGTTCCTATCAATTTGATAATAACGGCGCTAGCGGGCCTTCATAACGTTGCTAAACTTCCTGTTTTGGGCGGACTTATTCTAATTGGCGTAAGTATTTTGCTAACGCTAATCGCCGGATTTATCCCTGCTAAAAAGGCATCTAAACAAGACCCTGTTGTTGCACTTAGAAGTGAATAAAATTAAAGTTTTGGCGGAGAAAAACTCTCCGCCTTTGCTTTTTCGCTTAAAGACTTGATTAAATTTAAAAAATGAAGTATAATTCAAAAAAAATAATAAGTTGGTAAAACAAGTGGAAGTTATTAGTTACAAAAAGAAGAAAGAAAATTTACAAAACGATATTTTAGAAGTTACCAAAGAACTTTTAAAAACTTACGTTATAAGTTTTTTGGTTTTATTTTCTATTGGCGGTTTGTTTTTATTACTTGGCTTTACAAGTTCGCCAAACCTTTTAAATTTAGGGTTTTTGCTTGTAATTTTGGGGTTATTTGCGTTTTCTGCGTGGATTATGAAAAAAAGTAAAATCAAAAAAATGCTCGCCTTTCCTTTTGAAAAAACTAATCAAAACGAAATCGACTATTCTCTAGAGATTAAAAATAACGAATTTATTATAACTAATTTTTCATTAAGAGAAGTTATTAGTTTTAACCAAGAAGAAATAAAGAAAATTTCGTTTTTAGAAAACCATATTATAGTTCATCTTCTTTCCAAAGATAAAATTATCTTCCCTAAACAGCAAGATATTTTAAGAGTTTTCCAAAAAATAATCTAATAAACAAAACAAAAAAACGCCCCGAGATCTTTTGCCTTCGGGGCGCATTGTTTTTATTTAATTATTCAGCGGTTGAAGATGAAGTTTCTTCTTCAGGATAATTTTCTTCCATAAAGGTATTGAACGCTTCTTTATCTTCTTCGGTTACAACTGCTAAACGATATTTTGCAAAATCTAAAATTTCTTCTTTAGTATCGAAACCGATTTTTTCGTTCATATCTTCAAGTTCTTCTTCGGTTTTGCCAACGCCTAAAGTATAATCAACGGCGTAAACGTAATCGTAGAACGGTTCGAAAGCTCCGCAAACTAACATATAGTTTCCAACGTATTCAAAACGATACCAATCAGCGTAACCGGAAGTGTTTACGAAAGTCATTTGTTCAAAAGCCGCGCTATCCATTGCCTTTGGCTCGCCTGTCGCAGTATCAACAAGGTCGCTAATTTTTAGTCTTTGATACATTGCGTTTTCGTCTGCGTAATAGATATAATCTTTATCGTTAAACGCGTAGTTATAACCAGTGAACTTCGCTGCGCTTAAAAGTTGAACTCTACCAAACGTTTCAACGTTATCTTGCTCGGTGTAATCGTAGCATAGGAAACCGTAAACTGAATCGATATAAATAATGCAATTTAACGATACGTAAATTGAATTAGATGCAAAGATTGAAGATGCTTCGGTAGTGCCTTTGTTTAATAAAATTAAAGCGTCGTAATTAAGGTTGTGAGCCTTCTTTTCGCCGTCGGTTACTTTAATTTCACTATTTTTAATGCCGTAATATCTAGTAGCCGAAGAAACTGAAGTATCAACGTAAGTTTCGCTAACGATTAAGTTTTCCTCGGTTAATTTAACTAAACCAAAAGTTACGCCTTGCGTGCCGATTCCGTTTTCAGCGTCGGTATAACTTCCCGCACCGCTTAAAATCATAGTTTCGCCAGAACCGTCAAGGTTATAAAGATAAACTTCGTTAAAACTTTCGTCTTGGTCTAACGCATCGTTGTGCGCTGGCTTTGCGTAAACGGCAAAAGATAGAGTATCGTCAATAGAGAATAGATAAGAAGTAATCGCTTGGCTCTTGAATACTTCATTTCCGTCGCTATCGTAAGTTACTAAGAAATTCTCTTCTTCGATAGTGGTGTAAACGGTTAAGTAAACCTTCCCGCCTTTTTCGATAAATCTATACGGCGTAGATAAACCTTCAACGGTTGCTAAAACAACGGTATCAGTTCCGTCGAGTTTAGTTTTGGTAAATTCAACGAAATTATTTTTTACGTTGCTTGCCTTATCAAGATCATCGCATGGGGTTGGATAGTAAACGTAATCGCCAAAAATATAAATACCGGCGTTATTTTCTCTATAATCGCTATAAACGAGTTTTGGAACAACCATTTCACAAACGGCGTTTTCTTTACCGATATCGCTAACCTTTGCGCGAACGAGCGCGCCTTTGGTTACTTCGCCGAATTTGTTTTCAACGTCGTATTCTTGACTTCCGTTGATAAAATAAACGTAATCGCCTTTAACAACGGCAAAACCGCCGTTAGATGATACTTCGCCCGAATAATCGGTTATAGTTGACGACCAATTATTGCAACTAGCGAATACGAAAAGTGATAAGAGCGCTAAAATTAAGCAAACGATTTTTTTCATATATGCTCCTTAATTAAAGTGGTATAGAAAGCGCGAAGTTAAAAAATAAAGCATAAAAACTTTTATTCGCGCATACGATTAAATACGTTAAATATTATACGTAAAAAATATTATATACTAAAAAACTAAAATAAGCAATAATTTTTTGCTTTTTTTTTGCAAAAGTGTGTTTTAGGGGAATTTTTATGGCAAACTTCAATTTTTTGGAATTTTTACAAAGCCTTTCAAAAGTGGCTAAAAACTTAAACTCTTCAAACCTAGAAAACTCTAAAACATCTAACGAAAAACAAAAAGTTGAAAATAATAACCAAAAAACGAGTCCTTATAACGCAACTAAGAAACAGCAAGTTGGCGTTATTTGCGAAATGCTTAAAAACCACGATAGAAGAGCAAGTGAAATTAATGAAAATTATTCAAAAAAATAATAATTTTTGCGTAAAAAAAGCCCCTTTCGTTCGCCGAAAGGGGCTTTAATCAACTTATAGAGCGACTTATTTAGCAAGTCTTTCTTTTAATTCGTCAAGTTTAACTCTAAGTTCTTTTGGTAATCTATCACCAAATTGAGCGTAGAATTCTTCAATGCCTTTTGCTTCTTCAATCCACATATCTTTGTCAACGTTGAGAAGTTCTTTGATAGTATCGATAGTGATATCTAAACCTTCAATGTTAATATCTTCTGCGTTTGGAACGTAGCCGATAGCAACTTCTTTTGCGTCAACCTTATCTTCACAACGAGCTAAAATCCACTCAAGAACGCGTAGGTTATCGCCAAAGCCCGGCCAAATGAAATGACCTTCGTCATCAGTTCTAAACCAGTTTACGTTGAAAATCTTTGGCTTGTTGGTAATCTTTTCGCCCATTTCAATCCAGTGAGCAAAGTAATCTGCCATGTTGTAACCAACGAACGGACGCATTGCCATAGGGTCTCTACGAACAACGCCTACTGCGCCGGTTGCTGCTGCGGTAGTTTCAGATGCCATTGCAGAACCTACGAATACGCCTGAATTCCAATCTCTTGCTTCATATACTAGCGGAGCGGTTTTTGCTCTTCTTCCACCGAATACGATTGCAGATAGTGGAACGCCGTTAGGCGCTTCGAATTGATCTGAAATGCATGGGCAGTTTACTGCAGGAGCGGTAAATCTTGAGTTAGGGTGAGCGCCGTAAGTTGACTTGTCAGCCTTTACGAACTTAGATGGATCCCATTTTTGACCTTTCCAGTCGATAGCGTTAGTTGGAGCAGGAGTATCCATACCTTCCCACCAAACAGTGTTAGTATCAAGATCGTGAACAACGTTAGTAAAGATTGCGTTCTTCTTGGTTGATAATAATGCGTTAGGGTTAGACTTCATGTTAGTTCCCGGCGCTACGCCAAAGAAACCGTTTTCTGGGTTGATTGCCCAAAGACGTCCGTCTTCGCCAACTCTAATCCAAGCAATATCATCGCCTACGCACCATACTTTATAGCCTTTTTCTCTATAAAGCGCTGGTGGAATAAGCATTGCAAGGTTAGTCTTTCCGCAAGCAGATGGGAATGCTGCTGCAATATATTTAATTTCGCCTTGTGGGTTTTCAACGCCCAAAATAAGCATGTGTTCAGCCATCCAACCTTCGTTCTTGCCAAGGTAAGACGCGATACGAAGAGCAAAGCACTTCTTTCCAAGAAGAACGTTTCCGCCGTAACCAGAGTTTACTGATAAAATGGTGTTATCTTCTGGGAAGTGAGCAATATATCTCTTTTCTTCGTCAAGTTCTGCTTTTGCGTGAAGACCACGAACGAAATCGTCGCTATCGCCTAAAGCGTCTAAAACTGCGTTGCCTACTCTAGTCATAATATTCATTGATAATACAACATAGATAGAGTCGGTAAGTTCGATACCGATTTTTGAGAACTTGCTTCCTACTGCGCCCATTGAATAAGGAATAACATACATAGTTCTTCCTTTCATAGAACCTTTCATAATACCGTAGATAAGGTCGTAAGCTTCAGCTGGAGCCATCCAGTTATTGATAGGGCCTGCATCGTCTTTTTGATCGCAACAAATAAAGGTTCTGCCTTCTACTCTTGCTACGTCGTTCAATGCGCTACGGTGAAGATAGCAGTTAGGCAAAAGTTCTTCGTTAAGTTTAATCATTTCGCCGGTTGAACATGCTTCGGCTCTTAACGCTTCGTATTGCGCTTCATCGCCCGTGATAAGAACAACCTTATCTGGTTGGCAAAGAGCAACGCTTTCGTCAATAAACTTTTGAACTGCTTTGTTTTTTACTAACATTTGATTTTCCTCCAATAGTTACTTAGGTATATAACTAAAAATTTTATTTTTTTAATTTTTATTTTTTATTCCTATCGATTATATCTAGGAAAAAGGCTATGCCGAACAGCGCGCCTATTAGGTAGAAAAAGCACTCGAAAATAAAAACGATTACGCTCCAAATAAATTTTAAGCATTTTTTAACCGTTTTTACTTTTTCGCCTCCGTTTTTTAATCTTAACTTTTGATTTTCTCTAAAAAAACAATTAAAAATTCGTTTAGCGTTTTTTACTCAATTAAAAAACTGCAAATTCTACCAATATTATTTTATCACTAAAGCGTCAAGTTGTAAACATTTTTTTGAAATTTTTTTGCAAATTTTAACTACTTAACTTTTATTTAATCTTTCTATTATTTATTATAGACTTTATTTAACCTATTTTGACATTTTTTTATAAGTTTTTCGCATATATTTTAATTATAATGAAAAAGGACGAAAATGAACGGATTCGTTAAACGGCTCGTTACCCTAAACGAAAGCAAAGGCGCAAACAATTATTCAATAGGCTTTGTTAAAGCCTATTGCCAAAACGGCTCGACCAACCTTGATTTTACGCTTCCTAGCGGTTTTAGCCTTACCGATAAAACTTTATTTCTTGGCAACGGCGAGAATTTTTTGAGCCTTCATTTAGCCAAAAATTTAGACGTTAGTTTGCAAATTGATAATGCGCTTATCGTTGCCATTTTTTGCGCTGATAATCTTTTATTTTTTGGTTCTAGCGGAAAAATCGTTAGTAAAAGCGAGATTTTAGACTATCACAAAGCCTTTTTGGAGCAAGCAATTTTTCAAGAGCCAAAAGGCGAACAAGATTTTTGCGTTTACGACGACGAGGCTATCGCCCAAGAAAATTATTTTGAATTTGGAGACGACGGTGGAGAAAAGTCAAGCGGTTATTTTGATGCTCAAGTTAAAGAGCAAGATAAAATGCGCCAAGAAAATAAAAAGCGCTGTGAGAACCAAAGAGAAAATGACGCAAATTTTATCGCTTTCGAAAAAAAAGAGCAAAAATGCGAGTTAAAAAATTTAGTTGAGAACGAACTTAAAAAAAATCCGCCGTTTTTAGATATTAAAAGCGTTTTACCGCTCGGTGATTTTTGCAAGGTTTCTAAAGATAATAAAGAATATATTTTAGGAAAAATTTGCGTTCTTTCTAACGTTTATTTTGCTTTAGGCGTTTTTGACAATAAAAATTCTACGCCTAAAAACTTTTTAGGGCTTTCATTTTTTATTCCGTCAAGTTTTTTCTCGTTTGATAATTTAGGCTATCATTTTTTATTTTACTGCCAAAAGGATGAAAAACTTATTATTCCAAAAAACTGTTTTTTATAAGATAGTGGGCTTATAGCCCACTTTTTTCTTTTTTTTCTTATTATAAAATTAATTTTTCATAACTTTAATAAAACTCTTTGCAAGAGCCTTTTTTTGTGTTATAATATGAAAAAAATTAGGTGGCGTTATGATTAAACTTTGGGCAAAGGTTGTTAAAAACAATAAAATTTTAAAACATAAAACTTATTTAACGGGCGCAAGCGTTATGGACTATTCTTTGTTTTACGATTACGTTTCTACGCTTTGCCACTCTTTAGATTTACCTACGCCTTTAATTATTAAAACTCATATTTTTAATTTTGCGAAGTTTAACTTCGTTCAATTTATAAAAAGCGATTTCGTAGAAAGCGTTGATTTTGATAAACTAGTTATTGAACTTATAAAAGAATAATAAAAAGAATAATAATTTTCCTTCGGCGCATAATAATTGCAAGGGAGGATTTTTTTTATGAAAATAACAACGATTATCGCTTTTATTTTAGTTATTATAGGCGCGCTTAACTGGCTTCTTGTTGGAACGCTTGCTTTCGACCTAGTCGCTTTCCTTTTCGGTTCGATGACGGTTTTTACAAGAATTGTTTACGCGCTTGTCGGCGTTGCCAGCCTTTGGGTGATTTTCTTCTGCTTTAACTATCGCCCGTTCAAAAGAGTTGCCGACTAAAAGGCTTATTAACGGGCTTATAGCCTAGTTTTTAAGTTTTACAAAATTTTATTTTGCGCAAATAACAAAAAAGCGGTTTTGAGAATTCTTCTCAAAGCCGTTTTTATTTTTGCTAAAATTTTGTTGCCAAACCAAAAAATTTAGAGTATAATGTTTTCAATCGTAAAAGACAGTTCGTTTGCACCATCCTGTCTTAAAATAAAACCAGGGCTACTTTTTTAATGTTTTTTTAAAGTGGCTTAATTTCAAGCCACTTCTTTTTTTAGAGATTTTATGAAAAATAACAAAACCGCAATTATTGCAAGGATAGGCGTTACCGCCGCCCTCTACGCAATTTTAACAATTTTAGTCGCGCCCCTATCTTACGGACCTGTTCAGTTTAGGTTTAGCGAGGCGCTTTGCATACTTCCGCTTATTTTTCCAGAGTGCGCTATAGGCGTAACTCTTGGCTGCTTTATTGCTAATTTTTTTGGAAACGGCGTTTTAGATATAGTTTTAGGAACGCTAGCAACGCTTGTTTCTTCATCTATTACTGCGCTAGTTGGAAAAATAATTAAGAACCAACCGCTAAAACTTACTTTAGGCGCGCTTTCCCCGGTTTTATTTAACGCTTTTATTATTCCTTTTACCTTCCTTGCCGTAACCGACCTTAAAGAATTTTATTTTTTTAACGCTTTTACGATAGCGGTTGGCGAAATTGTTTGCGTTGGCATCTTAGGTTCGCTTTTATATTTTGCGTTTGTTCGCATTATGATAAAAAACCAAGAAAACAAACAAGAAAACACCCCTTCTAGTAAATATTTAGTTGAAAGGCTTGAAGACGAGCGTTTAATAAAACCGCTTGCGCTATTTTTTCATAATAAATGGAAAGTGCCAGTTTCTTCTTACGAAGAGAGTATGCTATCTAGCCTAAAAGAAAAAAGCGGAACGCCTAGTTGGTTTTACGTTTTAGAAAACGGCGAGTTTATTGCTGGGCTTGGAATAATTGAAAACGACTTTCATAAGCGTTTAGACCTATCGCCTAATATTTGCGCCGTTTTCGTTATGGAAGATTATAGAAAACAAGGTATTGCTAAAAAACTACTAGATACCGCTTGCCAATACCTTGCCTCTTGCAAAGTTGAAGACGTTTACCTTATAACCACGCACACCACTTTTTATGAAAAATGCGGGTTTTCGTTTTACGGTATGATTGAAGAAAACGACGGTAATTTAGTTCGCTGTTATCATAGAAAATGTAAAAAATAACTTTTTTTTAGTTATTTTCCTATAAAACAAAACGGCTTGCCTTCTAAAGCCGTTTTTTATTGCAAAAATTTTAAGAAAAAAACAGCGAGCGATCTGCCTATAGCAAACCGCCCGTTGTTATAATATGATAAGGGGGAAAATGATGATTTCTTTTAACACTTGGCTATTTTACAACTTTTAATTTTTCTTTGCAAACAAAAAGGTTTTGTTTTTTTAATTTCATTATTAGTTATTTTTAATGTTTGACATAAATTAAATTTATGGCTTTTATTTCGCGCTTTATATATTTAGTTTGACTTTTACTCTTGTTAAGTGCTAAACTCTAAATATCTAGTATAGGAGAATTATTGTGGCTAAAAAAGAAAGACGGAAAATTTTAGGGCCTATAGGTTCTATTCTTCGCTATATTTTTATAGACGGATTATCGGGTATGGCAACTGGGCTTTTCGCAACACTTATTATTGGCACTATTATTTGCCAAATAGGAACGCTAGTTGGCGGAACGGTTGGCTACTATCTTAACGCCGTTGGAACTTTCGCTAAAGTTTTAATGGGCGCAGGCATTGGGCTTGGTGTTGCCTATAAACTTAAAAAAGATCCGCTCGTTTCAATCTCTGGCGGTGTTGCCGGTATGATTGGCGCGTTTGCATCAAAAATCATAAATTCGCCAAGCGTAGTTTTTAACGGCTCTTTAACTACCTTAGTTTCTGTTGGAGAACCGCTAGGCGCGTTCGTTGCAAGTTTCGTTGCAATAGAAGTTGGCTCGCTCGTTTCTAGAAAAACTAAAGTTGATATAATCATTACGCCTATCGTTGCTATTTTTTCAGGCAGTATAATTGGGCTTTTAGTTGGACCGCCTATTTCTTCGTTTATGACCTTTATTGGCAACGTTATTAACACTTCGGCTCAACAACAACCTATTTTAATGGGAATTTTAGTGGCGGTACTTATGGGAATTTGTTTAACTCTTCCTATATCTTCCGCGGCAATCGGCGTTTCTTTAGGGCTTTCTGGAATTGCGGCAGGTAGCGCTGTTATTGGGTGCTGTTGCCAAATGATAGGCTTTGCCGTTATGAGTTTTAGAGAAAATAAATGGGGCGGACTTGTTGCCCAAGGCGTTGGAACTTCTATGCTACAAATGCCTAACCTTCTAAAACACCCTATTTGTTGGCTACCGCCCGTTATTGCCTCGGCTATTTTAGGGCCTATCGGCGCGCTTCTTGGAATAACCTCTTCCGCAGTTGGTAGCGGTATGGGAACGGCAGGGCTTGTTGGACCTATTGAAACTTACTTTACTATGACCAACGCCGGCACTTCGCCTATTATCGTTCTTTTATTGATTTTAGGTTTTTGCATAATTTTGCCTGCTATTATTTGCATTATTATTAGCGAACTTATGAGAAAGAAAAACCTTATTAAAGAAGGCGACTTAAAATTAGAACTTTAATATATACGTTTTTAATTTTATTAAAATTTTACACTAAAAAAACCGCTTATAGTTTTGCTATCGGCGGTTTTTTGTTTTTTAAAGTTTTTTATTACTCGGTAATATCTTTATTTTCGGCTTTAAGTTTTTGGTTGTTTTTATTCCATTGTTCTTCAATAAGTTTTGACCACTCGTGAGGCTTTGCAACGGTAAGTCTATGCGCCGTGCCGTTTGCGTGAATTACTATAGCCTTACCTTCATTGGCAAAATTAGTAATGCTATCTAGTTTGATTAAAGTTTTTTGCATGCCTTGTTTTGATTTTTTCGAATAAAGTAGAAGGCTATCTTCAAGCAAGAAAAGCCAACCGTTTGAAAAAGAAAACGTAACCACGCCTTCGCAAATAATTTTATTTTGAGATGAAACTTCTTCCCTTATTTGTTTAAAACGCTTTTCAGGGTTTTTGCTTGCTAAAGCCATAAGCCCACCAAACATTACGCCTGATACTACTCCTGAGATTAGCGCGATTAAAATCATTTCGGTTGAAAAGAAGAAATAAATTCCCATACCTAAACCAAAACCTAAGCCCATAAGCAAATATTCTTTGCCACCGTTTTTAATAATCATTTTTTGTCCTTCCCTTTTTTATTTTCTTTTGTATTCATTTATTATAATATTACAAAACGAAAATTCTTGCAAGTTTTCTAGATTATTATTTTGAACCTTATAAACGAAAACCGTTTTGCCTCTTTTTATTTCGGCAAATTTTCTATCCATATTATAATATTCATTATTTATCTTCACTTTAACCAAAAGCGTTGTTTCTATTTTATTTTTAACTATGCTTTCATAATAACATACTCTGCCAAGCGTTAGTTTGCTCTTTCCTTTAACTTCAAAATTAAGTTCGCCACTAGAATTATCAAAACTTTTAACCGAAAGTGTGAAAAATTCCGTTTCTTTCTTTTCACCTTCTTTCAAAGAAATTTCTTCGCCGTAAACAAACGGCGTTAGATAATAATCGCTATTTTCTAAAAAATAAGTTTGTCCTTTGAAAAAATAGATTACGTTTGGCAAAAATAAAATTGAAAACGCTAAAATTGCGCAAATTATTGCTATTATTATTCTTAATTTAACTTTCTTTTCCATATTCTAATTATAAAAAAGGAAGTTATTGATAGCAATAACTTCCAAAAAATGCAATTATCTCTTACTAAATTGTGGAGCGCGACGTGCTTTCTTGAGACCGTATTTCTTTCTTTCTTTCATTCTTGGGTCTCTTGTTAAGAAGCCTGCCTTTTTAACGATAGTTCTAAGTTCAGGTTCTGCAACGATTAACGCTCTTGCAATACCGTGACGGATTGCGCCTGCTTGACCGGTATAACCGCCACCGCGAACGTTTACGAAAACGTCGTAAGCGGTAAGTTTTTCGGTTAACGCTAAAGGTTGACGGATTACGAACTTAACTGTTTCTAATGCGCAGTATTCGTCGATAGTTCTATTGTTGATGATGATTGAGCCGCTACCGCCTGGGATAAGACGAACTCTTGCAACAGCTTTCTTTCTTCTACCAGTTCCCCAGTATTGAACTTTTTTCTTTGATGCTTTAGCCATTTTAATTCCTCCTATCTCTTAACGATTTCGAGCGCTTCTGGCATTTGGGCTTGTTGTTTGTGATCTGCGCCCTTGTAAACGCGAAGTTTCTTAATCATCTTTCTGCCAAGACTGTTCTTTGGAAGCATGCCTTTTACTGCTTCGTAAACAACAACGTCAGACTTTTTAGCCATCATTTCAGCATATGGGGTTTGCTTTAAACCGCCGATATAACCGGTGTGGTAAGTGTAAAGTTTATCTTGAAGTTTGTTACCAGTTAAAACAACCTTATCGCAATTGATTACGATAACGTAATCGCCACAGTCAACGTGTGGGGTAAAGGTTGGTTTATGTTTTCCTCTTAATACTGCCGCAACTTGAGATGCAACACGGCCTAGTGGAACGCCTGCAGCGTCAACCACGAACCACTTTCTTTCTACCGTTGCGGAGTTTGCCATATATGTTTTCATAATTTTCTCCGTAAAAAAATTTATTTGCTTGATAAATGGCAAAATTTAAGAGGGGCTAATTCCAAACTTCTCCGTTTATCAAACGTGCTTTGTTATTTTAACTAATTATTATATTTAAGTCAAGCATTTTTTGGCATTTTTTATATCTTTTTTTGCATTTTATACCGCTTTTTTATGCTTTTTCAGTTGCCGTTACTATATGTTGTGGCTATTGTTTTATTTTTACACAAGCCTTAAACGATATTTTTATTTTATTGATAATCAACTTTAATTAAAGTTAATCCGTTTGGTGGCATAGTTTTAAACTCGTTTAACCTTTTCTTCGTGATAAACGCATTTTCTATTTGCTCTTTAGATATTTTGCCTTCGCCAAACGCTATAATCGTGCCTACGATTATTCGCACCATATTGTATAAAAAGCCGTTGCCAGTAACTCTTATTTTTAAAACGTTTTCAGTTTTAGAAATTTCTAAAGCGTAAATTTCACGCTCGGTAGTTTTAACAGAAGAGCCAAGCGATGAAAACGCCTTAAAATCGTGCTTGCCTATAAACAATTTTGCAACTTCTTGCATTTTTTCAAGGCTTGGCATTTTATCAATTCGAACGCAAAACCTATCTAAAAGAGGCTCAATTACCTTGCTCTCGTATAGGCAATATTCGTAAGTTTTCTTTTTTGCCGACGCTATTGCGTGGAAATTATCTTCCGCTTTTTCGCTTTCTAAAATTTTAATGTCTTTAGGCAGTTTTTCGTTTATGCAAAACTTTAACTTATCCGCTGGAATTTTAGTGGTTATTTCCGCGTGCGCAACCTGACCTTTTGCGTGAACGCCGGTATCCGTTCTTCCGCTTGCGGTAAGTTTTACGCTCTTACCTAAAACTTCAAAAATTGCTTTTTCTACTACTTCTTGGACTGTTATTTTATTAGGTTGCTTTTGCCAACCAAAATAATTCGTTCCATCGTAACTTATGGTAAATTTAATTTTCATATTACGCCTACCATCATTCCGTTTAAGAAAATTACGCCAACGAACAAGCCTACGATAACTAAAGTTGCGATTAAATCTCTAAAGCCGAATTTTAACTTTTTATATTTAGTGCGTTTTTTGCTTACGCTATAGCATCTAGCGTCCATCGCCTCGCCAAGTTCGTCCGCGCGCCTAAACGCCGATACGATTAGCGGAATTAAAATAGGTAAAAGCGCTTTTATTCTTTTGAAAACGTTTCCGCTTTCGAAATCTGCGCCCCTTGCTTTTTGCGCCGAGATTATTCTTTCAGTCTCTTCCATAAGCGTTGGAATAAACCTTAAGGCTATGCTCATAATTAAAGCAAGTTCGTGCACGTTAATTTTTATTAAGGTTAGCGGTTTTAATAAACTTTCAATACCGTCTGTTAAAGCAACGGGGGTGGTGGTTAAAGTTAAAATTGCGCTACCGAAAACTAAAAAAGATAAACGCATTGCCATAAATAGAGCGAACGTTAAAGATTTATCGGTTATAGTAAACACCCAAAAAGAAACGAGTTTTGTCGCCCCTTCTTCTTCGTGCAAAAATAAGTTGATTAGGAAAGTGAAAACTATAATAAACAAAATTGCCTTAATACTCTTAATAACTTTTAGCACAGGAACTTTAGAAGAAAAAATTGCAAGCAACAAAAACAAGCCTGCGGCTAAAAAGCCCCAGAAGTTTTTAACGATAAATATAAGAACGATATATGCAATTAAAAGGACTAGTTTAGCGCGAGGATCCATCTTATGCACGAAGGATTCTTGCGGGTAATATTGCCCAAACGCTACGTCGTTTAACATTATTTTCTTAACTTCCTTGTCTTGTTTTTTATTGTTTTTTGCTAAAAAATTTACAAAAAGTTAGGCTATAAGCCTATTATCGCTTGTTTTTTAAAATTGCATCTTTTAGATTTTCACAAAAATCATCTAAAGAAAAAGATGAATTTATTTCTAAAATTCCGCTAAGTTCTTTAGTTAAATAAGCCGTTACCGGAACTTCCAAATTTGCCTCTTTTATTAGTTCGTGGCTTTTGAAAAGTTCTTTAGGCTCTCCTACCGATACGATTTTTCCTTTAGAAAACAGAGCGGCCTTTGTGCAATGCTCGCAAACGTCGTTCATATCGTGTGATACGATAATAATGGTTTTCGCAGTAGTTTTGTGAAGACTATGCAAAAGATTCCAAAGTTCAGTTTTTCCAGCAGGGTCTAAACCTGCGCAAGGCTCGTCTAAAACTAAAATTTCAGGGTTTACGGCAATAACGCCGGCTAGCGCTACCCTTCTTTTTTGACCGCCCGATAAATCAAACGGAGACTTATCTTTAACTTCAAAATAGTTAAGCCCTACCTTTTCTAAAGCCGTTTTTACAAGGTCAATAACTTCGCCGTCAGTTTTTTCAGGGTAGAAATTTTTAATGCCGAACGCTACGTCTTCAAAAACCGTTTGAGCAAATAGTTGATACTCTGGGTATTGGAAAACCACGCCGACTTTCTTTCTTAAATCTTTAAACTTTGTTTTATCTTTTTTCTTTTTAACTTTTAAGTCAAATTCGCCAACAGTCATTTCGCCTTCTTGCAGTGGAAGAAGAGCGTTTAAGTGTTGAATAAAAGTTGATTTGCCACTTCCCGTATGGCCGATTACGCCGAAAAACTCGCCTTCTAAAATTTCTAGAGTTACGTTATCTAGCGCAAGCGTTGCAAACTTTGCCTTTTTGTTATAAGAAAAGTTTACGTTTTTTGCAGAAATTCGCATAACTTCTCCTTCAACTCTTCTTTGGTTACGGTAAGTCCTAAATCAATGCCGTAACTTTTAAGTTTTCTCGATATTTTTGCAGGAACGGGAAGTTCTAACCCTGCTTTTTCTAATAAATTATCATCGCTAAAAATTTCTCTAGGCGCACCTTCTTTTAATAATTTACCTTCGCCTAAAACGTAAATTTTATCACAGTCCGCAACTTCTTCCATATAGTGCGTGATAATAATTACCGTCATACCTTCTTTGTTTAGTTTTTTAACGACTTGCATTACTTCTTCTCTACCCTTAGGGTCTAGCATAGAAGTTGATTCGTCTAAAATTAAAATTTTTGGCTTTAAGGCAAGAACGCCCGCTATCGCTACTCTTTGCTTTTGACCACCCGATAGCCTTGACGCCATTTTTTTCCTAAACTCTTCCGTGCCCGTTGCTTTTAAGGCAAACTCTATTCTCTCTTTTATTTCTTCTCTTTCAATTCCTATATTTTCAGGGCCGAAAACGATATCGTCTTCAACGATAGATGCTACCATTTGATTATCAGGGTTTTGAAAAACTATTCCGCATTGACTTCTAACGTCAAAGAAGTTCTTTTCGTCTTTAGCATCGTAGCCTAAAACTTCAATTTCGCCTGAAAGTGGGGCTATAAGCCCGTTAATTAGTTTTGCTAGAGTTGATTTACCGCTTGCGTTTCTTCCAAGCACGGCAACGAAATCGCCTTGTTTTACGGTCATAGAAAAATTATCTAGAACGAGCGGTTCGTTTTCATCGTAACGGAAACTTACGTTTTTTATTTCGATTGCGTTCACTATCTACCCCCCTTTCAAAATTTACGCTTTTTTTCGCGCTACCTGTTATTATAGCACAAGTTTCCATTTTTTAACAAGTTTTTAAAGGTTAATTTGATTAACTTAACTCTTTGCTACCTAAATTTTACAAAAAATAGCAGTTTTTATTCAAAAAGTGGTTTAATAATGACTTTTTTAAGAAAAAATTGCAAAAATTACGTATTTTGTTTGACTTATATTATTATTAAAATTATAATAATACTTGGTGAGCGATGAAATTTGCCCACCCACCCAATTTAGTAATAAAAAATTTAAGAAACGGAGGATATGTTTCAAATGAAAAAAATGACTATTGACGGTAATACCGCTGCTAGCCACGTTGCTTATGCGTTTTCTGAAGTTGCGGCTATTTACCCAATAACTCCATCTTCTCCTATGGCTGAAGTTGCCGATGAATGGGCAACTGCCGGCAGAGAAAACATGTTTGGTCAAAAACTTCGCCTTGCTGAAATGCAAAGTGAAGGCGGTGCAGCAGGCGCAGTTCACGGCTCGCTTACCGCTGGCGCTTTAACCGTTACTTATACGGCTAGCCAAGGCTTACTTCTTATGATTCCTAACATGTATAAGATTGCAGGCGAATTATTGCCAACCGTTTTCCACGTTAGCGCAAGAGCCCTTGCTGCTCACTCGCTTAACATTTTCGGCGACCACTCAGACGTTATGGCTTGCCGTCAAACCGGTTTTGCTATGCTTGCATCTAACTCTGTTCAAGAAGTTATGGATTTAGGTCTTGTTGCTCACCTTTCTACTTTAAAGGCAAAAGTTCCTTTCCTTCACTATTTCGACGGTTTTAGAACTAGCCACGAAGTTTCTAAGATTGACGCTATCGAATACGACGAAATGAAAGCGCTCGTTGATATGAAAGATATCGAAGATTTTAGAAAGAGAGCGTTAAACCCTGAAAATCCTGTTCAAAGAGGTACTGCTCAAAACTCTGATACTTACTTCCAAAACAGAGAAACTGCTAACTCTTACTATGAAGCAACCCCTGCTATCGTTCAAAAGATGATGGACAAGGTTTCTAAACTTACCGGTAGAAGTTATCACCTTTTCGACTACGTTGGCGCGCCTGACGCGGAATACGTTATCGTTATTATGGGTAGCGGCGCTGAAGCAGTTGAAGAAACTATCAATAAATTCAACGCTGAAGGCAAGAAATACGGCTTACTAAAAGTAAGACTTTACCGTCCTTTCGCTACTAAAGCGTTCTTAAAGGCTCTTCCAAAAACTACTAAGAAGATTGCAGTTTTAGATAGAACTAAAGAACCAGGTTCTCTTGGCGAACCATTATACCTTGACGTTTGCACTGCTTTACTTGAATCTAAAAAGCGTATTCAAGTTGTTGGCGGTAGATACGGTTTAGGTTCTAAAGAATTTAATCCTTCAATGGTTTACTCAGTTTACAAGAACTTAGAACAAGCTAAACCAAAGAACCACTTCACCGTTGGTATTTACGAAGACGTTACTAACTCTTCACTTGACTTTAGCGAACAAGTTATCGCTGCTCCTCAAGGCACCGTATCTTGCAAGTTCTACGGCTTAGGTTCTGACGGTACCGTTGGCGCTAACAAGAACTCTATCAAGATTATCGGCGACCACACTGATAAATACGTTCAAGGTTACTTCTTCTACGACTCTAAAAAATCTGGTGGTATTACCGTTTCTCACCTTCGTTTCGGTGATACGCCTATTATGTCTTCTTACTTAGTTGACGCGGCTGACTTTATTGCTTGTCATAACCCTTCATACGTAACTCGTTACGATATGGTTACCGACTTAAAGCAAAATGGTAAGTTCTTATTAAACTGCGCTTGGAGCGTTGACGAACTTGACAAGCACCTTCCTGCAAAGATGAAGAATATGCTTGCTAAGAAGAACGCTGAACTTTATGTTATCGACGCGCTTGGCGTTGCTGTTAAAGCAGGTAGCCCTAAATCACAAAACATGGTTTTACAAGCGGCTTTCTTCAATATTGCTAACATTATTCCTTACGCTGACGCTGAAGTTTACATGAAGGAAAAGGTAAGAGTTACTTACGGCAAGAAAGGTGAAGCGGTTGTTAAGGCTAACTGCGACGCTATCGACGCTGCTATCGCATCGTTAAAGAAAGTTGAAATTCCTGCATCTTGGGCTACTGCAACCGAAGGCGCTGTTGCTCCAAAACTTGCAGACGATAAATACTTCCAAGAAGTTGTTCACCCTATCATTGCTCTTGAAGGCGATAAACTTCCATCTTCTGCTTTCGAAGCAGACGGAACAGTTCCTACCGGCACTACTCAATTTGAAAAACGTGGTGTTGCAGTTAAAGTTCCTAAGTGGATTCCTGAAAATTGTATTCAATGTAACCAATGTACTTTCGTTTGTCCTCACGCTTGTATCCGCCCAGCAGTAAACGCTGAAGGTATTGATAAGCCTGAAACTTACAAAGTTTCTCCATTAAGAGGTATGGCTGGTTACGAATTTAGAATTCAAGTTTCACCTTTAGATTGTATGGGTTGTGGCGTTTGCGCTAACGTTTGTCCTTCAAAAGAAAAAGCGCTCGTTATGGTTCCGTTCGAACAATCTATCAAGGAAGAAGGTTCTAACTACGAATTTAGTGAAACCCTTCCAGAAGTTGATACTACTGAAAAGTTCAAACTTACTACCGTTAAGGGTAGCCAATTCGCTAAACCGCTCTTCGAGTTCTCAGGCGCTTGCGCTGGTTGTGGCGAAACTCCTTATATTAAAGTTATTACTCAATTATTCGGCGATAGAATGGTTATTGCTAACGCTACGGGTTGTTCTTCAATCTACGGTGGTAGTTCGCCTACTTGCCCTTACACTAAGAACGCTGAAGGCAAAGGTCCTGCTTGGGCTAACAGTTTATTCGAAGATAACGCTGAATTTGGTTACGGTATTAACCTTGCTTACGGTCAAAGAAGAGCAAAACTTGCCGACGCTATCTCTAAAGCAATTGAACTTGGTGTTAAAGGTAAGTTAAAAGCAGTATTTACCGAATGGTTAGAAAATAGAAAGAACGCTGAAATTTCTAAATCTACTTCTAAACAAATCGTTGAATTATTACCATCAGCAATCAAATCGGCTCGCGGTGAACTTAAATTAGTTCTTAACGAAATTAAAGATTCTAGCGATTGCTTAATTAAGAAATCTATCTGGATTATCGGTGGTGACGGTTGGGCATACGATATCGGTTACGGCGGTTTAGACCACGTTCTTGCTATGGGCGAAGACGTTAACGTTTTAGTTCTTGATACCGAAGTTTACTCAAACACCGGTGGCCAAGCATCTAAATCTACCCCTACCGGCGCTATTGCAAAATTCGCTGCAAGCGGTATGAGAGTTAAGAAGAAAGACCTTGGTATGATTGCTATGAGCTACGGTTACGTTTACGTTGCACAATGCGCTATGGGCGCTAACAAGCAACAATTCTTAAACGCAATTGTTGAAGCGGAAAACTACGACGGTCCATCACTTCTTATCTGCTACGCGCCTTGTATCAACCACGGTATTAACATGAGCAACTCTCAACTTGAAGAAAAGAGAGCGGTTGATAGCGGTTACTGGCACCTTTACAGATACAACCCAACCCTTGTTGGTTCTGAAGAAAATCCGTTCAAACTCGATTCTAAAGACCCTACTGAAAGTTATTCTGACTTCTTACTTGGCGAAACTCGTTACGCATCGTTAAAGAAGGCTCAACCTGCCCTTGCCGACGAATTATTTGCTAAAGCAGAAAAAGAAAATAACGAAAGATTAGCAAAATATAAAAACCTTGCTAAAAAGTAAAAATTAAACTAAAAATAAATTAGTTTTTAATGGCGTAGCGATTTTAGTCGCTACGCCATAATTTTACTCATTTCAAATTTTTTACAATAAAAAACCACTCTATAACTTGATTAACGAGTGGTTTTTAATTTATATATTCTATTTTTAAGTTTTTTTCAACTGCCGTTTTTACAGTGAAATAAGTGCCACCGTAAGTTGCGTTAAGATAGGTTATTAAAACGCTAGAATTATCTAACATAAAAACGTTTCTTCTTTTCATGCAATTATCGTCGTAGCGTGGAGATATGGTAAAAACGTAATCGGCGGAAGAGAGCATTTGTTTATAATCTTCTTTTTGATATTTTGAAAAATATTTATCTTGCTCTGGGCACGGAACGCACGCAATAATTTTTATAGTTTTTTCAAGGTTTTTTTCTTTTAGTTCTTGCAAGACCTTAAAACATAGAGTATCAAACCCAAGCGCCATACCGACTAAGAAAAATTCAAAGCCTTGGTCAACTTTTTCTTGAATTTTTTCTCTTAAACTCTCTAGAGAAAAATCTTTTTTTAATATTCTATGCCCTGAAAAACTAACGGCTTTTTCTTTGTTAAAATTTTCTATCATAACGGGTTTTTTCTTTCCTTTCCATTTCCCCTTGGATATTTTATAGGCGTAACTTTTACTTTTTTAATCAATAAAACGGCCCTTTCGCCCTTGTTTTTAGGAAGAGAATAAGTTTCAACTATATCTAATTTTCCGCCTAAAATTTCAATAGCGTTTTTTGCTTTTTCAATCTCTTCTAAATAAGACGAACCTTTTAAGCAAACGGCATAGCCCCCTACTTTTACTAGCGGTAATAAATATTCTAATAAAACGTTTAAAGGCGCAACGGCACGAGCAATAGAATAATCGAATTTTTCTCTAAACGAAGAATTTTTTCCGCAATCTTCCGCGCGCATATTAAAAACTTGAAAATTTTCAAAATTTAACTTTTCTTTTAATAAATTTAAAAAATTACATTTTTTATTTGTTGATTCTATTAACGTAAAATCTAAATCTTTTCTTTCTATTTTAAGTGGAACTGATGGAAACCCACCGCCAGAGCCAACTTCAATAATTTTAGCATTATCTTTTAAGAATTTTTTGCAATATAAACTATCGTAAAAATGCTTAATTAAAATATCTTCTTCATCAAAAATACTAGTAATATTAAACTTTTTTCCTTCTTCTAAAATTAGCGTTTTGAAAATTTCAAAAGAAGAAAAATTATTTTTTAAAAAGTTAAAATCTTCGCCGTTTTTCATACGCAAATTATACCATAATATTGTGAACAATTCAATAAATTATTAACATAAAGTTATTAACGTTGTGGAAAAATATATTGATAACTTATTTTTTTAAAA
>JAZNBE010000002.1:0-14308 GCA_045586885.1 Christensenellaceae bacterium
ATTATTAGCAAAAACAAAGAAAAATTATAGAAAATGATAAATTTTGAATTAATTGAAGTTTTATAGGATTAAAAATTTGTTTTTGCGATTATCTTTGATAGATAATCTAATTTACCAAAGATAAGGATGGCAAGTCTTTACGGCTTGCCATTTCCTTATTTGTGAACTTTATTACATTTTATGCTTTAAACAAAAAATCGGCTCGTTTGAGCCGATTTTATTTTTATTAGTTTTTGTTTAATAATTCAGCGATTGATACGCCACCAAAGTCGCCGTCTTTCCATTCGTGAATAGTTCCGTCATCATCAGCAGCCTTTTCACGTTTAGCTTTTCTTCTTGGCTTTTCTTCGCCGTCAGCTTGTTCTGCTTTTTCTTTTCTAGGCTTCTTTTCGCCTTCTGGCGCAGGAGTAGCAGCCTTGATAGATAAAGTGATTTTTTCTTTATCGTAGTCGATACCGATAATCTTAGCAGAAACAACGTCGCCAATCTTTAAGCCTTCGGTTGGTTTTTCAAGCCATTCGTGAGAAATTTGAGAAATGTGAACTAAACCGTCAACACCTGCTTCAATTTCTACGAACACACCGAAATCAACGATACGAACGATCTTGCCTTCAACAACGTCGCCAACGGAATATTTAGAAGGAACGTTATCCCAAGGACGAAGTTGAAGTTGCTTGTAACCAATAGAAACTTTCTTAGTTTCTCTATCAGCTTTTAATACCTTGAAGTCGTATTCCTTACCGATTTCAAGAACGTCTGCAGGGTTTTTAACGCCAGTCCAAGAAAGGTCTGAAACGTGAGCCAAACAATCGAAACCGCCAACTTCAACGAAAGCGCCGAAAGATGCAAATCTAACAACGGTGCCTTTAACAACGTCGCCAACAGAAACTTGAGAGAAGAAAGCCTCTTCTTTAGCCGCTTGAGCAGCTTCTCTTTCAGCTTTTTCAGCTTCTAAAATAACTCTTTGAGACGCAACGATTTGTTTTCTTCTTTCTTGTGATTCAACCTTTTCAGCTTTAACTCTTAAGGTTTTACCAACGTATTTATCTAATTCTTTAACAAAACCGATTCTAATTTGAGAAGAAGGAATGAAAACGCCGTAAGAACCATACTTGGCAGTTAAACCGCCCTTGTTCGTTCCGTCGATAGTAACGTTGAAAATCTTACCGTTCTTAATCTCTTCGATTTCTTTTTCTTCTTCTAAAAGCTTAGTGATTGCTTTTTGAGAAAGTTGAACTGGATTGAGAGCGATAATCATAACTTCAATCTCTTCACCGATTTTAGCAGCGAAATCGGCTTTGTTGTAAACTTCACAACTTAATTCTTCTTTAGGCAAAAGGATTTCTTTTTTAGTGTTGTTAATGTATAAAGCAAGGCCTTCATCTGTAGCAGACGAGATAGTTGCAACAACCCTTTGCCCCTTTCTAAATTTTGTTTGAGCGCTATCGAGTTTGGCAACTGCTTCTTCCATTTCGTTCATAGCCTTAACTTCAGTAACTTCTTGCATTTTTGAGAAAACCTCCTGTGATCTTTCAATCGGCGTTGACGCCCCTGAAATGATCCCTACCTTTTTAAAATTTTTTATTTCGTTCACGTCAAGAGAAGAATCTTCGTTAAGCAAGACAACGTTTTTGCAATATCTTGAGCAAATATCAAACAATTTTTTGGTATTGCTTGATTTTGCGCCACCGATAACTACCATCAAATCGCAAACTTTGCTTAAATTTTCCGCTTCTTTCTGACGCTCCATTGTAGTATAGCAAATTGTTTTAAAAATATCAAACGTTTTATGATAATTTTTTTTAAAATTATCTAAAAAATCGTTAAATTTTTGCACGGAACAAGTAGTTTGAGCCACAATACATATTTTTTCAAACTGATTAAAGTCAAAATCGTGGTCGTATTCGCTAAAAACTAACGAGCCGTTTGCGCTCCAGCCGTCAATCCCTATAACTTCAGGATGATTTTTTTCGCCAACAATCACGATTTTATAATCTTCTTGAGAATACTTCTCAACTATTTCGTGAATTTTTTTAACGAAAGGACAAGTGCAGTCAACAACCTCAATATTCCTTGCTAAAAACTCTTCAATTACGGCTTTTGGCGCGCCGTGAGAGCGGATAATAACCTTACCACTATCAATCTCGCTAGCGTTATCAATTTGCTTAATTCCAAGCGATAAAATTTCTTTAACGACACGCTCGTTATGAATTATCTCGCCTAAAATATAAACGTTTTCACCGCCTATTTTTTTCGCAGTATCAACCGCGCGTTTAACACCTGCGCAAAAACCGCTGTTTTTACCTATGATTATTTCCATAAACTAAACTATTTTATTCTAAAACTTATAGTTTTATTCGCCTTTTATAACGTTTAATATTTTTGCAACAACTTCATCAACCGTAAGGTTTGAAGTATCGATTAAAATTGCGTCTTCCGCTTGTTTTAAAGGCGCAATTTTTCTATGACTATCATTATAATCTCTTTGATTTATTTCTTTCAAAATTTCGTCAAAATCAACGGTTTGACCACGAGATACTAACTCGTCATAACGCCTTTTTGCTCTAACTTCGGCAGATGCCGTAATAAAGAACTTAAAGTTAGCGTTTGGTAATACAACCGTGCCGATATCTCTTCCATCTAAAATGCAATCGTTATTTTTTGCAACTTCTCTTTGCATTTCAAGCATTTTTGCTCTAACGCAAGGTAGCGAAGAAATGTTAGATGCCATCATAGAAACTTCGTTTAATCTAATTTTTTGACTAACGTCTTCTCCACGCAAAATAGTTTTTTGCGAGCCGTTTTCATACCTAATTTCAAGGTCTATTTTATCAATAAATTTTTTAACAGCCTCTTCGTCTAAACAATCGGCATTTTGTAAAATTGCTTCAAGAGCGCACGCTCTAAACATTGCTCCAGTATCTAGATATAAAATATCTAAAGTTTTTGCAATAATTTTTGCTACGGTTGATTTACCGCTACCACTTGGGCCGTCAAGCGCGATATTTAACATAGTATCTCCTTATAAATCATTTGTATTTTAGCCTTTTGCCGCAAGATAAGCGGTTGAAAAGGCAATTTGAAGATTGAAACCGCCAGTTAGAGCGTCGCAATCAATAACTTCGCCTGCAAAATAAAGATTTTTGCAAAGTTTGCTTTCCATAGTTTTCGGGTTGATTTCTTTAACCGAAACACCGCCTGCCGTTATAATAGCCTCGTTAATATCCGCAAGAGAAACAAATTCAAGCGGATAATTTTTAATAACGTTTACAAGCCTTAACCTTTCTTCTCTCGAAATTTCGCCAACCTTTTTTTCAGGATTAATCCTAGATAAACCTATTACCGAACTGATTAAAGTTGATGGCAATAATTCAAAAAGAGCGTTCTTTAATTGTTTTGAAGAAAACTTTTCAAAATCACGCAAAACTCTTAAATCTAACTTCTTTTCGTCAAGCGCTGGTTTTAAGTCGATAAAAAGTTTAATTTTGCTTGGTTCTAGGCGGTTAATTTTACTAGAAAGAGTTAAAACGATAGGCCCTGAAACACCAACGTGAGTAAAGAGCATTTCTCCAAATTCGCTATATTTTAACTTTTCTTCATAATATACGTTAAGCGTTACGTTTTTTAACGAAAGCCCTGCCAAGTTTTTGCATCCATTTTTTATAATAAAAGGAACAAGACCGCCCTTTATATCAACAATTTTATGACCGCAAAACTTCGCAAAATCGTAACCATCACCAGTTGAACCGGTTAGATAATAACTTGCTCCACCAGTTGCTATAATAACTTTATCGGCAAAATATTTACCTTTATTCGTTACAACGCCTTTACATATTCCATCTTGCACAATTAGCGATTTTACTTCTTCGTTTAAGTTAATTTTAACGCCTTCACTGTCTAACATTTTCTGTAAAGTTTTAATAACGTCGCTTGACTTGTTTGAGGCAGGAAAAACTCTGTTTCCCCTTTCAACTTGCAATCTTAAGCCGTTTTCTTCAAACAAATTCATAGTATCTTGCGGAGAAAACGAATAAATTGCGCTCATTAAAAAGCGAGGATTTGAGATAACGTTATTAAAGAAATCTTCACAACTTATGTCGTTGGTAAGGTTGCATCTTCCCTTACCAGTAATATAAAGTTTTTTGCCTATCTTTTCGTTTTTTTCAATAATAAGAGTATCGTCCCCTTCCTTCGCGCAGAAAAAACCCGCGATAAGACCTGCCGCCCCACCGCCGATAATAACAGTTTTTTTGTTGGAAACAAACTCGCTCATAATGAATAAAAATACGCATAAAGCGAGAGTGAAATCACTCTCGCCTAATATTATGCCGGATAAACTTTATCTTTATTAGATGCTAAGTCTTTATCAACGCCTTTAAGAGCCGCAAGACGATACTTAAAGAAGTTAATAGCAACTTGGTTGAATAAAGCGTAAGATAAAACGTCTTCTTCCTGAATCATGTAGTCTTTGATTTCATCTCTATATTTTTGAAGTTCAGGCGCGATATCGTCAGCAGGGCGGTGAGTGATAATCTTTTCATCGCCAACGATTTTCTTAACGATTTCAGCATTAGGTTCTGCAGGAAGTTTACCGTATTCGCCTTTTAATAAACCTTTAGATTCTTTGGTAACCATTTTATATCTTTCGCCCATAACAACGTTAAGAACGGCTTGCGTTCCTACGATTTGGCTAGTAGGCGTAACAAGTGGCGGATAACCAAAATCTTTTCTTACGTTTGGAACTTCAGCAAGAACGTCAAGAAGTTTTTCGCTCTTGTTTTGTTGCTTTAATTGAGAAATAAGGTTAGAAAGCATACCGCCCGGAACTTGGTAAATTAAGGTGTTAATATCAACCTTTAATACCTTTTCAGACAAGAAACCGTCTGCTTTTAATCTATCAGCAACTGTTCTAAAGTGTTCGGTAATAGGTAAAATCTTGTTAATATCAATACCGGTATCGTATTCAGTTCCTGCTAAAGTTGCTACTAACGGTTCGGTTGCAGGTTGGCTAGTACCATTACCAAGAGCAGAAATTGCAGTATCAACGATATCGCAACCAGCTTCAATCGCCTTCATATTTACCATATCGCCAGTACCTGACGTATTGTGGGTGTGAAGGTGAATTTTGGTTTCAGGCTTTAATACCTTTTTCATTTCTTTAACAAGGTTGTAAGCGTTGTATGGCAATAATAAGTTAGCCATATCTTTAATACAAATATTATCAGCGCCCATACCTTCTAAAGTTTTAGCGAGTTTAACGAAA
Source organism: Christensenellaceae bacterium (assembly GCA_045586885.1). GTDB lineage: Bacteria > Bacillota > Clostridia > Christensenellales > Borkfalkiaceae > UBA4636. Next base: position 5,264 of record JAZNBE010000002.1, read on the forward strand.
TATTCGTTAGTGTGAACTGGTGAAGTAGTGTAAGAAATAGCCGCTTCACAAATACCGCCGTATTTCTTGATAGCCTTCATAGCAGTTTCAAGGTTTCTAACGTCGTTAAGCGCATCGAAAACACGGATAATTGATACGCCGTTTTTGATAGATAAACGAACGAATTCGTCAACAACGTCATCACTATAATGCTTATAACCTAAAAGGTTTTGACCTCTTAAAAGCATTTGAATAGGCGTTTTCTTAAGATATTTTTTCAAAGTGCGAAGTCTTTCCCATGGGTCTTCGTTAAGAAATCTCATGCAAGAATCGAAGGTCGCACCGCCCCATGCTTCAACCGAATAGTAGCCAACTTCATCGATTTGCTCTAGAACTGGAATCATTTCTTCGAGTTTCATTCTAGTTGCTGCTTGCGATTGATGAGCATCACGCAAAATTGTTTCAGTAATTAAAACTTTTCTCATTTATATTCTCCTTAAGCTAAGATAGGGCAAACTGCAAGAAGAACACCTGCAGCGATAGCAGAACCGATAACACCTGCTACGTTTGGACCCATTGCGTGCATTAATAAGTGGTTTTGAGGATCGTATTCCCTACCAACGTCTTGCGAAATTCTAGCAGCCATTGGAACTGCAGAAACGCCCGCAGAGCCGATTAGTGGGTTGATAGGCTCTTTTGATAATTTGTTCATAACCTTTGCGCATAACAAACCACCGATAGTTCCCAAACAGAACGCTAATAAACCTAAAACTATAATAGAAATAGTATCTAGCGATAGGAAGGTAGAACCGATTGCCTTTGAACCAACCATAACGCCAAGGAAAATGGTAATGGTGTTCATAAGCCCGTTTTGAGCGGTGTTTGAAAGACGATCCGTAACGCCTGATTCTTTTAACAAGTTACCAAGCATTAACATGCCTAAAAGTGGCATAGCATCAGGTAAAAGTAAGCCAACAACTAAAGAAACGGCAAGTGGGAAAATAATTTTTTCAAGCTTAGATACGGTTCTTAATTGTTTCATTCTTATTTTGCGCTCTTTTTGAGTTGTGAAAAGTCTCATAATAGGCTTTTGAATAACTGGGATAAGAGCCATATAAGAATAAGCCGAAATTGCGATTGCAGGAAGTAAGTGTTCTGCAAGTTTCTTAGTTACGTAAATAGCGGTAGGACCGTCTGCGCCACCGATAATTGCGATTGCGCCCGATTCAAGCGGAGTAAAGCCAAGAAGACAAAGCGCGCCAAAGAACGTAATAAATACGCCAAGTTGCGCAGCAGCGCCGATTAACATACTCTTAGGGTTAGCAATTAACGGACCAAAGTCAGTCATACAACCAATGCCAAGGAAGATAATTGGTGGGAAAATAACCCAGTCAACACCCTTGTAAACGTAATAGAATAAGCCGAAATCACGGATAACTTGCTCTGAAGAAATTTCCATAGCGCCGTAATTTCTACCCATTATTTCACAACCGTTTGCTATAAGCTCACCAATTTTCTCAGCAGATAAATTATCTCCAGATAAATTGAATAGAGCGCCTAATTCTTCTAACGTTCCCCTAGCGACTTCTTGAGCCGTTGCCGTTTCGGTAATAATATAGCCTTTCGTTCCAAATAGCACGTGATAAGCGCCCGGAATATTTACTATAAACATACCGAAAGCAATAGGAAGCATTAGTAAAGGTTCAAATTTCTTTACTATTGCGAGGTAGAATAACACGAAAGAAATTGCAATCATTACGAAATTGCGCCAATCGCTCGCTTGAGCAACGCCAGTTTGTTGCCACAAACTAGAAAGCGCTGACATAACGTCTTCCATGAATCCGCCCTCGAGTAATAAATTCATACTCATTTGCGGTAACTCCTAAAATTAAGCGATAACTGCTAAAAGCGCGTCGGTATTAACGTTTGCGCCTTCGGTTACTTGGAAAGTAACCGTTCCAGAGCAAGGAGCGGTAAGGTCGTTATCCATCTTCATTGCTTCAAGAACTAAAATAACGTCGCCTTCTTTAACTTGCGCGCCGTTTGCTACGCAAAGTTTCTTAATCATACCAGGCATTGGAGCGGTAAATTTAGTTCCGCCGGCAGGAGCGGCTGGAGCAGGAGCAGCAGCAGGAGCAGGAGCCGCTACTGGAGCGGGCGCTGCAACAGGTGCAACTTGTTGAACTACTGGTTGAACTGAAGCGCTTGCGCCTACTTCTTCAACGCCTACTTGATATTGTTTACCATCTATTGTTACTATGAAATTACGCATTTTTAATCTCCTTATAATCTTTTAATTTTTCTTACTACGAATTCACAATTTGGATTCGAAGAGTTTTCCGCAAAATAATAAGCGGTGATTGCGGCAACGATAGCCGCTTTAACCTTATCGTCAACGTCACTACTTGCTGGAGCAGGTTGTGGCGCTTGAGATACTTGAACGGTTTTTTCGGTTTTTGGTTTAGCGGAATTTTTCTTCATAATCGAACCGATGATTGATACAACTAGAACGATTATTGCAATACCGAAGAATACAACGACTAATCCCAAAATGAACACGAACAAACCTGCAGGAAGTATATCCATCAATAACGCGTTCATTTTTCACCTCTTAAACAATCATTTGAAGCGCCGAAATTAAATAACGACGAACAAATTGAGGTTCAATAATATCGTCAACGTAGCCAAGACGAGCCGCGTTAATTGCGTCCATTTCTTGCGCTTCGTAAGCCTCTTTAATCTTATCAAGGTCACCGCCTTGAGATGCAAATTCTATTTGAGCGCCAACTTCACTATCAAATAGCGAAATTTTTGCGTTTGCAAATGCGTAAACGTAATCTGCGCCAAACGCTTTAGAACCAAATAGCGTATAACCAAGACCAATTGCCTTTCCGTAAATAACGCTAATTTTTGGCATATCAACGTTAAGAGCTGAAACAAGTTTAGAAATTTGCTTTAGAACGGTAGTATTATGAGTGCAAAGGTCAGCCTTTACGCTTAAAGTGTTAACGAAAGTGATAACAGGTAAGTTTTGAGCGTTGCAATAGAATAAGAAATCTTTAACTTTTTCTATTTTGCACTTAGTAAGTTCAACGCCGTCTTCACCGTCAAATATGATAGCGCCACAAGAAAAACCACCGATTCTACCAATACCGGTAACAACTTCTTTAGCAAAATCTTTACCAAGTTCAATGAAATAATCTTTATCAAAAACCGCAGAGATTAAACACTTTGCGCAAGCCTTATCGTTAAGGTTTGGCGCATCACGATTATAATCGTCCATAGTTTCGAGTTCAATTCCACCAAAGTCAGGTAAAATATCTAATACGTTAGCGATTGAATTCTTAACTTCTTCCATTGAAGAAACTTCAAAAGTTGCAAGGTTGTTTGATTTAGCGGAGCAAGCGCCACCAATAGCAACGTTATCAGGATTTTTGCCTTCTTTTGCCGCTAAAACGAAAGGACTTACGTAAGATACGCAAGCGTCTTTGAAATAGTAGTTGTAATCAGCGCCTGCAACAAACAAACTAGCAGAACCCAAAACGTCGCCTAAAGCAACGCTAAACATAGGGCAATAGCCTTTAAGTTCATCAATTTTCGCTAAAACTTCGGCAACACCAGACAATACGCTAACGCCTTCGCCCGCTAAAACACCCTTTGATGAAAGAATAAACACAACGGGAGCGTTTTGTTTCAAAGCCTTATCTAAGCACTTAACGATTTTCTTGCAACCAGCAAGAGTTAAGCCACCGCTTAAAATTTCAGCGTTGATAGCAGCAACGTAAACGGGATAATCGCTAATAGTTGCAAAGCCCGTAACTACGCCTTCGCCTTGAATTTCTTCACCGTAAAATTCATTCTTAGAAAAGGAGTAACTGTCTAACTCGATAAAGCTTTTAGCGTCAACAAGTTCATCAATTTTTGCTCTGATTTGAGCGCCGCACTTTAATAACGCTTCTCTACGAGTTTTTAGTAAACTCAATTTATCCATAAAATTCTCCTTTTATATAATTAATTTAATTAATTTTAACACGCTAGCAGTTTTTTTGCAACAAAAAAGAACGCTCTAAAAGCGTCCTTTTTCCATATTTTACAAAAAATTTTAATAATTTTTTAACAATGGTGAAAATCTTGTGAAAACTAAAGGTTTTCAGACTTACTCAACGCCAACGGTCAATAGAAATTCTTTAAATTTAAGCCTACCTTCTGCGTTAGAAGAATAAGGCGACAAATTTTTCAAAACAATCTCGGAAACGTCGTAAAGTTTTTCCAAAAGATACGTTTCGGCTTTGTTGACGTCCCTAAAATAACCGTTATTTTCAATTATTTCTTTTAAAATTGCTCCAACTTTAAATAAAGGGCTAATTTCTAGGGTTAGCATATCTTCACTAACTTCACCCTTTTTAGTTAAAAACTCTTTAGCCTCTTCAAGACATGAAATAGCCGTTTCATCTAGAACGAAACGCCCCATTAAAAGCGTTGAATAGTAACAGTTTGAAAAAACGCGGAAATAATCGTCGTTAAAAGTTGAAATATTCGTCGATTGAGAAATTTTAGCAATAACGATATCTAAACAATATCTACCATCGGCTAAAAACCTAAACGAGAAGTTTGGGAAAAATCCACTTTTAAATTCGGTCTTTTTAAAGCCTTCAATGATATCTAATGTTAAAGATATAATCGTGTTCTTATTATATGAAGATAATCTAAGATTTGGCAAAACGTAATCGGTTAGAGATATTTCAACGTCTTGATAAGAACTAGATTTCATTTGAGAAACAGTTTTTGCATCAAATAACGGGAAGTTATCTTTTCCTACGAAAAATCTTTGAACACTTGCATTGTTCTCGTTATCAAAAACAAGAACTGCTGTTGAAAAATAATTAGGAATAAAGTCTAAAAAATCAAATATTCTATCAAACGTATCGGCGCTTAACGGTAAAATCTCGTTATTTTCTCTAGCAAGTTCGCCTTGCTCGATATAATCGTGGTGGTGAAGATAACGCATTAAATAATCGTCGCCGTCAAACGTGAATTTTACAGCGCGCATATTCTTTTTCTTAAAATAATCGATTTGCAAATTATCTTCGCTAAAACTTTTACGCTTTGATGAAAAAATTTGCGTTTTTCTTTGAGATTTTGGTTCTAAATAAACGTAATTTGCGTCACTTACGAAGTTATTTTTTATTGATAAATCGTAAAAATAATCCGTTGCTTTTTCAGCATCCATTTGTTCACGTAAAAGTTTAAATTCCCTACCGATAATTGATGGCGGTGGAGTTAAAATTGCAAAAACTTCATCTAAAAAACTATTCGCTTGCGTTTCTGTTAAGCCTGTTTTTTTAGCAAAATTAGTTACTAAAGACACAATTTCATCTTTTTCAGGAACATACTCAACCTTTGCAAACAATTTATCAAATTCGCATGATTGATTATTAAAAAGCCAGTAGAGATAGGCTCGCTTTAAATCAACATCTAATTCGTTAAGCCTTAAATTCTCTTTTGCGTAAACTAGTAATTTTTCAATTAAAATCTTAGATTCCACAAACTCTCTCCTCACTTTTTTACTATTTTAACATAATTTAACGTTTTTTGCAATATTAATTTATCTTTTTTCTACGGCTTTTTCTTAAAGCCTTCAGGATGAACTACGTGCCTGTTTTTAGGGTCTTCTCTAGTTATTTTTCTATCTTTTAAATTTACGCCTTTAACGACGCTTCCCGTTCCGTATTTTTCACGAAGTCCGCCTACCGTTTTTGCAAGTTTCAACCTTTTTTCATAGTCTTTTTCATCTTCAAAAATAGTTGTTTGCACCTCGGTTTTTATGAAATTAGAAACGCTAACACCTAGCGAACGAATAGGTGTTTTGAAATCATAATTTTTTGAGAATAGCCCAATTGCCGTTTTGAAAAAATCTTCCGAAAGAACGGAAGGTCTATCAAGTTTTTGTTGGCGAGTTATCCAAGATAAATTCTCATCTCTAATACTAATTGATAAACTCGTTGCATCGCCAATATTTGCGTCGATTACTCTTGCCGATACGCTTTCGCACAAAACGGTAAACATTATTTTCGCCTCGTCTAACGTAGTTAAATCACGATAGCACGTCATGCTATTTCCAATTGATTTAACTTCACTATCTTCATCAACTTTTTTGACCGGTGAATTATCGTATCCGTTTGCAAAATCGTATAAGTAAGAACCCCATTTACCGAAAGTTTTAACTAAAAAGTTTTTATCCGCTTTTGCGATATCGCCAATGGTATAAATATTATATTTTCTTAGTTTTTGAGCAGTTTTTTTGCCAACCATTAGAAGTTCGGCGCAATCTAAATTCCATACTATTTCTTTATAGTTTTGAAGTGATATTTCAGTGGTTGCGTCCGGTTTTTTTAAGTCAGAGCCAAGTTTTGCAAATATTTTATTAAAACTAACGCCTACCGACACCGTTAAGCCAAGCGCTTTAACTTCTTCTCTAATTTTATTTGCAATTTCAACGCCAGAGCCGAAAATTTTACTGTTAGTTACGTCAAGCCAAGCCTCGTCAATGCCGAAACTTTCAATTCTATCAGTATATTTTTCGTAAATTTTCTTAACCTTTTTAGAAACTTCTAAATAATAAGATAAGTCCGCCTCAACGCACACTAAATTTGGACAAAGCCGTTTGGCTTCAACGATAGTCATTGCGGTTTTTACGCCAACTGATTTTGCTAAGCCATTTTTAGCAAGAACTATGCCGTGCCTATCTTCAACGCTACCGCAAACAGCAACGAATTTACCTTTTAAACTTGGGTTTCGTTGCTCTTCGCACGTTGCGTAAAAATTATTAAGATCGGAATGCAAAATAACTCTTGCCATACTGCTCCTTAAAAATTAATTATGCGCTTTTTCTTTGATTTTAAGCGGTTTTTTAAGAATAATTTAGCGCTAATTTTTTCACCGTTTTTATAAATAAAAATTGTTAAAACAACAACTAAAATTATTGCGATAATCCAAAATAACGCGCCGAAAAAAGTGTTAAAAGGAATAAGTTTTCCTGATATTGAAAAACTTAAAAAAATACTTGATATTAACCTTGAAAAGCCGATAATTAACGTAAAATATTTAAGACTTATTGAAGATAAACCTGCTACAAAACACAATAAATCATCCGGAAAAAACGGCATAAAAAACGCAAAAGTTAGCGCGAATTTATCTTTGTTTTTAATAAAATTTAACGATTTTTGCAAGTTTTTTTCACCAATTAAATAAGAAACCGCCCTTCTTCCTAACTTTTTCCCTATTAAAAACGCTAAAATCGAGCCTAAAAACACGCCTATAAAAAACACCAAAGCGCCGTAAAATTCACCGTAAAGAAGAACTGAAACTAACAGCGTTAAAATCGCTGGTATTGGAAGAAACAAAACCTGTAATATTTCAATAAAAATAAGAGCGATAACTGAAAAATAACCAAAAGATAAAACGCAATTTTTAATGCTTTCTAACGAATTAAATTTTTGCCAAAATGAAGTTATCTTAAAAACGTAAAGTAAAAAAACTGCAATTAATAAAAAAGTTAAAGCAACGAATAAGAACCTAAAAACGAATTTTTTATCGCTTAATTGAAAAATAATAGCGACAGAGCATAAAATTGATATAGTTGCAACTAATAGAGCAATTAAAATCGTTCTATTTTCGTATAAAAAGCCACCGCAAGAGTTAATATAGAGAATTAAAAAGAGAGCGGTAAGCCCTCCTAATAAAATTATAACCGATATTGATAAAATATTGTTAAATATTGAAATTTTTTTATGGCTTTTAAGTTTATTTTGAAGTTTTTGCATAGTTTAATATATTGTCGCTATGCAAAAAATATTAGTTAATTAAACTTTGAAATTTCCGCTCGCGCAATTTTATCGCAACGGTTATTAAGTTCGTTATCACTATGACCTTTAACTTTTATAAAAGTTACCTTATGCATTTTTAAAAGCGCTAAAAGTTCAGTCCAAAGTTCAGCGTTTTTAACGGGTTCTTTAGACGAAGTTTTCCAGCCGTTCAACTGCCAATTATAAATCCAACCCTCGTTTATTGCGTTTACAACGTAAGCCGAGTCGCTATAAAGATTTACTTCGCAACGCTCTTTTAACGCCTTTAAACCAACGATTACGGCGGTTAATTCCATAACGTTGTTAGTAGTGTCTTTTTTAGCGCCAGAAACGACTTTTTCTTTGTCTTTATATAATAAGATAGCGCAGTAGCCACCCACACCCGGATTTACCGAACAAGCGCCGTCGGTATAAATTTCAACTTTTTTCATCATAAACCCTTTATTTTTTGAAAACAACTTAATTTTTATTGACTTAATTTTTTTTATTTAGTATAATTCAACAGTAATTTATAGGGGAGTGGCTCAACGGTAGAGTAGCGGTCTCCAAAACCGTAGGTTGCGTGTTCGAATCGCGTCTCCCCTGCCAAAAAAAGCACCAAACACCAGTTTGGTGTTTTTTTTGTTTTGCAAGTTTTTCAAGCGATTCGAACTCACTCGCTTTAGCGAGCCAAACTATATTATTTTAAAAGAAAGGCGCTTTGCGTTAGCAATATGCGGAGCATCGCCGTCGCGTCTCCCCTGCCAAAAAAAGCACCAAACACCAGTTTGGTGTTTTTTTTGTTTTGCAAATTTTTCAAGCGATTCGAACTCACTCGCTTTAGCGAGCCAAACTATTTGATTTTATTTTTTTATATATTTTACCATAAAATTAGCGCAATAACAAGATAAAAATAAAAATTTACACAAAAAAAGTGGAACGAAAGGGCTGATGTTCTTAGCGGAGAATTTGAACAACACCGCTAAGTGCGAGCATCGCATTTGACCGGTCAAATACAAATGGGCAAAGCCCAAACCCTTATTATGAGCAAAGCGAATAACAAGGTTCTCAGTAGCAGGTTCTTATTACAAACAGAAAGAGATAACAAATCGTGTTCGTCGAAATGTTATCTCTTTTTCTGTTGTTATAAAGTGATATTCTTTGCTGACGCAAAGAGTGATATTGTCGCACAGCGACAGTGATATTGAAGCCTTGCGGCTTC
>JAZNBE010000003.1:0-2034 GCA_045586885.1 Christensenellaceae bacterium
AAAATCAAAGATTTTAAGATTTATAACCTTTAAACATGACAAAATTTGCCTTAAAATTTGCACAAAAGAACTTTTATTTTGTAAAATAAGTCGCAAAAATCGTTGACTTATCATAATATGTAATGTATTATATAAAGGCTAATTAGACAAAATCTAATTTATAAAAGGAAATTTTTTATGTGTGGAATAGTTGGATATTTTGGCAAAGGTCCTATTGAAGACGTATTGATTGAAAAGTTAAAACTTTTAGAATATCGCGGATACGATTCAGCGGGCATTGCCGTAAAAAAAGATTCCCAAATTAACGTTACTAAATCCGTTGGCGAAATTGCTAACCTTCAAAAAGCCGTTGTTAAGACTGAAGGCGCTGTTTTAGGCATTGGCCATACTCGTTGGGCTACTCACGGAAGACCTACCGAACTTAACGCGCATCCGCATTTATCGGCTAATAAAGAGTGGGCTATCGTTCATAACGGTATTATTGAAAATTACGCTCAACTAAAGGCTAGTTTAGAAAAGGACGGTTATAAGTTCTATTCGGATACCGACACCGAAATCGTTGCAAAACTCATAGAATATTATAGAACTGATAAGTTTAACACTAAAAATCGCGAGGCAGTTCTTCGCGCGTGCAAAAATTTAGAAGGCAGTTTTGCTTTGGCTATTATTAATAAGAACCAAAATAAAATTTACTTTGCTAAAAACAAAAGTCCGCTTTATTGCGCTTTGCGTGACGGCGAATTTATGCTTGCGAGCGATCCAATTTGTTTCGTTGACTTTTCAGATGAATATTTTACTCTTAAAGATGACGAATTTGGCTTTTATGGCGATGGAGAACTTGTTTTCGTAGATAAACTTGACTTACCTATTAAGAAACAACCAACCAAACTTGATTGCTCTAACTATAACCTTAACAATTCCTATAATCATTACATGATTAAGGAAATTTACGAAGGTAAAGACGCGGTTAAAAACATAATTGAGTATTATAGCAACGAGACGGCTTTCTCGCAACTTAATAAAATTGATTTATCTAAGATTACGGATATAAAAATAGTCGGTTGCGGAACTGCTTATCACGCAGGGCTTGTTGGCGCGAATATGGTTGAAAAAATGCTTGGAATTGAGTGTAACGCTTATATTGCAAGCGAGTTTAGATATAAAGACCCTAAAGTTAATGAAAATTCGTTAGTATTTTTCATTAGTCAAAGCGGTGAAACGGCAGATACTCTTGCCGCAGAAGAAATTTCTAGATTAAAAGGCGCAACTACCGTTGCAATCGTAAACGTTGAATATAGCACTCTTGCTAAAAATTCTTCGATGTATTTCCCAATTAAAGCGGGCGTTGAAATTTCGGTTGCGTCAACAAAGGCTTACGTTGCTCAAATAACCGTGTTATATGCCGTTATTTCTAAAATATTAGCAATTAAAAACGGAAAAGAACTATCTTTAGAGCCACTTTATGAACTAGAGAAAGCAATGGTTGTTGAAAACGAAAATAGGCTTAAACTTTTGGCAGACGTTTTCCAATACCAAAAAAGTTTGTTTATGATAGGTCGTGGTGACGACTACTGCACCGCGCAAGAAGCGTGCCTAAAGATTAAAGAAACTTCCTATATTAATGCTAACACTTATTTTGCGGGCGAATTAAAGCACGGTTTCTTGGCTTTAATTGAAGATAATACTTACGTTGTGGTTTTTGCAACTGAAGAAGACGTACTTCAAAAAACTCTTGCAAACGCAGCGGAAGCAAAAGCAAGAGGCGCGAAACTTATTCTTCATACTTCTCTAGATCTTACAAAAGAACAAGAAGAAGAGTTCTATTTCGTTATAAAAGTTAAAAAACTCTCAACGCAATTACAAAACGTCGTAAACATTTTGCCTTGGCAAATTATAGCGTACTATACTGCAATTTATCGTGGCTATAATCCTGATAAACCTAGAAATTTGGCAAAATCGGTTACGGTTGAATAAAATTTTAAGATAGGCAAAATAGCCTATCTTTTTTTTATTAAGAATATAAAAGTTGGTCTA
>JAZNBE010000004.1:0-3471 GCA_045586885.1 Christensenellaceae bacterium
TGAAGACGTATCTTTTGATAAAAAATATTTGCAAAAAGATTATTCGAATAAAGAAGATGATTTTTATTTTAATATGTATACTATGAATTTGAAAAAGTACAATGAGTTTATATCTTCGCAATCAAGCAATTAGTAGTGTATTGAGATTTTAGCATTTTTGTTAAAACTGTTTTATAAATTAACAATTTTTAATAACCTATATAACAAGGTGGGCGATTTCTCGCCCACCTAAATTTTTTGTTAAAATTAAGCGTTAAATGACCTATTGACAAACTTTTAAAAAAAATTAAAAAAAGAACTCGATTTTTCGAGTTCTTTTTTGATTTCTATTAGTCGTTATTATTATCCTTTAAACTGTTGCCAAGGAACACACCGCCACCAAAACCAGTTTTCTTTTGTGGGGTAGATGGTTTTACGTCTTTTCCTTTATCGTTAAACTTCTTGCCGTAAGGCTTTTTATCGAAGTTTTTACCGCCTTTTTTGAAATCTCTTTTTTTGTGAGCATTTTCATCGTAGCCGTCTGGAATAATAGCAATATATCTATTAGGCTCTTTACCTTCGCTTACCGTTTTAACGCCTTCAAAATCAGCAAGCGCCGAGTGAATAATTCTTCTTTCGAACGGATTCATTGGTTCTAGGGTTAATTTTCTTCTTTGCTTAATTGCTTTGTTAGCAAGTTTTTGCGCTAAAGAAATAAGAGTTTGTTCTCTTTTTTCGCGGTAATTTTCGCAATCAACAACGATGCGAGAATATTCTTCCTTTTCGGTGTTATAAACAGCGGAGGCAAGGGTTTGAATAGAATCTAAAATTTCGCCACGGTAGCCGATTAGGCTCGAAGAATCGATAGTGGTTAGGTTGAAAACGATTTTATCTTCTTTACCGATAGAAACGTCGATAGTGGTAGGAACTTTAATAAGTTCAAAAAGCCCGTCTAAAAATTCAACTACTTTATCTTGCTCGGTTTTCTTTTTAGAAACTAAAACTCTAGCGGGTTTTGCGCCCATACCAAGAAAACCTTTAGAGCCTTCTTCAATTACGGTAATTTCGGCTTGTTCTAGGCTAATTTCTAAAGTTTTTAAGCCAAGGTTTATAGCATCTTCAACGGTTTTTGCCGTAAATTCATTATTCATAAATAAAATCTCCTTATTTTCTAAAACGCTTATCTCTAGTTGCTAGTTCTTCTTCCACTTCTTTATTAAACTTTTTCTCAACGAAGAAGTTAATAATCATAGTTGAAATGGTAGATAAAAGCGAACTTACTATCATATAGATTGAGAACGAAGAGTTATAAATAAACGCGAACACACCGAACATAATAGGCATCATCCACATCATCATCTTAGAACTTTGGTTTGCCTTACCGTCAACTGTAGAGAGTTCGTTCATTTCTTTTTGACTTCTCATCGAAATAAATTGTGATGCAAGCATTACCGCAATAGATAAGATAACTAAAATCAAATAGCCGTTAGGGGCGTCTTTTTGGTCTTGTAAAGAGGCGGTAATTTCTTGGAACTGCTCTTCCATAGCCTCGGCTGAAGTTACGTTTAGTTTAGCGTAAAAGTCATAGTCGGAAAACTTTTCAGGAATAGGGTGTTTCCAAGGAAGGTCAGGCATCCAAATATTTTTAACCCATAGAAAGTTTGTTTTATTAGAGTCGTAATATTCTTTAGAAGCCTCTCTTGCGTCGTTTAAAATAGTAGATTCAACAAAGCCTTCTAACGTATAAGTTACGACTTTATTCAATAAATCGTTTTTAACTTGTTCTTCGCTAATACCTTCGGCATATTTTGAAAGATTGCAAGAATAACTATTTGTTTCCGCGTTAAAAATTAAGTCTTCATTTTCGCCAATTTTAACGGTTTTAAAGCCTTTTTCTGAAAGACTTTTAACGATTTTTCCTAAATTATCAACGGTATCGATTTGATAAACACCTACGTTACTATTTTCGGAAGATACTGTTTGAGTTACGCCGTTTTCCTTTAATATATTGAAATATTCGTCGTTAAAAGCGTTAATTTCGTTTACGTAACAATTATAAACTTTACCGTTTTCGTCTTTTTCTTTAACAACAATACTATCGTCATATTGAACGATTGCTTGAGTGTAACTTTCGCTCATTCCGTTCAAAATCGATAAAGAAGTGTAGTAAGAATAGTTGTTAAACTGAGTAATAACGACGATAAATAAAACTACCGTTACAAGCATAGGTAAGCAAGAAGACATCATAGAATAGCCGTTCTTCTTATAAATTGCTTGCATTTTTTGAGAATAAAGCGCTTGGTTATTAGCGTATTGACGTTGAAGTTTTTCAAGTTCCGGCTTCATCTTTTTCATTTTAAGCGAGTTTTTCTTGGTAGAAATTCTCGAATAAATATCAAGCGGAAGCGTTAAAAGTTTAAGGGCGAGAGTAAACATAATAATACCAAGCCCAATGCTACCAAAACTTTCAATAATAAATTGAATAATTTTAGCAAGCCAGTTAAGTTCGAAAGGCATACCAAAGCCTTCAAAAATTTGTATGTTAGTAGTAAGAAGTGTGGTCATAAATTCCCCTTATAATGTTTAAAAAAATAAAAGCGGTCGTAAAAAGACCGCAAAAAAGAATAGAAAACCATAATATTATTATAAAAGCCATTTAACTACGCTTTTTTTATCGGGAACGGGGTCAAAACCACCGCTAGATAAAGGATTACACCTTAAAAGCCTTTTAGAAATTAAAAACGTAGCGTAAACAAACGAATGTTTATATAGCGCTTGGAGCGCATAAGATGAGCAAGAGGGTGTAAAAACACACCTATTGGGAATTAAGGGTGATATAAATTTTTTATAACCTTTAATCAGCCAAACTAACAACTTTTTCATCATTTTCTATAATAAGATTTTCTTTTTTCAAAAGATATTCGACCGCTTTAGAAAACTCGCTAAACGAATATTCGTTATTCTCTTTAACTTTTGGCAGAAAAACAATAAAATAACTTTGTTTAATTTTTGGAATAATAGGAAAATAAACTGCCCTTAACAATCTTTTAATTCTGTTTCTAACAACCGCATTACCGTGTTTTTTACTAATAGAAATACCTAACTTTGTTGGACCTTTCTTTATTTTATAATAAAAAATAGAAAGGCAACTAGAATATGCGCGTTTTCCTTTATTAAAAACAAGGTCGAAATCTTGCTGTCTTTTTAATTTGTTATCCACTAAACTCAAAACTTAAAGTTAATAAACTTAAAAAATAAGAAATTTTAAATTAAGCAGAAAGTTTATGACGACCTTTTGCTCTTCTTCTCTTTAAAACGTTTCTTCCGTTTTTAGTTGACATTCTTTTTCTAAAGCCGTGAACTTTACTTCTTTGTCTTTTTTTAGGTTGATAAGTTCTTTTCATATTTCTTCTCCAAAGGCGTTTTGCCTAATTTATTTTTATAAAGCAAGGTTGATTTTACTTGAATTTTATTCTTTTGTCAACCAAATTT
>JAZNBE010000005.1:0-50105 GCA_045586885.1 Christensenellaceae bacterium
CTTGGCTCACAGAACGACATGGCTACGATCCGACTTCTTATTCTTTTCCGTTCCAACAGTAAGTGCAAAGTTTGCATTTAGGAAGACCTATTGCCTTAATTAAATCGTCTAACGACTGGAATTCAAGCGAATCAAAGTGCAAGGTTGAGCAAATTTGTTCACGAAGTTTTTTACCCCTTTCCGTTGATGAATTAGCATATTCTTCTAAATGATTAAAGCCTTCTTCACCCTCTAGTTCCATTATAACGCGCCTTGTGATAAGTTCCATATCGCTAGTGGCTCTAGTGAAGTTTAAGTATTTGCAACCGAACATTATAGGCGGACACGCAGAGCGCATATGCACCGACTTTGCGCCGTTTTGGTATAAGAAATCTACCGTTTCTTTTAACTGCGTTCCACGAACGATTGAATCGTCAACGAATAAAAGGTTTTTTCCCTTAATCAGTTCAAGAACGGGTATTTGTTTCATTTGCGCAACTTTGGTTCTTTCCGATTGCTTTGAAGGAGTAAAACTCCTTGACCAAGTCGGCGTGTATTTAATGTAAGGGCGAGCAAACGTTTTATGACTTCTATTTGCATAGCCTATTGCGTGCGGAGTGCCAGAATCCGGAACACCGCTAACGTAGTCGATTTTATCAATAATTCCGCTTTTTATATCTTTTTCGGCTAAAAGTTCACCGTTTCTACAACGCATAATCTCTACGTTTACGCCTTCGTAAGTTGCAGTAGGGTAGCCGTAATACGACCATAAGAAAGAACAAATTTTCATCTTCTTTCTAGGCGGAGAAAGTTCGGTAATTTCATCAGGCGAAATTTCAACGATTTCGCCGGGGCCTAGTTCTAGAACGTCCTTAAACCCAAGTTTTCTAAACGCGAAAGATTCAAAAGCAACACAGTGCCCAGTTTTGCTTTTTCCTATTATCATAGGCAAGCGTCCAAGTTTATCTCTAGCGCAAATTATCTTTCCGCCTTCTCTCAAAATAATGATGGCGGCAGTGCCTTCAATTTGGTTTTGAGCAAACTTGATGCCTTCTAAAAAACTCTTCTTTTCGCTAATGAGAGCGGAAACTAGTTCTACCATATTTACCGCGCCACCGGTCATCGCGTCAAAGTGCGAACCGGGAAGGTTTAGGTATTTTTCGGTAAGTTCTTTGGCGTTGTTTATTACGCCTATTACGCTAATTGCGTATGATCCAAGCCTTGAGCGAATAATCAAAGGTTGAGGCTCTCCGTCGCTTATGCAACCGATTGCCGCGCAACCTTTCATTTCTTCAAAAATCTTTTCAAACTTGGTTCTAAAAGGGGAGTTTTGAATATTGTGAATAACTCTCTGCATGCCGATAGTTTCATCATACGATGCCATACCGGCTCTTTTCGTTCCTAAGTGAGAGTGGTAGTCAGTCCCAAAAAACACGTCAGGAATACAATCACGCTTTGAAGTTATAGCAAAATAGCCACCCATTATTTTCTCCTTAAATTACGCAAAGAATAGTTTAGATAAAGTCATAGGGTCAATATACTTTCCATCTTTGTAAACACGCATATTGCCCGATGCAATTTCATCAATTAGCATTACGTCGCCGTTTGGAGCGTAACCAAATTCAAACTTGATATCGTATAAAATTAAACCCTTTTCCTTTAAATCATCCGCTACGATTTGAGTAATCTTTTGAGTCATTTCTTTGATATCTTCATATTGCTTTTCAGTCATTACCTTAAGGTCAACTAAACCGTCTTTAGTAACTAGTGGGTCGCCCTTTGCGTCGTTCTTGAAAGTAAATTCAACGTATGCAGGTAAATCTGCGCCTTCTTCAATATAATCGCTATATCTTCTAAAGAAACTTCCTACCGCTTTATGACGGCAAATAACTTCTAAGCCTTTACCGAAAACTTTTGCAGGTAAAACTTCCATAGTCGTATCTTTTAAGTCAGCCGAAACAAAGTGGGTTTTAATTCCCGCTTGGTTTACCTTTTCAAAAAAGTAAATAGACATTCTTAAGTTAACGTCGCCAACGCCGTCAATAGTTAAGCCTACCGAGTTTTCGCCCGGATCGAACACACCGTCTTTTCCAGTGCAATCATCTTTGAACTTCAAAAGATAGTTATCGTTATCGAGTGCGAATACGTCTTTTGTCTTAGCAGTGTAAACGAGTGATTTTGCCATAAAATTTATCCTCCGAAAAATAAATATATTGTGGGTTGGCTTTTTCGAGGTCAACCAATAATTTCTTTTTTAATCTTTTAATTTTTTTGTAACTTTAGCCTTAAAAAACTAACCGTTAAATTGTTCTTCAACCGCTTTAGATTTTTCCAAAACTAAAAGCCTGTCGGCTTGCTTTTTATCTTCTAATTTCTTGCTAAGAGTTTCATCTTCAATGGCTAGCATTTGAATTGCTAATAGCGCAGAATTATACGCGCCGTTAATAGCAACCGTTGCAACAGGAACACCGCTTGGCATTTGAACGGTAGCAAGTAGCGCGTCCATACCGTCAAGGACAGGACCTTTGCAAGGAATACCTATAACAGGAAGAGTAGTTTTCGATGCAACGACTCCGGCTAAATGAGCCGCCATACCAGCCGCGCAAATCAACACGCCAAAACCGTTGTTTTTAGCGTTTTCGGCAAAACAAGTTGCTTCTACTGGCGTTCTATGCGCAGAGTAAACGTGAACTTCGTATTCAACGCCAAAACTTTTCAAACAATCAATCGCCTTTTGAACGATAGGAAGGTCGCTATCAGAACCCATAACTATTCCAACTTTTTTTGCCATAATAAAACTCCTTGAAGAAATTAAATTTACTAGAAATTTTCAAAAAAATTGCTAAAAAATATAAAAAGGTGCAGTCCCCCATTAAAATTTGAGAAACGCACCCAGACGGACGATGAAAAAGATATCTTTTATAAGCCTTTTCGACTAAACTTCCGCTCCCCCGTGGTTTCCACGATTATCCGTCAGTTGCGGAAATTATTTATTCGTAATAAATAACACATTAAAATTATAACGGCAATTTCTTTATTTGTCAACAAACATTTAGCCGTAAATCGACAATTTTTTCCTAATATTTAACTTTTTTATTTGCTTTTTTAATTTTGCAGTTTTTTTACCTTTTTTTGCCAAAAAAATTTTTAAAAGTTATCAACGTTATCCACTAAAATTTCCGTTAAAAATAATTATATATTATTGTTGAGAAGTAGCATTGTTCCTTCCTTTTTCAAATCAATTTTTTAGCGCAAAAAAAACGCATTGAAGTCAATGCGTTTTTGTTTTATTTAACTTTTAATGGTGCTTGCTTTCTCTTTTTGAATAACGTCGTGCGCACCGCCTTCAATAATGCTAGTTGCAGAAACTAATGTTAAAATTGCCTTTTCTTGAAGTTCTTTTATGCTTAAAGCGCCACAGTTACACATTGTTGATTTAACTTTACTCAACGTTACCGCAAGGTTATCTTTTAAAGGTCCTGCGTATGGAACGTAAGAATCCACGCCTTCTTCGAAAGATAATTTCTTATCTCCGCCAAGATCGTAACGGTGCCAGTTTCTAGCGCGGTTACTGCCTTCGCCCCAGTATTCTTTGAAATAGTTACCGCCGATAATTACTTTTTGCGTTGGGCTTTCGTCAAAACGCGCGAAATATCTTCCAAGCATAATGAAATCCGCGCCCATTGCTAACGCTAAAGTTATATGGTGGTCGTAAACGATACCGCCGTCGGAACAAACTGGAATATAAACGCCGTGCTTTTCAAAATATTCATCTCTTGCCTTGCATACGTCTATAAGCGCCGTTGCTTGACCGCGCCCAATACCCTTAGTTTCACGAGTGATACAAATCGAACCACCGCCGATACCAACTTTAATAAAGTCCGCTCCGCAATCAGCAAGGAAGTTAAAGCCTGCAGCGTCAACTACGTTACCTGCGCCAACTTTTACTTTATCGCCATACTTTTTGCGAATCCACTCGATTGTGATTTTTTGCCATTCCGAAAAACCTTCGGATGAGTCGATGCACAATACGTCAGCCCCTGCTTCAACTAAAGCAGGAACTCTTTCTTCGTAGTCGCGAGTGTTAATACCAGCGCCAACAACGTAGCGTTTTTTCTTATCTAAAAGTTCGTTTGGATTGTTTTTGTGATTATCGTAGTCTTTACGGAAAACAAAATGGCAAAGTTTACCGTCTTTCGATACGATAGGTAAAGAGTTTAACTTGTTATCCCAAATAATATCGTTCGCTTCTTTTAACGTAGTTCCTTCAGGTGCGGTTACAAGGTCTTTTAAAGGCGTCATAAAGTCTTTAACAAGCATAGTTGGAGCCATACGGCTAACTCTGTAATCTCTACCAGTTACGATACCTAAAAGTTTACCTTCGCTTGTTCCGTCGTCAGTTACGGCAACGGTTGAGTGACCAGTTTTTTCCTTAAGGTAAATAACGTCTGCTAAAGTTTGGTCAGGACGGATATTCGAATCGCTCTTAACAAAACCTGCTTTGTGAGCCTTTACGCGCTTAACCATATTAGCCTCGTCCTCAATAGTTTGAGCGCCGTAGATGAACGAAACACCGCCTTCGCCGGCAAGGGCCACTGCAAGCCTATCGCCCGATACCGATTGCATTATTGCCGATACCATTGGAACGTTAAGAGAAATTGCAGGTTCTTCGCCTTTTTTGAATTTTACAAGCGGAGTTTTTAAACTTACGTTTGCAGGAACACACTCTTTTGAAGAATAGCCGGGAATTAGCAAATATTCGCTAAAGGTGTGTGAAGGATCGTTAATAAAGGTTGCCATTTTTAGTTACTCCTTTTTTTGTTTTTCAGCAGTAGATTTTTATTGTTATATCATAACAATTTAACTTTGTCAATAAAAAGTTTCAAAAAATTAAATTAAGTTTGAAAAAATTAAATTTTGTAAATAAATTTAAAACGTTCTTCGCTATGAGTTTTTAGGGAAATATAAAGCAAATTAAAAACGTTCCAAAATTATAGAATTTTTTTGATAATTCCTAGCCTAAATTTAACAAAAAGCCACTCTATAAGTCGATTAACGCCGTTTTTACACTAATTTAATAGCAAAATTCAAATAAGTTTTTTTAATTTACAAAAAGATAAAAAACAACGAAATTTGCCACGTTTGACCGTCAAATTTTAAAAATTGAGATAACAAAATTTCACCCTATGCTTAAAACGCCCTTTTGAGCCGTTTGACCTTTTTGTGAAAGTTTATAGATTATTACATTGTTTTTATCTATGTAATGCGAATACTCAAATATTCTTCTTATCCTTTTTCTTTTGCTTTTTTATTTCACGTTGTTTCCAGAATTGATGCGGTAGCCTTTCTAACGCTCCGCACTGTTTTTGTAAACATTGTTTCTTTTTAATTTGCTTAAACGTCATATAGCATTTGTGAAATTTACAATATCCAACACAATGCTTTTTATCAATCCACGAACCATATAAACCATACCACGTTTCTAAAGACCCATCCCTTGAACAAGAAACTTCTACGTTTTCCTGACTCGCTTCTTTTACTTCGCACGTAATTCTATCTTCCATAATATACAAACTTATGATTATCTTTTTGAGAAACAAACAAATTCCTATTTATATATCCCTACTACTTCTCTTGCTATTTTCGAGAAAATATGAGGCTACCACACATAAACGAACATAACTTTTTGAATTTATTTACACTTATATTATACCATATATAATATCAAAAACAAAGTGTTCAACTTAAGTGGAATATAACTTTATTTGACTGATTTTTGGCTTTGCAAGAGATTTTTAAGAGAAAAAAGTAGTCACTCTCTCCGAGAAGAATGACTACTAAAACTTTATTTTTTAATTAAAAATTGAATTTTTACCGCTTTTTCAGGCTAAATCTTAGCCCCTAGGATTGCGGATGTTCGCCTGAGCGGCAGATAGTCTAGCGATTGGAACTCTAAATGGTGAGCAAGAAACGTAGTCTAAGCCGATCTTATGGCAGAATTCGATTGACGAAGGATCGCCACCGTGTTCGCCACAAATACCGCAGTGAATATCTTTTCTTACGCTATGACCAAGTTTGGTTGCAGTTTCCATAAGTTTACCAACGCCTACCGTGTCTAAACGAGCAAACGGATCGAATTCGTAAATCTTTGAACCATAATAACTTGGTAAGAACTTACCAGCGTCATCACGAGAGAAACCGAAAGTCATTTGAGTTAAGTCGTTAGTACCAAAGCAGAAGAATTCCGCTTCTTTTGCAATTTCGTCTGCAGTTAACGCTGCTCTTGGAATTTCAATCATTGTTCCAACTGAATATTCAATGTTTACGCCTGATTCTTTAATGCAAGCATCAGCAGTTTCAACAACTATCTTTTTGCAGAAATTGAATTCTTTTAATTCGCCAACGTGCGGAATCATAATTTCAGGAACAACTTTCCAGTCAGCATGGCGTTTTTGAACGTTGATTGCAGCCTTAATAACCGCCTTAGTTTGCATTACTGCAATTTCAGGGTAAGTAACGGTCAAACGGCAACCACGGTGACCCATCATTGGGTTAGATTCGTGTAAACCTTTGATAATATCTTTAATCTTTTGAACAGACTTACCTTGAGCTTCTGCTAAAAGTTTAATTTCTTTTTCGGTGGTTGGAACGAATTCGTGAAGTGGTGGATCTAAGAATCTAATGGTTACAGGGTAACCGCCTAAAGCTTCCATAATGCCTTCGAAGTCCTTTTGTTGCATAGGTTCGATTGCATTTAACGCTTTTTCACGCTCTTTTTTAGTTTCAGCGCAAATCATTTCACGGAATTTATCAATTCTGCCTTCGCCAAAGAACATATGCTCGGTTCTGCATAAGCCAATACCTTGAGCGCCAAGTTCAGCTGCTCTAATAGCATCTTCCGGAGTATCTGCGTTAGTTCTTACGCCTATAGCCTTATACTTATCGGCAAGTTTCATAATTCTACCAAAGTATCCGCTATTAGGATCAGCAGGAACGGTTTTGATAAGTCTGCCGTAAATCTTACCGGTAGAGCCGTCGAGAGAAATTTCATCGCCTTCACGGAAAGTCTTTCCGCAAAGTTCAAAATATTTCTCGTCGCTATGCATATTGATCTTATCGCAACCAGATACGCAACAAGTTCCCATACCACGAGCAACAACGGCTGCGTGAGAAGTTTGTCCACCACGAACGGTTAAAATACCTTGAGCGTATTTCATACCTTCGATATCTTCTGGAGAAGTTTCAAGTCTTGCTAAAATAACCTTTTCGCCTTTCTTTCCTTCGATAACAGCGTCTTCAGAGGTAAATACTAATTTACCTGCTGCTGCGCCAGGGCTTGCGGCAATACCAGATTCAAGATAACTATCTTTATCTGCTTGCTTTAAGTCTTTTGCATCGAATGTTGGGTGAAGTAGCATATCTAAAGACTTAGCGTCAATTTGCATAAGCGCTTGTTCTTCAGTAATCATACCTTCGTCGATAAGATCGCACGCAATACGAATAGCCGCAGCTGCAGTTCTCTTACCATTTCTGGTTTGAAGCATAAAGAGTTTACCTTGTTCAATGGTAAATTCCATATCTTGCATATCTCTATAGTGATCTTCTAAAGTTGCGCAAATCTTTAAGAATTGTTCGTAAACTTCAGGAAGAACTTCCGCCATTTTAGAAATAGGCATTGGAGTTCTAACACCAGCAACAACGTCTTCACCTTGAGCGTTCATTAAGAATTCGCCCATAAGACCTTTTTCACCGGTTGCAGGATTACGAGTAAACGCAACGCCCGTTCCACAATCATCGCCCATGTTACCAAAAGCCATCATTTGAACGTTTACTGCAGTTCCCCAGCTATAAGGAATATCGTGATCCATTCTGTAAATGTTAGCGCGAGGGTTATCCCAACTTCTAAATACTGCTTCTACTGCGCCGAATAATTGTTCCTTTGCATCAGAAGGGAAGTCAACACCCTTTGCCTTTTTATATTCTGCCTTAAATTGAGCGGCAAGTTCCTTTAAATCGTCAGCAGTTAAATCAACGTCGTTCTTAACGCCTTTTTCAGCTTTCATTTTGTCGATAAGTTCTTCAAAATATTTCTTACCAACTTCCATTACTACGTCAGAATACATTTGAATAAATCTTCTGTAACAATCGTAAGCCCATCTAGCGTTACCAGACTTTTCAGCCAAAACCTTAACAACGTCTTCATTGATACCTAGGTTTAAGATGGTATCCATCATACCAGGCATTGACGCTCTTGCGCCCGAACGAACTGAAACTAGTAGCGGATTATTTACGTCGCCAAACTTTTTGCCGGTGATTTTTTCAAGCTTTTCAATGTTTTCCATAATTTCTTGCTTGATTTCATCACTAATTTTCTTTCCGTCGTCGTAATACTTAGTGCAAGCCTCGGTAGAAATGGTAAAACCTTGTGGAACAGGTAAACCAATTCTCGTCATTTCTGCAAGGTTTGCGCCCTTACCGCCGAGAAGTTCACGCATTGAGCCGTTACCTTCACTGAAAAGATAAATGTATTTCATAAAACCTCCTAAAAAATGGTTAAAATTTTTCTAAAACAATAAAATTTTTTGCAAAAAACGCAAACTTTTAATAAAATTCCGTTTAAGCCTTTAATATTATACCCTAACGAGCAGTTTAAGTCAACACAAATTTGCCAAATTTTTCATATTTTTTGCGTGCGACATACTTTAGTTAATACGCGCGAAGTTTAACCAAACGTTCACCTAAATTTTTTAACTTATTTTTTTGAAATAGATGATTGCAAATTTTTTGTATTTTTCAGACTTATTCAAAAAAAAAGCCACAAAACGTGGCTTAAAATTATTTTTTAAGTTTTGCTAAATGCGTGTAGTAAAAACACTCTATTTTTCCGTTGTAAAGTTTTCTCTTCTTATCGGCTTTCTTTCCAAAAAGTTGTTCAAAATCGGTAACTGGAGTTAGAGTATAAAAACACCAATCATCGTTTGTAGCGGCAACTCTCCCTAGCGTTCTATAAAGCCTTTCAATATCTCTTCTATCGCTCAATCTTTCGCCGTAAGGTGGGTTAGAAATAACAACGCCACGCTTTAATGGGGAAGAGAAGTCTTTCATATCTAAAACTTTAAACTCAATCATATCGCTAACGCCGGCAAGTTTTGCGTGCATTTTAGCAAGTTTTAACTGCGTTTCATCAATATCGCTTGCGTGAATTTTATAGGGAATTTTGTCGTTTAACGAACTTATAGCCACACTTTTAAGGTTTTCAAAGCAATTTTTTTGAACGCCTTTGAAATGTAAAAAATCAAAATCACGAAACGCACCGCAAGGCATACCTTTTGCTTTTAAAGCAGCCTCTATTGCAATAGTTCCAGTTCCGCAAAACAAATCGGCAAACGGTCTTTCTCGATTCCAAACTGATAAATCTATCATAGCGCTTGCAATATTTTCTTTAAGTTGAGCGTTGCCAACGAGTTTCCTATAACCACGCCTATGGAGTCCTTCGCCAGTCGTGTTAAGAGATATTACCGCATAATCTTTCAAAATAGAAACTTCGATAATATATCTTTCTGCGTTCTCTAATAACAAATTAGTTTTATAAGCCTTTTTAAGCCTTTCGCAAATTGCTTTCTTTACTATTGATTGCGTAGCCGAAACCGCGTGAAGTTTACTCATAACGAGTTTTGCTTCGACTATAATTTTTCCGTTTTTAGAAATTATATCTTCCCAGTTTATTGAACTAACTGCGTCAAAGAGCGTATCAAAATCGGCGCACTTAAAACTAGCAAGTTCGATAAAAACTCTACTTGCCGTCGTTAAATTTAAGTTTAACTTTGCAACCGTTTCATAGTCGCCTTCAAACCTAATTCTTCCGTTTATTGCAGGCGCGTTTTCAATTCCAAAACGCTCAAGTTCACGCTTTGTTACCGCCTCAACGCCTGACGCAGTTGCTACCGATATTATCATAAAATTCCTTAACTTTTTACAAAATTTATTAAAAAGTGTCCCTATAAGTCGATTAAACGCTTATTTTACAAAATTTTTAATAAAGGTTTTTCTGTGAATTGGGGTTGTACCATAAGTTTTTAACGCTTCAATATGTTGTTTCGTTCCGTAGCCTTTATGCTTTTCAAAACCGTATTCAGGATAGGTTTTTGCATATTCTTCCATAAGCGTATCACGATAAACTTTAGCAATAATTGATGCGCAACCTATAGAATAACTCTTAGCATCACCCTTTATTATCGACTTAGTGTAAATGCCAAAATCGTGTTTAACGGCGTCAACTAAAAGAGCGTCTATTTTCACTTTTAATCCGTCAACGCATTTTTGCATACATTCAATAGTAGCGTTTAAAATATTTATTTCGTCAATTCTCTCTGGTCCAACTTCACAAATTTTATAATCTATTGCCGTTTCTAAAATCTTTTCGTTTAGTAGTTTTCTTTTCTTTTCGCTAAGTTTCTTAGAATCGTCAACGCCAACGATTAGTTTATCTTCACAAAGTGGCATAACTACCGCTGCGCAAACGACCGGACCACATAGTGGACCTCTACCCACTTCGTCAACGCCTGCAATTATAAGTTTTCCAGCGCATTCTAATTCTCTTTCAAAAACAAGTTTTTCTATTAGTTTATCCATTTCGTTTCAAGGCAAATTTTACCAAGCCTTCCCTTTCTAAAATCATCGAATACCGCTTTTGAGCAACGCGAATAGTCGTATTCGTTACCACGAAGAACAAAGCCCCTTGCTTTGCAAATTTTTTCGTAAACTTCAAGCGGTGTTCCGCTAATATCAATTTTGTATCTTAGCGCTAAGTTTTCGCCATAACCTATTGCTATCATTTCTTCAATGAAATTTAAGCAAAGAGTATCAATATCTAAAATATTATCGTTTATGCTACCAACGTATGCTAAATGCATAGCGATTTCTTGCGAGTCAAAACTAGGTGGCATAGTTCCGGGGGTATCTAAAAGTTCAAAGTAAGGAAGTTTTATCCATTGTTTGCCTTTCGTAACGCCTGCTTTATCACCAGTTTGCGCTTGCTTTTTGCCTGCTAACGAATTAATAATCGTTGACTTTCCTGTATTAGGCACGCCACAGACCATAATGCGAATAGTTTTGTTAATTCCACGCTCTTTTTTTGCTTGAATTTTTTCGCTTAAACTATCGATAACCGCCGTATAGACCGACTTCGCATCTTTTTGATTAGTTCCAACGATAGGCAAAACTTTTAAGTTTTTTTCTTTTAATGCGTTTACTACTTTAGATAAATCTTGGCTTTCAACAAGGTCGGTTTTATTGACTACGTAAAGGGTTGGTTTGTTGTTAAAAAGCCCTATCAATTTTTTATTTATGCAAGCAAAAGCGCACCTTGCGTCTAGAACGACAATCGCTCCGTCGCAAAGTTTTAGGTTTTCTTCCATCATTCGCATTGCTTTGGTCATATGACCAGGAAACCATTGAATAGGTTGCATAATTTTCTCTAACCTTGTTTTTTTGTTAAATCAGGGCGTTTCTTATTCGTTAGTTCAAGGCTTTTTTCCTTGCGCCATTTATCTACTTCCGCATGATTGCCAGACACCAAAACGTCAGGCACTTTAACGCCCTTAAAAACTTGCGGACGAGTGTATTGTGGGTATTCTAAAAGATCGTTCGTGAACGTTTCGCTCGATAGTGAGTCTTTAGATAAAACGCCGTCAACGTAGCGACAAACTGCATCGGTTATTACCATCGCAGGAAGTTCTCCGCCAGTTAAAACGTAATCACCGATAGAGAGTTCTTCATCAAAATAAAGGTCTAAAACGCGTTGGTCAACGCCTTCATAATGACCGCATAAAAGCAAAATTCTATCGTAACTTAGAAGGGTTGGAACGTCTTTTTGCGAAAAGGTTTTGCCTTTTGGCGACATATAAATTCGCCTTGCTTCGTGATTTTTATCAACGGCTTCAACCGCATTTGCAATAGGCTCTGGCATCATAAGCATGCCTGCGCCACCGCCAAACGGATAATCGTCGCAACGTTTGTGCTTATCAAGAGCATAATCACGAATATCGGTAACGACGATTTCAACCTTCCCAGATTTTACCGCCCTTCCTATAATACTATTTTGAAGGGGAGTAAACATTTCTGGGAAAAGCGTTAAAATATCAATTCTCATTATTCCCCCTATACAAAACAACTTCGGTAAAGCGTTTAGCGTTTAACGTGATTTTTTTGTTTTCAATATCAATATCGGCTTGCAAATCTTTCAAAAACGGTAAAACCGCTTCGCCTTCTTCAGTATCAAAAACGAATAAATCAACGTTAGATTTTTGAACGTCTTTAACAACGCCCATTCTCTTTCCGCTAGATAGAAAAATTTCACAGCCGATAATATCTTCGATAAAGAAAGCGTCTTCTTTTTTATTGATTTCTTCTCTTTCACAATAAACTTCTTTGCCTCTAAAGGTTTCGGCTTGATTTCTATCAAAAACACCGCGAATAAATAAGAAAATTGCGTTATCACGAACGCCTAAATCTAAAACCTTATATTCAATGCCGTCAATATAAACGTTCTCAATATCTTTTACGGCATCAAAACCATCGGTGAGATTAGAAATTTTCAACTCACCGTTTATGCCTTGTGGTTTTAATACTTTTCCAATTAAAATTTTCATAGCACTAATAAAAAAGAGAAATTATGCAATTTCTCCCTTTTCTTTAATCTCAATATTGTATTTTTTGCCTTCTTTAACCGCAACTGACTTTACGATAGTTCTTAAAGCTTTAGCGATTTTACCTTGCCTGCCGATAACCTTACCCATATCTTCAGGGCATAAAACAACCGTTACGTTTACGATTTCGCCGTTGTCTTCTTGAATAAACTCAACGTCGTCTTTATGCTCGGCAAACTGCAAAACAATATATTTAATAAGGTCTAACATCTAGCGCCTCCTTATTAGTCTTTCTTCTTTTTTGGATTAGTCTTTGCAGGAGAAAGTTTAGTAGGTTTTTCAATGATACCTTGATTTAAAAGAAGTGAACGAACTGTTTCAGTTGGTTGAACGCCTTTAGCAAGCCATGCTTTAGCCTTATCTGCATCGATAACAACTTCCGCTGGATTAGAAATAGGATTGTAATGACCGATTTTCTCGATATACTTACCATCTCTTGCTACTCTTGAATCAACTACAACGATACGATAGAAAGG
Organism: Christensenellaceae bacterium; assembly: GCA_045586885.1. GTDB lineage: Bacteria > Bacillota > Clostridia > Christensenellales > Borkfalkiaceae > UBA4636. The sequence continues at coordinate 13,163 of JAZNBE010000005.1, forward strand.
TGATTTCTTGTCGCCCATTCTTGTTAATCTCATTTTTACTGCCATTTTTGTTTACCTCCGTAAAACGTTTAATTTTTTATTTTATTTTTATTTTTTTATTTTGATTTTTTTCTAAAAATACCGTTTAATCGACCTATAGCCTAGTTTTTATGTTTTTAGAATTTGAATGGAAGTTTTTTTCCACCTTTCATTTGCTTAATCATAACCTTAGTTTGTTCAAAGCCTTTAAGCAATTTATTTATTTCTTGAAGTGATGAACCGCTACCTTTTGCAATTCTCATTTTTCTTGAATAGTTCAAAATTGACGGGTCTTTTCTTTCCTTTTCGGTCATAGACTGAATAATTGCTTTCATTCTATACATACCGTTTTCATCAATATCGCTTTCTTTGATTTTGAGTTTACTAACGCCCGGCATCATGGCTAAAAGCCCACTAGCGCCACCCATTTTCTTAACCATATCTATTTGTTCAAGATAATCGTTAAGGTCAAAAGCGTTTTCACGAAGTTTTTTCTCCATCTTCTTGGCCTGCTCCTCGCTAACTGCTTCTTGAGCCTTTTCGATAAGAGATAAAACGTCGCCCATACCTAAAATTCTGTTCGCCATTCTATCAGGATAGAAAGGTTCAAGATCGGTCATCTTTTCGCCAACGCCACAGAACTTAATAGGTTTGCCGGTAACCGCTTTTATTGATAAGCACGCACCACCACGAGTATCACCGTCAAGTTTAGTTAAAACAACACCAGTTATATCAAGACGCCTATTAAACTCTTCGGCAACTTGAACGGCAACTTGACCTGTCATTGAGTCAACGGTAAGAAGAATTTCAGTAGGCTTTACGCTTTCTTTTACGGCTTCGAGTTCTTTCATAAGCTCGTCGTCAATTTCTAATCGACCAGCCGTATCAATAATTACGGTATCGTAACCAAACTTGTTAGCATATTCTATTGCTTCGTTAGCCGTTTTTACAGGTTTTTGAGTTCCCTTTTCAAAAACTTCAACGTTTATTGATTTTCCTACCACTTGCAACTGCTTAATAGCGGCAGGGCGGTAAATATCACACGCAACTAAAAGCGGTTTTTTGTTTTGCTTTCTTAAGTGAAGCGCAAGTTTTCCAGATAGCGTAGTTTTACCAGCGCCTTGCAAACCGCACATCATAATTACGGTTGGGAGTTTCGAGGAAACTTCAAGTTTTGAGTTAGTGCTTCCCATTAACGCTACCAACTCTTCGTTTACTATTTTAATAACTTGTTGCGCTGGGGTTAGGCTTTTTAAAATATCTTGCCCTAGCGCCTTTTCGGAAACTTTATTAATAAAATCTTTAACGACTTTTAAGTTTACGTCTGCTTCTAAAAGCGCAATACGGATTTCACGCATTGCCTGCTTTATTTCAAGCTCGGTAAGTTTACCCCTTTTGGTAAGCTTTGAAAAAACGTGATTAAGTTTTTCGCCTAACGATGCAAAAACAGCCATTTAATTCTCCAAAATTTCATTAAGTTCTTTCTTTAACGATGGTTCAAGTTTTTCGCTAAACGCTAAAAGTTTAACTTCTTTTGCAAAGAGCCCTAACTTTTGTTCTAAACTATCAAGCTCTTGGCGTGATTTTTTTAAAAAGTCCGCCACGGCTTGGCGCGACACTTTCATAATAGACGCAATCTCTAAAAGCGATAAATCAAGCGAATAATACATTTCAACCGCTTCTTGTTGCCTTTTAGTTAAAAGTTCGCCGTAAATTTCATAAAGCCTTGCGTAGTTTACGTCTTTCACCTAATCACCAAAACTCCTTAATGGTGTAAAGCAAAATTACTTTACACTAGATATTATACTCAAATAAAAAAGCTTGTCAAGTATTCGACAAGCCGTTTTTATATTTTTTTGATAATTATATTTTAGTTTTTTTTCGTTTTTTTGATTAGTCTTCAACTAAAATTAGTTTATGGCAGTTTTCACACTCGCCGAATTTTTCACGTTTCATATTAGCAACTTCTAAAGAAGACAGTTCCGTTCCACACGCTGAACAGTGCACTTCCTTTTTAGAAACGTCTATCTTATAAACGATAGGGAACTTACCGTCCTTTCGCTTTTCAAGATATCTCTTCATATATTCCTCGGGAATATCTTTAGCGATTACCTCTAATTTTTTAACGATTTCTTGTTTTTCTTTTTCAACGGAAGAAGATAATTCTTTATAGGCTTGCGCGCTATTTTCACGAACTTCTTTCATCTTCTTAACGGTTGCTAAGAACTTTTTATATTGGTCGTTAAAAGAATTAATCTCTTCGGTAAGTTTGGTAATTTCAGCCTCTAAAGTTGAAAATCTTTTGGAAAGTTCTTGCGATTTTTTCTTTAAGAAAGTAATAGTTGTCTCTTCGGTTGCTTCGTTCACACCTTCAAAATCGGCTTGCTCTTCTAATAATTGTTTGTAAGCCTTTTCAAGTTCTTGCATATTTGAATAAAGCGCTTTTGCTCTTTCTTCATATTGCTCGTTGTTTTGGTTTGCGCCCTTAAGATAGCGAGTTGCCTTTGCATAGTTTTGGTAATCTTCGCTTTTTCTTAGGTTATCTTCTATAACCTTAAGCCCCTTATCAACTTCTTGATACTCTAAAAGTTTCTTAAACATATCTATCTCCTTACTTTGCAATTAAAACATTTTTTCATTGCAAAAATAATATAAATTCATTTTATTTTTTATTGCTTTATTTTCTAAAAAGTCCTCGTATAACTTCATAAACCCATAATTTTCGGTTGCGTAGTGAGTAAAGCATAAAACGCATTTTCCGCTCTCTACCAGTTCTAAAATTATATGATGTTTTTCATCGCTAGAGCAAATTAAGTCGGCTTTAATTGAAGAAAAACCTTCTTCAAAACCTGCTCCGCAAAAAGATGCAACTTTTTTAATTATTTTATCTTTGTCGCCGTATGCTATAACTTTCGTTGCAAATTCTGTTTCCGCTTTTTCTATAATTTCGCTAAAAGTTTTATCTACTTCAAATATTCTTCCATAACCGCATTTTGAGCCTAGTTCCGTTAAAATCTTGCAATCTTTTGCGCCAAGCCCTTTAGCAAAATAATAATCAATGCCACGCTTTGCAACGTCTAAATTTAAGTGAGCGCTTATAATCCCCATTTCGTTTTGAATAGCGTATAAAAGCGCGCCGTCTATTTTTTTAATCGGCGAATAAATTACCGGGTGGTGCGTAACGATAAGGTTGCAACCTTTCTCTTTAGCAAAATCAACAGCAGATTTCGTTAAATCAAGGCAAAACACAGCGCCCGTAATTTCTTCATTTGTTTCGACTAAAATTCCGCTATTATCATAAAAGTTTTTATCATCGCATAACTTTTTAGACAATTCGAACGGATATTCTTTATCTAACAAGTTGTAAAAATCAGTTATTTTCATTATTTATAACCTTTAAATATTGTTCGATTTTTTGTTCAAGTTTTTGATTTTCTTCTTGGCTTTTGACAAATTCTTTAGCGTTTTTCAACTTTTCAAGTTCGCCCGTTAGGTAAACTATAAAATCAGGGTTTCCTAATAAATTATCTCTACCAAATTCAAGTTCTAAACCTGAATAGTCTTTAGCCGTTTTCATTTTATCGGCAACTATTACGTCGTAAAATTTATCGCCATCGTAAAAGAGATAATCGCAAACTATAGGATAGTTTTTTTGAGTTAAAAAACTTCTAACTTCCTTTGCGTTTTTCATAGGTTGCAAAATAAGCCTAGTTGGTAAAAATTTAGCGTTAGTTAAAATCTTGCAAATTTCAACCCCGCCCATTCCCGCAATACACGCTTGGTCGATAGGCTCTAAAATTTTAGAAAAACCATCGCAACATATAGCAAAAAACCTGCCTATATGCTCGTTATCGATACTTTTTATTGCTTTATCTAAACTCTTAGAAGAAATATCGGTTGCAATAACTTTATCTGCTAAATTGTTATCTAGAACGTATTTTGAAACTAAACCGTGATCGCAACCAACGTCAACAAACACACGGCATTTCTCAATATGCGAAACGATTTTTTTAATGCGCTTTGTCATTATTCGGAACAATCTTTAAGTTTCTTAAACGTGCTTGGCTTTCTTAATTTTCTTAAAGCCTTTGCTTCAATTTGACGAATACGCTCTCTAGTTAAATCGAAAGCGCTACCAACTTCTTCTAAAGTTCTTGGTCTTCCATCGTCAATGCCGTATCTTAAACGTAAAACCTTTTCTTCTCTTGGAGTTAGTGTGTTTAAAACGCTAAGAAGTTGTTCACGAAGTAGTTGGAAGGAAACGATATCGCTAGGAGACTTTGCGTTTTCATCTTCAATAAAATCACCAAGGTGGCTATCTTCTTCTTCGCCGATAGGCGTTTCTAGTGAAACAGGGTCTTGGTTGATTTTTTGGATTTCGATAACCTTTTCAACAGGAATTCCCATCTTTTCGGCAATTTCTTCCGGGCTTGGGTCTCTTCCTAATTCTTGCAATAAGGTTCTTGTTACCCTTGCAAGTTTATGAATAGTTTCAACCATATGAACTGGAATTCTTATAGTTCTTGCTTGGTCGGCAATAGCCCTTGTGATTGCTTGGCGAATCCACCAAGTTGCGTAGGTTGAAAACTTATAACCACGACGATAATCAAACTTTTCAACGGCTTTCATAAGACCTAAATTTCCTTCTTGAATAAGGTCTAAAAAGTGCATACCCCTACCAACGTATCTTTTAGCGATATTAACAACAAGCCTTAAGTTTGCTTGAGATAACTCTTGCTTAGCTTTTTCATCGCCTTCTTCCATTCTAATCGCTAACGCCTTTTCTTCTTCAAGCGATAAAAGCGGATATTTACCGATATCTTTAAGGTAAAGTTTAACGTGGTCGCCGACGCTAATTTCTTTTATTATTTGCTCGTAAAAGTCTTTACCTTGAACAACGTCTTCTTCAACGCGAATATTTTGTTCTTCAAGCGCTTCTACTACTTGTGGAAATTGCGCTTCGGTTACGTCCTTTTTTTCAAGAATATCTAAAAGAACTTGGTTCTCGATAGAACCTTTTTTCTTATATTCCGCAACGATATCTAATATAAGTTCCTTCAAGTTTTCTTCGGTGATAGCCATTAATTTTCCTCCTTCTTTAAGGCGTTTAATAGTTTAGTTTTTTGTTGAATTATTTTTAATATTTCTAATTGTTGACTAATTTCGCTTCCTTCGCTAGCAAAAGCCTTTAACTCGTCAATTTCGCTTTGCAAAACTCGCCTTTCGATAAAGCGAACGCAATCGGCGTAAAACTTTCTTTCCGGAATTTTATTGACCGTTTCTTCAACGGAAAAAATCGCGTTAATTTCGTCGATAAACTCGTTCCCTAAATAATCAATCATAGTTGATGGAACAACCTTTTTTCCGTTCTCTAAAGTATCTAAAACGTAGTCGGCAATATCAGTTCGTTTTGAAGATGAAAAGGTTAGTTTTTCTAAGTCTTTAGCGCTAAAATACGGCCTAGAGAATATGCCTGACCATAGCAAAAACCTTTCGGCTTTTGTAAGCCCTTTATCGCTTTCGGTTTCAACTTCAACTTTATTTTTTTTGCTTGGAACTAAGCTAGTTCCTTTCTCTAAATCACGTTTAAGCGACTCATAGGTTAACTTTGTTATTTTACTTATTCGCTTTAAAAGTTCTTCGCGCTCGAAATCCTTTTCACTTTCACGAACAACTTTTAGAGCCTCTTCAGTAAACTTTCTTCTTTCGCTCGTATCGGTTAAATCGTAATTTTTTCTTAAATTTTCTATCTTATAATCAATAAGCGGAAGTGCGTTATCTAAAAGTTCTTGATATGCGTCTTTTCCGCGCTTTTTAATCATATCGTCAGGGTCTAAGCCGTCTGGAATAGAAACAATTTTTACGTTTAAACCGGCATTACGCAAAATTTCAAGCCCACGCATAGTCGCTTTTTGCCCAGCGCCGTCGCCATCGTAAGAAATTACAACGTTTTTGGTGTATCTTAACAAAAGTTTTGCTTGCTCAACGGTAAGAGATGTTCCCATGCTCGCAACAACGTTCATAAAACCTGCTTGCCCTAACGAAATAACGTCCATATATCCTTCAACAATAATAACGTAATCAATATCGCCAAGCTTTCGTTTTATATCTTTTAAGCGGTTGATATTATAAAGACAACGATTTTTTATAAACACTTGAGTTTCTCGAGTGTTTTTATATTTTGCAAAATCGGTTTTTTCAATAACTCGCCCACCAAACGCTATAACGTTGCCTACGTTATCAATGATAGGGACGGTTATTCTTTTGGCTTCAAAATCGGTATATTCGTTATTCGTTTCGTTATAACTTACTACGCCAGAGGCTAGCATATCTTGATAGGAATAGCCCTTTTCGTGCAAAAATTTTGGCAAGGAAGTATAATCTAGCGAAACGCCTAAACCAAAACGGCGAATAGTTTTACTATCAAGCCCACGTGAAAGCAAATATTCAACGTATTTTTCGGCTTGCGGTTTTTGAAGGTTGTCTACGTAAAAATGCGCCGAATCTTTCAAAATGGCTAAAATTGCTTCTTTTTGGCGACGCTTTTCATCAGTTTTGCTTTTATCAACAAATTTTTCTTCGGGCATTTCTAGCCCAGCTCTACTTGCTAAAAATCTAATAGCGCCAACGTAGTCAAGACTTTCAATTTCCATTATGAAAGTGATAACGTCGCCCCCGCGTCCACAACCAAAACACTTGAAAAATTGACCTATAACGTTTACCGAAAAGGACGGTGTTTTTTCCATATGCCCAGGTAATGGACAACACGCCCAATACGAACTTCCGCGCCTTTCTAACGAACAATAAGCCGAAACGACTTCAACTATATCGTTTTTACTTTTAAGTTGTTCAATAAAATCGCTCGGAAATGCCATTTTAGTTACCTTTTCGTTGAATTTTTCTTTTGTTTTATTTTGATATTTAGCGTTTATTAAGCACTTATTAGTTTCAAAATTTCATTACTCTTAAAATATGCAATTTTAAGTTTTTTAGCCCTTTAGATAAAAGTTCTTTGGCACGAATACGTTTTCAAAAAGCCAAACTGCGTAGCGGTCGGTCATAGACGATAAATAATCGCTCAAAACTCTATCAATATCGTCAACGTTTAGGCGGTCTTGATAAAATTTAGGTAGTTTTTCAGGACTTTTCTTATAGTAATTGAACATTGCCTCTATCATATTAAAAGCAATTTCTTCTTCCTGTTTAGCCGACGGCATATTATAAACGTTTGCGAACATAAAATCACGAAGTTCGTTCAAAACCGCAAAAACGTCATCTTCCATTTTAACGAAGTTTTGACCTTGGCTTTTTCTAACGATTGATGAAATCGCGGTGTTAATTCTCGTTGAAGTTGTGCCACCGAAAACCTTTATTGCCGATTTGGGAAGATCGCCTATCGTTATAATTTGCGCTCTTATAGCATCGTCAATATCGTGCGAAATATATGAAATTCTATCGGCTAAAGATACGGCTTGTCCTTCCAAAGTGATAGGGTTTCCGTTCATTTTATGGTTTAAAATACCGTCTTTAACTTCGAAAGTTAAGTTAAGACCGTTTCCGCCCTTTTCTAAAATTTCAACAACTCTAATTGATTGTTCGTTATGCTTAAAACCGTGCTTAGATAGTTTATCTAAACAACGCTCGCCGGCATGACCGAACGGAGTATGCCCTAAATCGTGCCCAAGTGCTATCGCTTCGGCCAAATCTTCGTTAAGCGATAACGCCCTAGCAATAGATCTAGCCACTTGAGATACGTCTAGCGTATGCGTAAGACGCGTTCTATAATGGTCGCCTTCTGGAGAAAAGAAAACTTGAGTTTTGTTCTTTAGGCGCATAAACGCTTTAGAGTAAATAATTCTATCTCTATCACGTTGAAACTCAGTCCGCATAGGGCAAGGTTTTTCTTGCCTTTGCCGACCTTGTGTATCAACGCTCTTTTTAGCGTATGGCGATAAAAACGTTTCTTCTTTTTTTAGAGTGATATCTTTCATATTTTAAGCCCTTAATTATTATCGAATAATTAAACTAAAAATTTTCGCAATAAAACCTTTTATTAAGTTATTACGGAAACTTTTTCAATTTCCTTTTTTTTAGCCAAATTTTGCTAAATTTTTTGCACATTTTTGAAAAATATAAAATTTTAACGCTTTTTCAAAAAAAGAAAAAGAGATAAGCGAATTTGGCTTATCTCTAAATATTATAAATTTCATAAAAAGAGAAGGCTCGAAATTCGAGCCTTCCTAAAGTTAAATTATGCTTTAGCTACAAACGTAATAGTTAAGTAGTTTAGATAATTTTGTGAAGCAGTTGCAGCGATTTGAACCGTTCCGCTTTGAGAAATAGTTGCAACGTAGATGAAATTGTTAGCTGAAGAATTAGTTTCGTCTTTAGCGGTATCTACTGCTGTTCCGCCAAGAGTTACGGTAGAAGCAACGTCGCTATAAGAACTAATAGTAACTACTGCATCGTATAAAGTTTCATCAAACTCAACGTCGAAAATAATAACGTCGTCATTTTTGAATTCTAAGTATCCAGAATTTGAGAAGTTTGAACCTGCAATAGTGAACTTATCTTGAGAACCAGCCGCAGTGTTGTCTGCCCACTTAATAACGTTATCCATTCCAGTAATTGAATCGCCGTGGAATACTAAACCAGTATCAACGGTAATTTCGTTATCTTCAGGAACAGGGTATGCTACTTCGAACGCGCCAAGGTATCCGTTAGAAACTGCCGTGATTACCACTTCGCCTGCTTCCGAAATTTCATATACGTATGGAACAGCGTGAGTAGTTTGTGTTTCAGTAGCGGTTGTAACAGCGTTGCCGTTTAACTTTACTTCAGCGTTGTTTGAACCGTTATAGAAGTAAATATTAACCGAGCATGCGCCTGCTACTTTGAACTTAATAGTAGCGCCGGTGTTGAACTTTAACCAGTTATCGTTACCGTTAGATTGAGCGCCAGCGTAAGTAACGTTATCAAACGTAACTTCATCGGTAGTTTCTACTTTTGAACCGCCGTCTGGGTTATTGTGGTTATAAGCAACGAAACCTGCTGGAGTTGAGTAAGAACCGCCCTTATAGTTAATGAACGTATTCTTTACAAGTCTAGTTTCATATTCGCATTTTGCGTAAATGATAGGGCTACATTCCGAAGTGCCACCACGAGTAATTCTCCACGTTCCAGCTTTTGCTAGGTCGAATACGTAAACGATAGTGTTATCAGTTTGAACTTCTTCGCTTACAGGAGTTAAAACGGTAGTGCCGTCGGTTACGTTTGGAGTAGGAGTTACTAACGTGCTGTGAGGACCAACGATAACGGTTAAGGTTGCTTGAGACTTAGTAGTAGCAACGATAAGTTCGCCTTTACTATCAAGTTTTAAGCCCTTAGAAGTTGTAATTTCTTGACCTGCAAGGTTAGTAAACGTATAAGATTTGTCAATATCCTTCTTATTGGTAGACGCGCCGAAACTGAAGTTTTCAATACCGTCTGCGCCTTCTTCATTTACCCAATCGTTATCGGTAGTATACCATTCGATTGCAGTCCATTTTGGATTTACAGGGTTACAAGTAAACGTTCCGGTAATACCGCTACCATCACATGCGGTTGCAGTGAAGGTTACTTCGCCTTCATCTTTAAAGGTTACTCTACCAGTGTAAAGGTCGATATCTGCAATAGTAGCATCAGAAGACGACCATTTTACAGACTTGTTGGTTGCGTTACCAGGAACTGCTTTTGCAGAAAGGGTTAGAGCAACGCCAACGCATTCAAGATCAGAACTTGAAGTAATTTCGAACGAAGTTACAGGAGTGTTTACAATCGTAGAATCAGTAGTTACAACTATCTTAGTGATATAAGTAGTTGCCTTAGCGGTAATAACAACTGAAGTAGCGGTTTCATCGTAAACTGCGTAAGTATTTAATACTTCTGCGCTAGTTGAACCGTTGTTGAAGAACATTACTGCTTCGCCTTGGGTATCTGCCTTAGTTTCAACAGTTCCGGAATAATAACCGTAAACTTCAACGTAGCACTTACCAGTAACAGGAATAGTAATGGTTGCGCCGTTTTGACCAACGTAGTGTGGCTTATCAGTTTGAACTGCAAAGCCTGAGCATAGAGCAGATTGATCAACCGTGCCGTCGAATAGATAAATAGTAGTTTCGCCAACTTCTTCGCCGTCAAGAAGATCAGAAGAAGTATCAGCGTCAACCGTCCAACCGTTTGCAGTGATAACTGCATCAATATCCCAGTTGTTTAAGTTATCTTTTTCGTATTTTTGCTTACCAGTATTATAAATTCTGTTAAGAATAGTTTTACGGCCACTAAATTCGTTTGCTACGGTAGTAGCGTCAAGAATATCAGAGCCAGTATAACCTAAAGAAGTAGCAGTTGCTTGGTCAACCTTCCAACCAATTACCGTTCTTTCGTGGTCGGTTGGAATAGGGTTACCATACCATACGTCTGCTTCAACGTCTGAACAAGTCGTATTGATATATGCAACTTGGCTATAATAACCAGAAGTCCAAGGTGAACGAGCGAGATAAGTTTGTTGACCATTTGCTTTTGCTTCAGCGCTTTCTGTTACGGTTGAGTTGAATATTACTAAACCTTTACCTGCTTTTGAAGAAATAGCCATTCTTGGAGCGGCAATATACGATCTGTGAGTAGATGCGTATGCATCGTAAACCGAAACGATTTCACATTTTTCGTATAACGCTACCGAACCTGCTTGTTCCATCCAAATAAAGTCAACGTCGCCTTCTACGTAGCAACCGTAGAACCACGCCTTACCAGCAGTTCTTAAAGTATCTTGATAAGATATGAAAGAACAGTTGTATGCAACGGTGTTACCTTTCGTGTCAGTTCCTAATACTTCGGCTTGCGTGTTTGACGCCATTCCTTCATCGTTTGCTCTTTGACGAGACCAGTCGCTCTTAAGAGTTACGTTTTCAAGAATAATATCACCAGTTCCTTGTATTGCGATTAAACTACGAGTTTTTAAAGTAGTCATATCAGAACCGTGACCAAGGATGATTACGTCTGCGCCGTATTTAGTAGTAGTATCACCACTAATTTTTATAGTTGCAGAACCATTATATGAAAGACCGTTTTCTTCATAAGTTCCTTTAGTCAAGGTAATTACGAACGTTTCCGTTGAATCGGTTGGAACTGCTGCTAAAGCCGCTGCAATCGTATCATACGGAGTGCCGTTCATTACAACACTCTTTTCAACCGGATCTGGATCTGCAGGTTGTTGACCGCTTGAACTTCCGCCACCATCGTCGCTTGAAGATGAACCAGGTTCTTCACTTGAAGATGAACCAGGTTCTTCGCTTGAAGATGAGCCAGGTTCTTCGCTTGAAGTTACGCTAGAGCCTTCGCTTGAAGACGTGAAGGTTGACGAACTTGGCGAATTAGAGCTTGAACTTGAATTCCCAGAGGTATTATTACATGCCACCAAAGTGAACACTAATGCAACCGCAATAAGAATTCCAATAAGTTTTTTGCGTTGTGTCATACTAAATATCTCCTTTCAAAATTTGGTTCAAAGAACGTTTATTATTTAATAGATTAAATAACGCCCCTTGAAACCTAGTTGTATATATTTTAACACACCAAAAACGCTTTTTCAATAGGAAACTAAAAATTTTTTTATTAATTTTTTTAATAAATCGCTAATTAATTACAAGACGTAAGCGTATAGTTTAAGTTGTTTATTAAAACTAAGTAACTAACGCAAGTAAAATAAACCTAAAATTAACGGAATTTCGGCAACTATTCGCCTTTATTAAGATTTCTTATTTATAATAAAAAAAGAGAGTTTAAACCCTCTTTTCTATTTTTTGAAAGCGTTCCATTACTCTAACGAGTTTTGGTCTATTGTAGCGTTGAAGTATTACGAATAAAGAATCATAAAGCATTGCCAAAACTGACGTTATAACTATCGCAACCGCTCCGCCTAAAAATGGTATAAAGATTATCGGCAACAAACTAAGCGCCATAATAACTTCGTGAACGATTTCCGCTTGACAAGACGCCCCAACGATTTCTTTAATGGTTTTTTGTTCAATATCAAAGGTATCTGGATTAAACGTAGGCAAACGTTTTTTCCAACTTCGCACACGTATTAACTTAAAAAACTTACTTTCAAATCTTTTTTCTCGAAACCAACCGTTATTATGGTTGGCTTTATTTTTCATAATAGTATTTACAACTACGCCAACAGCAAGCCTCATTGCAAAATGATAAAGCGTAACGCCGATAGAAATTGTAAAAGTTAAAGCAATATCATTTCTTGTTACAATAAAAATAGGTAGGACTATTGCAAAACCAACCAACAAGAATAAAGTTGTCAAAATCATTTTTCTTTTCAAAACGTTAATCTCACAAATTATTATCTCTAAATTCAATTATATCAAAGAAAATGATTAAAATCAAGGCGATTGCCTTGTATATAATCAATGCAAAGCATTGCATATCATCAACTCAATGAGTTGCATCTCATCAAGTCATAAATAAACACACGCTAAAGCGTGATGATATACTCCTTACGGTGATGATTTACCAAGTCTATGACTTAGATAAAAAAATACTGCAAGAATCTTTCTTGCAGTATTTTTTGGTAGCCCCATGGGGAATCGAACCCCAGTTTCTGCCGTGAGAGGGCAGCGTCTTGACCGCTTGACCATGAGGCCTTTTTATTGCTAGGTTAGAATAACACATTTTTCTAACTTTCGCAACAAATTTTTGCTGTTTTTTAAAAAATTATTCGGCAACTAAAATTACTGAAGAGAAATCTTTTTCTTTAAGCGCGCTCTTCCCTATTATAAAGTGAATTGCTTTAACGTCGCCTTTTAAAAAATCAAGGTCTTTAAATTCATCAGGGTAATAAGATAATAAGCAAACTTCATCTTCCTTTAACTTTTTATAATTAGAAAGGATTGAACTTTTGTTATTAGATCTTTCAAATTCTAAATTATAACCTTGTTCAATTTCGTAATCACTTTCATAACACTCGTTAAAATTAACGCTTGCATCTAATCCGCCTTCACAATATCGAACAACAGCCTCTACGGGCGTTTTATCAAAATCTAAAAAGAAAAACAAATGTCCGCTTTTTGGTAAAACGTTATCTTTATCAAACTTTGAAACTTCTTCTAAATTTAAGTGGCAAAAAAACATCTCGCCTTCGGAAAATAAATCGTTTGAAAACCATTTTTCAGAAATCAACGTTTCACCGAAAAATTTGCTTTTATCAATTTCATATCCGCCTTTTTTTCGGCTAATCTTGATGCTCATCGTTTTCATCCTTATTGAGTTTATAATAGTTTACGTCGTTAGTAAAATCACGCTCTATCTCACACTTTCCACCAAGCGATTCTATTGCGAATTTTAATTCTCTAAACGATAAATAGTCTTCAACTTCTTCAACATAGTCTAAAAGTTTAGGAACTACCCTTTCGTCGCCAAATTCAACTAAGAAATTAGAAAATTCAACTATTTTATCGCCGACCATAAGCCCTTGCAATAAATAAGATGAAATTTTTTCATTTTTTGATTTTGAGTGTGATAAAATTTCTGAAACAGTTATGTTTATTTCACTTTTTTTAAGTGCGTAAGATAGCAGTTCTTCTTCAATAGTTTCTATGTTTTCAATCAACTCTTCAACTATAAAATTTATAATATCTTCATCGCATTTTTCATCAAAAAGTTGCTCTATATATCGATTAAACGCTATTTTTGAATTTTTGCGTGATAAAATTTGCATAACTAAAAGCGTGTTTTCCTTGCTTAGATTTTCACCGTTTATTAAGGTAAAAATTTCTTCATCAGCGCAAAACTTTTCAACCGCTTCTATTAAGAATTCGTTAGGCTCTTTTTTAAGATTAAAATGTTCTTTCAAAATTTCTATAAGACAATCTTTTTTGCTTTCGTAATAACTTATCGGCGTTAGCCCTCCAAACTCTAAAAAACAAGTTTTTTCAAATTCATCATAAATTTTTGGCAAACTATCCGTTAAATCTTCGCCAAGTTTACTTTGGTTTTTAATAGCGTATTCACGAACGAATTTTTCAAAAACTTTATTCACGTCAACTATTTTCATCATCATCACCCATAAGTAATAAAATTAAATCTACCTTATCTTTTGTGGTATCGAATAAAATTTCGTAAAGTTTTTTATCACGAATTTTAAAACCTGCGTTTATAGCAATAGCGCATGACAAAGAACACTCGTCTTCAGCGATGAATAAGTTATCTTTGCTTTTTAGTCTTTCGTAAATCTTAAGAGCGGAATCTCTAATTTCTACAGCGTTTGAATTAAACGCCGAAGTTATTGCGAAAGCTTTTGCGTATGAAGATAAAAATAATTTACCTTTTTCGCCTTCAAACTCTGCCTTTACGAATTTTAGTTTTATAAAGGTGTTTTCAAAGCAAACGCTCGCCGATTTATTATAGCCGTTAAGAACAAGCGTTTCAATAATTAAAAGTTTTCCTTTGCTAGATAATAGCGTTGAAGTTAAAAGTTCTAAAAGATAGTTTCTAAAATAAGCGGTTGAAAATGAAAACAACGCGCCTATAATCACACCTTCCAACTCTTCGTGATAGCATAGCCCCCATCCGCAATATTTTTTAATTTCTTCTTTAGTAAAAAGTTTAAGAGCCTTTTTGCCTTTAGTTATGATAGTGCCAAGATTAACTAGCCATAAATCTTCATCAGCTTTAGGCAGGCGGAAATCGTAAGAATAAGGCTCGCTATTTTCAATTTTTTCACGGCTTATAGTTAAATATCTTTCAACGACTGGATTTCTAACGATTTGATAAAGCCAAGTAAAAAGTTCTACCGCTTGTTCAAACTTTTTTTGGTTTAAATAAATTAAGCCTTTTAAGAAAACTGCGTTAATTTCATACTCGTTTATGCTTAAAGATTTTTCAATTAAAGTTAAAGAATCATCTAATCTATTAAATTCAGCAAGCATTAAAGCAACCTGAAACGCTCCTTCGCTAGTTTCGACGTTTTTTTGCATACATTCGTCTAAAAGTGCGCCTATAACTTCATTATCGACTATAAATTTATCTCTAAAGTGAAAATAAAACATAGCCAAATGAATAACTACTATAGCGTTATCGCCCTTATATTTATAAAGAGTTTCTAATTGGTCTTTAGCCTCTTCAAGCCTATCTTGACTAACTAAGTTAGATACGATTTTTAATTGCGCTTCAAGGTATTCTTCCTTATCGATAGGAATTTTTTGCAAAAGTTCGTTGCTTTCGTTAAACGCGTGAACTTCGGCTAGGGCGTCCCCTTCAAAAATGAGCCTTTGCGGTTTTATTGCGCTATCTGGATACACTATATGATATTTTTCGCCCACGCAATCGTAAACGTAATCGAAATAATCTAAAATAACGTGATCGTATTCTTGCTCTTCGTGAGCGTTTAACGAAAACTTTTTATCTGCATAATAACTCATAGCCTTAGCGTCGCCAAGTTCGCAAAAACACGCCGAAAGTGCGCTATAGGCTTCAAGTTTATGTTTCGCAAAATTAGTCCTTGATAAAAACTTAAACCAAAACTCCGCCGAAAAATTATAAAGTTCCATATCGTAATAAATTTTGGCAATTAAAGAATACGGCGCATTTGACTTATAACCGCTATCAATTAGACCGTATAAGATATTCAATGCGCCGACTAAATCACCGCTTGCCCTTCTCTTTATCGCTAAGGCAAATTTATTATCTTGAGTAACTTGTAAAATTTCTTTGCTAGTTGAATTCATTAAAAAAGTTCTTCAATATCCTTTTTATAGTAAGTGGTAACGCTAGGGCAAAAATGACAGTTTATTTCTATCTTGCCTTGCTCTTCTACCATTTTTAAAAGTTCTTCTTTTCCAAGCGTAATTAAGACCTTATCAACACGCTCTTTCGTGCAATTACACTTATATTGCGTTTCATAAATATCAAACAAAATTTCATTAAAATATGCGTCTATAATACCGTTTACGCCCATTTCTTCTATCATTGAACTAATATTATAAAAGTGCGAAATCAACTCTTCCGCTTTAGAAATATTTTCATCTTTTGCGCCCGGTAAAACTTGCAAAACTATACCGCCTGCGCCAACGCAAGTTAAATCTTTACCAACCCTTACCCCTAGCGCCATAGCCGTTGGAACTTGCTCGCTTAGTGTAAAATAGTGCGCAAAATCTTCAGCAATTTCTCCAGATACAATTTTAGCAGTGCCAGTGTATGGAGTTTTTAAGCCTAAATTTTTAACAACGGTAATTGAGCCTTGGTTTCCAACGCAAGAAGAAACGTCTAACTTACCAACCGAATTTAGAGGAATTTCAACGTTTGGGTTGGTTATATAACCACGAACGTTTAAATCTTTATCGGCGCAAACTACTATTGCTCCGCCAAGACCGTTGCCATCTATAACAACGGAAAGATGATCGCCCTCGTTCTTTAGGTTAGACGCCATAAAGCAAGTTGCCGTTAGCGACCTTCCTAGAGCCGCCGAGCATACCGGCGATAAATTGTGATATTTAATTGCGGTATTGACAATATCGGTCGTGTCTAATAACGTTAGCGATATTTCATTATCAAATATAAGCGCTTTATAAATTTTTCCCATAATATAACCTATTTTATTGCAAGAATTTCAATTCTTTCGGTAGTTTTTTCAATTTTGCCACCAAAATGCGCGCACGCGCTCACCGATTTAAAACCAACCGACTTTAAAAGTTCTTCAATAAACTCTAAATCGTGAATATATTGAACGTGCTCTTCTTCTTGCTTTTCAAACATTTCGCCCTTTTTAATAAAAAGCGAAATATCCATTTCAACGGTATCGCCAACCAGTTTGTTAAACCATAAATACGCTAAATCTTCATAGTCCTCACCAAAAAGATTATTGCCTATAATATTTTCAAGTTTATATCTAGTAGAAAAATCAAAAGCAAAAATTCCGCCCTTGTTTAGCGCGGAATAAACCGATTTAAACGCCTTTTTTAAACCGATTTTATCAACGTAATTAACACCATCGTTAATAATTGTAACAAAATCTACCTTTTGAAAGGTTTTAAGGCAGGTCATATCCTGCCTTAAAAAATCGATTTTCAAATTTTCTTTAGATGCATTTTGCTCGGCAATTTGCAACATTTCTATGCAGTTATCTACGCCGGTTACTTGAAAGCCCGCCTTCTTTTCTAAAATGGTAAAATGCCCGCTTCCGCAAGCAAGGTCAATGCCAACTTTACCTTTTGCGTTTTCTTTCAAGATAGAAATTACTCTCTCGCCCCACTTTTCATAAAGTAAACCGCTTTGGAGTTTTTCGTAAACGGTAGATAAACAAACGTATGCTTTTTCTGCCATAATTTTCCTAAAAGTTAGGCTATAAGCCCGTAAACTATTATTTTTCTAGTTTTTGTTGTCTTCGTTTGAAGAAGTGTTTTCTTCCGTATTTGTTTTATTTTCGTTTTCTTTTGATAACGCTTTTTTCTTATCGCTAATATATTTTGAAGGATTTTCTTTATAAAGGTCGCTATCTTTTTGCATGCTTTCTTTACTAGAAACAACCTTGTCTAAATCACTACGTGAGAAAGTTTCGTCTAAATCAAACACAACGTTATCTTTATCGGTAACAGGTTTTAAGCGAACTGATTTATAAGAAGAAGTTTTTGCGTTTTCGTTATCAATTTCAACAAAACCTTCGCTTTGTTGTTGTTCTCTTTGAACTCTTTCACGTTCACGGCGTTTTTGAAGTTCTTCCGCCGTTGGTTTATAAGCGTTTTTAACGTTTCCGTTAATGAACTTATCATATACCCAGTGGCTGTAAATAGTCCACGAAAATAATATGAACGAAATACCAAGGAATATCATAAGCGCTAGCGCTAGCATTACGAAGTAACCGCCAAGGAAAGATAATAAAAGCGGTATAAGCGCAAACGCAATAAAGAACACGTTGAGCGGTAATAATACCATACCTACTAAGAAAGCATTTTTAACTAAGTTAAAGAAAGTTGCTTTATAAGTTACTACCATAGTAAGCGCCGAGAAGAACCAAACGGTTGCAAGAGCGATTGCGATATATAAAACGATTTTAGATACCGTTAAATACCAAACCGCGCCACTTTCACTAGATACGTAGTTTACGTAAGAAATTCCTATTCCTGCGGATGCGAAAAGTAGAGTGTAAAGCAAAGTAACGAGCATTACCGATAAGAAATTTCTTTTAATTCCTTTAATGAAATCGCCAACGATTGCAACTTGCTCGCCCCAAGCCATATTCCTTAGAACGTATAACGCGCCCGAAAGACCGATAGACGCCCATATTCCGCAAACGGGTAACATAATAAAGAATTTTCTGTTTACCGCAAACGCCAAGCCTTCCGCCATAGCAACGGTATCAACTACAGGAAGATAACCAACACCCATATTCGCATTAAAAACTGGGTTTGACGCGTCAACCGTTAATTGAGCGTATCTTACCAAAAGGAAATACGCAAGCGGAGCAAAAAAGATGAGTAAAATCAAGTTAAGCGCGACTAATTTTAGGGTATTGTTTCTAAAAATAGCCGTTCCAAGCGCCCATCTTGAAACTTTTATTTCAGGGCGAAAATAGCCGTCTTGCCCGGAAATATCGGTCAAGCCCTTAGCGTAAACTTTTTCTTTTTGTTTTTTAATAGCCATAATTCTCCAAACCGCTAGCAAAAATGCCTAGCGCGTATAATTCACTTATTATATAATAATATAAAATTAATTTTAACACAAATAAAATTTGCGTATATGTTAAAAAAACTTTGCTTTTTATCGTTCGTTGTGCTAAAATATAGAAAATTTTTAATAAGAAGGTTTTATTATGAATATTGCTATTGTTGGTTGCACCGGTATGGTAGGCAGAAAATTTATTGAAGTTATTCAAGAAAGAAACTTGAAAGCTGATAATTTTTATCTTTTCGCTTCTTCAAAAAGCGCCGGCACGACCATTTCTCTTTTTGGAAAAGACTATACCATTATCGAACTTAAAAAAGAAAACGTTATAGATAAGAAAATTGATATCGCCTTATTCTCTGCGGGCGGTTCAGTAAGTTTAGAATACGCGCCTATTTTTGCTTCTATCGGCGCGGTTGTTGTTGATAACTCTAGCGCTTGGCGTATGGATAAGGACGTTCCGCTAGTAGTTCCAGAAGTAAACGAAACGGACGTTTTAAAGCATAACGGTATTATTGCTAACCCTAACTGCTCTACTATTCAGGCTATGCTCGTTTTAAAACCGCTTGACGAGAAGTTCAAAATTAAAAGAGTTGTCTTCTCTACTTATCAAGCAGTATCTGGCGCTGGCGTTAAGGGTTGGAGCGATTTAGAAAACGGAATTAAAGGCGAAGAACCAAAGAAATTCCCTGTTCGCATTTTCTCTAACTGTATTCCTCAAATCGACGTGTTCCTAGATAACGGTTACACTAAGGAAGAAATGAAGATGGTTGAAGAAACTAGAAAAATTCTTCACCGTCCTGATATGGCTATTACCGCAACAACCGTTAGAGTTCCAGTATTTAACGGTCATAGCGAATCTATCAATATTGAATTTGAAACTAAGGTTACCGCCGAACAAGTAAAAGAAGTTTTGAAAAACGCAAAGAACGTCGTTGTTCTTGACGATATTAAAAACAACGTATTCCCTACCGTTTGCGATGCTGACGGACACGATGAAGTTTTCGTTGGTAGAATTAGACAAGATTTTTCTGTTGAAAGTGGCGTAAACCTTTGGTGCGTTGCCGATAACATTAGAAAAGGCGCTGCATCTAACGCAGTTCAAATTGCTCAGAGCCTAATTAAACTTGGCGTTGTTAAATAAGCAAAAATCACGAATAAAAAACTAGGCTTTAACGTAAGATAATAAAAAAAGAAATACGGCTTGCTTTAAGCAAGCAAAGATGGTGTTATTATGATTAACGTTTTAATTTGCGGAATAAATAGCGAATTCGGTAAAGCAGTTTATCAACTTTCTAAAGATACCAACTTAAACATTGTTTGCGGCGTTGATAAAGGCATTATGGCAGACCAAATAAACTGCCCTATCTACAAGTCTTTTGATGAAGTTAGAGAAGTTATCGATTTGGTTATCGACTTTTCTTCACCAGATATGCTTGACGACGTTTTAGCGTTCGTAACCGAAAACGGTTGCCCACTTATTGAAAGCACGGCTGGTTACACGCAAAAACAAAAAACAAAAATTAAAAAAGCAGGTGAGAAAGCGCCTATCTTTATGTCCTACAACTTATCCGTTGGCGTAAATTTAATGCTAAAACTTTGCGTTGAAATTGCAACGTCAGTTCCGTCTTACGATATTGAAATCATTGAAAAATACGACTCTCAAAAAATAAACGCTCCGGGCTCTATCGCGCTTAGCATTGCTCAAGAGATTAACCAAGCCCTTGGCGGAAATAGAAAAATCGTTTGCGGAAGAAAGGCTAAAAGACGTAGCGATGAAATTTGTATTCACGCAGTTCGCGGCGGTCTAAAGCACGACGAGCACGAAATTATGTTTATCGGCGAAAAAGAAATTATTACTATTAAGCACTCTGCTTTTGATAACCTTCTTTATGCCGACGGAGCAATTAAGCTTGTTTCTTTTATGATCGGCAAACCTAACGGCTACTACACCATTAAAGATTATTTCAATTCTTAAATTTAATTAAAACAAAAATGCGTTTTCACTCGAAAACGCATTTTTTATTTTGTCTTTTTGTTTTTAGGTTCTTTTTGCGGTTTGGTTATAAACGGAAATTGCATCGATTAACGTTTGCCTATTAGAAAAACTTTGCCTGTCTTCTAAACTTAAAGAGCAATACCCCTTTACCGCTTTATAAATTTTCTTAAAACTTTGCGACGATCTCTCAGGCGTTCCTATTTCGTTTGCTAAGCCTTCAACAACTTCCAAAGTCAAATAATTATCACTATGGAGTTTTGCACCTAAACAAGTGTTATTCTCGCCCAAAATAAAGGCTTGAGAATTTTTATTTACCTTAAGGTAAGTTTTTAAGTTTACCGATAAATCTTTGTTTCTAAGCGTTGAGTGATAATCGCTACCAAAAACTGAAAAATCAACGCTTTCAACTAAATCGTTCGTTGAAAAATCTTTCTTTGTTCCGTATGTTTCAACGGCGGTTTTTTCAAGTTTATCAACCGAAGTTATAAAATAATAACCTTTAGCGTTTAGCGTAAAAAGGCTGTTTCTTATAGTTCCCGTTGCTTTATCGAAACACGTGTTTGAAGAGAGTGATAACAAGTTAGATAAAAACCTTTGCGAACAATCGTAGCCCGACCTTCCAAGATTAAAATTGCAAGCCTCGTCAACGCCTTTTAGGCTATTGTTATATGCCGTGCAGTTATAAATTTCTAACGCGCCAACGTTACAGTTACAAGTAAAGCCGTTATCGTAATTATCAAACGCAACGCAATTTTCTACTAAACTATTGCTTGGAAAAAGCGAACTTCCAAGTTTAAAGCCGTTACCATCGGCATCAGGCGTTCTAGTTCCGTCTAAAAGATAGCCGTTATTAAACGCTATTGAGTTTACTAAAATCGTTCTTCCGTTGGCTTGATTTTGAGCATATAAATCCCAACCGTCGTCAATATTATTATAAGCAATACATCCATCGAAAGTGTTGTTGTTTCCGTTAGCAAGTTTACAAGCAAAACCATCTGCGTTTTCGCCTATTGCTTGATCGTTGCCTTCTTCAATATCTGCATTATTAAAAGCCGTGCAATTAAGAATAAGGTTATCGTGTGGCCAAGCAGTAAAATCACTGCCGTTACCCATAATTTGAAGACCTGTATCTTGATTATCGTAAAAACGGCAATTTTCAACGATGTTATAGTCGCCTATAATCGTCATACCGTTATCGCCCGCGCCCTTGAAATCAATGCCGTAAATCCTTACGTAATTAGCGTAAAGCGCCATACCCTTATTATCGCTACCGTATTCCATTGCCGAAAAGTTGAGCACGACTTTTTTGCCCTGATATGCGTAAATATTAACGTAGTTAGTCCTTGTTCCGCTAGTGTAAAAGTTTATGCGCTTTGAAAGGTTATATTCGCCTTCTAACAAATAAAGCGTCTTTCCGCTACTTAGTTTTGATAACGCGGTGTAAATATCGTATGGATTAGTTTTGCTACCGTCGCCATTTTCTAATCCGCTTGCCGATGCGAAAATATCGGTTGCGCTAGGGTTATCTAAATTTAAGTAATAATCAGGAACGTCTGCATACGTTGCCGAAGATTCGTTAGCAACCGAATCAAAAGAAGTTACGGTATCTATATCTCTTGCGGAAATTAAAAAAGATTTTATAACTTCATCTTGAACTAAAAATTCATCGTTTACGTTTTGCCCACCGCTTGAACTTTGGTTTTCTTCACTACTTGAACTTGGCTCGTTTATAGAAGATTGATTTTCGTAAGAAGATAAAGAACTTGCCCCAAAACTATGCGAGCCGATTGCTTGGCTATTATCAAAACTTTCGTTATGTTGGTTATTGCACGCAATAAGCGAAAAAACTAACGAAACGCAAATAAATAAGGCTAATAGTTTTCTCATACCCCACCCAAAATTAGCATTTTCTTTATTTTAACACTCTAAAAACCTAATTGCAATAAAATTTAAAAAATTTATAATTTTTTCAGTCTCTTATAAACTTAATTTTCGTATTAGAAAAAAAGCACCCCGTCGGGGTGCTTTTTTCTGGATAAGCGTGTGAAACGTAAAACCACTGGGAAAAAATTAGCAATTTATGAATTAAATTGTTTTTTTAAAATATTTTCAACACTGTTATAAAAGTATTTATTTGTTTCAGTTTTGTCTGGAATATTTTTTGATAGTTCAACTTTTAACGATTGTTCAGTAAATATGCCTTTAGTTTCACCACATTTTAATGCTTCTAACATAAATTCGCACGCATCTTTTACATCATAATAATAAAAAGGTAACAATTCCCTTAATGATAAAACCATTGGAGATTCACGGTATTTTTTTTGCAAATCTTCAATGTTTAAATTAAGTCTCTTTTTAATCTCAATCAACGGTACTGTAACTTTATAATTGCTTATTTCAATAACATAAGTAGAGACTATGTTTTCATCTACCATACCAGATGTATCTAAAAAAGCCGACGCAAATATGTAATCAAGAGCTTGTTCATATTTTGACTCTTCAATTAAAAGTGTTGCCATATTGCTATAATTACTATTTAAAGATGACCACATTTTTGCTTTTGTATATTCTAAAATTCTACCGTTAAAAACACTCCAAATAATATCATTGTCTTTAATTTTGTGCCAATATGGGTTGGAAATAAAATCATTCATACTTAAACCATATTCAGGATGTAAATGTAATATTATGCAACAATTATATTCTTTTAATTTCAATAATCCACTCTCTTCCAAAATTAGTTTACCATCAACATTAGATATTAATTTTTCATTAATAAGATGATCTAAAGCTTTATTAATATCTAAATTGTATCTAGTTGATACTTTTTTCGTTATTTTGAAATTATCAACAGTAGGTTCTTTCTTTTGGGAAAGCAACCATAACAAAACAATTTCGGATTGTAAATCTATACAGGTTGAACTATTAGTTTGTTCTTCATTAAGATTCTCACTGACAATATTTTTTGTATTTTGGGCAATTATAGGTATTGTTTGCGTTTCGGATTTCTTTAATAATTTTTTAAAAAATTTAAACATAAAATTCTCCTAATTTTAGCATTAAATATATTATAACAAACACATTAAACAAACTCAACCTTTTTTTGTGTTTAAGACAATAAAAAGAGCTAAAATTAACTTTTGGCACTATCATCAAGGAGCAAGCGTTGTATATCATCAACGGCTCGCCGTTGAATATCATCATTGCGAAAGTGGATACAGCCTTCGGCTGATGATATGCACGCTAAAGCGTGATGATATACAGCCCAAAGGGCTGATGATATGCACCACACTTCGTGCGGTGATGATATGCCAAGTCTTCGACTTGGATAAAAAAAACCGACAAGTTGAAACTTGTCGATTTTTTAACGCTCGGGCACGCGAACCTGTGGGTTCGAAGTCCAACACCGCTTTCCTTACACAAAAAAAGAGTTGCAAAAGCAACTCTTTTTTGTGGCGGAAGCGGTGGGATTCGAACCCACGAGCCCGTGAGGACTACTTGATTTCGAGTCAAGCCCGTTATGACCACTTCGATACGCTTCCTTGTTTTAGTGGCAAATGCCACTTTTTATCTTAGCCTTTCTTTCTTCTAAATACGTATTTATATTTAGATATGAATTTTTCTTTATCAATATAATCTTGCTCGCCGGTATATTCAAAACCGTAGTTTTCTACGTATTCGCTGGTGGCGAAATCAACCGAATCAACCCATACGTAAACAAAAGTGATAGCCGAAAATTGTTTAATAGCAAATTCTAAAACCTTATTCAAGCCTTGCTCGTCTAAAGCGATAAAATCAACGCATAAGTTCTCAATACGAGCGGTATCTTTATTAACGGTTATTAGCGCGTGCGCTGTGCCCTTATCCATAAAAAGATAAGTTATTGCCGTATCATAACGATAAAATTCGTTCTCAACCATTTCATCACTAGGAAGGTCTTTGCCTAGCGCCTGGAAAAACGGCTCCTTGCTCTTTTTATAAATTCTAATAGCCTCTGGCAAATTCTTTTCACTTAGCTCTACAACGTTCATATTTCACCTTAAAATTTTCTAACGCTAAAATTATATATAATTAGAAGAACTTTGTCAAGCAAATTTAATAGCCTTGTTTTTTAACTAAACAGTCGGTTTTTAGCACTATTCGGCAAGATTTTTATAGTTTTATGCAATTTTTTGCAACGATAGATATAGAGTGTTTTTCAACGTCTAAAACCTTTTTCATAACTTCGTTCACAAAGTTATAATCAAGAGAATTTATCTTATCTAACCGCTTATCGAAATCGTAAACTTCATTAGAATTCAGTAGTTTTCTAGCGTATGCGCCCATTTGAGTTAAAAGGTTTTCTTGAGAAAAAATTATAGACGCTTTAATTTGCTCTCTTACGCTTAAGAACTCTTGCTCGGTTATTCCGCTCTTACTAAAATCTCTAATTTCTTGCATGATAGCGTCGTATGCCGTTTTAGTCGAACCTTGCGCAAGCCCTGCGTAAACGCAAACTCCGCCCACGTCGCTATACGATTGCATATAAGAATAAATAGTATAACAAAGCCCAAGTTCTTCTCTTATCTTTTGAAACAGCCTACTACTCATACCACCGCCCAACGCGTTTATGAAAATTGAAACGCTATCAACGTTATCGTCAAGCACGGATACGCCTTTGAACGCTAACGCTAAATGCTCTTGCTCAATATCTTTTTCACGGCAACCAGTTCTAAAAAGCGGTGTTAAATTACGCTTTGGCGGAACGCTTTGACAAGATGATTTTAACTCGCCGAAATATTTTTCGCATAAATCTTTGGCAAGGTTATTATCAATATCACCAACGAATACGATAACGATTTTATCGGTTGAATAATACTTTTCTTTATAGTTTAAAATATCGGCTCTAGAAAACCTTGAAATATTATCTTTAGGTCCTAAAATTTGTTTACCATAGCCTGTCCCAGAGCCAAAGAAAAGGGACGATAGTTCCGTGGTACAAACGTCGTCAGGGGTGTCTTCATACATATTAATTTCTTCAATAACTACACCCCTTTCCTTTTCAAGTTCGCCTTCAGGGTAGGTAGAATTAAGGAAAAGGTCTTGCAAAATTTCAAAAGCATTTTCGGTGTGTTCAGAAATGGTTTTTGCGTAGTAGTAAGTATATTCTTTAGAAGTTGCGGCGTTTAGCGAAATTCCAAGCATATCGGCATCACGCGAAAGTTCAAACGCAGTTCTTTTGCTTGTGCCCTTAAAATTCATATGCTCAATAAAATGAGAAATTCCGTTTTCGCTATCCGTTTCATACGAACTTCCTGCGCCAACGTAAACGCCCATAGTAACCGACTTAAAGCCGTCTATCTTCTTAACTAATACCCTTATTCCGTTTTGTAGTGTGAAAAAATTTATCATTGTGAAATACATTGGCTAACGGTCGTAGCCACAAGATTTTTCTCCTTGTAATAATCTAAAATTTTAGGAAGCGCTTTTAGGGAATGTTCTTTTGGGTGCATTAAAATTAAATCACCGTTTTGAACGTTTAAAGTTGCCCTTTTAACTATTAAATCAACGTCGCTATCACGCCAGTCAATAGTATCTTTTGACCACATAATCGACCTATAGCCCAACTTTTCGGCAACTTGCAAGGTCGTTTTAGAAAATGCTCCGCTAGGTGGCGCAAACAAGTTCATAGTTGTGCCGGTTAGCGCAAAAACTAGTTCGTGGTTATGCAAAATTTCTTGTTCGTTTTCTTTTTCGCCTATTTTTTTATGGTCTTTATGAAAGTAGCCGTGATTTCCTATTTCAAAGCCCTTATCTACTATAAGCCTTAAAATTTCGGTGTTATCATCCGCCCAGCATCCGCCAACGAAAAAAGTTGCTTTAACTGAATAACTTTCGAAAACTTCTATCATTTTTTTAACGATTTCGCCATTTTCGTAAACGTTTATCATAATCGCAACGTTTTTATTTTCTCTATTCCCAAAATAAATCGGCGAATAGCTTTCACTACTAATTAAAGTAACCGTTTGTTCTTTAGAAAACGTTACTAAAAACACGATAGATAAAACTATCGTTAAAACGATTGAAGATATTACTTTTACTGTCTTTACGTTTAGTTTTTTCAATTTTTTTAGCCCTATTCTCTATTTTTAATTTTATTTTTAAGGGCATAAAAATATAACTTGCAGTTTCTTCAAAAAACTAAATAAAAACAGCACACTAGACCATTTCGGCCTAGTGTGTTGAATTCAATTTTTTAATAGTTTATTGAGCTGGCGCAGGATTAACGTTTTCGTCTAATTCAAGCATTGAAACGTTTGGTTCAATCGCTAACTTATCAGCGTCAATGTAATTCTTTAAAGTGTTATCAGTTTTGTTTAGTTCCGTAACGAGCATATGAGCAACAACGGATGCGCCGTAAGCGTTAAGGTGAGTGTTGTCAATAGCGTTATCAGGTGATAATAAACTTTCAGAATTTTGAGCGTTGGTTGAGTGTAACAACTTGGTTTCATCAGCCGTCATAGAAGAATAAAGCGTTTTAGTAAGTTCAGTTAAATCAATAACCGTAATGCCGAATTCTTGACCAAGTTCTCTAATTGCTTCTGGGTAGTTACCAAATTCATAGTTAGGGTTTGCCGCAACGATATGAGCCCTTTCACCTGAATAATCGTTGGTAGGTGATCTTCTAACGATAGGGGTGCATAGAATAGGGGTTGCGCCTTTATCTAAAGCAACTTTAATATAGTAATTGTAAAGGCAATACTTAAACGAACCTTCGTGGATAACTTCGCCAACAGCGTCGGTATAAAGTCCACCAGAAGTTTTTTGGTCGTTATGTCCAAAACCGATAATTAAATAGTCGCCTTCTTTAATTGAGTTAAGTAAGGTTTGATAATTGTTTTCAGTAGTAAAACTCTTTGAACTTCTACCAGATAACGCTAGGTTTTGAATTGTAACCTTATCGTTAAGATATTCGCCAACTCTCATACCGTAACCGTTTCTTGGGAAGTATCTATTAGCCTCGTTATTATAGTTACAAACCGTTGAATCACCAACGAAAAATAAAGTAGTTTCTTTCACGCCGTCGCCTCCGCCAATTTGTTGTTCAGTTGAAGGTGTCCAACTGTAAGACGCTCTTTGAGAGCTTGAACTTTGTTCTTGGGAAGAACTTTGCGGTTGAGAAGAACTTTGTTCTTGACTAGCATTATCTTGTGAAGAACTTTGAGCTTGGCTTGATGATGAATTTCCGCTATTTTGTGAACAAGCAACAACGGAAAGCCCTAAAACCAAACACAAAACTACCGTTAATAATTTAGTGAAAAGTTTTTTCATTTTTATCTCCTAAAATTTAATATTTTTATCATTATATCACTTTTTTATTTCAAGTTCAATATTTTTAATAAAATTATTACTCTAATTTTTTTAAATTTAGTTTACGATAACTTCGCCAATTAAGTTTGCGCCGAGCGTTTCGTTAAAGTTAGAACCGTTATTCGCAAAACGAATTTGACGCTTATTTTCTTCCTTAGTTAAATCGTAAGCGCTTGCAATCTTCAAATACGCTTTTACTTGGCCAGAGAAATTAGACGGAACAATCACCGAAAAACTATAATTGTAGGTTGACCTTGATGAAAGCGCGTCCATATCGAAATCAACTTCAAAATATTGAACGTTAGAGCCGTTTTCTAAAACAACGTAAACCTTTTTATCACCGGTGACGTGGCTAAAACCAACGTTTTCAATCTTTCCTTGAAGTCTTAACACGCTTCCTGCCGTTGCGGAAGAAGATATCTTCGCCTCTCTTAAAACTAGCCTATAACCTAAATGCGCGGCAATATATTCATAATAAGTTTTGCCTTGATAAACTGGGTCAATATTATTTGCGCTCATTCCCGTGCCATACGCTTGTTGTTGCCAAGCCGTTCCTTTAGTATTCGAGCGAATAACGTTTTCGTGATAGAAATAGTTAAGGTGAGTAGTGTGAGTTATAAATGCTTCCGTGCACATATACGCGCCAAGTCCGTAAGATGATGGCAAATTAGTATCGTAATCAACTATTACTTCGCCACCATATGTAGTTTTTCTAGTTGAAAGCCAATTAACTTCTGCCGTTCTGTTAATATACGTTCCGCAATCGCTTTCGTTAGATAAATAACCGTCGTTATAACAACCAATTCTATAACTTTGATCTCTATCGGTGGCTTGGGTTATTTGGTTAATGTTGTAATTAGTGCCGTATTTCGTGTTATACCAGTGCAAGAAATACAAAGGTCTACGAACGCAAATATCAAAGTTGGCAGGAGTTGAATTTAACCATTTTTCAACGAGTTGATAATATGCGCTAACGTTTTGGTCAGAGCCTAAAGAAGTGCTGTGCTGTTCGCCCCAAGGCCCGAAAAAGCCCGCGTCTATACTGTAAATACAGTCGCCGTAATCTTTAACGACGTTCGCAACCTGCTCAACGTGTTTTAAAACTTGGTTAAGGCTTGGTTCACAATCAAAATTCCCCGTATACGATGTGCCGTCAGGGTCGTAAGTAAAGCGAATAATTGCGCTCATCTTAGACTCGCGAAGATTATCTAAAGACGACTTAATTTGGTTAAGAGCGTTAGTGGTTAAGTCTTTACTCGTTCCGCCCATATTAGAAGAAAAGTTTTCAAGACTAAAAATTACGTGAGCAATTGATTGTTTATTGTCTTTCCAACCGCCATCCCAAGTTGCTTGCGCGTTATTATATTCGTTTACGCTAATGCCTTCGGTATTAGTATCAGTTACAACGTAAACCGGAATGTAATAATAAAAACCACGACCGGGGTTTAGAACGTCTTCAGTAGTTTCGGTATAGTTTAAGCCTGCGTCAACGATAGATACGTCACCCCCTACTGAAGTTGATTCGCCCGTGCTTGACGAAACTTCGTTATTTGATGAACTTTGGCTAGTTTGCTCGCTTGAAGAACTAGGCTCGCTTGAAGAACTAGGAACGCTTGAAGAAACGTTTTCACTTATGGACGTTTGTTGGTTTTTTGAACTGCTTGATGTATCTAGCCTGTTAATTTTAGAAGAACTACTACTAGAACTAGCGTTATCACCAGAATTTGAACAAGCAACAACTGAAAACGCAATTACAATTGATAAAACTGCTACTATTATTTTGCTAATTTTTTTCATTTTTCACCTTCATTTTAATTTTTGCGATTTTTTCCAAATCCACGTGCAGAGTGAAGATGGCAAAATAGCAATAAAAAATCTTAAAATTTTATTGAGCGCACCGTAAGACGAAACGCTTTTGTTTCTTTTTAAATCACTCCAAGCGCGCTTGGCAACCTTTTTAGCATCGTAAATAGCAAAATATTTTTTTACTATTTCCTCTTCGCCTACTTTAGCCCTATCGAAAAACGCCGTTTTAGTCCAAAACGGACAGACTGCTAAAACTTGAATTTTTTGTTGTTTTAGTTCGCTTCTTAGCGCCCTGCTAAAACTCAAAACGTAAGCCTTCGTTGCCGAGTAAACGTTAATATATGGTATTGCTTGAAAACCAGCGATAGATGCAATTTGAATTATCTCACTGTTTTCATCCATATATTTTAACGATACGTGAGTAATTGCGGTTAATGCTTTGCAATTTAAGTCAATCATATTAAGCGTTTGATCAATTGGCACGTCTTCAGTCTTTCCAAATTTACCAAAGCCAGATGAGTTTATTAAGAGTTTTATTTTAACGTTTTCCGTTTTAATTTTCTCTAAAAGTTGGGCTATAGCGCCGTTATCGGTCAAATCTAGACTAATAGGGACGATGTTTAACTGTGTTTCGGTTTTTAGTTTTTCGAGTTTTTCACTATCTCTAGCAACTACCCAAACTTCATCAAAAACCTTATCTTTTGGCATAGTTAAAATGAGTTCTTTTCCTATTCCGCTACTGCCACCGGTTATTATTGCAATGTTTTTCATAATTAAACTTTATCTAAAATGCTTTTTAAAATTTTAACGTATTCAATGTTTTTCGATGCAACAAAATCGTTAAAATCTTGAGCGTTTTCACCGTTATCGGAAACGGCTTTCAAAATTAAGCAAGGAACTTTAGAGTTTTTGCAAATTATTAAAATTCCAGCGCTTTCCATTTCAAAAATTTCCGCGCCGTATTCACTAAAAAGCGCGTTCTTTATTTCGTTTGACGCAACGAATTTATCTGCGCTAGCGCAAATAACTTCTTCTAAGTCAAAGTTGTCTTTAACGATATCTCTCAAGCCTTCATCAGTTTCAATAACCGCTGCGCCAAACCTTTCGTATTCGCCCTTTTTAACGTTATCTATTGCCGATAAATCAAAATCGTAATGAACAACGCCTTTTACTAAAAACATTTTTCCAACTTCTTTTTCAGGCTTTCCACCTGCTAAACCGTAGTTGATAATCATATCAACGCCAAACGAAATGATTAAAGTTTGAGCGCACGCGCTTGCCAAAATCTCACCAATGCCAGAATTTGCAATGTAAATTTCATTATCTAAATAGTTGAACTTCTTAACGATAAAGCCACCGCAATTTTTAGTCCAAACTTCTTTTCCTAATAATTGCGTCAACGGCTTATATTCAGCGAGCATCGCAGCAACTATGCCTATCTTTTTCATTTTAACCACCATCTTGTTTTTTTCATATAATATAAAATGACTTGCCCAAAAATTTTTATTAGTTACCCTAAAAACCCTAACCTTGAAAACTATATATCTAGCCTCTCTTCTTGCGGTTTTTCCGCTATGCTCGACAGTTATAACGATTGCGACGGACTCTTATTACTTGGCGGTGGAGACGTATCGCCCTGCCTTTACAAAAAGCCTAACACACTTGCAAACAACGTCGATTTAGATAGAGATATTTTCGAACTGTTTTTAATTCATAAGTTTTATAAAAACAGAAAACCTATTCTTGGCATATGCCGTGGTATTCAAATTTTAAACGTTTATTTTGGCGGAACGCTAAAGCAAAACGTAAAAAACCACTCTCATACGCTCGGCGATGATATTTTTCATAAAGTTTCTTGCCAAAATTTTATGAAAACGCTTTACGGCAACGAAACGATAGTTAATTCAAACCATCACCAAACCATTGATAAACTAGGTTCTTTTTTCAAAGTTTCCGCGCGCTCGTTTGACGGCGAAATCGAAGCCGTTGAATATAAAAATATTATAGCTTGCCAATTCCACCCAGAAAGGATGAATTGTTTAGATTGTTCAGGAATTAAAATTTTTGATTATTTTAGAACATTTTTTAACTGAGTTTTTTCGCTAACTCTTCGTTCGTTTTAGTGTTCTTTATAAGTTCTATAACGCTTTCGTTAGAACTATCGTCTTTAATTAATTTTCTTAATTTTATGCTTAATTCAAACTCATCTTCAGTCAATAGTTTTTCTTCGTTTCTAGTGCCTGTTTTTTGAACGTCAATCGCAGGGAAAACTCGCCTATTCGCTAAAGACCTAGATAAAACTATTTCCATATTACCAGTTCCCTTAAACTCTTCGTAAATAGAATCGTCCATCTTGCTACCAGTTTCAACTAAAGCCGTTGAAATAATAGTAACGCTACCTAGTTCAGTTGCTCTTGCTAGCCCAAAAAGTTTTTTAGGCATAACGTAGGCTTGAGGATCAATCCCGCCAGAAAGCGTTTTTCCAGAAGATGGAACTAACGAATTGTAGGCTCTTGTAAGTTTTGTGATAGAATCAATCAATAAAACTACGTCTTTTTCGCTCTCAACTAACGCTTTTAACCTTTTTTGCAAAAGTTCGCTAATTTTTACGTGGTGCTCGTAAGACGAATCGAAAGTGGAATAAACGATTTCCGCATTAACGCTTTCGCAAAAATCTGTAACTTCTTCAGGTCTTTCGTCAACCAAGAAAACTATCAAATGCAAATCTTTATGGTTTTCTTCAATGCTTTTTGCAATTTTTTTCAAAAGCGTAGTCTTACCTGTCTTTGGTGGAGCGACAATTAAGCCCCTTTGCCCCTTTCCAATAGGCGCAAAAATATCAATAGCGCGAAGCGTTGCGTCGCCGTTCTTTCCTAATAAAATTCTATCTTTTGGATACCTTGCGGTAAGATTTTCAAAACGCGGTCTATCATTTGTTAAAATTTTTCCATTAACGTTTATAGGCTCAAACATTTCAGGGAGCATATTTTCTCTTTTTGCTCTTACCTTTCCGTAAACTTTATCGCCTTCACGAAGAAAATATTTCTTAATGGTTGGTTTTGAAACAAACGCATCGCTTGGCGAATTATCATAATTTTTAACACGAATAAAACCATAACCGTCAGGCGTAAATTCTAAAACGCCGTCAACCACACCGCCTACGAAATCTTTTTCAACGTCTTCTAAATTAGCAACAAATTTTTCTTTGCCTTCAACCCTACTTGGCCTTCCGCGGTTAGAACGAGTTGGCGATAATTCACCCTTTTCAATTTTTATAATTTCTTCAATTAATTGCCTTTTGTTTTTCTTGCCGGGTGTTCCGCCTAACGACGTTAGCATTTTTCTTAACGTTCCTATAGTATAATTTGCGTCATACTCTTTATAATTCATAATTCACCTAAAATTTATCATACTCAAAAACGAACAAAGTTTGCTCGCTTGGCATAGTTTCTTTTGTAATATTTAATTGACCTTTTACTTCAATAATCGACTTATAGAGCGATTTTATGTTGTTAACGCTATCAATATCTACCGTAGACCTAGGCGTTTTAAAATGCATTGGAATTACGCATTTTGCGCCTAAATAATTCGATAGTTTGTAAGCATTTTCACTATCTATCGTATAGTTACCACCGCATGGTAAAAACAAAATATCACACGCGCCTATTCTTTCTGCTAGTTCATAGGTTATAGGCTCGCCTAAATCTCCAAGATGGCAAATTTTAAGACCTTCTAACTCAATTTTATAAACCAAGTTTTCGCCACGTTTTTTACCTAAAACGTCATCGTGATAGGTTTTAATTACGTCTACTTTAAAAGGTAATAATTCACAATCTTCTTTACGCGCAATTTTTGTTGCGCCTAATACCGAGTTAAAGTTGTTATGGTCAAAATGAGAGTGCGATGAAAATGCGTAATCTGCCTCAACCTTTTGCATATCGTAACCGATATTATTAAAAGGGTCGAAAACGATTTTTACTTTATCTTCAATCAAAAAACACGCATGACCTAAATATTGAATTTTCATAAAAAACTCCAAAAAAATATGATCAAACCGACTGCAAGATATTGCAGTCGTTAAAAATTATTAAATTTCGTTCAAAAATTAAGAAAATAATAAAAAAAGTAAAAATCGATTAAAAAAATTTAGAAAAACTAATTAAACTTTTTAAGTATTTTTATTTTAACAAATAAAAACTAAATTGTCAACGCTTAATTTGATTTAAATTTTGAAAATATAGCGTCGGCAACCTTAATGCCGTCAACCGCCGCGCTCATAATTCCGCCGGCATAACCGCAACCTTCACCGCAAGGATAAAGTTTTTTAATGCTTTCGCTTTCAAAATTTTCATTTCTTATAATTCTAATTGGAGAAGACGTTCTAGTTTCAACACCTGTTAAAACTGCACCGTGACTAGAAAAACCTTTAATTTTTTGATCCATATCATATAGACCTAATTTTAGGTTTTCAGTTATTGTTTTTTGGTAAATATTTTCAAGCGAACAAAGCCTATAACCGCGGCTATAGGTCGGTAAAACGCCTTTTATAGCGGTAGATTTCGTTGATGATAAAAAGTCTTCCGCAAGCGATATTGGCGCTATAAAATCGCCACCGCCAAGTAAATATGCCTTTCTCTCGATTGCTTCTTGAAAGTAAACGCCTGCAAGCGGATTTTGTGATTCAAAGTCGCTTTTTTTAACTTGACAAATAACCGCGCTATTTGCATTTTCTCCGTCTCTTCTATAATTGCTCATTCCGTTCACAACTAAACCGCCGTCTTTTGAAGACGATGGAACAACAACACCACCGGGGC
This sequence comes from Christensenellaceae bacterium, assembly GCA_045586885.1. GTDB lineage: Bacteria > Bacillota > Clostridia > Christensenellales > Borkfalkiaceae > UBA4636. The sequence continues at coordinate 47,855 of JAZNBE010000005.1, forward strand.
ACATGCAAAACGTGAAAACGGCTCTATCGCCTTTATGGCTTACTAGTTTATAATCAGCAGGCTTTAATTTTTCGTGTTTGTAATATTTGCCGTATCTATCAATATTGATAAGTTCTTGTTTTTGTTCAATTCTAAAACCAACGGCAAATTCTTTTTGCTCCATTTTAACGCCTTTTTTATAAAGCATTTCAAACGTTTCTCTTGCGCTATGACCTATTGCTAAAACAACGGCGTCCGCATAAATCTCTTCACCAGAACTTGTCTTTACACCGCGGACAGTTTCATTTTGAATAACAAGGTCGGTAACAAGGGTTGAAAACAAAAATTTTCCGCCTAAAGAGATAATATTTTCTCTTACGTTCTTAACTACTTTAGGCAAATTATCACTACCGATATGCGGTTTTGCTAAATATTTAATATCTTCAGGCGCGCCAAAATAAACTAAATCTTCTAAAACGCTTTCAATTTTTTCGCTAGAAATAGAAGTGTTTAGTTTTCCGTCCGAAAAAGCACCTGCTCCGCCTTCGCCAAATTGAACGTTAGAATTTTCGTTTAAATTTCCACCCAAAAAGAAGTTGTTTACCGTTTTTTCTCTATTTTCTACGCTCTCTCCACGCTCGATAACTATAACTTTAGCGCCGTATCTTGCTAACTCAAGAGCGCAAAAAAGACCGGCAGGCCCTGCGCCCACCACGACAACTTGCCTTTCTTTTTCTAGTTTTTCATATTTTTTTGGAATATTTTGTTCTTCTTCTAAAGATAATTCAATTCTATATTGAATTTTAATATCGTTTTTATGCCTAGCGTCAACCGATTTTTTTAAAATTCTATGCGATTTTATGCTATTTAGCGGAAAACCTGCTTTTTTTGAGGCGCGTTTTAATAAAATATCATCGCTTTCATCAAGACGAATATCAACGCTTACAACTTTTTTCATAAATAGCCTCCGCTACGCATTGAGCGCTAGAATAAGCCCATTGAAGATTATAGCCACCGCAATCACCGTCGATATCTAAAGCCTCGCCACAAAAATATAAACCTTGCTGAAGTTTGCTCTCTAGCGTTTTATCGCAAATATTAGCCGTTTCAATTCCGCCACGCGTTACTTGAGCGTAGTCAAAACCAAAAGTTCCCGTAACTATAAGAGTAAAATTCTTTAACGTGTTTGCTAAAATTAAAAATTCATCTTTGGTTAGGTCTTTTAATTTTTTGTTTTGAAGATTAAATCTTGACGCTATCGCCATTGATAGCGCGCTATGGCAAAAGCCTTGCAAAAAGTTTGCACCTAGCATTTCGCCGTAAACTTGTCTCTTGGTTAAAAGCGTTGAAAGTATTTCTTCAAGTTTTGTTTCGGGCGCAAAATCAATAACAAGTTTAGGTTTTTTAAGATTTGGTAGATATGCCGATAAATAGAAAACGGTATTTCCGCTAACTGCGTTATCACTAAAGAGAAAATCGCCAACCGATGATTTTATTTTGCTTTGCCCGTCATAAAGCGTAACTAAAGCGTTTTGCTTAACACCTTTAAGCCCTTTTACGCTACCCTTTTCAACTCGCATTTGAACTAATGACGGAAACCTTTCCGTTATCTTGTGCCCAAAACGTTCCGCTAAATGATAACTAGAGCCGTCAGTTCCAAAGTTTTTAGCGCACTCTCCACCAAACGCTAAAACAACGTTTTTGGCTTTATATGAAAAGCCGTCGCCCAAAACTTCAAAACTATCACCCTTTCTTTTAATGCTCGTTACGTATTTTTCTAATGAAACTGCGTTTTCGTCAAGGTAAAGCCTTAAGCAATCTAAAATAGAGTTTGCTTGAAAAGAGGCTGGGTAAACTTTATCTCCATCGCAAGAAAAAGTTAAGCCCTTTTTTGCAAAAAACCTCGCTATATGATCGTTATCGAACTTTTTTAGAGCGTAGTTTGCAAAAGAAACGTCGCTACCGTGATAACAAGATAGCGATAAATTTTTGTTCGTAATATTGCCCCTACCGTTACCGGTTGAGAGAATTTTTTTACCTACGCGATTAAGCCTTTCTAAAACTAAAACTTTTTTCACGCCAAAATCTTTTAAAGCGCAAGAAAGCGTTAAACCTGAAAAACCACCGCCGATAATTATTACGTCATATTCCATAATCATAATTCACCTTTAAAATATTTTAACATAATTGACGCTAAAAAACCACTACTTTAATTATTTTGTTGACTATTTTCTTAAAATAAAGTAAAATAATTTTATTAAATATTAGGGAA
>JAZNBE010000006.1:0-12454 GCA_045586885.1 Christensenellaceae bacterium
GGTCTTCCTAAATGCAAACTTTGCACTTACTGTTGGAACGGAAAAGAATAAGAATAGAATAATCACGGAAAGAGATAGGAGTTATAAAAATGAACGATAAATCAAGATCAGACAGTTACGCAGCAGCCGGCGTTGATATTACCGCAGGTTACAAAGCCGTTGAACTTATGAAAAAGCATATTGCTCGCACGGTTACCCAAAACGCATCGGCGGACATCGGTGGTTTCGGTGGGCTTTTTGCGCTCGATTTAACTGGTTACACTAACCCAATTTTAGTATCGGGAACGGACGGCGTTGGCACGAAATTAAAAATTGCTTTCCTTATGGACAAGCATAACACCGTTGGTATTGACTGTGTTGCAATGTGCGTAAACGACGTAATTTGCTGTGGCGCAAAACCGCTATTCTTCCTTGACTATATTGCTTGCGGAAAGAATTTTCCTGAAAAGATTGCCTCAATCGTTGAAGGCATTGCTGAGGGTTGCGTTCAATCAGGTAGCGAACTTATCGGTGGTGAAACTGCCGAAATGCCCGGTTTTTACCCAATCGACGAATACGACCTTGCAGGTTTTTCAGTAGGTATCGTTGATAAGGCTAAAGTCGTTGATAAAAAGTCAATGAAGGAAGGCGACGTAATGATAGCAATTCCGTCTTCTGGCGTTCATTCAAACGGTTTTTCGTTGGTTAGAAAGGTTTTTGACGTTGAAAAATGCGATTTGAAATCACCTATTGAAGCGCTTGGCGGAAAAAGTCTTGGTGAAACGCTTTTAACTCCTACTAAAATTTACGTAAAGCCTATGCTTAAGGTTTTAGATAGCGTAAAAGTTAAAGGTATTTCGCATATTACCGGCGGTGGTTTTTATGAAAACATGCCACGTTCTATTCCTGACGGACTTGGCGTTGTAATAAAGAAGGAAGACGTTAGAGTTTTACCTATCTTCAAACTATTGCAAGAAAAAGGCAATATTTCCGACCACGATATGTTCAACACCTTCAATATGGGCGTTGGAATGAGCGTAGTCGTTGATAGAAACGACGTTGATACCGTTCTTGGCATATTAAAAGAATTTGGCGAAGACGCTTACGTTATAGGCGAAATCGTAAGTTCAAACGAAAAAATAACTATCGTTTAATAGTTAAAAAAAGTTACTATGAGAAAAATTTTACGTCAGTTTTTAGACGGCGTTTTAGCAGGGCTTATGATAGCGATAGGTTGCGCGGTTTACCTTGCTTGTGAAAACAAGGTAGTGGGGGCGGTGTTGTTCTCGGTTGCGCTACTTACCATTTGTTATTTTGGCTTTTCGCTTTTTACCGGTAAGGTTGGTTTTATAGTAAACAGCCACAAAAAAGAAGATTTTCAAATCTTACTGTTAGGCTTACTAGGAAATTTAGTAGGTACGGCGGTTTTTGGTTATTTATTAGGTCTAGCAAACGGAACGCTAATGGACAAAGCAATTATTTTATGCTCGCCAAAACTTGACCAAAAAATTTACGAAACGTTAATTCGCGCAATCTTTTGCGGTGTGTTGATGTTCGTTGCCGTTTATGTTTTTCGTGAAAAGAAATCAATCTCGGCAATATTTTTCTGCGTGCCGGTATTCATTTTAAGCGGTTTCGAGCACTCTATTGCAGATATGGGCTATTTTTCAATAGCGCTAACTCAAATGGCAAGCCTACAATCTTTTGTGTTTATTCTAGTTGTAATAATAGGTAACGCAATAGGCGGAATGTTAATTCCTTTCCTTATGGCTTTTAAAGAAAAGAAAGAGCCTAAGGAAGTTTTAGAGGAGAAAACGGAAAATGAGAAAGGTTAAAATTGCCGTTTTAGTATCTGGTGGCGGAACTAATTTGCAAGCGCTAATTGACGCCGAAAAATCTAACATCATAAAAAGCGGTGAAATTGCGTTAGTTTTATCAAATAAGCAAGACGCTTACGCTTTAGAGAGAGCGAAAAAGGCTGGCATAAAAACGGCTATCGTTACTAAAAAAGGCTTAGAAAAGAGCGAATTTGAGCAAAAAATCATTGATACTTTGAAAGAAAATGGGATTGAACTTATAGTTTTAGCAGGGTTTATGGTAATCCTAAGCGAAAACTTCACTTCCACTTTTAAAGATAGAATAATAAACGTTCATCCATCTTTAATACCGTCTTTTTGTGGCGAAGGTTTTTACGGACTTAAGGTTCACGAAAAGGCTTTAGAATACGGCGTTAAGGTAACGGGCGCTACCGTGCATTTCGTAAACGAAATACCTGACGGCGGTAAAATAATTATGCAAAAAGCCGTTGAAATTTTAGACGGCGACACGCCTGAAATTTTACAAGAGCGTGTAATGAAAAACGCAGAATGGAAAATTCTGCCACTATCAACCGAAAAAGTTTGTTTTGATATATTGAAAGGAGAAATATAATGGATATTTACAAAATTCACGACGTTGCTAAACTTATTGAAGGCAACTCATACGTAGGAAGGGGAATCATCATAGGTAAAACGCCTAATGGTGAAAAGGCAGTTTCGGCTTATTTTATTATGGGCAGAAGCGAAAATAGCCGTAACAGAGTGTTTACGGTAAAGAACGGCGAAGTTTTCACCGAGCCTTACGATGCGTCTAAAGTTCAAGACCCAAGTCTTATTATTTACGCAGCGATAAGAAAGTTTGAAAACAGCCTTATCGTTACCAACGGCAACCAAACCGATACTATTTACGACGGCTTAAAAGAAGGTAAGAGTTTTTCAACGGCTTTAACTTCACGTGAGTTCGAGCCTGACGCTCCTAACCTAACCCCTAGAATTAGCGGTATTTTGAATTTTGCAAATGGTGATTTCACTTATGAGATGAGCATTTTGAAAAGTAGCGACGCTATCGGTTCAAACTGCAACCGTTATACTTTCTCATATCCATCGTTAAAAGGCTTAGGTCATTTTATTCACACCTACGTTTGCGACGGTAATCCTATTCCAACCTTCCAAGGCGAACCTGAAAGAGTTGCAACTTTAGACGATATTAACGCATTTAGCGATAAACTTTGGAACGCATTAGACGAAAACAACAAAATTTCTTTATACGTTCGTTACACTTCCTTAAAAGACGGTAGTTATGAAGAAGTTTTAATCAATAAAAACAAGTAATAAAGGGGTGTAAAATGAACGAATTTCAATTAAAATACGGATGTAATCCTAACCAAAAACCATCAAGAATTTATATGGCTGACGGCTCTGAACTTCCTATCGAAGTTTTGAACGGCAGACCTGGTTATATCAACTTTTTAGACGCTTTCAACTCTTGGCAACTTGTTAAAGAGTTAAAAGAGGCAACCGGTATGGTATGCGCAACAAGTTTTAAGCACGTTTCACCAACTTCAGCGGCAGTTGGCAAAAAACTATCTCCAGTTCTTAAAAAAGCGTGTTTCGTTGACGATATCGAAGGTTTAGACGATTCTCCTATGGCTTGCGCTTATGCAAGAGCAAGGGGAACTGATAGAATGTCTTCTTTTGGCGACTGGATTGCTTTATCGGACGAGTGTGATTTAACTACTGCAAAAATCATTTTCCGTGAAGTAAGCGACGGCGTTATTGCTCCATCTTTTTCTAAAGATGCGTTAGAACTTTTAAAGACTAAAAGAAAGGGTAACTATAACATCGTTAAAATTGATCCTAACTATATTCCTGAAGAAACCGAACGCAAGCAAGTTTACGGCATTACTTTTGAACAAGGTAGAAACAACTTCAAAATCAACCGTGAGTTATTGCAAAATATCGTAACCGAAAACAAGAATTTACCTGATGATAAAATTATCGATATGATAGTTAGCCTTATCACTTTGAAATATACTCAATCAAATTCCGTTTGCTTTGCAGTTGACGGTCAAGCAATAGGAGTTGGCGCAGGTCAACAATCAAGAATTCACTGCACTAGATTAGCCGCTCAAAAAGCTGATTTATGGCACCTTCGCCAACACGAAAAAGTGCTTAATCTTCAATTTGCTGAAGGCGTAGGCAGACCTGACAAAAACAATATTATCGACCTTTACTTATCGGACGTTGACTCTATAAACGTTTTAGGCGACGACGTATGGCAAAAATATTTCGCAGTTCGTCCAGAGCCTTTCACTAGAGAAGAAAAAGACGCGTATCTTGCTACCATTAAGGGCGTAACCTTAGGCTCAGATGCGTTCTTCCCGTTCTCAGATAATATCGATAAGGCTGCAAAGAGCGGTGTATCATACGTAGCCGAACCGGGCGGTTCAATTAGAGACGATTTAGTTATTGAAGCCGCTAACAAGCACGGTATGGTAATGGTATTTACCGGAATGAGATTATTCCACCACTAAAATCTTTTTTAGCGTTGCAAAGTTGCAACGCTAAAAGTCGTTATTTACAATTTATTTGTTATATTGCATTTTACTTTTGTTTAGGAGATTATTATGAACTTTTTTGAAGAATTAAAAGCCTTTGACCCTGAAGTTTATTCGGCGTGCGACCTTGAACTTAACCGCCAAAGACAAAATATAGAGTTAATCGCGTCTGAAAATATCGTATCGAAAGCGGTATTGCTTGCCGCTGGCACTTGCCTTACTAATAAATACGCGGAAGGTTTCCCCGGAAAGCGTTATTACGGCGGTTGCCAATACGTTGATATCGTTGAAGATATTGCAAGAGATAGAGCGAAAAAATTATTCGGCGCAGAGCACGCTAACGTTCAACCGCATAGTGGCGCTAGCGCAAACCTTGCAGTATTTTTCGCGTTATTAAACCCGGGCGATACCGTTATGGGCTTAAACCTTGCTCACGGCGGTCATTTATCGCACGGCTCACCTGTTAATATTTCAGGTAAATACTTTAACGTTGTGCCTTATAGCGTAAGCGATACTACCGAAACTTTAGATTACGATGAACTTCGCCGTATTGCTCTAGAGTGCAAGCCAAAAATGATTGTTGCAGGGGCGAGCGCATACGCTAGAACTATCGACTTTAAGAAAATTCGTGAAATTTGTGATGAAGTTGGTTGCTACTATATGGTAGATATGGCGCATATTGCAGGTTTGGTTGCGGCAGGTCTTCACCCAAGCCCAGTTCCTTATGCAGACGTTGTTACCACCACTACCCACAAAACCTTACGTGGACCTCGTGGCGGTTTGATTTTATGCAAAGAAGAATTTGCAAAACAAATCGATAAAGCAGTTTTCCCGGGCACGCAAGGCGGTCCTTTAATGCATATTATCGCTGCTAAAGCCGTTGCTTTAGGCGAAGCGTTGACCGAAGAATTTAAAGAATATCAAAGACAAATCGTAAAGAACGCAAAAGTTTTATGCGAATACTTAAAAGAAGAAGGCTTTAGAGTTGTTTCTGGCGATACCGATAACCACTTAATGCTAATTGATCTTCGTGCGTTTAATATAACTGGTAAAGAAATGGAGCATCGCCTTGACGAAGTTCATATTACCGTTAATAAAAATACTATTCCTAACGACCCTGAAAAGCCTTTCGTAACTAGCGGTATTAGAATAGGAACACCAGCAGTTACTAGCCGTGGCTTTAAGGAAGAAGAAATGAAACTTATCGCATCGTGGATGAAACAAGTTGCAACCGACTTTGAAAATAGCAAAGAAAGAATTGCAAAAGAAGTTATTGCGCTTTGTGAAAAATTCCCACTATACGAATAAAAATCGTTTAAGAATAATAATTTAGGTGTTTTATGAAAATTTTAGTAATCGGTGGCGGTGGTAGAGAACACGCCGTTATTAGATCGATTAAGAAAAATAAAAACGTTAAACAAATTTTTGCGCTCCCCGGCAACGGCGGAATAGCAAAAGACGCAACTTGCGTTAATATTAGCGCAACCGATACCCAAAAAATCGTTGAGTTTGCGCTTGATAACAAAATAGATTACGCTATCGTAACGCCTGACGATCCGTTAGTTTTAGGCGTTGTTGACGCTTTAACCGAAAAAGGTATTTCTTGTTTTGGTCCTGATAAAAAGGCGGCTATTTTGGAAGGCAGTAAAGTTTTTTCTAAAGACCTTATGAAAAAATATAAAATTCCAACCGCTGAGTATGAAGTCTTTAACAATAAGCAAGACGCTATTGAATATCTTAAAACTGCATCCTTTCCAACGGTTATAAAAGCCGATGGTTTAGCGCTTGGCAAAGGCGTTCTAATCGTTAATAGTTTTGACGAAGCGGTAAGCGCCGTTACCATGATGATGGAAGACAAGGTTTTTGGAAAAAGTGGCGATAACGTGGTTATAGAGGAGTTTTTGACTGGTCCTGAAGTTTCAGTTTTATCGTTTTGCGATGGAAAAACTATCGTTCCTATGGTATCGGCTATGGATCATAAACGCGCCAAAGATAACGATGAAGGCTTAAACACCGGCGGTATGGGAACGATTGCTCCAAACCCATATTTTACCAAAGAAGTTTTAGACGAGTGCATGGAAAAGATTTTTATTCCTACCATGAACGCAATGAACGAAGAAGGAAGAACTTTCAAAGGTTGCATTTTCTTTGGGCTTATGATAACTCCAAAAGGTCCAAAGGTTATAGAATATAATTGTCGTTTTGGCGATCCTGAAACGCAAGTAGTTTTACCGCTTTTAGAGAGCGACCTTTTAACCATAATGCAAGCGGTAACTAACGGCACCTTATCTAGCGATATGGTTAAGTTTTCTAATAAGTCGGCTTGTTGCGTAATAATGGCGTCTAACGGTTACCCTGAAAAATATCAAAAAGGCTTTGAAATTACTATACCAAAGGAAATTGAAGAAAACGTTTACGTAGCAGGCGCAAAACTTGACGGCGAAAAACTAGTAACTTCAGGCGGAAGAGTTTTGGGCGTTGTGGAAGTTGCAAACGACTTGCAAACTGCAATAAACAAAGCGTATTCGCTCGTTGAAAAGGTAACTTTTGAAAACGCATATTACCGCAAAGATATAGGCAAAAGAGCATTGCAAAAATAGGAGAGATTATGGTTTATAGAATTTACGTTGAGAAAAAGTTAGGCTTATGCCACGAAGCCGACGCGCTTTATAACGAACTTAAGAACTTGCTTGGCATAGAGAAACTTGAAAAGGTAAGGCTTTTTAACCGCTATGACGTTGAAAATATTGCAAAAGATTTATTTGACGAAGCGGTTAGAACGGTTTTTTCAGAACCGCAACTAGATATTGCAACAACTAGCCTTCCAAAAACTTCAGGCACGGTTTTTGCAACCGAATACCTTCCGGGTCAATTCGACCAACGCGCCGATTCGGCTAGCCAATGTATTCAAATTATTTCGTGTGGCGAACGCCCAACGATAAGAACTGCAAAGGTTTATATTTTAGAAGGCGAATTATCGGTTGAAGATATTGAAAAGGTTAAAAAATACGTAATTAACCCAGTCGAAGCAAGGGAAGCAAGTTTGGAACTGCCAAAAACTCTAAACCTTGACTATGACGTTCCTAAAATGGTTAAAACTATCGAAGGTTTTATTGACTTTAGCGACGAAGACCTTGCAAAATTCATTAAAGACAATGGGCTAGCGATGGATTTAGACGATATTCGTTTTTGCCAAAAATATTTTGTAGGCGAAAAGAGAAACCCTACCATTACGGAAATCAAAATGATTGATACCTACTGGTCGGATCACTGCCGTCATACCACGTTTTTAACTACTATCGATAAGGTTACTTTCGAAGACGAACTCTTGCAATCGGCTTTCAACGATTATTTGAAAGCAAGAGAAGAAATAGGCAGAACTAAGCCTATCAACCTTATGGATTTAGGCACTCTTGCCGCAAAAGTTTTGAAAAAGCGTGGGCTTTTACAAAAACTTGACGAATCTGAAGAAATTAACGCATGCACTGTAAAGATAGAAATTGAAGTTGACGGAAAGAAAGAGCCTTGGTTACTTCTTTTCAAGAACGAAACTCACAACCACCCAACTGAAATCGAACCTTTCGGTGGCGCGGCAACTTGTATAGGCGGTGCTATTCGCGATCCGCTATCAGGTAGAGCCTACGTTTACGGCGCAATGCGTTTAACTGGCGCGGCTGACCCAACAAGACCTGTTGCCGAAACTATTAAAGGCAAACTTCCTCAAAGAAAAATCGTTCAAACGGCGGCGGCAGGTTATTCTTCATACGGTAACCAAATAGGTCTTGCAACTGGTATCGTTGACGAACTTTACCACGATGGCTATGCGGCTAAGAGAATGGAAATCGGCGCGGTAATTTCCGCTGCTCCTCAAGAAAACGTAAGAAGAGAACGCCCAGATGACGGCGACGTTGTTATTTTGCTTGGCGGAAGAACAGGTAGAGACGGTATAGGCGGAGCAACCGGCTCTTCTAAAGCGCACGATTCTAAGTCAGTTGAAACTTGCGGAGCGGAAGTTCAAAAGGGTAACGCTCCGGAAGAGAGAAAACTTCAACGCTTGTTTAGAAACCCAACGGCGTCTAAAATGATTAAGCGTTGTAACGACTTTGGGGCAGGTGGCGTATCGGTAGCGGTAGGCGAACTTGCGGACGGTCTTGACATTAATCTTGACGCAGTTCCTAAAAAATACGAAGGTTTAGACGGAACTGAACTTGCAATTTCGGAATCGCAAGAGAGAATGGCGGTTGTCGTTGAGCCAAAAGACGTTGAAGCGTTTATGGCTATTGCAAAAGAAGAAAACCTAGAGGCAACCGTAATTGCAAAGGTTACTAAAGAACCACAACTCATTATGCGTTGGCGCGGTGAAATTATCGTTAATATTTCAAGAGAGTTCTTAAACTCTAACGGCGCGGAAAAGCATATCGAAATTGCTCCTGAAAATTCTAAATCTTACCAAAAAGAAACTTCTTTCGACTTTGAAAAAGACTATAAAGCATTATTAGGCGATTTAAACGTATGTTCAAAGCGTGGTCTTTCAGAGCGTTTTGACTCAACTATCGGCGCAGGCACGGTACTTATGCCGTTTGGCGGAAAATATCAAAAAACGCCAATTCAAGCGATGGTTCAAAAAATCTCGGTTGAAAAAGAGCATACTGACGACTGTTCGTTTATGTCTTGGGGATATAACCCATATATCACTAAAACAAGTCCATACCACGGCGCTTACTTAGCCGTTGTTGAAAGCGTTGCAAAACTCGTTGCAACTGGCGCAAAGTTTGAAGACGTTTACCTAACTTTCCAAGAATATTTTGAAAAACCGCTTAAAGACAAAAAGCGTTGGGGTAAACCTTTATCGGCTCTTCTTGGCGCGTTCAAGGCTCAACTTGATTTAGGCGTTGCTGCAATCGGTGGTAAAGACTCTATGAGCGGTTCGTTCGAGAGTTTAGACGTTCCGCCAACACTCGTTTCTTTTGCCGTAACAACTGGTAAAACTAGCGAAGTTATAACCAACGAATTTAAGAAAAAAGGCTCGAGAGTAGCCTTATTAGAACCTAACTACGATGCTAACGGACTACCAGAAAAAGACTCGTTAATCGACTTATTTGGGGACATTTATAGTTTAGCATCTAAAAATAAAGTGCTTTCTTGCTACACTCCAACCTTTGGTGGAGTTGCTGAGGCAGTTTATAAAATGGCAATAGGTAACGGCTTTGGTTTTGACTTTGACGTATCTTTAGATAATAGCGAAATTTTCGGTTATAAATACGGTTCTTTCATTATTGAAACTACTGATGAAACGGTTGGTAAAACTTTAGGTTACGTAACCGATAAAGACTATATTTCAAAAGGCGAAGTTAAACTTTCTTTAGACGAACTTAATAGAATTTACGAATCTAAACTAGAGAGCGTTTATCCTATGAAGGAAGATAGAAAGGTTAAAAAACTTGAAACCTTCTCTTTCGAAAAGACTTGTGATTTAGCGCCAAAAACTACTTTTGCAAAACCAAAGGTATTAATTCCAGTATTCCCGGGCACTAACTGTGAATTTGATTCTGCTAAAGTTATGCGTGATGCTGGAGCGGACGCTGAGATATTCGTTATCAACAACTTAACGGCGGACGGAATTTCAAGGAGCGTTGATAGTTTTGCTGAAAAGTTAAAAACTGCTCAAATGGTATTCGTTCCGGGCGGTTTCTCAGGCGGTGACGAACCTGACGGTTCTGGTAAGTTCATTATGGCTTTCTTCCGTAATGAAATAATTAAGGAAAGAGTTCACGAACTTCTTAATAAGCGCGACGGTTTGATGTGCGGTATTTGTAACGGATTCCAAGCCCTTATAAAACTTGGTTTAGTTCCATACGGAAAGATTATCGATACCGATGAAAATTCGCCAACTCTAACCTTTAACACTATTTCTCGCCACCAATCAAAACTAGTAAGAGTAAGAGTTGCGTCAAACAAATCGCCATGGCTTAAAGGCGTAAACGTTGGCGACGTGTTCACAGTTCCAATTTCTCACGGTGAAGGTAGATTTTTAGCCGATGATAAAACCGTTCTAGATCTTGCTAAAAACGGTCAAATCGCAACGCAATACGTTGATTTTGACGGATGCGCAACTGATGATATTAGATTTAACCCTAACGATTCTTCGTTTGCTATCGAAGGTATAACTTCACCAGACGGAAGAGTGTTTGGTAAGATGGGGCATAGCGAAAGAATAGGCTCGTCGCTTTACAAAAACGTTACGGGCGAATTCGACATCAAGATGTTCCAATCTGCAGTAAAATATTTCAAAGGCTAATAAGCCTAAAAACAAGAAATTTCCACCAAATTTCTAAAAAAATAAAAATCTAAAAAAATAAAAATATAGAGGACGAAAATGAAGTATTTAAGCGATATTGAGATTGCTCAACAAACCCCAATGCTCCATATAACCGAAGTTGCTAAATCGGCAGGTATTGACTTATCTGCCGTAGAGCAATACGGAAACTATAAGGCAAAACTAGACTATTCTTTAATGAACGATAGTTCAAAAAAGAACGGAAAACTTATTTTAGTTACTGCAATCACGCCAACCCCTGCCGGCGAAGGCAAAACCACTACCACCATCGGTTTAGCAGACGCTTTAAAGAAAATCGACAAGAACGTAATAGTTGCTCTCAGAGAGCCGTCTTTAGGTCCGGTTTTCGGTATTAAAGGCGGAGCGTGTGGCGGAGGATACGCTCAAGTTGTGCCTATGGAAGATATCAATCTTCACTTCACTGGCGATTTCCACGCAATAGGCGCTGCGAACAACCTTCTTGCCGCTATGATAGATAACCATATTTATCAAGGCAACGCGCTAAACATCGATCCACGCCGTATCACTTGGAAACGTTGCGTAGATATGAACGACCGTCAACTTCGTTTTGTTTGCGATGGTCTTGGCGGAAAGAAAAACGGCGTTCCAAGAGAAGATAGTTACGATATTACGGTAGCGAGCGAAATTATGGCGGTATTCTGCTTAGCATCTTCAATCGACGATCTTAAGAGAAGATTATCAAATATCGTTATCGGCTACACTTACGATGATAAGCCGGTAACTTGCGGTCAATTAAACGCAGTAGGCGCAATGACGGCTCTTTTGAAAGACGCCCTAAAGCCAAACCTTGTTCAAACGCTCGAGCATACTCCTGCAATCGTTCACGGCGGTCCGTTTGCTAATATTGCGCACGGTTGTAACTCGGTTATTGCAACCAAACTTGCTTTAAAACTTGGCGATTATATCGTTACCGAAGCAGGCTTTGGCGCAGACCTTGGCGCAGAAAAGTTCTTAGATATTAAGTGCCGTGTTGCAAATCTTAAGCCTGATGCCGTAGTAGTTGTTGCGACGGTAAGAGCGTTAAAGATGCACGGTGGTCTTGCAAAAACCGAACTTGGCACGGAAGATTTAGTTGCGTTAGAAAAAGGTATTCCAAACCTATTAAGACACGTTTCTAATATTAAAAACGTTTATAAACTACCTTGCGTTGTAGCAGTAAACCGTTTCCCAACCGATACCGATAAAGAAATTGACCTTGTTATTGCAAAGTGCAAAGAACTTGGCGTAAACGTAAAGTTATCGACCGTATGGGCAGACGGCGGAAAGGGCGGAATTGAACTTGCTAAAGAAGTTGTTGAACTTTGCGAAAAGCCAAACGATTTCAGTTTCAGTTACGAACTTGACTTACCTATCGAAAAGAAGATTGAAGCCGTTGTAACTAAGGTTTACGGCGGAAAGAGCGTAAATATCACAATGGACGCTCAAAAGCAAATTGCACGTTTAACTGAACTTGGCTATGACAAACTACCTATTTGCGTAGCAAAAACGCAATATAGTTTCTCGGACGATGCTAAAAAACTAGGCGCGCCTAGTGGTTTTGAAGTAACGGTAAGAAACGTTAAAGTATCTGCTGGCGCTGGGTTCGTAGTAGTTTTAACCGGCGAAATAAACACTATGCCGGGCCTTCCAAAAGTTCCAGCCGCTGAAAAGATAGACGTTGATAGTAACGGCAAAATTTCAGGCTTGTTCTAAAAACAAAAACAAGAGCCACGAAAAAAGTGCGTGTTCCATAGGGATTTTTA
>JAZNBE010000007.1:0-7484 GCA_045586885.1 Christensenellaceae bacterium
TTATAAGGCAAGAGACCCGAAGACTGTCACTGAAAAAGAGTTTAAGCATCACTACTGGGCTGTTGCAAATAATCTTCTTTCAAAAGAAGAACTTGGCGTTTTAAACTCTGCTATTGGAAACATAAGCAGGGGCGAAGTTTACGAAAAAAATGCTGACGGATTATATATGATACCCGTTGGCAAAAATCAAGTTTATAACAAAGTTGTTTTCACGAATGGCAAGCAGTCAAGTTATTCAGTTGATTACATTGTAGAAATTCATTGCAAAAAAGAAAGTAATTTAGATAATGCACTGGGGTTATTGTATGAACAAGAAAAAAACGGTATTCCAACAAAAACTACAAACTTATTCAAAATCCACTATTCAAAAGATTTCAGATTTAGCGACTTCCGAGCAAGCCTTGGAAAAAGTAGTGAAAATAGTGCAAGAAAGCAAGACGGAGCAAGAAGTAGTAGAAAAGTTAAATTCTCTCTAAAAGATTCTGACGGCAACACGCTTTCGCCAGAACAGCAAGAGTATTTTAAGAACAGTAATGTTTTCAGTTTTTGACAAAGTAGTTGAAAATGCTGTCGGAATTGAAGTCCACAATAGAAACATTGAGAATTATAAAAATGACCGAACACTAAAAAGAGTTTACGTTTTAGCAAGTGCTTTCATTGATGGTAAAAATATTGTTCCTGTTAAACTTGAAGTTAAGGGGTTTTCTGACAAGAAAAATACTCTCTACGTTGCTATTGCGTTAGAGAGTATAAAAAAAGACGAGTTCTCTCGGCAAGAGGTCGCCAATGGCGTTGCCCAACAATACCGTCCCTCGTCTTCCATCAGTATACGCGATTTGTTAAAAAATGTCAACCCTAATGACAAAAATTTTTATAAGTATATTCTTATAGTGGTTACTCCACATAAAAAACAAAAAGAGCGATTAACGCTCTTTTTTCTACGCTTTTTTGTTAAAATTTAGTAGCGTTTTTTAGTAACATTTTACAAACAATACACAGCAATACAGATAAAAATTAGTCAAAAAATAGCACAAAAAACAAAAAATAGCAGTTAAAACACTGTTTTTGGTGTAAAAACTGCTATTTTTATGTAATGGTGTCGAGGATGAGACTTGAACTCACACGGTTGCCCATACGCCCCTCAAACGTACGCGTCTGCCGATTCCGCCACCCCGACTTATTTTCAACTTTTTCATAATACAATTATTTTTTTCTATTGTCAAGAAATTTAATGAAATATTTGATATTTTGTTATTTTTATGGTAATATATTTTTATAGGAAACAATTTTTTAATTTTAGCAATTATTTTAACTTTAGTTTTGCTAAAAATAAACCAATTAACAAAATTTAGGTGATTTATGGAAGATAATTCAATAAAAGCAAAAGAAGAACTTTCTATGATTGAGTCAAATGCGGAAGAGGTTGAAGTAAAAGAAACTTTAACTGAAAATGCTTTTGATAAAACTTCTTGCGAAGAAGATGTTGAAAAAACTTTAGATAGCGAAAACGCTGAAGAAGTTGAAGAAACTTTAGATAGCGAAGATTTTAATTTCACTTTCGCTTATTCTAATCACGTTTTAACCAAAGAAGAAGAAATTGCTACTAAAGAACTTGAAGAAAAGAGTGTAGATTTAAGCGCTATAAACCAACGTGAAATTGTTGAAAACGTTAAAAAATTAAAAGATAACAGTTTATGCCTTATTTTTTCTTTAATTGCTTTAATTTTGTCAGTTGTTGATAGTTTCTTTGGTATTCCTTTATCAATCGTTGGTATAGTTTTAAGTATTGTTAAACTCGCAAGTGGAAAATCTCAAAAAGCAATTTGGGCGTTATTAATAGGTATAATTGCTCTAGTTCTTAGCGGAGTAATGCTTATATTATAAAAAATCGTATTAAATTTTGTTAAATTAACAAAATATAATATGAGATGCTTGATGAAAGAACTAAAGCCCTGCTTAAAATTATAAATGAAAAATGCGCGCAGGGTAGTTATAAAATAATATCACTCGATGAAATTTTGTCGCTTTTCCCAAACGAATATGGGGCGGATGGCGACTTAATTCGTCAAATTTTATCTGCGCTTACGGTTGGTGGCTATATTATAGTCCGTTACGATAGAGACGGCGAATTTTGCCTAACTCCAACCACAAAGGGCAGACTTTTTTTTGAAACGCAAAAATCGCTTAACGAACCTATCAAAAAAACATACGATTTTATTAACTACCTTTATATTTTTATTTCGGTATTTTTAGCTGTATTTTTCGCTAACGTAATTAGTTTTTTGGTGGGGCTTATATGTTAAATTCTAGAGAAAAAGCGGTGTTAGAGAGTGTTTGGTCAAAATGCGCAGGGACTGAGAGTTGCTTAATTTCTGCTGATGAAATTTTAGCGCTCTCAAAAAAACGCAAAAAGTTTGATAAAAACGCCGTTTTAACAATCGTAAACTCTTTAGAACTCGACGGCTATTTCGACGTTGTTTTTACCGAAAAAAACGGCGAGAGCGTTATGTGCGTTAATCTTACTAAAAAAGGTTTATCTTTTAGAAGAGAGATTATTCAAGATAGGCGAAGGTTGGTTTGGAGAGTTTTACTTGCGGTTATGAGCGCGGTAATAACCTTCTCTTTAGGTAGGCTTTTGTTTTATTTGTTTTCGTGAAAATTGAAAAGTTTTAATAAATCGTTTTAATAAATTAAAAGTTTGTGATATACTACTTTTACTATGGGGAAATTCGTGCTAAAAAGTCAATATAAGCCAACTGGCGATCAACCTCAAGCAATCAAGGAATTGACTGAGGGCTTTTTAGACGGCTTAAAAACGCAAGTTTTGCTTGGCGTTACCGGTAGCGGAAAGACTTTTACTATGGCAAACGTAATTGAAAACGTGCAAAGACCAACGCTAGTTATTGCTCATAACAAAACGCTTGCCGCTCAACTTTGTAGCGAACTAAAAGAGTTTTTCCCTGAAAACAGGGTTGAATATTTCGTTTCTTATTACGATTATTACCAACCAGAATCTTATATTCCGTCAACCGATACTTACATTGAAAAAGACCTTTCAATGAACGATGAAATTGATAAACTTCGCCATAGCGCAACGTGCGCGTTGCAAGAGCGTAAAGACGTTATAGTAGTGGCGTCCGTTTCGTGCATTTACGGCTTGGGCGCGCCTGAAGAATATTACAGGCTATCCGTTTCGCTCCGTCCTAATATGGAAATGACGATAGATAGCCTGCTTAGAAAACTCGTTTCTATTCAATACACTCGAAACGACGTTGATTTTCATCGTTCAACTTTCCGTGTTCGCGGTGATACGGTTGAGATTTTTCCTGCGTCTAATAGCGAAACGGTTATAAGAGTTGAGTTTTTCGGTGATGAAATTGATAGAATTTGCGAAACTGATTTCGTAACTGGAAAGGTAATAAACGAACTTAATCACGTTGCAATTTTTCCTGCAAGCCACTACGCAGTTGGCGGTGATAAGTTAGAGAACGCTTTAAAGCAAATCGAAAACGATATGCAAATTGAAGTTGACGCTTTTGAAAAACGGGGCAAACTTTTAGAGGCTCAACGCTTAAAACAGCGCACTTCTTACGATATTGAAATGATAAGAGAAATAGGCTATTGTAGCGGAATTGAGAACTATAGCCGTTATTTTGACGGTAGAGCGGTTGGCGAACCGCCGTTTACGCTTTTAGATTATTTTCCTGATGATTTTATAGTTTTTATTGACGAGAGCCATATGACTTTTCCACAACTTAGAGCAATGTATAACGGCGATAAGTCGAGAAAAGATAACCTTGTCGGTTACGGCTTTAGATTAAAGAGCGCATACGACAATAGACCGCTTAAATTTGAAGAGTTTAACGAAAGGATAGACCAAGTTGTTTGTATATCAGCAACGCCGAACGAATACGAACTAAAACTTACTGATAACGTTGTTGAGCAACTCATTCGACCAACCGGTTTATTAGACCCATTAGTTGAAGTTAGGAAGACAAAAGGTCAAATAGACGACCTATACGCCGAGATTTTAAAAGTAATTGAAACAGGCGGAAGGGTATTAGTTACCACGCTTACCAAAAAAATGGCGGAAAGCCTTTCGGAATATTTCGTTGAGCATAATCTAAAAGTTAGATATATGCACAGCGATATTGACACGCTAGACAGAATTGATATAATCAACGAACTTCGCCGAGGCGATATTGACGTATTAGTTGGAATAAACCTTCTTCGCGAGGGGCTAGACCTTCCTGAAGTAAAACTCGTTGCGATACTCGACGCCGATAAAGAAGGCTTTTTGCGTAGCGATACCGCTTTAATTCAAACGATAGGAAGAACTGCTAGAAATGATGAAGGTAGGGTAATTATGTATGCCGACGTTATGACTGGTAGTATGCAACGCGCTATCGATGAAACAAATAGAAGAAGACAAGTTCAAGACGAATATAACAAGGCTCACGGAATTATTCCAAAAACTATTATAAAAGAAGTAAGAGATAACCTTGAAATAACTAAAAAGGCTAATAAGGTTAAAGATATTGCGATGAAAGATATCCCTGAAGAGATAGAAAAACTTAAAGGGTTATTGAAAGTGTTTAGCGCGCAAATGGATTACGAGCGTTGCATTGAAATTAGAGATACGATAACGGAACTAAAGAAGAAAATAAGGAAATAGTATGCAAGAATTTATTACGATAAGGGGCGCTAGAGAAAACAACTTAAAAAATATCGACGTTGATATTCCTAGAGGAAAACTAGTCGTTTTAACAGGGCTTTCCGGTAGCGGAAAGTCAACTCTTGCGTTCGATACTATTTTTGCGGAAGGTCAAAGAAGATACGTTGAGAGTTTATCTAGTTACGCTAGAATGTTTTTAGGTCAAATGTCCAAGCCAGACGTTGATAAAATAGAAGGCTTATCACCAGCGATTGCAATCGACCAAAAAACTACTTCTAACAACCCACGCTCAACCGTTGGAACGGTTACCGAAATTTACGATTATTTAAGACTACTTTACGCTAGAATTGGCGTTCCACACTGTCCTGAATGCGGTGAAGAAATAGCAAGGCAAACGGTTGACCAAATAGTTGATAAGGTTCTAAAATTCCCTGAAAAATCTAAAATATTTATTTCCGCGCCAGTTGTTCGCGGTAGAAAAGGCGAATTTCAAAAGGACTTTGAAAACTTTAGAAAAAGCGGTTACGCGCGCGTTGAAGTTGATGGAATTTTATACGAATTAACCGAAGAAATTAAACTTGATAAAAACGTAAAACATACCGTTAACGTGGTTATAGACCGACTTATTGTAAAAGATGGTATTCAAAAACGCTTAACCGATAGCATTGAAACTGCGCTAAAACTTGCCGATGGATTAGTAGTTGTATCTTGCGATAATAAAGAACATTTATTTTCAACTAAATATTCTTGCCCAACTTGTGGCGCGCAAATTGAAGAAATTGAGCCAAGGCTATTTTCGTTTAATAATCCTTACGGCGCTTGCCCTGCTTGCACTGGCTTAGGTTATAGAGAAACGTTTGACGTTAATAAAGTTGTTAAAGATTGGAATTTGAGCCTTAATCAAGGCGCTATGACTATTTCCGGTTGGAATATGGATATAGGCAAGATGACTCAAATGAAATTCCAAGCGCTATCTAAATATTACGGTTTTAGTCTTGATACTCCGGTTAAAGATTTGCCTCAAGATATCATCAATATTTTGCTTTACGGAAACGACGGCGAAAAAATCGAGATGAAATACGAAACTAGAACGTTTAGTAGTAAATACGTAGCGTCGTTTGAAGGGGTTATTCCTAACTTAGAGAGAAGATACCGTGATACCACTAGCGACTACGTTAAGGGCGAACTTGAAAAATATATGGTTTTAACGCCGTGTTCGGTATGTAATAGCAAGAGATTAAATAAGCAAGCGCTTGCCGTTACCGTTTCTGGAATGAATATTGCAGATTTATGCGAGTTATCCGTTGAAAAAGTGCTTAAAGTCATAGAAGGTTTAACCTTAACTAAAACGCAAGAAATTATTGCAACGCCAATAATCAAAGAAATTAAAGCAAGAATAGGCTTTTTAATTAACGTTGGTTTAGATTATTTATCACTTTCTAGATCAGCAGGAACGCTTTCAGGCGGTGAGGCTCAAAGAATAAGGCTTGCAACTCAAATTGGTAGCGGTTTAACTGGCGTTTTATATATTTTAGACGAGCCAAGCATAGGACTACATCAAAAAGATAACAAAAAACTCTTATTAACGCTAAAACACTTAAGAGATATAGGAAACACGCTAATAGTAGTTGAACACGATGAAGAAACAATTAAAAGCGCCGATTACGTTATAGATATAGGCCCTAAAGCAGGTGTTTTTGGGGGCGAAATCGTAGCAAAAGGCACGCCGAAAGAGATTGGACAGAGTAAAAATTCAATAACAGGCGATTACCTTTCAGGTAGAAAAACTATTGAAATTCCAACAGTAAGAAAGACGGCTGACGGAAGATATTTAACGGTTAAAGGCGCAAGAACTAATAACCTTAAAAATATAACGGTAGATTTTCCAGTTGGTCTAATTACGGCGGTTACCGGTGTTTCAGGAAGTGGCAAAAGTTCGTTAGTGAACGAAACGCTTTATCCTACGGTAAACGCAAAAATTAACCATAGGCGTGATTTTTATCAAGGCTGTGATGACGTAACTGGTATTGAGCATTTCGATAAAGTCATAAACATTGATCAATCGCCGATAGGTAGAACTCCAAGAAGTAACCCTGCAACTTATACTGGAGTTTTTAGCATTATACGTGAACTTTTTGCGGCAACTCAAGACGCAAAAGAACGTGGCTATAAGGCTGGGAGATTTTCCTTCAACGTATCAGGTGGGCGATGCGAACATTGTTATGGCGATGGAATTATTAAAATTCCTATGAACTTCTTGCCAGACGTTTTCGTGCCGTGCGAAGTTTGTAAAGGCAAAAGATATAATAGAGAAACCTTACAAGTTAAATATAAAGGCAAATCTATTAGCGACGTTTTAGATATGACCGTTGATGAAGCGGTAGAGTTTTTTGAAAATATTCAAAGAATTTACACAAAGATTAAGTGTCTTCAAGACGTAGGGCTTGGCTATATTAAACTAGGTCAACCAGCAACAACGCTTTCAGGCGGTGAGGCGCAAAGGGTAAAACTTGCCACCGAACTATCTAAGCGCGCTACTGGAAAAACGCTTTATATTTTAGACGAGCCAACTACTGGTTTTCACACCTACGACGTTTCAAAACTTATAGATATTTTATATCGCTTGCGTGATAACGGTAACACTATTATTGTAATCGAGCATAATTTAGACGTTATTAAAATTGCCGATTATATTATTGACGTTGGTAAAGACGGAGGCGAACGTGGCGGAACTATTTTAACCAAAGGCTCGCCTGAAGAAGTTGCTAAATGTGAAGAAAGTTACACCGGTCAATTCTTAAAACAAATA
>JAZNBE010000008.1:0-2695 GCA_045586885.1 Christensenellaceae bacterium
TATGTTTTTTTAATTTTTCTAAATTTTTTTTAATAATAAATTTAAACGAATTCTTACAGAATGAATTCAAAAAAATCGCCCAAAAAATTAGGCGATTTTCTTTCAAATATATAATATATAATTTTAGAACTTTTTTACGTTTGAGTTTTTATATTTAGTGAAAACTAGTTTATAGCCGTTTGACTCAATTTCATCACTGATAACTTCATACGACCAGTTTGGCAAATTATCTAAATTATCAAAGAAAACTTCCGCTCCACCATCAGCGTCAACCTTAGTTATGAAGGCTTCAGAGCAGTAAGGATACATCGTTCTATAAAACATTGCGCCACCAATAATAAAAACGTCGTCTTGATTATATTTCTTAATTTCTTCAAAAACTTCGTCTAAAGTGTGGCAAACTATGCAATCGTCTCTTTCAACGCCTTCCGGCGCTAGAACGACATTTGTTCTATTTTTAAGCGGTTTAGAGTTAGGGAAAGAAAGTAGAGTATTATACCCCATACAAACAACTTTATTTAAGGTTGTTTGCCTAAAAAATTTCATATCTTCAGGAATTTCAAACAAAAGACCGTTTTTCTTTCCAATTCCCCATTTTTTATCAACTGCAACGATTAATTTCATTATACGGCAACCTCAAACTTATCGTCAATTTTGTTATAGTTATAATCAACTAGTTCAAAATCCTCAACCTTGAAATCGTAAAAATCGATAACTTTTCTTTTAATAACGAGTTTTGGAGCGGTAAATTGTTCGTTTTTAAACATTTTTTCAACGATAGGAATATGTCTATCATAAATATGAGCGTCGGCAATAACGTGAACTAATTCACCAACTTCGAGCCCTGAAACCATTGCAAACATATAAAGTAAAATTGAATATTGAACAACGTTCCAGTTATTTGCAACTGCCATATCGTTAGAGCGTTGATTTAAAATACCGTTTAATTTATTACCCGAAACGTTAAAAGTCATAGAATAAGCGCAAGGGTAAAGATGCATTTCGTTAAGATCGGCAAAAGTATAAATATTAGTTAAAATTCTGCGTGAATTAGGGTTGTTTTTCAAGTCAAACAAAACTCTATCGACTTGGTCGAATTCGCCTTCTTTATATTTATGCTTAACTCCTAGTTGATAGCCGTAAGCTTTTCCAATCGAGCCTGTTTCGTCAGCCCAACTATCCCAAATATGAGAATTAAGGTCGTTTACGTTGTTAGATTTCTTTTGCCAAATCCACAATATTTCATCTACTGCAGACTTAAAAGCCGTGCGCCTAATCGTTAAAATAGGAAATTCTTTTTGCAAATCGTATCTATTAACGATACAAAATTTCTTGACGGTATGCGCTGGCGTTCCATCAAGCCAACGTGGCCTAACGGGCTTATCGGTATCCCAAACGCCGTTTGAAATAATGTCTTTACAGTTTTCAATGAAAATTTTATCAGCTAAACTCATAACGAACTCCTTTTAAAACGCGTTTTTTTCTTTATTTTTGAATTTCTTTGCAATTATTGCCGTCTTAATACAACTTGGCGTTATTTTATTGAAAAAATAAACTAATTTATTATAAAAACCGGGAATATAATGCTTTTTGTTTTTCTTTAGAGCAATTAAACTCTTTTTAGCAACGAAACTTGGGCTTTTTTTAGAAAGTTTACCAGTTAAGCCTTGCTTTTTGATATCTTCAACAATATCTTGCCTTGTTGGAATAGAGCCCGGCATTACGGTTGTAATTTTTACGTTATTATTTCTTTGTTCGTATCTTAAAGCGTCGAAAAAATCAACTAAAGCGCGTTTTGTTGCGGAATATATTGCAAAATATGGTATAGGAAGGCTAGCGCACATACTTGAAATAGTTAATATTTCCAAGTTTTCAGCCATATTTTCAAGCGTAAATTTAGTTAGTGAAACAACGCTCTCAAAGTTTACTCTAATTTGAAACTCTAACTTTTCTTGAGAATATTTTTCAAAAGCCATTTGAGTATCAACACCGGCAACGTTTATTAGTTTTTCAATTAATAGATTATTATCATTAATAAAGGAAAAAAGTTTTTTTCTATGCTCGCTATTTTGCATATCGCACGCAAAAACAAACACCTTCAAATTATTAAATTGTTCTAATAATTGGCTTTTAAGAAGTTCAAGTTTTTCAATCGACCTTCCAGTTAAAACCAAAACGTTTTGGGACGAAGCAAGTTCAAAAACAAACGCTTTTCCAAGCCCTCCCGTCGCGCCTGAAATTAAAGTGCAGTTCATATTACGCCTTTTATAAAAACATTTAAAATTTGGCTTTAAACAAGCGATTTTGAGTGTTTTTATACAAAATATTTTTCTCGATTAATTGATTTTTTTAACTTTTCTATTGCCTTTTTTTCAATTCTAGAAATGTAAGATCTGGAAATTTTTAAAAGCGCTGCAACTTCACGTTGTGGAAGTGGCGCGCAACCGTTTAAGCCATAGCGTAAGACTAAAATTTTATATTCTCTTTGGTCTAGCGTTTTTTTAACGAAATCTAAAAAACTACCCGATTGAATTTTCTTTTCAACTTTAGATAAAACGCTTTCTTCTTCATCGGCAATAAGGTCGATTAAGGTTAGTTCGTTACCCTCTTTATCAGTTCCTATTACGTCGCTTAAAGAAACGGTATTTTTATGCTTTTTATTAGAGCGAAGTAGCATTAAAATTTCATTTTCAAT
>JAZNBE010000009.1:0-73735 GCA_045586885.1 Christensenellaceae bacterium
TATTATTCTCAAAAAAGGCGAAGAAGCTACCACTTCCGATATGGTTGAATACGGCAACGCGCACATGGCTAAACACAAAGTTCCCAGATATTTTGTTTTTGTAAAAGAGTTTCCGATGAACGCTGCAGGAAAGATATTAAAATATAAAATGCGTGAAGACGCAATTGAAAGAATAAAAGAATTACAGTAATTTGAAGGTGATAAAATGTTAGAAATTAAAATCGAAAAGGCAAAAACTTTAAAGGAAAAACCTGATTTTTCAAAACTTGGTTTTGGTAAGTATTTTACCGATCATATGTTCGTTGCTGAATACAAAAATGGCGAATGGCACAATGCAAGAATAGTTCCGTTTGATTATATTCCTATTCATCCCGCATCAACCGTGTTGCATTACGGCGCGGAAATATTTGAGGGTATGAAAGCGTATAAGACCAAAGACGGATATCAAATGTTCCGCCCGATGGAAAATATTAAAAGGATGAATGATTCGGCTGAAAGGCTTTGTTTACCTACCTTACCTGAAGAATTTACCTTAAAAGCGCTTACTGAACTTATAAATTTAGATTATGAATGGATTCCTAATCAACCGGGTACTTCACTATATATTCGTCCGTTTATGTTTGGTAACGAGCCACACCTTGGCGTTCACGCGGTTGACGACGCTATGTTCGTTATCATTTTATCACCGGTTGGCGCTTACTACGCAGAAGGCATCAACCCTGTTAAAATTGCAATCGAGAGCGAAGACGTAAGAGCCGTTCGCGGTGGCACTGGCTACGCTAAATGCGGTGGTAACTACGCTGCAAGTTTAAGAGCAGGCGCTAGAGCCGCTAAGAAAGGCTTTACTCAAGTTTTATGGCTTGACGGTGTTGAAAGAAAATATATTGAAGAAGTTGGTAGCATGAACGTAATGTTCAAAATCAACGGCGAAATTATCACTCCGCTTTTATCAGGTTCAGTTTTACCGGGCGTTACTAGAAAATCTTGCATAGAACTATTAAGGAGTTGGGGCTATAAGGTAACCGAAAGATTGTTCTCGGTTGACGAACTTTTCGAAGCGGCAAGAAAAGGCACGCTAGAAGAGGCTTGGGGAACTGGAACGGCGGCGGTTGTTTCACCTATCGGTAAACTTTGCTATCAAGACGAAGAATATACCGTATCTAACAACTTAATCGGTGAAGTAACTCAAAGGCTTTACGATAATTTGACTGGTATTCAATGGGGTAAGGTTGAAGATACTTTCGGTTGGACCTATAAAATTAAATAGTTTTTCGTTATGGAAAATTTACCAGTAAAAAGAATAACGCTATTTCTAGGTCATTACGGCAGTGGAAAAACCAACGTTGCGGTAAACTACGCAATGTATCTTAAAGATAAAGGTTATAAAACGGCTATCTATGACCTAGACGTAGTAAACCCATATTTTAGAACGCTAGACGGAAAGGCAATGCTCGAAGAAAAGGGCGTGAGATTAGTTGCTTCAACCTTTGCAAATTCAAACGTTGAAGTGCCGTCAATCCCTGCCGATAATTACGCAATTATCGATAGGCTTGACGAACACGCCGTAGTTGACGTTGGCGGAGACGATACTGGCGCTTTGGCGCTTGGAAGATATTCTCAAAAAATTCAAGAAGAGAACGATTATCAAGCGCTACTTGTAATAAATAAGTTTAGGTTTTTAACTAAAGAGCCCAAAGACGTTTTGGAATATCTTATAGATATTGAGAAAGCGTCGTCGCTAAAAATTACTGGGCTTGTGAATAATTCTAACCTTGGCGAAGAAACGACTGAAGAAGATATTTTGTCAAGCATTGAATACGCAAAAGAAGTTGAAAAACTAACTGGCTTAAAGGTTCAGTTTACGGCGATTAAAAACGTAATTGCTAAAAACCTAAAAGATAAATTTAACGAAATTTTACCGCTCGAAATGATTAAATACGGCGAGTGGGAATAGAAAAAGACAACTTAAAAGTTGATTTGGAGGATATATGTCAAAAGTTACTTTTAACGAAGACAAGTGCAAAGGTTGCGGTCTTTGCGTAATTGCTTGTCCTAAAAAGATTGTTGAACTCAACAAATCGAAAATCAACGGCAAAGGTTATCATCCAGCAATGATAACCGACCAATCGGCGTGTATTGCTTGCGCTTTTTGCGCTACGATGTGCCCTGATGCAGTTATTACCGTTGAGAAGTGAGGTGAATTATGAGTGACAAAGTTTTAATGAAAGGAAATGAAGCGTTAGCGGAAGCGGCTATTATGGCAGGTTGCCGTCATTATTTCGGTTACCCTATTACGCCACAAACGGAAGTTGCCGCTTATATGGCAAAGCGTATGCCTAAGATCGGCGGAACGTTCTTGCAAGCGGAAAGCGAAATTGCCGCAATCAATATGGTTCTTGGCGTTGCGTCAACTGGTAAGAGAACTATGACTAGTAGTTCAAGCCCCGGAATTTCTCTAAAGAGTGAAGGCATTTCATACCTTGCCGGTTGTGACTTGCCAGCGCTTATCGTAAACGTTCAACGCGGTGGCCCGGGTCTTGGTGGTATTCAGCCATCTCAATCGGATTATTTCCAAGCAACTAGATCTATCGGTCATGGCGACTTTAGACTTATCGTTTTAGCGCCTGCATCCGTTCAAGAAATGGTTGATTTAACGTTCAAGGGCTTTGACCTTGCCGATAAATATAGAATGCAAACCATGCTTTTAGCCGATGGAACTATCGGTCAAATGATGGAGCCTGTATCAATCGAACCAAGAGAAACTCTTGCTATCGAAAAGCCTTGGGCTGTTACTGGAACGAAAGGCGAAAGAAAGCCTAATATCGTAAACTCTTTAAGTTTGAACGCAGAGCAACTTGAACAATGGAACTTCGAACGTTTCAAAAAATACGAACAAATTGAAGAAAACGAAGTTATGTATGAAGAATACCTAATGGATGACGCTGAGTATTGCATCGTTGCGTTCGGTATTGCTTCAAGAGTTGCAAGAAACGCAATTTCTATGGCAAGAGAACAAGGCATTAAAGTTGGTATGATTCGTCCTATCACGCTTTGGCCTTTCCCTAAGAAAGCGTTAAAGAAAGCAAGCGAAAAGGTTAAAGCATTTATTTCTTGCGAACTTAATATGGGGCAAATGATTGAAGATATTAAACTTTCAATCGAATGTTCAAAGCCTGTTTACTTATGCAATAGAACTGGTGGTATGATTGTTTCACCTCAAGAAGTTCTAGATAAAATTATCGAAGTTAAAGGGGGTAAAGCGTAATGATAGTATTTGAAAAAACTAAAGGTTTAACCGACGTTCCTTTTCACTATTGTCCGGGTTGTACGCACGGTATTATTCATAGATTAGTTGCCGAGTGTTTAGAAGAACTTGGCGTTTTAGGTAACACTATCGGCGTTGCTCCAGTTGGTTGTTCGGTTTTTGCTTATAACTACTTTAACTGCGATATGATTGAAGCCGCTCACGGAAGAGCACCAGCCGTTGCAACAGGCGTTAAAAGAGCAGACCCTAGCAAAGTTGTTTTCACTTATCAAGGCGATGGCGACCTTGCCGCAATAGGAACTGCCGAAACCGTTCATAGCGCCGCAAGAGGCGAAAACATTACCGTAATTTTCGTAAACAACGCAATTTACGGTATGACTGGCGGTCAAATGGCTCCTACCACTTTGCCAAACCAAGTAACTCAAACTTCGCCTTACGGAAGAGATACTTGTTGCGTAGGTTATCCTGTAAAGGTGTGCGAAATGTTATCGCAAGTTGACGGGGCTACCTATCTTGAAAGAGTAGCGGTAAATTCCGTAAAAAACATTAGGCTTGCTAAAAAGGCTATCAAAAAAGCCTTCCAAAACCAAATCGACGGCAAAGGTTTCTCTTTAGTTGAAGTTTTATCAACTTGCCCAACAAACTGGGGACTAGCGCCTGATAAGGCTTTAGAATGGCTTGAACAAAATATGATTCCTTACTATCCGCTCGGCGTTTATAAAGATAAGGAAGTAAAGTAAGGAGGCTATTATGAAAACTTGTGAAATTTTAATTGCAGGCTTTGGTGGTCAAGGCGTATTGTTCACCGGCAAACTTTTAGCGTATGCAGGACTTGTTTCTGGTAAAAACGTTTCTTGGCTTCCATCATACGGTCCTGAAATGCGTGGTGGCACGGCAAGTTGTAGCGTAATCGTAAGCGATGGTCAAGTTGGCTCGCCAATCGTTTCTAACCCGGATTTACTTATTGCTTTTAACCGCCCTTCTTTTGAAAAATATGAAAGCGCGGTAAAAGCAGGCGGAACTTTGGTTTACGACGGCACTTTGATTGACGTTAAACCTTCAAGACAAGATATTACTTATTATAATGTTCCTGCAACGAAACTATCTAACGATAAAGGCTATCAAGGTCTTGCGAATATGATCGTTTTAGGAAAAGCCATAAACGCAATGCAAACTTTTAGCGATAATGATATTGAAAACGCCGTAAACAAGGTAGTTCCACCTAAAAAGGCGCACCTTATCGTTAAAAATCTTGAAGCCATTAAGTTGGGTTACGGTTTTTAATCAAAAATTTAAGAAAATTAAAGGGGAATAATATGTTTAATAGCCAAATTTTAGAAATAGCCGAAAGGTTAAAAGAACTTCGTGAAATTAAAGGGATCACTACTTTACAAGTAAGTGAAAGTTTAAATATTAGCGAAGAAGAATATTTGGAATACGAATCAGGCAAAAAGGACTTTTCTTTTAGCGTGATGTATCGTATTGCAAACGTTTTGGGCGTAGATATCGTTAGCATAATTAGCGGTAGTTCGCCAAGGCTTAACTGTTGCTCAGTTGTAAGGCGCGGTAAAGGTATGAAGGTTATTAAGCACGATTCAGAGTTTTATTATCACCTTGCTTATACCTTCACGAACAAAAAAGCAGAACCTATGCTTTTCACCATAAACCCTAACGACCGCGCAATTTCTTTGCACTCGCATAAAGGTCAAGAGTTTAACTACGTTCTAGAAGGCACTTTGCGTTTTGAAATTGACGATTTAACATACGAGTTAAACGCAGGCGACAGCGTTTACTTTGACTCAGGTATTCCACATCTTGAAAAATGCGCTAACGATAAACCGGTGGTTTTCTTAGCAGTAGTAATTAAAGACTAATTTTCAAAAAACAATAAAACCTGCCTATAATCGACTTATAGGCAGGTTTTTTAGTGTTTTTAGTTGTTTTTTATTAGTTTGGAGTAATGCTAAATTCATAAATATAGGCTTGAGAAGCGGTGTAAGAGCCAGACGGAATATCAGTAAATATTCTATATTCGCCGGCAGTTACATTTTCTAAAGTTATAGTTTGAATATTAGCGTCCGTTGTGTAGAAATAACTAACTTCGCTCTCAACTGAATTAGTTGCCGAATCAATAGATAAAATTTTGTAAAGTTTGAAAGCGGCAGGTCCGTTAACAGAATTTAGAACGATAGTAATTGTTGAATTTGAATAAACTTCAAACATTAAGCACTTGCTACCTTTATTGCCGTAACCAGAAAGGTAAACTGCTTTAGAATAGTTAATTCCGCCAAAAGATGCAGAAACGTTGTTAATGTCGGTGCTAACGCCAACTTTAATTCCGCCAATTTGAGTTATTTCAGTTTTTCTACCGGTAGATACGTTAGATAAATCCATTTTTATCGATGAATTAGAAAGACTGTTAAACTTTTCTAAAACGGCGTTAAATTTTTGCATTTTGGTTGAATTTACAAGCGCTTTTTGGTTATCGGTTAAAGCGTTAAACGCGTTATTTGCTGCCGTTATGCTATCTTTATCTGCTAAAGTTGTGTCTTGGGCTGAAGGTAGCGCGTCAACCAAATCTTCAAAACCTTCGCTTGCGATAAGATCTGTTGATTTTACGTATGCTTGTTGAAGTTCTTGGTATTTCAAACTTGACTTATCGTTAGCCGTTTCGTAAAGGTTGAGAAGGCGAACTATTTTATCGTAATCGCTAGAAGTTGGGTTATTAAGAGTATCAACTTGTGTATTGAAAAGCGTAGTGAAGTTGTTATCAAAATAAGCCTTTTTATCACCCAAAGTCGCTTTCATAGTTACTTTATTAGTAACTAGTAAAGGAAGACTATCAATTAAGTTGGAAAGATTATAGCATAGCGTTGCGTTTTCATCAAACGCGCCAGAGGTGTTTATTGAACTAATTTTAGAATCAATATCGCTAGCATAGAGTGAGAAATAAGTATCAATATAGCCTTCTAAAGTAGAAAGATTTTGAAGTTTTGCAATCGTTTCGTTTGTTGCAAACAATATTTCTTTTGCGTGGAAAGTAAGTTTTTGAGCCGTTGCGTTGTTAAGCGAGATTGAACCTATTTCGCTAATTCCTCTATCAATAATCAAGTTAGCGTCAATTACGTATTGGTCGTAAGATATAGGGTTAGCCATTGCAACCGCAACGTCAACTTTGTTAGGACCAACCGTTGAGTTAAGATAATTCTTAAGGATTGAAGTAGAGTCAACGGTGTAGCGGTAAGATGGGGTAAACGAACAAGTATCGGTTGGGTCTTGGTTAGGGGTTGAGTTCGTGTAAACGTTATTTTCGGCGTTATAGAAACCGAGAATTGAATCTTCCGCCGAAATAATAGGCTTTTTAGCGTTTTCAAAAATATTATTTTCTACGTACATTAAGCACTCAATTCTAGAATTTGCAGAAGATGATAAAATATTTTTGTAATAGTTGTTATAGATATGCGCTCTACCACTTCTAACGGCAGGAACTCTTGAGTTACAGTTTTCGAAAATATTGTGGTGGTAAGTAATAGTTCTTCCAGCATAAATATCGCTTGAGCCACTACCAACTAGGCTTGTTTTCCAAGCATCGTGCAAGTAGTTGTAAGAAATGGTTACGTGGCTACTTTCATTTTTTACGTCGATAAGTCCGTCGTAATAGTCTTTTTCGCTAGAAGAAGATGGGTAATCGTTATAAAATTCGCAGTGATCAACCCAAACGTAATTACAATTATTAAACTCTAAGCAGTCCTTTTCGTTAAGCAAACTTCTAGAAGGGTGGTGAATAGTAAGGTTTTGAACGATAACGTTATCGCTTGCCTTAAAGTTTACGCCAACGCCGTCGAAAATAGCGTTAGAATTTGCGCCGATAAGTAAAAGGTTATGCGTATTATTGAAAACTATTTGAGTAGCGCCAGTGTTTGCTTCGGTAATGGTTGCGGTAATTTTAATAATAGATTTCGTGGAAGGGTCTATAGAGAGTTTAGAACGAATAGTTTCAATCGTTGTTAAAAGTTCTTGACCGGTTGCGCATTCGTAGATATTTTCTTGCGTAGCGCCACGTCCGCCGGTAGTTCCTTCGCCGTAGCCTTCAGGATACGTTTCAAATGTAGAACTCGTTCTATTAACCTTTGAAGAAAAGCCTATAGTTTTATCAGTTCCAGTATAACTATCGTCAAGTTCTACCATTTGATACATAGCGTAAAGAGTTGGGTAAGAACTTATTGCTTCTTGGTTAGGGTCTTGCGGAACGTAAACCGATGAAGTAGATGGCGAATAACTAAAACTATAAGAATAGTTAGGTTTGTTTGAAGACGAGTTTTGTTGCACCGAAGAGGTTGATTGCAAGCCGTTTTGGCTTACGCTTGAAGAACTTTCCGTGCCGACTACGTAAGATGAACTGATAGAAGAACTTGAATTTTCGTCTTGGTGATTGTTGCAACCAACGAGCAAAGAAAAAGCCAAAACTATTGCTATCAAAACAAAAGTAAATTTTTTCATAATTTCCCCATAATTTTAAGATTTTATATATTATAACATATAATAAAGAGAATTAAAAGAGTTTTTTGTAAAAATAATTATCGCAAACCACCATAAAAAACCTATTGCAAAAAAGTTTAAGTTATGATATTATATTATAGATAGAAAAAAGGAACTAATTTTATGAAAGTTATTGATTTGGAAAAATGGAATAGAAAACAACTCTACGAAACTTTTGGCTCGTTTACTAACCCTTGCTTTACCGTTGACGTTCGTCTTGACGTAACTAAACTCGTTCGCTTAAAAAAGAAAACGGACGGTTTTTTCCTTCCGTTTTTATACCTTTTAATGCGCGCGGTAAACGAAACTGAAGAGGCAAGGCTTAGAGTTAAAGGCGAAACCGTTGTTGAACTTGACCGAACCGACCCTAGTTTTACAGTTCTTTTTGATGATAAAAACTTCGGTTTTTGCTATTCGGTTTTCGATTACGATTATTCCGTTTTTGCAAAAAACACGAACGACGCTATTTCTATAACGAAAGAAAATTATAAAAACGGCATCGTAAATCAAACAAATCACGGAGACTCTTACCAAAAAACTTATATCTCATGCACGCCTTGGTATGACATCGTTTCAATTTCTAACCCTATTCCTTACGAAAGTAAAGAACTTTTATCAATTCCGCGTTTAAACTGGGGAAAATACGTAAAAGAAGGTTTTAAATATAAGATGACTTTATCTTTAACTTTTTCTCACGCGCTCATTGACGGCTATCAAGTAGGGCTAGTAATTGAAAGGCTTGAAACAATGTTAAAAGATCCGTCAAAATATCTAAAAGTCTAGTTATAGGTCGATTATTAAGGTGTTTTTATGAAAGGAAACGTTTTTTTGGGCTGGAATATGAAGCCCGACCTTGCCTTTGCGGTTAAGGAAAAACTGAAGAAATATGATTTTAACGGAGTGGTTGGCGGAAAGTCTTCTGGCAATTCCGTTGAGCACGGCGTTGGCGCTACTATAATTAGTCAAATGCGAACTTGTTGTAGCGCAATAATGCTATTTTCAGCGCGCCCTATGGAAGTTAAAGTTGAAGGCTGTGAAAATAGTGGCGTTTTTGAATCGTTAAGCCCTAATATGCTTTTTGAACTTGGCTTTTTAATTGGCTCGCTTAGAAAAAACAGGGTTTTCACAGTTTATCTAGACCACGCGGTAAATCTTATTCCAAGCGACCTTAAGGGTATGTGGGATTTAGAAATTTCAACGCAAGGCAAGTCAATGGATCAAGTTGCTCAAGAAATCGTTGATATTTTTATTTCCGAGCAGACTGACGATATCGGTAAAAATAAGACCTTCCTTATGACCGACCATTACTGGTTAAAATCTACCATATTAGATCATATTGAAAGCCCAATTTATTACCATACCGAAATGGCGCAACTTGTGTTGACCTATTGCCAAGCAACCTATATGTTTAACGATATGGATAACGCTTACGAAGTTTTAAAAGAAGTTTTGCACTCTGGCATTGAAAACGATATGCTCCTTCTTGCTCTCAACGCATCAATTGATTATTATACCGTTTGCGAGCATTTAGAAAACGATGAAGATACTGGCAAAATGTATTTGCCAAGAAAATATTATACTAAGGCTTTAGGCAACTTCCAACGCTATATTGAAGATGCGTTAGAACTTCCTGATTGCGAGTTTAAAAGTTTCTTCCTAATGGTTGTTTACGATTACTTCACGTTTATTAATATGATGTATTATCAAGAACCTGATTATGATGAAGAAACTATGCAGTTTAGAGAAAATTCGGCGCTAGCGTCCATAAAATACGCCGAAGAGTTCCGCAACTATAATAACAAAGAAAACGATGAAATAGCGTTTTTATATCAAGCCTATACGTATAGAAATATTGCGCTATTTTATAGAACGCACGGTTTGACCGAAAAAGCACAAAAAGCGTTTGAAGATTCTCAAGCGTGCAGATACAAACTTTTCAAATTCTTCTTAAATAACGACCTTGATTCTAATATTACCGAGCAAATTAAAATGGAATATTATTTAGGTCTTTCCGATAACCTTGAAGAAGTTGACGAAATTGAGCAAAGAAAGAGAATTAGAGAAATTGAAATTTATCTTCAAGAGGCGAGAAACACGTCTTACAATAGAGAGTTTTTAAACCGTATGATTGAAGATAAGGTTATAAAATTAAAAAACTCTAAAAAGAATAAAGCGGTATGAAAACCAAATTCGTAGTTTATTCGGCGCTATCCACTTGCTTTATCGTGGTGTGCTCGTTAATTGCAATACCATCAGTTGTTCCAATAACTTTGCAGACCTTTGCGATATTTTTAATTTCTTTAACCTTTAACTTAAAAATCTCACTCGTATCACTCACGGCTTATTTAATTTTAGGGATTATAGGCTTACCTGTTTTTTCTAATTTTTCAGCAGGTTTTGGCGTTTTGCTTGGTCCAACGGGTGGTTATCTTCTAGGGTTTTATTTGCTAATATTTAGCGTTCACCTATTTAAGAAAATTATTCAAAAACCATACGTTAATGCGCTTATAGGCGGACTTTTGGGGCTTATTTTACTATATTTGTTTGGAACGGCTTGGTATTTGTTAGTTTATTTAGGCGAAAGTTTAATAGGCTTTTTATCGGCGCTTAGCGTATGCGTTTTACCATTTATCGTAGGCGATTTAATTAAACTTTTTTTAGCCGTTGCTATTTGTGAAAGATTAAAAAAAATAATTAAAATTGAGTAGAGTTAATTTAAGTATTTTAACGAAGGCTTAATCATATATTATGTATATGAAAAAGCCTTCTTTTTTTATTTGCTTAATTTTATCTTCAGTTTTGTTGTTAATTAGCCTTTTTGCTTTTAGAAAAGATAATAAAACATATGATGATTTACTGTTTCAAACGATAGAAATTTGGCAAGTTGACACTTTTGAAGGAGGAATAAATTCAAGAGCCGGCTTTCTTAAAAGCGTTGCGCAAGATTACGAGAAAAAGAATAAACGCGTTTTAATTTCCGTTAGACAAATGACCGTTGAAGGAGTTTTGAAAGCATTAAAAGAAGGGGCTTTGCCTGATATCATATCTTACGGAGCGGGGCTAGAAGAAATTAAGCCTTACGCGCAAGGTATAACTACAAGTGTAAAAAGTCCGTTTTATGAAGAAGAAAACGGAAAGGTTTTAGCGCTTGGTTGGGCTTACGGAGTTTACGTAAAAATCGAGAAAAAAGGTGATAGTTGCGATAAACTTATAGTTTCTCAAAACACCTATAATCAACCGCTTTTAGCCTACTACTTTAACGATTTAAGTTATGAAAACGTTGAAGTTTTATCACCAAAAGATGCGTATTCAAAGTTTAATTTATCTAAAAACGTTGCTCTTTTAGGTACTCAACGCGATTTATTTAGATTAAGTAATAAGGAAGTTCAAATTGAAATTCAACCGCTTATAGAGTTTTCAGACCTTGTTCAATACGTAAGCATATTGTCAACCGATAATAATAAAGCGAAAATTTTAAGTGAATTTGTCGAACTTTTATTATTAGATTTTCAAGAAAAAATACCGTCAAAAATAGGGCTATTACCTGTTTCAAATTTACAAAATAACGTTAATAACGAAGTTATAGGCGCGCTTTTTGATGTAAAAGTAGATAAAACGATTAGCGTTTTCAAAAAAAGAGAAGAACTTTTTTTAATGCAAAAGGACGCTTTTTTAAATTATAAAAATATTGAGTTTTTTAAAGTTGTTGCAAAAAGCAACGCTAAATTATTGAAATAAAATAATTATTGTTGTAAAATATAAGGAGAAGAAAATTGTATCAATCGTTTTTAGATGAGTTTAAGACTTTAACGGTTATTAAAGGCGCGGTGCTTAAAAAATACAACTCTTTTAGAGTTGGAGGTAGAGCCGACCTTTTAGTTTTTCCTTCAACCGTTCAAGATTTTCAAAACGTTTTGACCTTTATTAAAGGTAAATTTAACTACTATATCTTAGGCGCTGGAAGTAACGTTTTAGTAAGCGAAAAAGGCTTTCACGGAATAGTTATTTCAACCGAAAATTTGAGAAGAATAAAATTAAACGGTAGCATTTTAACTTGTGAATGTGGCGCTAAAATGGCGGACGTTATTAAGTTTTGCCAAGATAATAGTTTCGGTGGTTTGGAATTTTTGGTTGGAATTCCGGGAAGCGTTGGCGGAATGGTAGCGATGAACGCAGGTTGCTTTAATAAGAGCATTAGCGATTATATTTGTTACGTCGTTGGTGAAAACGGAATTTATAACAAAAAAACGTGTTGTTTTGATTATCGTTCATCAAGGTTTTTAGATGGCGAAGCCGTTTTTAAGGTTGCTTTTAAGTTGAAGGTAAGCGAGCAAGAAACTATTGAATATAAAATTTCAAAGTTTTTGCAAACTAGGCGAAAAACTCAGCCAAAAGGTAGGTCTTGCGGTTCGTGCTTTTTAAACGAAGGCTTTTTTGCCGGAAAGGTTATTGACAGTTGTAACTTAAAAGGCTATAGAATAGGCGGAGCGTTTATATCAAACGAGCACGCTAACTTCATAATTAGCGAAAACGCTACCGCTGACGACATATATAAACTCATAAACCACGTAAAAAAGGTTGTTTACGAAACGACTGGCACGATTTTACACGAAGAAATAAAATACGTAGGCGAATTTTAATGAACATTAACTTTGATTACCATACTCATACCAAATTTAGCCATGGCAAAGGCACTATTTTAGAAAACGCCATTGCCGCTAAAGAAAAGGGTTTGAAAGGCATAACCATATCGGATCACGGCTTTTCGCACCCTGCTTTTGGTATGAGAAGAAGGCGACTAGGCAAAATGAAAAGTCAATGTTTAGAAGCCGAAAAAATAACTGGGATCAAAGTAAATTTAGGCATTGAATCAAACATTTTAGGCGAAAGTGGGCGTATTGACGTAAAGCCGAAAGACTATGAAAAGTTGGATATGATACTTGCAGGCGTGCATAGAATGATTTTCTTTGATACCGTGCCTGATTTTTGCAAATTACACCTATCTAACATATTTTGCTCGACTTTTAATCAAAAGCCGGCAAAATGGCTTATCGACTATAACACAAGGGCTTACGTGAACGCAATAAAGAACAACCCTATTGATATTTTAACGCATATGAACTATTTAGTTTATGCAGATGCGGTAACGGTTGCAAAGTGTTGCGCGGATTATGGAACTTATCTTGAAATAAATACTAAAAAAATTCATTTAAGCCCTGAAGAGTGGCAAGGCGTAATTGAAACGGGGGTAAATTTCGTTATCGATTCGGACGCGCACTCACCGTCGAGGGTAGGGGATACGAAGTTGTTTGAAACGCAAAGCGAATATATAAATTTTCCGCTTGAGCGTATTCACAACGTGGGGGACAAGACTCCTTGCTTTAGATTTAAGGCGTTTAAGGAAAAATTATGAATTTCTCATCGGTAGTTAAGAACGAAATCGTTCAAGGAAAAATTAAAAAACCTTGTTGTCAAAAGGCAGCGCTTTCCGCTTTTATTCGAACTGTTGGTAGTATTGAAATAAAGAGCGGTATTGTAGGCTTTTCGCTTAACGCCGATTTAAATATTTTAGAATTCTTTGCAAAAATTATTGAAAAACGCTACAATCTTTCGCCAAAAATTATAGTTGATAAAAAAAGAAAAAACCACGGGAAGTTACTTTTGGTATCGAAAGAAAGCCTCTCCGTTTTGCAAGACCTTAAAATATTTGACGTTTTAAACGACGAATTAGCGCTTAATCTTAATATTAACAACGAATTAGCGAGCCAAGATTGTTGTAAAACAGGCGTGATAAAAGGAGCGTTTTTAGGTTCTGGTAACGTTACTATTCCAAAGAGAGATGGTAAATCTTCAACTGGTTATCACCTTGAGTTTACGTTTTCTAATTACGCAACAGCAAACTCATTTTGTGGAATTTTAAGTGAAAAGGGCTTAATGCCAAAGCAAGTCGCAAGAAAAGAAAGTTTCGTGGTTTATTTTAAGAATAGCGAAGAAATTTGCGACGTGATTGCCGTTTGCGGAGCAAACGACGCGTATCTTGCGCTTAACGACCTATTAATCGAAAAGACCGTTCGAAACGATGCAAACCGCGCTAGAAACTGCGTTTTATCAAACATAAATAAAACGCTTGACGCGTCTGAAAAATGTCGAAAAGATATAGAACTTATTGATCAAACGATAGGTTTAGCGTCGCTAGATATAGACCTTCAAAAAGTAGCGAAAGAAAGGTTGGGAAACCCTGAGGCATCGCTTACTGAACTTGCCGAAATTTTGGGCGTTACAAAGAGTTCTTTGTCTAGAAGAATTAAGAAAATTAGTGAAATTGCAAAAATGTTAAATTAGCCGTTAATGGGCTTATAGGTGGGTTTTTATGAAGATTTCAGTAGTCGGTTCTGGTAGATGGGGCAGTTTTATTGCTTGGTATTTGAACCGTTTAGGAAACCAAATAACGATCTGCGGAAGAGAAAATTCTTCCGCTTTTTCCGATCTTCAAAAAACGAGAAAAAACCAATTTGTAACTATTCCAAACGAAATAAAATTATCAACCGATTTAACTTCTTCAATAAAAGACGCCGAAATTTTAGTAATTTCAATTAGCGCTCAAAATTTAAGAGAATTTTTATCGCAAATAGATAAAGAAATTTTAGAAAGCAAAATTTTCGTGTTATGCATGAAAGGTTTAGAGTGCGAAACTGGAAAAAGATTGAGCGAAGTTGCAGTAGATTGTGGAGTTAAAGAAAACAATCTTGCCGTTTGGGTAGGTCCGGGTCATATTCAAGAGTTCGTGCAAGGCAATCCTAATTGTATGCTTATTGATTCTAAAAACCAAAACCTTACCAAGATGCTTGCTAATTCTTTTAAGAGTGATCTTATTCGTTTTTATTATGGAAACGATTTAATAGGAAGTGAAATAGGCTCGGCATCTAAAAACGTTATGGGCGTAGTTGCTGGAATGCTTGATGGGGTAGGGCTTCAAACTCTTAAAGGCGCGCTTATGGCTAGAGGCGCTAGAGAAGTTGCGCGCTTAATAAAGGCGATGGGTGGAAACGAACTGTCGGCATACGGTCTTTGCCACCTTGGTGATTATGAAACCACTTTATTTTCTAAACACTCTAATAATCGAGCATACGGCGAAGCGTTTATAAAAGGCGAGAGTTTTGATAAACTAGCAGAAGGTGTTATGACGGCAAAAGCGATGAAACTTTTGGGCGAGAAATATAACGTTGAACTTCCTATAACGAATTCGCTTTGCGCAGTTTTATTTGATAATAAAAGAGGCGCTGAGGAGCTCATTAAGCTCTTTTCAAGAACGCTTACAACGGAGTTTTAGTATGACCGCGTTAGAAACGATTTTGATAATAGTATTGTGTGTAATCGTCGTGTTTATCGTAACGGTAATTCTTTTTATAAAACCGATTGCGCTTATGCTTACGAAACAAGTAGTTCACTATGAAATTATGAACGATTTTGCGCCAAAAGACCCTATAATTTTTTTAGGCGATTCAATAACCGCGCACTATCCTATTCACGAATTTTTCCACGATGATAGAATTTTGAACAGGGGAATTTCAGGCGAAACTACTTTCGACGTAAAAAAAAGACTTCATACCATTACTGATTTGAAGCCAAGAGCCGTATTTTTATTAATAGGCATAAACGATTTTATTAAAGAAGAGAAAAAGAGTAAGCCTTTCGAAGTTGCTAAAAGGGTTATAGAAATAGCCGACGAACTTTCAAAAACTTGTGAAGATATTAGGATAGTTTCAATTTTTCCAATTAATAAGAAAAGAAAAAAAATAACTCGTATTTACCTTAACCTACCTACTAATTCAAAAATTTTATTAACTAATAGTTTAATTGAAAAAGCGTGTTTAGATAAAGGTTATAAGTTCTTAAATTATTATAATCATTTAATAAATTCTCAAGGCGTTATTTCAGATAATTATACTTTAGAAGGTCTTCATTTAACATTGGAAGGCTACGCTAAACTTTCACCTTTCGTTTTGAAGGAACTAGAAGAAATCAAATAATTAAATACTGTTAAAATAACAAAAAGACCGCCTATAAGTCGATTAGCGGTCTTTTTTATTGTGTTTTAAGCGATAATATTAACAAGTCTGTTTAAAATTACGATAACTTTTTTAACGTTATTTACGTCAACAACCTTCTTAATTTCATCAAGTTCTAAAACGGCTTTTTCAATTTCTTCTTTAGAAAGCGATTTAGATAAAACTATTTTTGTTTTCATCTTGCTGTTAATTTGAACTGCGTATTCAACTTCATCTTTTACAAGATACTTTTCTTCAAAAGTAGGGTAATCTTCGGTAAAGATAGACTTTTCGTTTCCTAAAATTGACCAAAGTTCTTCAGCATAGTGTGGAACGCAAGGCGCTAATAGTAAAATCATTTTAGAAACTGCGTCTTTTAAAATTTTTGTGTTTACGTTTCCGCTTGATTCGTATTTATTCATTGCGTTCAAAAGTTCCATAAGTCTAGCAATTGCCGTATTGAACGAGAACGAATTCATATCTCTATCAACGCTCTTAATTGCGTTATTTAGAACGAACAACAATTCCTTTTCTTCCGCGCCAATCTTATCTTCGTTTTCAGAAGGCGTATCTTTAACCTTATAGAAAAGCCTTTCAAATCTATCTAAGAATTTAGAAACGGATTTAATACCATCGTCGTTCCAAGGTCCGCCTTCAGTGTAGTTAAAGCCAAAAAGTAGATAAAGCCTAAACACGTCTGAGCCGTATTCGCTAACGTATGGGTCAGGAGATACAACGTTTCCTAAAGACTTACTCATTTTGTTGCCGTCAGGTCCTAAAATAACGCCTTGGTGGGTTAATGAAGTGAAAGGCTCGTCAAACTTTAGGTAGCCCATATCACGCAATGCTTTAGTGAAGAAACGAGCGTAGAGTAGGTGCATACAAGCATGTTCCGCACCGCCAACGTATTTATCAACAGGAAGCATTTTGTTAATAATTTCAGGATCGAAAGGCATATCTGCGTTGTTTGCGTCAGGGTATCTTAAGAAATACCAACTAGAGCAAACGAAGGTATCGAGCGTGTCAGGGTCGCGAGTTGCGTCGTGGCCACATTTTGGGCATTTAGTATGCATAAAGCCGTCGTGTTTAGCAAGCGGAGATTTTCCGTCAGGCTTAAATTCAACGTCGTAAGGAAGTTCAACAGGTAAATCTTCGTAAGGAACGGCAACGTCGCCACAAATAGGGCAGTGAATAATAGGAATAGGCGCGCCCCAATAGCGTTGGCGTGAAACGAGCCAGTCTCTTAAGCGGTAGTTTACCTTAAATTCCGCATCGCCGTTTTGTTGAAGTTTGTTTACGATACTAGTTCTAGCGTCTTCGCCGAAAAGTCCGTCAAATTCGCCACTATTAACAAGATAACCGTCTTCAACGTAAGGAAGAGTTGCGTTACCTTCTTTGTTGGTGATAACTTGATTGATAGGTAAGCCGTATTTATTAGCGAAAGCAAAATCTCTTTCGTCGTGAGAAGGAACGCCCATAACTGCGCCGGTACCGTAGCTGTAAAGAACGTAATCAGCAGCGTAAATAGGAACTTTCTTTCCGTTAGCAGGGTTGATAGCGTAAGCGCCAGTGAAAACGCCTGTCTTTTCTCTATCGGAAGATAGGCGGTCAATTTCGTTGGCTTTTGCAGTTTCTTGAACGTAAGCGTCAACAACGGCTTTTTGCTCTTTAGTGGTTAATTTTTGAACGAGAGGGTGTTCAGGCGCTAAAACAACGTAAGATACGCCGAAAATAGTATCGATTCTCGTTGTGAAAACTCTAAACTCATCTCCGCCTTCGGTAACGAATTTAACTTCCGCGCCTAAAGATTTACCTATCCAGTTCTTTTGCATTAGTTTAGTCTTTTCAGGCCAATCAAGACCGTCAAGGCAAGATAAAAGTTCTTCTGCATATTTAGTAATTTTAAAGAACCATTGAGTAAGGTTTTTCTTAATAACGGTTGAACCGCATCTTTCGCACTCGCCACCTATAACTTGCTCGTTTGCAAGAACGGTATTGCAAGTAGGACACCAGTTTACAGGCGCTTCCTTGCGGTAAGCAAGACCGTTTTCGTAAAGTTTTAAGAAAATCCATTGCGTCCACTTATAATAATCAGGCATGCAAGTTTTTATCTCTTTAGTCCAGTCGAACATTGCGCCTATTCTTT
Organism: Christensenellaceae bacterium; assembly: GCA_045586885.1. GTDB lineage: Bacteria > Bacillota > Clostridia > Christensenellales > Borkfalkiaceae > UBA4636. The sequence goes on from JAZNBE010000009.1 coordinate 17,999, forward strand.
TAAGTTGCGTTTCCATCGTTTCAATGTTTTTAAGCGTTGAATCTTTAGGATGGATACCAGTCTTTATAGCGTAGTTTTCGGCAGGAAGCCCGAAAGCGTCAAAACCCATTGGTTGAAAAACGTTAAAGCCCTTCATCTTTTTGTAACGAGCAAAACTATCGGTCAAACCGTAGTTATACCAGTGACCGATGTGAAGATTTGCGCCCGAAGGGTAAGAAAACATTTCTAGGCAATAAAATTTTTTTTCTGGGTTAGACTCATCGTAATCGTTAAGTTTATTATCTTCCCAAAACTTCTGCCATTTCTTTTCAACTTCAATCATGTTCATAAGAAAAACTCCAAAACTTTGTAAAAATTCTTTAAACATTATACCACCGATGATAGAAATTTCCTAACGATTTTAACCGTGTTTTTATAAATAATTTAAGTATTAAATTAAGTTACGTAAAATTAAAACGATAAACTTAACCGAAAATAACGTAAATCTTTTCAATAAATAAGGCTATTTGGAAGATGCGTTTCGTAATAATTCGGTCAAAAAAATAATATAAATAAAAGTATAAAATTTGATTATTTTTAAGGTGTTATGAATTTAATTGACGAAATGTTAAAATCAATCGGTGGTGAAGATTTAGTAGCAACGGGGCTATCTTTTTACGTCCAAAACGGCGTTGGTGGGTATTTTCAAGGCGTTGAGAAGATATTAGATATTTCAAAAGAAAAAGTAATTTTAAAAATAAAAAAAGGCGAAGTTTTAATACTAGGCAGTAATTTGAAACTTTCAAGATATTTCGATAAAGATTTAGTGTTAAGTGGCAAAATTTACCTTGTGGAGATAAAAAATGGGAACGGCTGAACTTTTAATCATTGGAAGAAACCAAAGCCTTTTAATAGAAAAACTAAAATCAAAGAAAATTGCTATAAAAAAGGCGAAAAAAGTAAGCGATAAAGAAATATATATTACTATAAAATATAAAGATATTAAAAAAGTCTTTACTATTTTTGGTAATATGTGGTATAATAAATCGATAAAATATCAAGGTTTTGCAAAAATTATTGTTAGCGCTAAAAGAAACGTAGCGATTTTAGCCTCGGTAATTTTGTTTTGTTTTTCATCTTTATTATCGCAAAACTTAATTTTTAACGTAAATTTTGATAATCTTCCACCGCTTTGTCAACAAGAAGCGAGAAAAGTTTTGAACGATTTAGGTTATTTAAAGTTTGTGAATTTTAACTACGATAGCCAAGAAATATGCTCTGCTTTGTTTGAAAACATACCTTCTCTTGATATGGTTACGGTTAAAAAGTCTGGCTATACGCTCGTTATTAGCGGTTTTTCAAAAGAAGAAAGCCAAACTGAAGATAAAAATCGCCAAGCAATTTACTCAAAGCACTCTGGTATTGTTAAGCAAATAGTCGTTTATAGCGGAAAAGCCTTAGTAAAACAAGGCGATACCGTTAAGGCTGGTGATAAACTAGTTGAAGGCATTGTTAAAAACGAAACTGGGCAAAAAGATTTCTTTGCCGTTGCTGACGTTTATATTGAGTGCGAGGCTTATAGCGAATACGTAACGGAAACGACTAACGTTGAAAAAATCAACCAATTAATTTTGCAAGCCGAGTTTATGGTTGGCGATTACGAATATTCAAAAAAGATAGATATTGAACCTGTTGGTGATAAATTTTTAGTGAAAATAACGTTAAACTACGTTATAAAGGAAAATGGTGAATAGTTTGGAAAAATTTTCAAAAGAAATAAAAATTTCAGATGCTGAGACGCTTAGTAAAATATTAGGTGTTTTTGACGAGAATTTAACGCTTCTTATGAAGGAAACCGAGACTGAAGTTTATGCAAACGGAGAAACTCTCGTAATTTCAGGCGAAAAAGAAAGCGTTGAACTTGCAACGATTGTTATCGATAAACTCTTAACCATTGTAGAAGCGGGCGAAGGGGTGGACAAGTCTACCGTAACTTACTGCGTTGAACTTGCTAAAGAAGGCTCGTTAGAGGACGTTGGCAAGTTGCTCTCTGGCGTGGTTGCGATAACTTCAAGAGGAAAACCTATTAAATGCAAAACGGTAGGTCAAAAAATTTACGTAAGCGAGATTAAGAAAAACACTATCGTTTTCGGCGTTGGACCAGCCGGTACTGGTAAGACTTATCTTGCCGTTGCGATGGCGGTTACCGCCTATAAAAACAAAGAAGTTGAAAAAATAATTTTAACAAGACCTGCGGTAGAGGCAGGAGAGCGACTTGGCTATCTTCCGGGCGATTTGCAGTCTAAAGTTGACCCGTATTTAAGACCTTTATACGACGCTCTTCAAGAAATGTTTGGGCTTGAAACTTATCATAAACTAATAGAGCGAGGCGTAATAGAGATTGCTCCGCTTGCTTATATGCGTGGGCGCACGCTTAACAACGCCTTCATAATTTTAGACGAGGCTCAAAACACTACTAAAGAGCAAATGAAAATGTTTCTAACGAGAATGGGCGAAGGAAGTAGGATGCTAATTACTGGCGACGTAACCCAAATCGACCTTCCGGACGGAAAAGCAAGTGGATTAAAGCACGCAACTAACATATTAAAGGGCGTTGAAGGAATTTCAATCGTCAACTTAACTTATAAAGACGTTGTGCGCCATCCGCTCGTAATGCAAATAATTAAGGCTTATACTAAAGACGAGCAAAAGAAGAAATAGATAATAACGTTTTTTAACAAAAGGGATTTTAGGTGAAATATGTTTATACAATCTAAAAAAGTTCAAGAATGGAAGCGTAAAGATTACGTTCGCACTATTTTGCAATTTGTTTTGCATACCGTAATAATAGTAGCGCTTATGGTGGGCTTAATATTCATCAACGAAAACGCGGACGTTAATTCGTTCTTAAACTATTTATCAAATTCTACGAATTTGTCTAATTTTATTTGTTTGATTTTAATGACTTCGTTTATAATTTTCACGATTTACATGTATTTTTACTCTGAGGCAAGGGATTTTCTTCTTTCGGTAAAAAATATCGTGTTATTATTCGTAGTCATTGAAGTTTCGTTCGTTGCGACTATTTTAACTGGAAAATATTTCGGTTTATACGCTCGCCCGGTTGCTTTTTGCGCTATTTTAATTTTACTTCTTATAAATAAAAGAACCGCGATTTTTACGAGTTTTATCTTTTCGCTTTTAATCTTTATAACCGATATTTTTACCAACCAAGCAATTAGCGTTGAAAAGGCAACGATGTCGCTCGTGCTAAGTTACGTAACGAGCATTATGGCAATATTTTTCGTTGATGGTTATCCTTCTAGAATAAAGGTTATTTTTAGAGGGTTATTAATAGCAATACCGATAATCGTTTGCGCTATTTGTTTTGAATTTAGTAGCATAAAAAGTTTTCATGACGTTGCTTCATACGTAATTCAAGGTTTTGTGGGCGGCATCTTATCAGTTGTTTATATGATGGCAATTTTACCAATATTCGAGTGGGCGTTTAACGCGCTTACCAACTATCGTTTGGTAGAAATAACCGATCATAAATCAAAGATGATTAAAAAGTTAAACAAGGAAGCAAACGGCACGTTTAGCCACTCGACTGCGCTAGCCGTTTTAGCAGAAGCTTGCGCTGCCGCTATTGATGAAAATCCTATTTTGGCAAGAGCGTGCGCTTATTATCACGACATAGGTAAGTTAAAACAACCAATATATTTTACCGAAAATCAAACGGATTTTAGCCCACACGACGATTTAACGCCGGAACTTTCAACCGAGATTATTCGTTCGCACACAAAAGACGGTTACGATATTATCAAAATGTATCACTTGCCGTTAATTTTGGCGGACGTAGCTATGGAGCACCACGGCACGATGCCAATAAAATTCTTCTATGCAAAAGCGTTGAAGTTTACCGACGGTGAAGTAGATATTAAAGACTATTCTTACTACGGACCAAAGCCAAGCAGTAAAATTGCCGCGATTATTATGATTGCAGATAGTAGCGAAGCGGCGGTAAGGTCTATGAAAGATAGGTCAAGGCAAAACATTGAAAAGGTCGTTCGCGAATTAATTGAAGAGCGTATGAAATACGATCAGTTTAGCGATTGCGATATCACTATGGACGAAATTGATATTATAAGAGCAACTATCGTTGACTCGTTATCAGGCACGCACCATAAGCGTATTAAGTATCCAATAATCCGCGCTCAAGATAAGAATTTCTTTGCGACTAAAGATTATTAAAAATAAAAAAAGATAAAGGCTTATTTATGGCAAATATAAAAATTTTTGGCGACCAAATTCCAAACTCTCTAATAAAAGCCGCCAACGTAGTTTATAGTGAATTAGGGCAGAAAATCAACCTATACGCAGACTTTTCTATTTTAACCGAAGAAGAAATGAAAGAATTAAACGCTCAAACTCGAGGCGTTTTAGCCGTTACCGACGTTTTATCGTATCCTATGCTTGAAGGCATATTCGGTAAGGTTATAAGAAAAAAAGATTTCCCACTTGATTATGATAAAGAAGAGAAAGCGTTGTTTTTAGGCTCGATTGCAATTTGTGAAAAAAGAGCGATTGAGCAGGCCGAAAGTTTTGGGCATAGCGTCGAAAGAGAAATAACTTATCTTTTCGTTCACGGACTTTTGCATCTTTTTGGTTTTGACCATATGACGGATGAAGATAAAAAAGTTATGCGTGAAAAAGAAGAAAAAATAATGACTAAGTTAGGTGTATTAAGGTGAAAAGTGGAATTATAGCGGTTGTTGGTAGAGCCAACGCCGGAAAATCAACTCTTGTAAACGTATTAGTTGGTGAAAAGGTGGCAATCGTATCACCAAAGCCACAAACTACTAGAGATAGAATTTTGGGAGTTTTAACGACGGAAGATTATCAAATAGTTTTTGAAGATACGCCCGGCATTTATAAAGCCGATTCTTTGCTCAACCAAAAAATGCAAAAAAGCACGGAACTTGCCACTAGAGACGTTGATGCTATCTTGTTCGTAATCGACGCGCACGATAGTTTGAAAGATGAAGATTTAATAAACCTTAAGAAATACGCAACTGGTCAAATACCAGTAATAGTCGCGCTTTCTAAAACCGATATTATGCCTAAAGAGCGTATTCCTGAAACGGTTGCAAAGTTTAGCGATATTGAAAATTTAACTAAAGTTATTTCATTATCAGCCCGCCGTGGTAAGAACGTAAAAAAACTTCTAGAAGAACTTTTAAAAGTGCTCCCAGAAGGCGAACCTATCTTTAAGGAAGATATCGTTTCAAACAAATCTTCACGCTTTATGATTGCTGAAATTATGCGTGAGAAAATGTTACTTAAATATGATAAAGAAATTCCACACGGAATAGCCATAGTTATTAACGTTTTCAATATGCAACCAAACGGTGTTTACGATATAAATTTAGATATCGTTTGCGAAAAGCAAAACCATAAAGCAATAATTATTGGTAAGCAAGGAAAAGCATTAAAAGAAGTTAGTTCTTTTGCTAGAATTGCTATGGAAAAGTTTTTAGAGGCAAAAGTTTTTCTTACCGTTTACGTTAAAGTTAAGGACGATTGGAGAAATAATCCTTCACGCTTAAAAGAATACGGCTATAGCGACGAAGAAATGTTCTAAAAACAATAATAATTTAATTAGTTTTGCTCAAACTAATTTTATGAAGGAAGATCCAGCAAAAATTGCTTGGCAAATGTTTGAAAAAACAGGTCAAGTAGGTTACTATTATTTATACAAAAAACTCAAAGGCGAAGATAGAAAATAAATGAAAGAAAAGTTCAATGCAGTCTGCATAAGGTCAACGCAATATCGAGATAACGATAAAATGCTATCGCTTTTTTCTTTAGAAAAGGGTGTTGTTGACTGTGTGGTTAGGGGCGTTAGAAGTCCAAAATCAAAGTTAAGATTTGCAAGTGAACTTTTTTGTTTTGCCGAATACGTCGTTGATGAGAGAAACGGCAAAAAAACTGTTGTTGAAGCCAACGAAATTGATAGTTTTTTTAATATTCGTCAAGATATAGCAAAATATTATTCGGCGCTAGCCGTTCTAGAATTCGTGCGTTTAACTATGCTAGAGAATATTAAATCATACGAAATATTCTCTCTTTTCATAAACGCTCTTAAAGTCATTGAAGATGGTTTTCATCCTAAACTTGCGTTAGTGTCTTTTTATTTATCAGCTTTGAAAGAACTTGGCGTTGGCATAAATTTTCACGATTGTTTTCTTTGCGGTAAAGCCATAAAAGACAGAGTTTTTTTTGAACTTGAAACGTCTTCATTTGCGTGCGAAAATTGCCAAACTCAAAACTTTTTTGAAATTCGTTTTTCAACTTATAGTTTACTAAAAGAAGTTTTTTCTAATCCTATTGAAATTTTTAAAAACTGCGATTTATCGACTTATAGCCCCACTTTTTTAGATGAAAATAGTGTTTTTTACGCTATAAAATTCTTGGATTATTACATAGAAGAAAAACTTGAAATAGTAGTAAAAACTAATTTATCTATTTTAGAGATGTTCAATAATTTATAACCGCTTTTAAGCGGTTTTTCTTTTTTTAGTTAAAACTTTATTTTGTTATACTTGACAAGCATTTAATTATATAATAAAATTATCTAGTTATTTAAATAATTTTTACAAGAGGTTCAATATGGAAAGAAAATTATCGGCGGCTAAAATTGCAAAAATTGCCATTTTTGCGGCAATGAGTTTTATTCTTTATTTTGTTAAAACACCGCTTGGGTTTATCTTTCCACCGTGGCTAGAAATTCACGTATCCGATATCCCTGCGCTTATCGGCGGGTTTTCTTTAGGGCCAGTAAGCGGTGTGGTTATCGTTTTAATTAAGTGCTTATTAAAACTTCCGTTTTCATCAACTGGTATCGTTGGCGAACTTGCCGATTTTTTAGTGGGCGTTGCTCTTGTTTTGCCATCTTCACTATTTTATAAGTTTAATAAAACAAAAAAAGGCGCAATAATTTCGTTAGTTCTTGGTAGCGTTTGTTCTGTTATTTTTTCCGTTCTTACAAACGTTTTTATAAGCGTTCCTACCTTTATGGTTGTTCTTGGATTAACGCTTGAAGACCTTGTTTCAATGTGCGCCGTAATTCCAAATATTACAACGGATAATTTTTATTTATATTATTCGCTTTTTGCCGTTATTCCGTTTAATCTTCTTCGCTGTTTGTTATCGTCTTTACTCACAATGTTGATTTATAAACGATTAACTGGGCTTATTAATAAAATCGGTAAATCAATATGAAAACAGTAATTACAAAAAGCGAACTAGAAACGTTTGAATTAGGCGTTCTGTTTGCCAAAACATTAAAGAAAAATAGTGTCGTTTTATTGAAAGGCGATATGGGCGCGGGCAAAACGGCTTTCACTAAAGGCATTGCTAAAGGTCTTGGCATAAACGAGCCTATCACCAGCCCAACGTATGCTTATATGAACGATTACGACGGTGTTTTGTATCATTACGATTGTTACCGCCTTTTAAGTGGTGAGCACGCAGAATCGCTAGGGCTTACCGATTATTTTGACGCAGGCGGTGTTTGCGTTATAGAGTGGAGTGAAAACATTAAATCGGTTTTACCAAAGGACGTAATAATTGTGGAAATTAAAATTTTAAGCCAAAACGAAAGGAGCATAACTTTGTGAAATACCTTGCAGTTGATACGAGTGGCGAATACTTAACCGTGGTTTTATCTAACGGGGAAAAAATTGCGTCGTTTTTTTCTAGCGACGATAAGGTTAAGCACTCTTTAACTCTTATGCCAAACGTTGAAAAGTTAATAGAAAACTTAAATTTTAATCTTTGCGACTGCGATTTATTTTGCGCTGTTGTAGGGCCGGGCTCGTTTACTGGTATAAGAATAGGCGTTTCTACCATAAAAGCCTTTGCCGACGTTTTCAAAAAACCAGTGTTAGCCGTAACCGCGTTTGACGTTTTAGCATATAATAACCTTGAAGGAAAGGTTTTAGCGGTAATTGACGCTAAACATAATAATTATTACGCTTGCGGTTATGAAAATCAAAAAATAATCTTTGAACCAAAGTTTATTGATGAAAGAGAATTAGAAACTTTAGAGACGGAATTTGAAATTATTTCTTCAGTTGAAATTAAAAATCATAAAACGAAGGTCGTGAGCGTTGAAGAAGGCTTAAAAAGAGCGGTTATAGCAAAAAGCGAAGAAAAATCGCTTGATTCAAACACTCTTAAGCCGTTCTACTTAAGGCTATCGCAAGCCGAAGAAGGTAGAAAATAATGGAAATTTGTAAGTGGGAAAAAGATTATAACGCTGAAATTTTAGCAATAGAAAAAGAGTGTTTTATAGACCCATGGTCAATTGAAATGCTAGATAGTTGTTTTGATTTTAATAATTTTTACGGACTTGTTGCAAAAGATAACGGAAAAATCGTTGGCTATATCGGCACGGCTTCAAACGAATGGGACACGGAAATTTTAAACGTTGCCGTAACGAAAGAATATAGAAGGCGTGGAATTGCAAAATTACTTCTAGGCAAAATAATTGAAGAGATGAAACTTTTAAAGAAAGAAAATGTTTTTCTTGAAGTTAGAAGATCTAACCTATCTGCGCAATCGCTTTATTTTAAGATGGGGTTTGTTCAGTTAGGAATAAGGGCAAAATATTATCAAAACACCGAAGATGCGTTAATTTTAGGGCTTAAGTTATAGAAAGTAAAATAACTAAAATCGCAGGGTTAGAAACTATAGTTGCAGGTAGTGGCAAACCTTTAGTTTTTTTGCACGGTTATTTATCGTCAAAAGAATCGTTTACCTATCAAATACAATATTTTTCAAAGTTTTTTAAAGTTTACGCGGTTGACTTTTCAGGCTTTAGGAATTTAGATTTATTAAAGGCTTACACCGTTTTAGATTACGCGAAAGAAATTGAAACTTTTTTAGATGAGATTGATGAAAGCGCTCACGTTGTTGCTCATTCGTTTGGCGTAAGAGTTTTGTTGAAACTATTGCCAAATGAAAAAATTGATAGAATAATAATTACTGGCGGAGCAGGGCTAAAAACAAAGACAAGTTTCAAAACAAAATGCAAAAAGTTGGTCTATAAGGCGGTTAAACGCGTTTTTCATAAAGAAATTAAACGTTTTGAATCAAAAGATATGCAAAATCTTCCGCCGATTATGAAAGAAAGTTTCAAGAAAATAGTTAATGAAACTTTTGATGAAAAACTTTGTTTAATAAACAACAAAACGTTAATTATCTATGGTGAAAATGATTATGAAACGCCTAAATATTTAGCGCAAAAATTCAATGACGGCATTAAAAATTCTCAATTAGTTTTTATAAAAAACGCAGGGCATTTTGCTTTTATTGATAAACCAAAAGAATTTAACCTAATAGTAAAGGAATTTTTAAATGAGTTTTAATTTTTCATCGCTTACCGCATTATCGGAAGTGTTTCAAACTGAATATATTTTAACTTGCGCCGTAATTGCGGTGATGAACTTAATTTTAATTCTTCCAGTTACTAGGAAGTTTATGCAAATAGTTCAGCAATCCGGCTACGTTTGTAAGGAATATTTTAGATGGCTAAATCGTAGAGAAAACATCTATCTAACAAGGCTTGTTATGATAGTTATGTTATCTGTTTTGGCTTACTTTATAGTAACCATTTCGTTATCGTTTATTTGGACTCAATTAATCGTTTGGATTGCTTTTATTCTTTACGGCTTATTCATTTACCTTTACGTAAAAGGCGATTTTAAGAGGAAAGATAAAAGCCCGTTAGTTCTCACAACGAGAATTATGAGACAATATATAACTTTTTCGTTCTTATTTTTCATAATTTCATTTTTCTTAGTTTTATTATCAAACGTGTTTGCGTTTTACGTAAAAGATAAAGAACTTTTAATAACCTTAAGGCTTATAATCGTTTGCGTAACACCGCTGTTAGTGCCTGTTTTAGTTCCGCTTGCAGCGCTTATGAATAAGCCGATGGAAAACGCAAACAATAAGAAATACGTTAAGAAATGCAAGCAAAAACTGGAAGATAACAAAAAACTTATAAAAATAGGCATTACTGGAAGTTATGGAAAAACTTCCGTAAAAGAAATTTTAAAGGTTTTGCTTTGCGAAAAATATTCCGTTTTATCAACTCCAGCATCATATAATACGCCTATGGGTATTTGTAAAACGGTAAAGCGCTTAAATGATGATTACGATATTTTTATTGCTGAAATGGGCGCTAGACACGAAGGCGATATAAAGGAACTTTGCGATATAGTTCCGCTTGACTATGGAATTATATCAGGTATTGTCGAGCACCATATGGAAACCTTTTTATCGCTTAACCAAATAAAGAAAACTAAATTCGAACTTGTAGGCGGAATAAAAAAAGGTGGCTCGGTTATAATTACTAGCGATAACGAAAACACACTTTCTATGAAAGATAGTTGTGGCGGAATTGAAGTTATAACCGCAGGAATAGATCTTTCTAAAAATCCTGACGTTTACGCAACCGACATTTCAATTTCTCCATCTGGAACGTCGTTTAATCTTTGCGTAAGCGGTCAATCAATACCGGTTCATACGGTGTTGCTTGGCTCTCATAGCGTATCAAATATTTGTCTTGCGGTTGCTCTATCATTAAAACTTGGATTAACCGTTGAAGAAATTTGCGCGGGTATTTCTAGAATAAGACCAGTTAAGCATAGGCTTGAAACTTTCGTCAACGATAGGGGGATAACCATTATAGACGATAGTTACAACTCTAACGTTTACGGAACAAAATCTGCTTTAGAAGTTTTCCAAGTGTTTAACGGCAGAAAAATTATTTTAACTCCGGGTATGGTTGAACTTGGTAAGATTGAAGATTTTGAAAACACGGAACTTGGCAAAAGATTAGCGTCAGTCGTTGATTACGCAATTTTAATAGGCTCTTTTGGCGCATATAAAATTCGTGATGGGATGTTATCTTCTGGTTTTAGTCTAGATAATATTTTTATGGCTAAAGATTTAGACGAAGCAACCAGCCATTTGGCAAAAATTTCTCGCCCGGGAGACGTTGTTTTGTTTGAAAACGACTTGCCTGATAAATTCTCATAAAATTTAAGATAATCAACTTATAGCGGCACTTATGATAAAAATTAAGTGCCGTTTTTTATTAAAACAAAAGATAGTGTATTGTTTTTTTGAAAAATTGAAAAATATTTTAGTTGTTTTTGGCGGAGATTCACTTGAGCACGATATTTCTATAATAACTGGTGTTTTAGTAGCAAATTCTATAAGTAAAGATAAGTTTAAACCTATTCCGTGCTATATAAACAAACAAGGTTTTTGGTTTATAGGTGAGAAACTTTTTGACGTTGGTTATTACAAAAACCTAAACGAAAAAGAACTAAAAAGAGTAGCGCTTTTTAGTGGTGAAAAAAAATTATATCAAATAGAAAAACGAAAAATTGAAGAACTGTTTGAAATATATTGCGTTATAAATTGCGTTCACGGAAGGTGTGGGGAAGACGGGGTAATCCCATCTATTATTAAGGCGTCGAATTTGCCAATAGTAAGCCCTAACGTTTTATCTTCGGCTCTTACGATAGATAAATCGTTTTGCAAAAAAGTTTTATCAAGTTTTGGCGTTTTGACTGTAAAGGGAATTACTTTAGATAGTCGAAAATATTTTAAAAACGCAAAGTCTTGGCTTGAAAAAGTCGAAAATGAAATAGAATTTCCTTGCATAGTTAAACCTTGTTTTGGTGGCTCTAGCATAGGTGTTACGATAGCAAATAACGTGCAAGAACTTTCTAAATCAATTTGTAAAGCCTTCTCTTTCGATGATAAAATTCTAATTGAAAAATTTATCAAAGATGCAAAGGAAGTTAATTGCGCGGTTTATAAAAAAGGCGAAAAATTAATTGTTTCAAAGTGTTTAGAGCCTAATTTTTCTAGCAGTTTTTTTACTTTTGACGATAAATATTTGAAATCGTTAAAAGAAGGCTTTGAAGAAAAGGAAAAGTCGATAAGCGAAAGTTTGGAAAGAAAAATCATAGAAATATCTAAACAAGTCTACGAGATTTTAGAATTAAATTCCATAGTTCGAATTGACTTCTTGTGCGAAGATAATAACGTATATCTTAACGAAATAAATTCTATTCCGGGCTCGTATGCATACTATATGTTTAATGACAAAATTTCGTCGATAACGGGCTTATTGGCGGACTTAATAGATGAAACGCTTGCAAATTTCAGGAAGGAAAATAACGTAATAAAGAATTTTTCTTCATCAGTTTTAAGCCAAAAAGAAATAAGAAGTAAAAAATAGTTTTATTTAACTTGACAATTTTTTTATAAGTGATAAAATAAAAATCGTGAGTTGGCTGTGCGACTGCGTGAAATAACGAGGAAAGTCCGAGCTTCATAAAGCAGGGTGACGGATAACGTCCGCCGAAGGCAACTTTAGGGAAAGTGCAACAGAAAATTACCGCCGCAAGGTAAGGTTGAAAAGGCGAGGTAAGAGCTCACCGACTGCTTGGTAACAAGCGGTGCAATGTAAACCCCACCCGAAGCAAGATAGGAGCATTTCGAAATATGGTCGCTTGCCATGAAGTGCTTGTAAAACGTCGCTTGAGGTTGTTGGTAACAGCAATCCTAGATAGATAGTCGCACTCGACAGAACTCGGCTTATAGGCCAACTCATTTTTTGTTTTTTTAGGAAGGTTTGTTAGCCTTCCTTTTTTGAAGGTAATTTTTACCATTAAAAAACTTTAATATTTAAAGTTTTCATTATGCCTTGACATTAAACTTATAAAAATGTTATAATTTAATCGTAAAAGAACAAATTTTGTCATAAATTTTAACAAAAGGGGAAAGAGCGTGAAATTTAGAAAAATTTTATCAATAGTTTTATCGGTTTTATTGTTTGCAGGGGTTGTTGTTTTATCGGCTTGCAATAAGAACAATGGTGGCGATAATTCGTCTAGCAAAAATTCGTCAAGCCTAAGTTCTTCTAGCGCTCAAACAAATCCAGTAAAGGAAGATAGGTCAACCTATGAAAACGGCGACGTAATAGGCGAAATTTTGGGTATGACCTTGCTAGAAGTTGAAGTGCTTAACGAAACCGACGGTATTTTATCTAAACTTGACGGTTATCTTTTAGGCGATTTGTTTTCAGGGCTTATAAAAAGGGCTCAAGGCGGTAATAATTTAATTGATTATTCATATTTTGGTTATTCTCGTTACACTAATAATTACTGGTATTCAAACCGCTACGATAAGAAAGTTCACTACGTATTAAACGCAATATTAGACTATAATCTTGACGGTGAAGAGCCAATAAATTTGACTGCTGATGATTTAGCAACTTACGGCGAATCTAAAATTATAGACCTAATGGGCTATGCGAACGATCAACTTATGATTAGTATTTACTCGTTAAACCCGGTTCTAAATTCAATCGTAAACGCTAAAGTTAAAGATTTCGTAAAAATGTGCACTAACGATAGCGATTCCTTCGTTGACGGCGCAAAAGTAGTGTTTAGTGATAATACTTTAGGCGAAATTGGCTCAACGTTTGGCTTTGAAGTTCCTGCTAACAAAAAGAATATGAAAGTTCCTGAGTTTGTTAATAGGTATCAAGGCTTAAAGAAGGAAAATAGCGAGGCGATTGAAAATCAATTTAAAGCCGAAAGTTTTTTAACTTCACTTTCAAATTCTTTACAAGAAGAAGTTATAGTAATTAGCCAAACTGTTAAATACGACGTAAGCGATATTTTAGCCCTCGAGCCTACTTATAGCACGATAACTTCAACCGATTTAGGTTTTATTAAGAAACTGCTATTAGACGCGCTTTTAGGAACGTTAAACATTGAACAAGCGCAAAAGGACGCCGTTGCCGATATTTTAATGAACGATAGGTTAAAATATTTCGTTTCGGTTTACGCAAGTGTAAAAAACAATCCTGTTATCGATGGTTATACGCTTAAAGATATCGTTTCAAACTTTAGCAACGATTCAACGAAACAAGCGATGGCTCAAAAACTAGAAAGCGAAAAAGAAAAATTTGTTTCTAACACGATATACGCTAAAACGGTTGCCGATAATAGTGATAAACTTATGAGCGATTTTGCTAAAGCGTCTATTGAAAAGAACGAACTTGAGTTTATTGAAATTAACGGAAAGGACTTTAAAAATAGCGACGTTTTAACTTTCTATAATGGCAAAGATACAGTTCCTGAAAAAACCATATCAATCTTCGAGCCAGCCTACGTTATGCTTGCAATGAAAGAAAACTTGGAAGTTTTTGGAAACACTGAACTTGGTTATGGTAGCGATGAAAAAGTAGTAATTTCGCTAGAACAATTTCTTGATAATACTCTAACTTATTACGTTGGCGGAAACGTTTCAACGGAAGGCTATTTAGCAATTTGCGATAGTTTCTATGATTCAATAACGGTTGGAGAGGTTTTAACCTTTATGGCGAAAATGCAATAATAAAACAAAAAAACGGCAAGGATTTAGTGGCGTAGCGATAGGGATTTATCGTTACGCCACAACTATATTTGCCTAACGGCAAGTGATATGCCTTCGGCGTGATATTTTGCTAACGCAAAGTGATATTTTCACTTGTAGTGAAAGATAGGCAAATATAATATAACTTGCGAGAGAGAAATATAAGAACCTGTTATGCAGAACCTTGAATTTGCTCTCGCAAATATAACGCAAGATACTTGCATATCACTTTTAGCCACAAGGCTAAAAATATAACTTAAATCTTTAATTTTTGTGGTAAAGATAAAGCCCACCATATTTCGCTTTTTGCGAAGTATAGTGGGCTACACTTTTATTTTGAATTAATATCCCTATGTCTATTGCAGTTTCCTCGTTTTTTAAACGAAAAAATATTTTGGTAATTTGTAAAAAAATGGCGATAACGGACTTATAGGAAGGCTTTTAAGCGTTCTTCATAACTTTCTTCAAGTTCCTTAAGTTCCCTAATTAAATCTTTTATAGGCTCAGAGAGTTGGTTTTCGCCACGGTTTAGAAGTTGAATAAGTTCGGTTATTCCCATAACCGTGCCTTTAATCATCATATCGGCAACGTGAGAAGTTGAGTCATCGGTTAAGGTGTTCATTTTAATACTAGTCCAAAGCATAGCTTTTTTCATAACGTTAACGTCTTTAGGTTCAAGATTATGCTCACGCATAAAAGAAGTAACTTTTGAAATAAATTTTTCATAACCTTCGTATTGGTCTTGTAGTTCTTTTCTAAACTCTTGTCTTTTAACTTCTTCTAACACGTTAGAGATAGACTGAAGCGCAATATGCGCGTTTTTGTAAACGTTGTTTATGCTTTCAATTTCAATTTCACTAAATTTCATTTTAACCTCACAAAATAAAAAATTTCGATATGATAATTGTTTGCAAAAATGCGTAAATTTATGCGTAAACGTTTGACAAACTTATATTTTTTTGCTAAATTATATGGGAACCGCTCGAAAAGGGCTTTTTTAAGCGCGCAAAAATTGCGTCGCCTGAAATTCGGCGAGATTGGTCAGGGAGGTAAATTTTCATGTATGCTATTATCGAAAACGGCAGTAAGCAATACAAAGTAGTTGAAGGCGACGTTGTAAAGTTCGAAAAGCTAGACGCTGAAGTAGGCGGCAAAGTTGAATTCAAGGTATTGTTAGTATCTGACGAAAACGGTATTAAGGTTGGCAGTGATGTTGAATCTTTTAAGGCTTACGGCGAAGTAATTGCGCAAGATAAGTTTAAAAAGGTTATCGTTTATAAATATAAAGCGAAAAAGAACATTAGAAAGAAACAAGGCCACAGACAACCGTTCACCGCAGTTAAAATCGAAAAGATTTCTGCACAATAATTAAATAGGAGGAAAAATAATTATGTTTTTATTCAGATTATTTGCTCATAAAAAGGGTGTTGGCTCCTCGAAGAACGGTCGTGATAGCGCTGCAAAGCGTTTAGGTCCAAAGCGTTCTGACGGTCAATTCGTTTTAGCTGGTAATATTCTCGTTCGTCAACGTGGAACTAAATTCCACCCAGGTAAGAACGTTGGTATCGGTAAAGACGACACTTTATACGCTTTAATCGATGGCGTTGTAAGATTTGAAAGATTGGGCAAAGACAAAAAGCAAGTTAGTATTGAAGTTAAAGCAAACTAATAAAATCACCATCGCAAAAGCGATGGTTTTTTACTTTTATGATTAAAATTTCGGCTAAAAATCTAAATTTTCACGATACGCTAAATTGCGGTCAAACCTTTCGTTTTAAGCCCTATAAAAAGGGCTATCTTGTCAATGCGAAAAATTCTTGCGCCTACGTTTATAATGAAAATGGCTTTGCGTATATCGTGGGCGATAAAAGTTTTGAAAAATACTTTGATTTAGATAGAGATTACGCTAAGATTGTTGAAGAAATTTGTTCTATAGGCAACGAAAAACTAACGTTTTCTTGTCAAAAATATTCTGGCATTAGAATTTTGCGTCAAGACTATTTTGAAACGTTAATTTCGTTTATTATATCTCAAAACAATAATATTCCAAGAATTAAAAACACCATTGAAAAACTTTGTAAGCGCTATGGCGAAAAGTTTAGTTTTTTAGATATTGAAACTTACGCTTTTCCAACTCCTAAAGCGCTCTCTTTTGCAACTATTGAAGAGTTAAAAAGCCTTGGGCTTGGGTATCGTGCTAAATTTGTAAAGGAAACGGCTATTTTAGTAGAAAGTGGCGAACTTAATTTAGAAAAGTTAGCCAAGTTAGATACTAAAACCTTAAAAGAAGAACTTTTGAAGTTAAAAGGCGTGGGCGAGAAAGTGTGTAACTGTGTAACGCTGTTTGGTTTTTCTAAAACCGATTCTTTCCCAGTTGACACTTGGATTGAAAAAATCTATTACGAAGACTTTAACGGCTCAAAAGCAACGCCTAAACAAATAACTAAATTTTTCTTAGGTTTATTCAAAGAAAACTCTGGTTTCGTTCAACAATATTTATTCCACGCAAAGCGTATGAACGATTTT
The DNA here is from genome assembly GCA_045586885.1 of Christensenellaceae bacterium. Classification (GTDB taxonomy): domain Bacteria; phylum Bacillota; class Clostridia; order Christensenellales; family Borkfalkiaceae; genus UBA4636. The sequence goes on from JAZNBE010000009.1 coordinate 35,018, forward strand.
TAGAATTTTATTAAAACAATAAAAAACCTGCCTATAAGTCGATTAAAGGCAGGTTTTGTTTTGTTTTTAAATAAATTTTTATAGTGAACGAACTTTAATAACGCCGTCAATAGCGGTTATTTGGTCGATAATATCTTTACCTAATTCTTGGTCGCTATCGATAAGCATTGCGCCAAAATCTTTCTTCATACCGCAAGTGGTTTGAATAGGGGTAGTAGATAAAACCTTCATAATTTTTGCTTGAGTTTCTTCTTTAGCAAATAAGATTACAACTCTAGCCGCGCCTTTTTCAGCAACAAGTCTTGGGAAGTTTACAGAGTTTACGATGTTACCGTTTTCAATGTAATCAACCATTTGGCTAGCCGCCATAACTGCGCAGTTATCTTCTGCTTCTTCACTTGATGCGCCAAGGTGAGGGATGCAAACGATGTTTTTCTTATTTACGATAGTTGCGTTAGGGAAATCGGTTGCGTAAGCGGAAACTTTGCCAGATTCACAAGCGGCGATAATATCTTCATTATTAACAAGTTCGCCACGTGAGCAGTTTACGAGTTTAACGCCGTTTTTCATAATAGAAATCGATTGAGCGTTTACAAGGTTTTTAGTTTCGCTAGTTAGTGGAACGTGGAAAGTAATATAGTCGCAAGAAGAGAATAATTCTTCTTTGCTATCAACGATTTTTACGTTAGCAAAAGAAACTCTTGCGCTTTCAGGAAGATAAGGGTCGTAACCAACGATGGTCATACCTAATGCGTGAGCGGCTTCAGCAACCTTTCTACCGATTGCGCCAAGACCGTAAACGCCTAAAACTTTACCTGAAATCTCAGTTCCGCCAAAAGCCTTTTTGCCTTTTTCAACTTGCTCTGCAACGGTTTTATCACCATCGGTTAAGCCGTTAGCCCAAGTAATGCCTTGGCTAACTTTTCTAGCGCAAAGTAAAAGCGCTAAAATAACTAATTCTTTAACAGCGTTAGCGTTTGCGCCAGGGGTGTTGAATACTACAACACCTTTTTTAGCGTATTCTTCAACAGGAATATTGTTAGTGCCTGCTCCTGCTCTACCAACGCAAAGAACTGATGGATTAGGAGTGTATTCGTGCATATTGAAACTTCTAACCATAATACCTAAAGCGTTAGAAGAAGATTCAACTAGTTCATACTTATCAGCGAAAACGTCTTTAACGAGTGGGCTGATTTCATTAAGTTTAATAATATCAATCATAATTACTTATTTTCAACCTCAAATTTCTTCATAAAATCGATAAGCGCTTGAACGCCTTCAACAGGCATAGCGTTATAAATGCTTGCGCGCATTCCGCCAACAAGACGGTGGCCCTTAAGTGAGCAAAGACCGTTTGCGGTTGCTTCTTTTATGAACTTAGCGTCAAGGTCAGCATCGCCAGTGATGAAAGGAATATTCATAATAGAGCGGTCTTCTTTGTTGACGGTTGATTTAAAGAGTGAAGAAGAATCAATAAAATCGTAAAGCATTTGAGCTTTAGCAACGTTGATTTTTTCCATTTCTTTAACGCCACCTAATTGAACTAAACGGCGGAAAACTAAAAGCGCCATATAGATGCTAAAGCAAGGTGGGGTGTTATATAAACTTCCTTCTTTTGCTTGAGTTAACCACTTAAGCATAGTAGGGGTGCAATCAAGAACGTTAGCGCTATCGTCAACGATGCTCTTTTTAGCAATAACGATAGTAACGCCTGCAGGGGCGATATTCTTTTGCGCACCTGCGTAGATAACGCCGAATTTAGAAACGTCAATTTCTCTTGATAAAATTTCGCTTGACATATCCGAAACGAGCATTACGTCAGTTTTAGGGAATTCTTTAAATCTAGTACCGAAGATAGTGTTGTTAGAAGTGAAGTGAAGATAAGCAGCATCGCTTCTAATATCTAAATTCTTTGGAACGTAGGTATAGGTGTCAGCCTTAGAAGAGCCGGCAACGTGGATGTCACCGTAAAGACAAGCTTCTTGGTAAGCCTTGTTGGCAAAGTTACCGCTAACGATATAATCTGCCTTTTTGTTCTTTCCAAGAAGGTTCATAGGAACAGCGGCAAATTGTTGACTTGCTCCGCCTTGAACGAACAAAACATAGTAATCGTCAGGAATGTTCATAAGCTTTCTAAGAAGTGCTTCGGCTTCTTCAACAACAGCCATGAACGGCTTAGAGCGGTGGCTCATTTCGGTTATGCTCATACCGGTGTTGTTAAAGTTGAGCATATCGTTTTGCGCTTCTTTAAGAACATCGATAGGGAGCATTGATGGACCTGCAGAAAAATTGTAAACTCTCATAATTCCTCTTTCTCTTATTTTTAACTGGCGGTTAAAAACAAGATTAATTTTTTTAGTTCCACTCCATTTTAGACCAATTTAGACAAAAAAGCAACAATAAAAAACTCTAAAACGAAATTTATTCAATAATTTATATATAAATTATATAATAAACCGCACGAAGTGGTAGCGATATGCATTTTTCAGCACTTTTCAAATTCAATATAATCAATTTTTCTTTGTTTTTAGGAATTTAATAAAACTCGCTCATATGTTTTCTATAGAGTCGCGGAAGATAATTATCTTGAAGTTTTTTATTTTTCCGCTGGGCAATGTTTACGGAAGTAAAATAAGTTTTCCAAAGCTCTTTAAAAAGCAATTCTTGGCTAGATAGATAAACCGTTACAGAGTTAGAAAGTTGCGTTTTAAAAATATTAGAGCCATCGCAAAAAACGGCAAGGTTTCTTTTAACGTCGTGAATAATAAATTTCTCGCCGGAAAATCTATCTTTAAAGAAAGGCGCAATAAGGTCGATAACGTCATTGTCTGGTTCAACGTGAGCATACCAACTGCCGTTTCCAACCTCTTCAAAACGTAAAATTCCTTTTAAGCGGTGTGTTTCTAAAGAGATTTTTTTGCTTATATCATATAATAGAAGAGCGTCTGGGTCGGCGAAATTATCGGTAATGTTTTTCCTTGCCTTTAGGCACTTTTTTAGAGCGTTAAACATAACCGTTTCCTTTAACTCATCACACGAGCGAAAACAGTAAAAAATTGTCGATAACAGGCTTATACCGCAACTTTTTTTAATTCCTAAGCGCACTCTTTCGGCAATTTTTTCATCTGTTTCGATTAAAATTACGGTAGTATCTAGAGATGGTTGAAAACAATTTGAAAATACTGCGATAGGTTCTTCTTTTTTTGTAAATGAGCGGAACAAACAGCATAAAAGTCCGTCTTTAGTTCCATCGAATTGATAACAAATCATAACTGACCTATAATAGTTGATAAAGATATTTCAGGGGTTGAAAACATGCTTAATTGTTCATACGTCCCACTCTTTTCTGAAAGGGCTAAAAGATTTCTTCTAGCATCAAGGTTTTCTTGACCGAAAAATTTGCCGTTGCAAGTAATAAAATGCATAGCCCTTTTAAGAACAACGCGCATTTTTTGCAAATCTTTAAAATCAAGTTTGCCGTATTTTCTTGCTTGACAAATTTTATATGCGCTTTTAAATCCAATTCCTGGAACTCTTATTAATTTTTCAGCAGGCGCGGTGTTTATTTCAATAGGGAAAAATTCCGCGTTTTTTAGAGCCCAAGCGCATTTTGGGTCAACTTCTAAATCAAGGTTTTCGTTTTCGTCTAAAATTTCTTGCGCCGAAAAACCGTAAAAGCGAAGCAACCAATCGGCTTGGTAGAGCCTATGTTCTCTAAGTAAGCCAACTGGCGATGTTGGTAAAAGACTTGAAGAAAAGTTGGTTGGAATATAAGACGAATAATAAACTCTTTTAAGTTTAAAATTATCGTAAAGCCCTTGCGCTAGGCGAACGATATGCCCATCCGTTTCAGGCGACGCGCCAACTATCATTTGCGTTGTTTGCCCGGCTGGTAAAAAACTACGCTTTCGCTCTAACTTAGCAATAGAATATTCTTCCGCTAAACTTCTCATAGGCGTAAGTATTTGTTTTTTACTTTTTTGTGGCGCTAAAAGTTTAAGGCTTTTTTCGGTTGGAAGTTCAACGTTAAAACTAATTCTGTCCACAAATTGACCGGCTCGTTGCATCATAATTATATCCGCGCCCGGAATTCCTTTTAAATGAATATAACCGTTAAAACCGTAAAGTTTGCGAAGGCGAATAACCGTTTCAAGCAAAAGTTCCATAGTGTAGTCTGGGCTTTTGTCAACTGCGGAAGATAAAAACAAACCTTCAATATAGTTTCGCTTATAAAAACTCATAACGAGATTGCAAATTTCATCAGGGGTAGCGGAGGCTCTAGGTACGTCATTACTACGGCGATTAACGCAATAAAGGCAATCGTAAACGCATTTATTCGATAGCAAAATTTTAAGAAGGGAAACACATCTACCGTCTTCCGTCCACGAGTGGCAAATGCCTGCGCTATAAGCGTTACCAATTCCACCTAAAGTATTTTTTCTATTCGAGCCAGAGGATGAGCAAGAAACGTCGTAACGCGCGCTCTCGGTTAAAATTTTAAGCCTAGTTTCATCAATCATAATAACTACTTCCGTTTTCAATATATAACTTATTATATAACTAAACGGTGTCAAAGTCAAACAAATGTTCTAATTTGATTTTGGAAAATTTTGTAATTTTAAAAAGAAGACTAAAAATAGCATATATAGATAAAAAATATACTAAAAATGGCATATATAGATAAAAAATGTTAAATTTAATATTGACTTTAGTTTTAAATAATGGTAATATTAATAAAGGTATTGAAAATGTTGCGAAAAAATGCGGTTTATTTAATAACAAATAGCGCCGATAGGTTTTATTTCACCAGTTTTTCAAGTAGCGAAGGGTTTGTTATCATAAGCGGTGATAATAAATTTTTCATTGTCGATTCAAGGTATTATTTTTCGGCGAAGAAAAGGGTTAAAAACGGCTTTAAGGTAATAAACGGCAGTTTTGAAAAGGCGTTAGAAATTTTGAAAAGTTTTTCACAAAAAGAACTTTTCGTAAGTTTTGAAAAAACGTCGCTAGCCTTTTCTAAAACTTTAGAGGGCGAAGGTTTTATTCTCAAAGATTGCGATAGTTGTTTACGTTCTTTAAGAAAGGTTAAAACGGCTAAAGAAATTAACCTGATAAAGAAGGCGTGCAAAATAACCGAGTCGGCGTTAAAGAACGTTTTACCGCTTATAAAAGAAGGCGTAAAAGAAAAAGAAATTGCAAATGAAATTGAAAGGCAATTTAAAATTTTGGGCGCAAGCGGTCCGTCTTTTGAAACGATAGTTGCTTTTGGTAAAAATTCGGCAATACCGCACCACGAAACCTCAAACGAGCGTTTGGAAAAAAATTCAGTTGTCTTAATTGACTTTGGTTGCGTTTATAAAGGGTATTGTTCCGATATGACTAGAACGTTTTATTTCGGTGAACCTGATAAAGCGTTTAAGTCTGCCTATAAGTCGGTTATCAAGGCTTTTTCTAAAGCAGAAAAGGGTATAACTGATGGGCTTGAAACAAAATTTGCGGACGCTTTAGCAAGAGATTGTTTTAAAGAAGATGGGCTAGATAAGTTTTTTACTCACTCTTTAGGGCACGGCGTTGGCATAGATATTCACGAAGCGCCATCGCTTTCTCCAAAGTCTAGCGAAGTGTTAGAAAACGGTCAAGTTTTTACTATAGAGCCGGGGCTTTATTTTAACGGAAAATTTGGCATAAGGGTTGAGAACACCGTAGTTTTAGAAAACGGAAAAGTTAAAAGTTTAATAAGAACGAGTAAAAGGCTCGTTGTAATAAAGCCGTAAGGCAAAGTTAAAAAAAATTTATTTCACATATAGGAGAATTTTTATGGTTCAAGCAGGCGATTTTAGAAAGGGCGTTACTATCGAATACGAAGGCAATATCTATACGGTAGTAGAATTCCAACACGTAAAACCGGGTAAGGGCGCAGCGTTCGTTAGAACTAAACTTAAAAACGTTGTAACCGGCGCGGTTTTAGAAAAAACTTTCAACCCAACTGAAAAGGTTGAAAACGCAGTTATCGAAACGAAGAAAATGCAATATTCTTATAACGATGACGGTCTTTATTATTTTATGGACGAAGACTTTAACTTAGTTCCACTAAACTACGATCAAGTTGAAGATGCTTTAGCATACATTAAAGAAAACGATTACGTTATGGTTAAATTCTATAAGGGCGTTGCTTTCTCGGTTGAATGCGAAAACTTCGTTGAATTATTAGTTGTTGAATCTGAACCAGGCGTTGCAGGTAACACCGCAACTAACGCAACTAAAAACGCTAAACTTGAAACTGGTATCAATATTCAAGTTCCTATGTTCGTAAACGAAGGCGACGTTATTAGAATTGACACGAGAACCGGTGAATACATGGAGCGTGTTAAAAAGTAATTTTTTCGGCTCAACGCTAAAGTTGAGCCGATTTTTTTGAAATTTGATAATTCCATTTAAAGAAAATTTTAGGTGAAAAAATGAAAATCGCATTAGTAACCGGTGGGGCTAAAGGCATAGGCAAAGCCATATCAAAAGAACTTAATAAGTTGGGCTATAAGGTGGTTATCGGCTATTTTTCATCAAAAGAAGATGCCAAAAATTTAGCAAAAGAGATAAACGGCGAGGCAATTTATTGCGACGTTAAAAGTTATAGTGTAGTTGACGACGCGTTTAACCAAATAAATAAAAAGTTTGGCAAAGTTGAACTTCTAATAAATAACGCGGGGGTAGCACTTAAACAAAGCGTAATAACTAGCGTAAGCGAAGAAGATTTTGACGTAGTTTTAAACACTAACGTAAAAGGCGCGTTTAACTGTTCAAAACGCGCCGTTAGCGATATGCTTAGTTTAGGCTATGGCAAAATAATAAATATATCGTCGATATGGGGCGAAGTTGGGGCGTCTTGCGAAGTCGTTTACTCTGCGTCAAAAGGCGCGATTAACGCAATGACGAAAGCGCTTGCTAAAGAACTTGCGCCGTCTAACGTAACGGTGAACGCGGTAGCGCCAGGCTTTATTGATACCGATATGAACAAGCATTTAACTAAAGAAGAAGTAGAAAGTTTTTGTGAAAATATTGCGCTTTCAAAAGTTGGAAAGCCTGAAGACGTTGCAAAAGCCGTTGGTTATTTGGCTACCGCCGATTACGTAACCGGCGAAATATTAAAGGTTGACGGCGGTTTTTAGTCGAAAAATATCGCTTTTTTTATCAAAAACTATGTTTTTGTTAAAAAGTTTAAAAAATTTACACAAATTTCCAAAAAACCCTTGAAATTATTTTTATTTAAGTTATAATATACATATTAAGGAGCGCAAAGTTCAAAAAACTGAATTTTGTGCTTTTATTTTTAACCAAGGGAGGAGCTTATGAACGATTTACCTATTTATCTATTTCATCAAGGCACGAACTACCACTCGCAAGATTTTTTAGGTTCGCATAAAATTCAAATAGAAGGCGAATCGGCTATAGTTTTTAGAGTTTGGGCTCCGAACGCCAAAAAGGTTTCAGTCGTTGGCGATTTTAACGAATGGAAGGTTGGCGCTAACCCTATGGTTAGAATTAGCGAAAAGGGTATTTGGGAAACGACCGTTAAAGGTCTTAAGAATTTTGATTCTTATAAATACGCAATAACCAATAAGAGAACGGTTTTGAAAGCAGATCCGTTTGCTTATCATTTTGAAACAGCGCCAAAAACGGCTTCAAAAATTTACGATTTATCAGGTTATAAATGGCGTTCGGTTGATTACGATAAGAAAAAACAGAAATATAACCCATACGTATCGCCTATTAATATTTACGAAGTAAACCTTTTGTCTTGGAAAAAGGATGAAAACGGAGATTATTATTCTTACCGTAGACTTGCTGAAGAGTTAGTTCCTTACGTAAAAGAAATGGGCTATACTCACGTAGAATTTATGCCTATAACGGAATTTCCGTTCGACGGTTCGTGGGGCTATCAAGTAACTGGGTATTTCGGCGTAACTTCAAGGCTTGGAACTCCGCACGATTTTATGCGGTTAATAGATGAATTCCACCTTGCTGGAATCGGCGTTATTTTAGACTGGGTGCCTGCTCATTTCCCCAAAGACGAGCACGGACTATGCGAATTTGACGGCAGTTATCAGTTTGAAGACGCTAATCCTTATAGAATGGAGCATAAAAACTGGGGCACTAGAATTTTCGACTACGGCAAAACCGAAATTCAGTCATTTTTAATTTCGTCGGCGTTATTTTTCTTTGAAAAATATAGGATTGACGGATTAAGAGTTGATGCGGTTGCGTCAATGCTTTATTTAGATTACGAAAGAAACGAAGGCGAGTGGCAACCTAACACGCTCGGTACTAACATCAATTTAGAATCGGTAGCGTTTTTCAAAAAACTTAATAGCGTAATATTTGAGCATTTTCCAAACGCGTTAATGATAGCGGAAGAGTCAACGGCGTATCCTTTAGTTACAGCGCCGGTTGATAAAGGCGGACTAGGCTTTAACTTTAAGTGGAATATGGGTTGGATGAACGATACCATATCTTACATTAATAGAACGCCGATAGATAGAGGCTATCACCATAACGAACTAACGTTCTCAATGACGTATGCTTTTTCGGAAAATTACGTTTTACCTATTTCTCATGATGAAGTTGTTCACGGCAAAGGCTCGCTTATAAATAAATGTCCGCTAGACTATAACGAAAAGTTTGATTCGCTCCGCGCGTTCGCTGGTTATATGATGGCGCATCCGGGCAAAAAATTGCTTTTTATGGGGCAAGAATTTGCTCAGTTTAAGGAATGGGCTTATAAAGAAGGTTTAGAGTTTTTCTTACTAGATTATCAAAAGCACGCATGCACTAAACGTTTCTTTGCCGACCTTAACCGCTTTTATCGCGAGCACGATTCGCTTTATTCAATAGAGCGGTCTTGGGAAGGTTTTGACTGGGTTATTCCAGACGATAAATATAACAACGTTATTGCGTTTAAAAGAAAGGGATTATCAGGCGAAGAGTTAATAGCCATTATCAATTTTTCAGGCATTACGCATAGAGATTATAAGATTGGCGTTGACGGTTTAACTTACGAACTAGTTTTCTCTTCCGACGATAAACTTTACGGTGGAAAAGGTCGCTTTAGAAAAAAGATTTTCAATTCAATAAAGCGTTCGTCACACAACAAGAAAAGAGCGCTTAAGATTGATATTCAACCGTTCTCGTTCATATATTTCATAAAGCAGAAATAATTGAAAAGAGAAAAAGCAAAAAATAGACTAAAAAAAGAAAATAAAGACGGAAATTACGGGCAAAAATAAAATTTAGAGAGGTTTTATATGGCACGAAGAAAAGAATGTGTTGCGATGCTACTCGCAGGCGGTCAAGGTAGCAGACTTTATGCCTTGACTAGTAAAATGGCAAAACCGGCGGTTACGTTTGGCGGAAAGTATAGGATTATCGATTTTCCGCTTTCAAACTGTGTAAATTCCGGTATTGATACCGTTGGTGTTCTAACACAATATCAACCGCTTTTATTAAACGAATATATTGGCAACGGTCAGCCTTGGGATCTTGATAGATCGTTTGGCGGTGTGCATATTTTATCGCCATACCAAGCCAAAAAGGGAAGCGAGTGGTATAAGGGAACGGCAAACGCAATTTATCAAAACCTTTCCTTTATAAAGATATACGACCCACAATACGTGCTAATATTATCAGGCGACCACATTTATAAAATGGATTACGCTAAGATGCTTTTTGAGCATAAAAAGAACGGCGCGGATTGCACTATTGCGGCTATCACCGTGCCGATTGAAGAGGCGTCTCGCTTTGGTATTTTAAACACTAATCCTGACGGAACTATTTACGAGTTCGAGGAAAAGCCTAAAAAACCAAAGAGCACGCTTGCGTCGATGGGTATTTATATTTTTACCGCAGAAAAACTTTATAAATATCTAGAACTTGACGAGCAAAACGAAAATTCATCAAAAGATTTCGGCAAAGACGTTTTACCTGCGATGTTAAACGCTGGCGAAAAGATGTGCGCTTATAGTTTTGAAGGTTACTGGAAGGACGTTGGAACTATTGATTCTTTATACGATGCTAATATGGACTTGCTTGGTTCTAATCCAGAGTTTGATATTACCGATACCACTTGGAGACTTCATAGCCGCCACCCTATCGCTCCACCGCACTTTATAGGTGAAAACGGAAAGGTTATCAATAGTTTGGTGTCTTTAGGTTGCAAAATTGAAGGCGAAGTAGAAAACAGTATTTTATCTAACAACGTTATCGTAAAAAAAGGCGCGGTAGTTAAGAATAGTATTATCTTTAACGACGCGGTTATAGAAGAAAACGCAGTTGTTGAAACGGCTATCGTTGACGAGAACGTAAAGATAGGCAAAAAAGCAAAAGTTGGCAAACTTTTCGCTGAAGGTGAGAAACGCCAAATTAGCGTAGTTGGCCGTGATTATGAAGTTAAAGCAAACGGCGAAATTAAGCCGGGCGAAATAGTAGAAATATAAGGAGGAATAGATATGAACGCATTAGGTATAATTTTTTCGAACATACACGATAATAACGTTCCAGAACTTACCGCGCATAGAACGATGGCGGCTATTCCTTTCTGTGGAAGATACCGTCTTATCGACTTTCCGCTATCAAGCATGGTAAACTCTGGCGTAACGCACGTAGGTGTTGTAACCAAGAGTAATTACCGTTCGCTTATGGATCACGTTGGAAGTGGTAAGGAATGGGATTTAGCAAGACGTAACGGTGGTTTCGTTTTATTACCTCCGTATGGCGAAAACAATAACTCTCTTTATAGCACGAGGCTTGAAGCCCTTAAAAACATTTTGGGCTTTATTATGAGATGCAACGAAGAATACGTGGTAATGACCGACTCTAACTCGGTTTACGCTATTGATTATTCTAAAATGATGGAATATCACGAATCGAAGATGGCGGATATCACTATGCTTTACGTAAATAAAGACTGTAAGCAAATAGAAGGTAGTGACCACGTTATATTCAAAACTGATAGCGATGGGCGTGTAGTTGAAATGCTACTTGACCCAAAGATGAGTGGTAAAGTAAAACTTTACGGCGACGTTTTGATTATTAAGCGTTCACTTTTAATCTCTTTCGTAAGCGATGCAATCTCACGTGGGAAGAGCCATTTCTTAGCCGATATTTTAATGAAAAATATCAAGCGCTATAAGATTATGGGCTACGAACACGCAGGCTATTTTGAAGAAATTTCTTCACTTAAGCGTTATTATGAAATAACACTAGATCTTATTAAGCCTGAAACTTATCAACGTTTGTTTGGCGAAAGCCAAATTTACACCAAGATTAAAGACTCTGCTCCAACCGTTTACGGCGCAAACGCTATCGTTAAAAATTCGCTTATTGCAGACGGTTGCGTGATAGAAGGCGAAGTTTATAATAGCGTTCTATCTCGTGGTGTAAAAGTAGGAAGAGGCACGGTTATTAGAGATAGCGTTATTATGAAAAACACTATAACGGGCGAAAACGTAGTGCTTAACTCAATTATTGCGGATAAGAGCGTTGTCGTTCGTGATAAGATGGTGTTATCAGGCGCAAAAACTCATCCGTTCTATATTCCAAAAGAGAGCATTATTTAAAAAGCAAACTAAAAAAACCATCTATATAAACTAAAGACGAGCAAGTTTTGAGAAGTTTATTAGGAGACGATTTATGGCACAAACAAAAACAAAAAAACTTTCGGTATCTACGAAAAAAGTAGTAGAGGCGGTTAAAGATACTAAAACGGTAGAAGTTGAAGCAACTAACGCGCCGGAGAGTGTGAGCGTGGAATATAAGCGTTCGGTTCTATTCGTGGCAACTGAGGCAAATCCGTTTATAGCAACGGGTGGTCTTGCCGACGTTATAGGTTCTCTTCCTATATCACTTGCTAAGCGTGATAATTATGACGTAAGAGTAATTTTACCACTTTACGGAACAATGGAAGAGGGGTATAGAAATCACTTAACCTATCTTGGAAACTTTAACGTTCCAGTTGGTTGGCGAAATCAATATTGCGGTCTTTTCTCATATAAAAGAAAGGGCGTAACCTTCTATTTTATTGACAACGAATATTATTTCAAGCGTTCAACGCTATACGGGCATTTTGACGATGGCGAAAGATTTGCTTTTTATTCAAGAGCAGTTTTAGAGGCAATGCAATATCTTAACTACTACCCTAACGTTATGCATTGCCACGATTGGCAAACTGCGCTTTCGGTAGTATATTTAAAGACTATTTATTCGACTAAAACCGCATTTAAAAATATTAGAGCAATCTTTACTATTCATAATATAGAATACCAAGGCAAATACGATAAGTCTATTTTGGAAGACGTTTTTGGGCTTCCTGAATTTGCGATGCCAGTTTTGGAATACGACGGCGCTCTTAACCTTATGAAAGGCGCAATTCAACTTGCCGACTTTGTTACGACTGTTAGTAGAACTTACGCTGAAGAAATTAAAAACGAATTCTTTGCGCACGGCCTTCAATATATTATAAATTCCGTGCCTGAAAAGTTAAAAGGCGTTCTTAACGGTATAGACGTTGACCTTTACAACCCTGAAAACGATAAACATCTTTTTGCTAATTACTCTGTTAGTGATAAGAGTGGAAAAGCGGTTTGTAAAGCCGAACTTCAAAAAATGCTAGGGCTTCCTGTTAGAGACGACGTGCCTATTATCGCAATAATTTCAAGGCTTGTTTCGCATAAAGGATTAGACCTTGTAAAAGCCGTTTTAGAAGAACTTTTAGCGGAAGACGTGCAAGTTGTTATTTTAGGCAAGGGCGAAGCGTATTACGAAGGGCATTTTAGTTACGTTGCCGAAAAATACGTTGGAAAATGCAGGACTATTATTGCTTATAATAAAGATTTATCGTCAAAAATCTATTCAGGCGCAGATATTTTCTTAATGCCTTCAAAACAAGAGCCTTGCGGATTATCTCAAATGATAGCGTGCCGTTACGGAACAATACCGGTTGTTAGAAAAACCGGCGGTCTTAACGATAGCATAACTCCGTTCAACGAAAAACGTTTGGGTGGAAACGGCTTTAGTTTTGCTAACTATAACGCTCACGAAATGCTTTACGTTATTAAAGATGCAATCTTTACCTTTGGCGATAAAGAAACGTGGCAAGGTTTAATGGATAGAGCCATGACGACTGATTTTTCATGGAACAAATCAGCGGAAGAATACGAAAAATTATACGATTTATATAAATAAATCTAAAACAAATTAACACAAAAGTTAATAATTACACAAATTTGGAGACTTAAATGAACAATTTTACAAAAAAAGAAGCAAAAGAAGTTATCGAAACTAAATTATCAAGGTTCTTCGGCGTAGGCGTAGCCGATTGCACTAAGGAACAACTCTACAAAGCCGTAGTTATGGCTGTTCGCGATATTCTTTTGGAGAAACGCAATAAGTATCACAACACAACGAAAAAAGCGCAAGCAAAGAAAGTTTACTATTTATGCATGGAATTCTTGCTTGGCCGTTCGTTAAAAAACAACGTTTACAATCTTGGCATTGAACAAGCGTTAGAAGGCGCGCTAAAAGGCTTTGGCGTAACTTTAGAAGATTTATACGAATTAGAGCCTGATGCAGGCTTAGGAAACGGCGGTCTAGGAAGACTTGCTGCTTGTTATATGGATGGTTTAGCATCTCAAAACTACCCAACCTACGGTTTTTCTATTCGTTACGAATACGGCTTATTTAAGCAAAGGCTCGTTGACGGCTGGCAAATGGAACTTCCTGACGAGTGGCTTCCTGGCGGTGAAGTTTGGCTAACCCAAAGAAGTGATAGAGCGTTCAAAGTTAAGTTTGACGGAAGAATTATCGAAGAGTGGACTGATAAGGGCGTAAAAGTAAACCACGTTGACGCAGTAGAGGTTGAAGCAGTTCCTTACGATATGATGATTTCTGGTAAAGATAGCGAAGCCGTTTCAGTTTTAAGATTATGGTCGGCTCGTTCAACCAAGACTTTCGATATGCATATGTTCTCTCAAGGCGATTATCAACGTTGTATGAAAGAAAGCACGGAAGCAGAACTTATTTCAAAGGTTTTATACCCTGCGGATAACCACTTTGAAGGTAAGGCTTTAAGACTTAAGCAACAATATTTGCTAGTTTCCGCGTCACTTCAAAATATTTTATACGACCATTATTATAGATATCATACGTTTGATAACTTGGCGGATAAAGTTGCAATTCACATTAACGATACGCACCCAGCGTTATGCGTTCCTGAACTTATGCGACTATTGATGGATGAAAACGGCTATTCTTGGGATAAGGCTTGGGAAATCACAACCAAAACTATTGCTTACACTAACCACACCGTTTTAGCGGAAGCGTTAGAAGTTTGGAGTGAAGACTTGATAGAAAGAAGACTTCCTAGAATTCACGCCATTATCAAAGAAATTAACCAACGTTTTTGCGCTGATTTATGGAATATTTGCCCGGGTGATTGGGGTAAGATTGAAAGAATGTCAATAATCTCTCACGGTAGAGTAAGAATGGCTAACTTATCGGTTGTTGGCTCTCACCACGTAAACGGTGTTTCGGCGCTTCATAGCGATATTATTAAAGATAGCATTTTTAAAGACTTTGCCGACGTTACGCCTGAAAAGTTTACAAACGTAACTAACGGTATTGCCCATAGACGTTGGCTATGCCAAGCAAACAAGGAATTAACTTCTTTAATTTCCGATTGCATTGGCGATGGTTTTGTTCTAAACGCTGAAAAACTTGCTGATTTTAAGAAGTTTGATAGTGATAGTAAGGTTTGCCAAAAACTATTAGAGATTAAAGCCTTAAAGAAACGCCAACTTGCCGATTATATTAAAAAACATAACGGCATAGATATCAATCCGGATTCCTTCTTTGACGTTCAAGCAAAGCGTATGCACGAGTATAAACGTCAACTTCTTATGACGATGTATATCATCGATTTATTTGAAGAGTTAAAGCAAAATCCTGATAAAGAAATGCAACCAAAAACGTTTATTTTTGGAGCGAAGGCAGCGCCCGGATATTTCGTTGCAAAGCAAATTATTAAACTTATTTGCTGTCTTGCGGAAGAAATTAATAATTATCCTGACGCTAGAATTCGTGAAAAAATTAAAGTTGTTTATTTAGAAAACTACTCGGTAACCGTAGCAGAACTTCTAATGCCTGCAACAGAACTTTCAGAGCAAATTTCTCTTGCCGGAAAGGAAGCGAGCGGAACTGGTAATATGAAGTTTATGATAAACGGCGCGCTAACCGTTGGTACTATGGACGGCGCAAACGTTGAAATGAGCCAAAAAGTAGGCGAAGAAAATATTTATATTTTCGGCTTAAGAGCAAACGAAGTTGAGAACCTTTGGAGGCAAGGCTATAACGCAACCGCTTATTATAATGCAAATCCAAAACTAAGAAGAATAATCGAGAGCCTAAAGAAAGGTTATAACGGCGTAAGTTTCGAATTCTTTGCAAACTATCTTATCACAAATTCACCTGTTGCCGATCCTTATATGTGTATGGCAGATTTCTATTCGTATTGTGAAACTAAGAATAGAATTGACGTTGACTATCAAGATAAGAAGAAGTGGGCTACTATGAGCGTAAGAAATATCGCTGCGAGCGGTTTCTTTGCTGCTGATAGAGCAATTAAAGAATATGCCGATAGAATTTGGGGCTTAAAGGTTGTTAAATAACAAATTTTGTAAGAAAGTAAACACGCAAGTAAACTTGCTACTATTAAAGTTGTAAAAATTCATGCAGTTAAAATTCAATGCGCTAGATGCTTATTTCAAGAGTGTAAAAGGCGCAGTAAAACAAGGTCAAACGATAAATTTTAGAGTAAACTCGGTTGGTTTTGGCGAATGTGTTTTCTATATTCGCCAAGACCAAAGCGAGCATTTTGAGGCATACCCAATGCAAAGAGCAGAGGGTGGCTTTTTTGTGTCTTTAAAATTTAATAAGGAAGGGCTTTTTTGGTATTATTTCGAAGCCGACGGCGTTCGTTTTGGTAAAAACTTTGACCAAACTTCAAGAGCCTATTCTTATGATAATTTCCAACTTAGCGTTTACAAAAAGGGCTATAAAACGCCAAAATTTCTAAAAGGCGGAACGATTTATCAAATATTCCCTGATAGATTTAATAAGTCTGGCGATTTTGAAGTTGAAAAAGGCAAAGAAAAGCGTTTAGACTGGGGTGGGCTTCCTATTTTTAGAAATAGCAAAGGCTTGGTTTTAAACAACGAATTCTTTGGCGGAAATTTTAAGGGTATTGAAGAAAAACTCGATTATTTAAAGGGGCTTGGGGTAACAACGGTTTATCTTAACCCTATTTGCAAAGCCTATTCTTCTCACCGCTACGATACCGCTGATTATTTAGAATTTGATAGCGTTTTGGGGACTGAAGAAGAGTTAAAAAGCCTTCTTAACAAGGCGAAAGAACTTGGAATTAGTTTTATTTTCGACGGTGTTTACAACCACGTTGGTAGCGATAGCGTTTACTTTAATAAAAACGGCGCGTATTCGACGGTTGGGGCGTATCAGTCAAAAGATAGTCCATACTTCTCTTGGTTTGATTTTATTCATTTTCCCAATAAATATCGTTCTTGGTGGGATTTTGAAACGCTACCTAGCATAAACAAGAAATCAAAAGCCTTTCAAGATTTTATTTGCGAAAAGGTTATTAAAAAATATATGAAACTTGGCTTTATGGGCGTTCGGCTAGACGTTGTTGACGAACTTGACGGAGCGTTTGTAAAAGCCATAAGAAAAGCAGTAAAAGAAGTTAATCCTGACGGCGTTGTGATAGGCGAAGTGTGGGAAGATGCTACTAATAAAATAGCATACGGCGAGCGAAGAGAATATTTTTTAGGCGAAGAACTAGATTCCGTTATGAACTATCCGCTTAAAGATAGTATTATAAATTATCTCTTATCTAGAAACACTTACGAACTTAAAAAAACGTTGCTTGAGCAAATTAACAACTACCCAAAAGACGCATTAAACGTTTTAATGAACGTTCTCTCCACTCATGATACTCCTAGAATTATAACGGTTTTAGGTCGCAATAGCGTTATAACCGATAAAGACCAAATGGCATATGAGGTTTTAACTGAAGAAGAGTATGAAAAGGGCGTAACACTAGCCAAAATGGCATACGCAATAGCCTTTACCGTATATGGCGCGCCATCTGTTTATTATGGCGATGAAGCAGGTGTTTGGGGCAACCTTGACCCATATAATAGGAAATGCTATCCTTGGGGAAAGGAAGATAAAGAACTTCTTGAATTTATTAAAACGCTTGGTAAAATTAGAGCGGAAAGCAAAGTCTTTGAAGACGGTGATTTTAGAATTTTATTTTGCGATGAAAAAACAATCGTTTACGAAAGATTTTCTAAAACCGATAGCGTAACAGTTTGTCTAACTACTTCTTCAAGAGCAGTTAAATTATCTTTTGAGAGAGATAAGTTTAATCTTCTAAATGGCAAAATTGAAGGCAAAACTATTGAATTAAAACCTTTAACGGTTGCAATTTTGAAAAATGAAAAATAGCGGTTAATCGACTTATAGACCGACTTTTATTATAAAAACACAAAAAATCGAGGCGAATTATGGATATTATTCAACGAATTACAGATGAGTTTAAGTTAAGAAAAGAACACGTTTTGAACGTAGTCAATCTTTTAGACGAAGGCAACACTATTCCTTTTATTGCTCGTTATAGAAAAGAAATGACCGGGCATATCGACGACCAAGTTTTAAGAGATTTTGCCGATAGGTTAAATTATTTAAGAAACTTGGAAAAGAGAAAAGAAGAAGTTAAAAAGTCGATTGATGAGCAAGGTAAATTGACTGAAGAAATTATAAACGCGCTAGCCGTTTGTGAAACTTTAACAGAAGTTGAAGACGTTTACCGCCCTTATAAACAAAAGAGAAAAACTAGGGCGACTATTGCAATAGCAAAAGGTTTAGAGCCACTTGCCGATATTTTGCAAGCGCAAGAAATTAAAAGCGGTAGCATTGATGAAGTTGCATCTCCGTTTATTGATGAAGAAAAGGGCGTTAGTAGCGTTAGCGATGCTCTAAACGGCGCGATGGATATAATTGCCGAGCGTGTTAGTGACGATGCGGAACTTAGAAAGAAACTTCGTAGAATAATGTATCGTAATGGCGAAATAGTTGTTAAAGCGGCAAAAAACGCTAAAGAAGAAGATGCTAAAACTTACGAAATGTATGCCGATTATAGCGAAGCGATAAGCGAAATAAAAGAGCATAGAATTCTTGCTATAAATCGTGGCGAAAAAGAAGACTGCTTAAAAGTTAAACTTGAACTTGATAAAGAGTTTGCGCATAGAGTATGTTCCGCTAGTTTCGTAAAAGAAGGTAGCATAACAACCGAATACGTTCAAAAAGCAGTAATTGATGCATACGAGAGATTAATTTTCCCATCGGTTGAGAGAGAAATTAGAAGTGAACTTACAGACAAGGCAAGCGAACAAGCAATAAAAATGTTCGAAGTAAACCTTGAACCGCTTTTAATGCAACCGCCTATTAAAGATAAAGTTACGATGGGCTTTGACCCTGCTTATAGAACTGGTTGTAAAATAGCGGTAGTTGATGAAACGGGTAAGGTTTTAGATAAAACGGTAGTTTACCCAACCCCACCGCAATCAAAAGTTGAAGAGGCGAAGAAGGTTTTAATAGGGCTTATCAATAAATATAAAGTTGACGTTATTTCAATCGGTAACGGAACGGCATCTAAAGAATCTGAGATTTTCGTTTCGGAACTTATCAAAGACAGTTCAATCAAAAATCCAGTAAGTTATATAGTTGTAAGCGAGGCGGGAGCGTCGGTTTATTCGGCGTCAAAACTTGGCGCGGAAGAATTTCCTGATTACGACGTTTCAGAACGTTCAGCCGTATCTATTGCAAGAAGATTGCAAGATCCGTTAGCCGAACTTATTAAAATTGATCCAAAATCAATAGGCGTTGGTCAATATCAACACGATATGCCACAGGCTCGTCTTGACGAAGTTCTAAAGGGCGTTTTAGAAGATTGCGTAAACAAGGTTGGCGTAAATCTAAACACGGCGAGTGCGTCGCTCTTATCTTACGTTTCAGGGCTTAATAGCGCAATCGTTAAAAACATAGTAAAATATCGTGAAGATAACGGCAAATTCAAATCAAGAAGAGAACTTTTGAAAGTTTCAAAACTTGGAGAAAAGGCGTTCGAACAATGCGCTGGTTTCTTAAGAATTCCTGATTCTAAAACCGTTTTAGATAATACTGGAGTTCACCCTGAAAGTTACGAATCAACCTTAAAATTATTAAATCTTTTTGGTTATAGCGAAAAGGACGTCGCTCTTGGGAACGTTAAAGATATTGCCGAAAAGGTAAAGGCGTTTGGCGAGAATAAAGTTGCGGAATATTGCGGTCTAGGTGTTTTAACTATGCGTGATATCATCGCTGAACTTCTAAAACCCGGTAGAGACGTTCGTGATTCTCTTCCAAAGCCAATGCTCCGTTCCGACATTATGGATATAAACGACTTAGTCGTTGGTATGAAAATTACTGGAACGGTAAGAAACGTAACGGACTTTGGCGCGTTCGTAGATATTGGCGTGCATCAAGACGGTTTAGTTCACGTATCGCAATTATCGGATAATTTTGTAAAGCATCCGTCGGAAGCAGTTAAGGTAGGCGAAGTTGTAACGGTAACGGTAATTGGAGTTGACGTAAAGAAAAACAGAATTTCGCTTTCAATGAAAAAAATGCCTATTCAATCGAATTAGGTGTTGACAAAATATATTTTGTTTGATATAATCATCACGTTAGGAGGAATTTATTATGACTTTTGAAAAACTTGCAGGTCTATTAGCAGACCAACTTAATATTGACGTTGCATCAATTAAAGAAGATTCTAATATTTTTGAAGATTTAGGGGCAGACTCTATCGATACTCTAGAACTCGTTATGCTTTTAGAAGAAGAATACGGCGTAACTATTCCTGAAGACGAAATTAACAACGTAAAAACCGTTAAAGACATATTAAATTTGTTCAATAAATAGTTAATTAACGGGCTTATAGGCAGGCTTTTTTGAAAAAACGCTTGCAAAAAACTCTAATTTAATAAAAAATCCGCGCCGAAAAACTTTTTTGTTTTCGGCGCGTTTTTTAGTGTGTTTTTTTTGCGAAAAACAAAAAAATTTGCGTAATAATTTTTAAAAGATAATTTTCACAAAATTTTTACAATTTAATTGTAAAAAAGTATTCATTTTTTTAGCGTTGTATGTTATAATAAACTAAATTATTTTTTAATATGGGAGAGAGCAGTTTTGTCAAAGGGTGTAAAAAGTAACGCGCAAGAAAAAACAACTTCATTTGCAAAAGAAATCGTCGGTATGGCTACCGTCTTGTTTAGCGTGCTTTGTTTTTTGTGCGTTATCACTGGTGATTCGCTATTTTATACCTTAGGCAAAGGTATTCAATCATTTTTCTTTGGAATTTTTGGCGTTTATTCGTTTATTGCGCTTGTTCATATCGCGCTTATCGGCGTTAAAATGATTTTGGGTAAATCAGTTATTCCTGACGATAAAAAGGTTATGGTTTTTGCTGTTAGAACGGCAATTTTGTGTATTTTCGCTATCGTTCATTTATCACTTATTTACAATAGCGCGGAAATCGTTTGGGATAGCGTTTCTAGATCTTACGATTTAGGTAAAGGCGGTTTTTCATCCGTAACGGCGTATGGGGCGGTTGGTTCTTTATTAACTATACCGCTAACTAAAATTGCGTCCGTTGTTGGCGTTTACGTTCTTTATTCCATAGTTTTATTCGTTGCGCTTTTCTTTATTTTCAAAAAATACCTTATTAAAATTTCCGATTCAGTTCAACCTTCAGCGAAAGGGCAAAAAAATGAGAAACCTAAAGTTCAAACTGCAAAAACCTCAAACTCTAATTCTCAAAACGGCGCGGTAGTTGATAATCAAGGTTTTATGGGCGATACGCAAAGTCAAACCATTGCTACGCCCGAGACTCAACAAAAACGAGGTTTCTTCTTTAACGAAACTCCGTTTGCTCTAAAAACCAAAAGGGAAATAAGTAGCGGTGTTAAAATTGCATATTCCTTCCCAAACCCTCAAGACGATTTGGTTTCAAAACGCAAAACGCCATACGTTGTATCTTCCGCAAACGCGCCTAGTGGCTATACCACTACTACGGAAAGGAAGGTTGTAGTTGATAAGTCAAGAAAGGTAGATTTATCGGAAATCGGTCAATCGCCAATTCACGTTACCGAGCCAGTTCAAAGACCTGTTCGCCAAGAGAAAAATCTTTATGATACTTCATCTCACGGCAAAGAAGTTTACACTATAAAAACGGCTCAACAGCAAAGACAACAAACAAGGGATAATCCTTCTTCAATTCCAACTCAAAGAGTAAGCGAAGGCGGTAGAGTTAGTGAAGGCGGTAGAGTAAGCGAAGGCGGTAGAGTTAGCGAGCGAAAAGGGCTTTTCGACGATACCAGCATTATGCGTGATAGAACTAATCAAGCGGTTAGTCCTAACTTAACTGTTGAAACTAGCGAAACCCAACAACCGCCAAAATCTCAAAACGAAGATTTAGCGCCAACGAACGTAACGCTTGGCGCAATGAACGCAACAAAGACTGAAGTTAGGTCGTTCTCTAGAGATAAAGAACGAGAAGACCAAACGCCTTCAAGTCAAACTATGAACTCTGGTTTTGATAGGCAAAAAACTAGTCAAGCCGACTTTACTCAAATTTCTCTTGATGGGGAAGATGAAGAAATTGTTTCTTCTAGAGTAAGAGGCGCAAGACAAACCGTTTCAAGAGAGCCTATTGAACGCCCTAGAGCCATGGGAACGGTTTTCCAAAACCAAAAACCAAAATACGTTATGCCTGACGATGGTAGCGAAGATATTTCTAATATGCCAACGCATTATCGTTATAAAGCACCACCATTATCACTTCTTAAAAGTTACGAACAAGATAAGGAAGCGCAATGGCAAGAACGCGCTAGGCAAAAATGGTGCGCCGAAAGGATTGTTGCGGTTATTAAAAATAAGAGTAAAATTGACGTTGAGGTTGTAAATATAGTAGCGGGCCCTGCTATCACTCGTTACGATATTAAAGTGCCTGACGACGTTATGACTAGCGAAATTTTTAGTTGTAAAGGCGAGCTTGCGTTCCGATTGGAAACTGGTGGCGAACTTAGAATGTATAATATTCCGTTTACTTCGCTTATCGGTATAGAGATTGCTAATAGAAGCACGCGCATTGTCGGTATGAGAGAAGTTATCACTTCTAAAGAATACGTTGCGACTAAAGATAAAAAAGGTTATCACTTTATATTCGGTCAAGACGTTGTTGGTAACTCGATTCACTTTGATTTAGCGTCATTACCACATCTTCTCGTTTGCGGAACAACTGGTTCTGGTAAGAGCGTATGTTTAAACACTTTACTCGTAAGTTTAATGTATCGTTACTCGCCAGAACAACTAAGAATGATAATTATTGACCCTAAACGCATTGACTTTACTAGATATAAAGGCTCTCCGCACCTAGTGTTTAACGAAATTTTGGCGGCTGATGATAGGGCGTTGCTTGCGCTTGACTGGGTTGTGGCCGAAATGGAACGCCGTTACGATATGTTATCAAACTTAATGTTTGGTGATTTAGCAAGTTATAACAAATACGCTATTGAGAGGGGCGAAAAGCCTCTTCCATACCTACTCGTTATGATAGACGAGTTTGCCGATCTTATGCAAGCCGCTCCTCAAAACGCTAAAAAGGTTGAACACTGCGTTGGCCGTATTGCGCAAAAAGCAAGGGCGGCGGGTATTTCGCTTGTGTTAGCAACTCAACGTCCTGACGTAAAAACTATTAGCGGTTCTATCAAAGTAAACTTTGCATCGCGTTTCTGCTTTAAGGTAGCAAGCGGTACCGACTCAAGAGTTATCATCAATGAAGACGGCGCTGAAAAACTTTTAGGTAACGGAGACGCTCTTTACGTAACGTCAAAAGATAGTATCTTAAAACGCGCTCAAGGCGCATATTTAAGCAACGAAGAATTAGACGAAATTTTAAAATATATCAAAGAAAACAACAAATGCTACTTTGATAAAACCGTGTTGGAAACTATAAACGCAAAGGCAAACGGTGAAACTGCAGAAGACGCTGAAGAAGGAATTTCGTCATCGCACGGCCCTATTGACCCTAAAGATGCCGATGACGACTATAGGCGTTCAGTTCGTCTTGTTATTGACCGTGGCGTTGCGTCAAACTCAATGCTTAGAACGTTCCTTCATTTCGGTTACAACAAAGCCGCGTCCATAGTTGTATGGATGGAGAGAATGGGTTACGTTGCTCCTGCCATTGATAATAAGGTAAGAAAAGTCCTAATAACGAAGGAAGAGTACGAAGAAATTTTCGGCGAATACGTTATAGACTGGTAGTTCGCAATTTTAAACTGGTAGTTAGCAATTTTAATATGATAATAACTATCAAAGATAATAACTATCAAAACTTTAAAGATTAAAGGAGTAATTATGTTTTTCAAAAGAAAATCTAAGAAAGATAAAATTAAAGAAGAAGTAAAAGTAGTAGAAGTGGCTAAGGACGAAGTCGCTAAAGAAGAAACGGCTCAAGAACAAGTAGAAAAAAAGCAATATACTCTAGAAGACTTTAATTTAGTTTTTGACGACGAAAAGAGTAAAGACGATGTTTTAGAACCTAGTCAAGTTGATGAGGACCGTAAAAGAGCGCTTCGCGTTGCTATTGAGCGTAAATCAGTTTCGAATACGTTGCTTAGAGCGCAACTAGGCTTTGGTTATAACAAAGCGGCAGCCATAATTTTATGGATGGAAAAAATGGGCTACGTTTCAACACGAGATGATAATAAAACGTTTAGAGAAGTTTACATCACGAAAGAAAAGTACGAAGAAATTTTCGGCGAATACGTTATAGACTGGTAAAATTTTCTATAATCTTAGGCTTTAAGGGGGGGGGCTTATGGCATCGAAAAAAGATTCAAACAAAAAGGATGATAACGGTTCGAAAAAAGAAAACACAACAACCACAAGCGGTGTTGGTGGTTTTTCTGATGAAGAATTTGACGTTCTTCAAGACGTTTTTGCTTCAATTTTTGGTGATTTTTCCGTACCTAATCCAAAAAGCACTAGCGCAAAAACCAAAAAAAGTTCACAAACTTCAACTGCTAAAAGCAGTTCTTCATCTAAAAAACAAGATTCTAAACCTGAGTCAAAGATGAGTAGTTCAGCACCTAAGACACGAAAAGGAACAAAAAAGAATTGTTTAGGTCTTACGGACGAAGACGTAAAGTCATTGCAGGGGTTTTTCAGTGTGCTCGAAAATAATATCGATAATGGAAAGACTGATAGTTCTAACGTTACAAGCGGTTCTACTCAAAAAACTAAAAAGCCACAAAGCCAAGCATCTCAAAAAACTATAAAGTCTAAAAGTCAAAGTTATTCTTTGCCGATAAGTTCTTTGTTAAAATCGTTAGAACGCTCAAAAGGAAAAGTTGGTTGTTACAATTTTTCTTTTGGAACTCAACAAGATATGCCGGTAATTTATGATTTATCGAAATTACCGCACGTTATTTTAGAGCAAGCAAGCGGAAGTGGAAAAACTACGGTTGCAAAAATGATTCTTTTATCGCTTATGAATAATTTTTCACCAAGCGAATTAAAAGTGGCAATTTGCGAAGAAAAAGAGTACCAAACGCATTTAGAATACGGCGAATTTTTAGATTTGCCTTATATTTCGTGCGCGAACGTTTTATCGCTTGAAGGGTGGCTATATAACTTATTGTCTTTTATTGATACCGAACTTGAAAACCGCAAGCAAAGATTTTTAGAGTTAGGCGTTAGCGACTTTAATTCCTTCAACGCATTAAGAAAAGAAAACGGCGAAGAAACTTTGCCTTATTTGGTTGCGGTAATTGATGAATTAAAATTGCAAGCTAAGTCGGAAAATGACTATCAAAACAGGTTAATTCTTCATAAAATTTTGAACGAAGCCAAAGATTTTGGTATTTCTCTAATAGTAGTAACTCAAGATTTTGCAGACGGAATTTATCTTCAAGAAAGTTCGCTTAATCAAAACGTATTAAGAGTGATTTTCAGTTATGATACGATAAAAACAAAAACCGTTGTTTGCAAAAACGCGAAAAATGGCGGAGAAAAAAGCGTTTTAGTTGCGAACGCTAGCGCAACTGATTTATCAAACGAAATAAAAGTTTTTTCTAAAAATTTGGAAACTTCAACTATAAAACTTTCAACCATTGATAAAAAAGAAATTGTTAAAGAGTATAAAGATATTTTATCGTTTGCAATTTCTAGGAAGTTTTTATCGGCGTCAATGCTACGCTCTGAAAAGGGGCTTGATTATGTTACGTCGAGAAAAGTAATAGCACTTTTTGAAAAACTAGGCTTAATTGCTCCGTCTATTGAATATAGACCGCACGATACACTAATTACTGAAGAACAACTTAAAAAATTGATTAAATAAAATTTAAAACAACCAAAATTAACTAAAATATGCAAAACGAAAAGATAAAAATCGGCTTAATTTCGCTCGGTTGCGATAAAAACCGCGTCGATAGCGAAAAACTTTTATATAAATGCCAAGAAAAATATGAGATTTCTTCTAACGTTGAAGAAGTAAACGTTCTCATCATAAACACTTGCGCTTTTCTAAAATCGGCTCGAGAAGAAGCAATCGAAACGGTTTTTGAATACGTAGGACTAAAGCAAACTGGCGTTTTGAAAAAAATTATTCTAGCCGGTTGTTTGCCACAAAAATTCGTAAACGAACTTTTTGATAACTTTCCTGAAGTTGACGGGTTTATCGGTACGTTTGACGGTAGCGTAATTTTGGACGTAATAGATAGGACTTTAAACGGCGAAAGAGTAAACCTTGTAGGCAAGGGTGAAGAACTATGCGTTGGCAGAGTAGTTACTACGCCAGACCATTTTGCTTATCTTAAAATTGCAGACGGCTGTCTTAACCATTGTACGTATTGTTTAATACCAAAAATTCGCGGTAAATATCGCTCGAAAACAATGGAAGAAATTATTGCCGAAGCAAAAACTTTAGGTGAGCGAGAAGAAGTTATTTTAGTCGCGCAAGACGTTTCTTCCTACGGTGTTGATTTATACGGAGAGAAGAAAATAGTCGAACTTATAAGAGAACTTTCTAAAATTGACGAAATTAAGCGCATACGTTTGCTATACTGTTATCCAGAGCAGATAACGGACGAGCTTATTTTAGAACTAAAAACTAATCCAAAGCTAGTTAAATATATTGACGTTCCTTTCCAACACGCAAGCGATAAAATTTTAAAACTTATGAATAGAAAGGGAACTTTTGCATCAAACCTTGCGCTTGTTCAAAAACTTAAAAATAGCGTTGAAGGAATAACTATTCGCTCTACTTTTATTGCAGGCTTTCCGCAAGAAACTCAAGAAGATTTTGAGATTTTATGCGATTTCATTGAAAAAGCAAAACTTGAAAACGTAGGTTTCTTTGCGTATTCCAAAGAAGAAGAAACGCCTGCTTTTAAGTTAAAAGGGCATATCCACCACGCAACTAAAAATAAAAGAGTTAGAATACTTTATCAAATTCAGCAAAAGATTATGGAAGATATTATGCGCTGTAGAATAGGTAAAACGTTTGAAGTCGTGTGCGATGGTGTTAATTATCAAAAGCAAGCGTTTTACGGCAGAGCGTATTTCCAAGCGCCAGATATTGATAGCGTTATTTATCTATCTAGCGACGGCGTTATAGAGCAAAGTAAAACCTACCAAGTAAAAATAACTAGCGTTAAAGATTTAGACTATTTTGGAGAAATTATAAATGAACTTACCTAATAAACTATCAGTTTTAAGACTTGTTTTAATTCCCGTTTTTATGGCGGTGTTTTATATTCAATTTCCTTTTCACTATTTCGTTGCGGCGGCGGTTTTCGCGCTTGCTGCGTTTACCGATTTTTTAGACGGTTATATTGCTAGAAAATATAATCTTATAACCGATTTAGGAAAATTTTTAGACTCTAGCGCAGATAAGGTTTTGGTTTTAGTTGCTCTAGTCCTTTTAGTTGACGTTTCTATTTTGCCAACCGTTTTTGGCGGAATATGCGTATCAATAGTTATTGCAAGAGAAATACTAATATCTTGTCTAAGGATGGTTGCCGCCGCTAAAGGCACGGTAATGCAAGCAGATAAACTTGGTAAATTAAAAACCTTGTTGCAAGATTTTGCTATTATTTTCTTAATTATCGCAGGCTCTTTTGCAAGTTTTAGCGTAATTTTCTGGATAGGCGCTTGGCTTTTAGGCTTATCGGTAATTATGGCACTAGTATCTGCTATTCACTACGTTTACGTAAATAAACACGCGCTAGACGAAGGCAAGAAAGAGAATAAAGAAGTTGAACCTAATCAAGAAATACAAGAAACTAAAGAAGTTAAAGAAATAAAAGAATAATTATTAAAACAAAAAAACAAACGCAATAAATAAGCCGAAAAGATGAAAACTTATATTTTTTCATTTCAAAAAAGGTGTTCAAATTCTAATTTAAAAAAAGAAGAAACCCTTATAAAAATTCTTAATTCGTCCGCAACGTACGTCGATAAAATAGAAGTTTTTTCCGTTGAAGATGAATTAGGGTTTTGTGATGCCTTAAAAAAGGCGGATTTTGACGTTTTGTTTATCTTAAATAAAGACATAGCAAAATTTAGCGTATGTGAAAAAATAAAAGAAATAACTGGCGCAAGTTTTGATGCCGACGGTTTTTCTTTAGAAACTAAATTTATTGCGCTTAGCGATGATTTTTCGTTTAGTTATACTGAAAAACTGATTGATAAATTTAGCCAGTATTTTGGTTTTTCAATCGGTAAAATGACTTTCAAACTTTTTGGCATTAAAAAGGCGGAAATTGAAAAGGAACTTGACGAAATTTTAACCGTTTGCCCTAACGTTTTCTTTAACGTTCTAGAAGGCTTAGGCGATTCTAGAGTTGACCTTTTTTATACTAACAAGTCAACGAAAATGGAAGTTGATAAGGCAATTAAGGAGTTTATTTTTACCTTTAAAAACTTTATTTACGCCGAAGACGATATCTCTCTTTATCAAAGGTTTTTCGACGCTATGAAATTAAGGAAACGTGTTTGTTGCACTGCCGAGTCAATGACGGGTGGAACGATAGCATCAAAAATAATTTCAATAGAAGGCGCGAGCGAGATTTTTTACGAAGGCTTGGTTGTTTATAACGAACTTGCTAAAGAGCGAAGGCTTTTTGTAAATCACTCAACCATTTTGCAAGAAGGCGTGGTAAGTTCCGCCGTTGCTTACGAAATGGCGAAAGGGCTTTTAGAGAGTGGGAATTGTAACGTTGCAATAACAATAACCGGTTATGCGGGAAGTCAAACGGAAAAAACCGAAAATTCAGGGCTTTGCTATATTGGCATAGGCGTTGAAGATAAAGTTGAAGTGTTTAAATATTGCTTTGAAGGCAACCGTTCGGAAGTTATAGAAACTGCGGCAAATACGGCAATTTATCTAGCATATAAGTCGGTTATTAATTTCGATTAATAAATTTAGAAAAGTTTAATCGGCTTTTTAAAAATTCGAGAAAAAATTTATAGTAGAATATAGGAGTAAACAATGGAAGACAAAAAGAAAGCTTTAGACCTTGCGATTTCACTTATTGAAAAACAATACGGAAAAGGCTCAATTATGAAGCTTGGCGAAGACGCGCGCGATATGCAGATTGAAGTTATTTCAACTGGTTGTATTACGCTTGACGTTGCTTTAGGCGTAGGCGGTTTGCCAAGAGGTAGAATTATCGAAATTTACGGACCAGAATCATCTGGTAAAACAACCGTTGCTTTGCACGTTATTGCCGAAACTCAAAAAGCCGGCGGTATTGCTGCGTTTATCGACGCTGAGCACGCTTTAGATCCTACGTATGCGTCAAATTTAGGCGTTGATCTTGATAATTTATACGTTTCTCAACCAGATACTGGCGAACAAGCGCTTGATATTACTGAAAGCCTTGTAAAAAGTGGCGCAATCGACTTAATCGTTGTTGACTCTGTTGCCGCTCTTACTCCAAAGGCGGAAATTGAAGGCGATATGGGCGATTCTCACGTTGGTTTACAAGCAAGACTTATGTCTCAAGCGTTAAGAAAATTAACGGCTATAACGAACAAGTCTAAAACTTGCGTAATTTTCATTAATCAACTTCGTGAAAAAGTTGGCGTTATGTTTGGTAATCCAGAAACAACGCCTGGTGGTAAAGCACTTAAGTTCTATTCAAGCGTTCGTATTGACGTTAGAAAGGCAGACGCTATCAAAGATACTACTGGTATGATTGGTAATAGAACTAAAGCGAAAATCGTAAAGAATAAGGTTGCTCCACCGTTTAGAACTGCCGAATTTGATATTATTTACGGTCAAGGCATTTCTCAAACCGGTTGCTTGCTTGACGTTGGCGTAGAACTTGGCTTTATTGAAAAGAGTGGTTCTTGGTTCTCTATCGGTGGTGAAAAGATTGCTCAAGGCAGGGAAAAAGCGCGTGATTATCTTGCGGACAATCCTGAAGTTGCAGCAAATATTGAAAAACAAATTCGTGAACAACTATTAAATAGTTCAAAGGATAATGATTAATTATTTTAATTCTCTTATAGGGAACACACCCCTTGTAAGATTAGAAGAAATTGAAAAAGAGTTTTCGCTAAAATCTAAACTTTACGCAAAAGTTGAAAGCGCAAATTTAACTGGTAGCGTTAAAGATAGACCTGCCCTAGAGATAGTTAAATCGGCAATAGAGAAAGGCGAACTTCAAAAAGACAAACCGCTCATCGAAGCAACTAGTGGTAACATGGGCATCTCTTTTGCTGCAATTTGCCAAAAGCTTGGCTATAAGTCGATTATCGTTATGCCTGAGAATATGTCTAACGAGCGAAAAACAATAATAAAAGCGTATGGCGCAACGCTTGTTGAAACGAAAAAAGAATTAGGCATGGCAGGTTCGGTTGAAAAAGCAAACGAGCTAGCAAAAGAAACGGGTGGCTTTTTAGCAAAGCAATTTGAAAACGAAAACGGTGTTTTAGCGCACTATAAAACAACTGCTCCAGAAATATACGAAAAACTTTCCGGACAGGTTGACGTTTTCGTTGCGGGCATAGGCTCTGGCGGAACAATTACTGGCTCATCTAAATATTTTAAGGAAAAGAATTCTAATATTAAAATAGTTGGCGTAGAACCAAAGGCAAGTCCACTCATTAATGAAGGAAGGGTAGGTAGCCACCTAATTCAAGGAATTGGCGCAAACTTTATTCCAAAGATTTTAGATTTATCTTTAATAGACGTCGTTTTTGACGTTGAAAATGAAGATGCTTTTAAAACGGCTAGACTGTTAGCAAAATATCAAGCGTTGTTTTGCGGTATAAGTTCAGGCGCTGCGGTTTATTCGGCTATAAAATATATAAAAGATAACAATTTGCAAGATAAAAACGTTGTCGTTGTATTGCCTGATAGCGGTTTTAAATATTTATCAACCAACCTTTTTAACTAAAAAATTATTTAGGATTTATTATGGAACAAAACGTAAAAAACTCAATTAATGAAGTTATAGACGCACTTTTTAATTCTAAAGACCGTTTTTTAAGCGATGGTAGCATAAAAGATTTACCGTCAATTAAAAAGGTTGAAGAAATTATTGAAGACGTTAAAAATATTCTTTACCCTAACTATTTTTCTAAAAATTACGAAAAGAGTTACTACGTCGATTTAACCAAAGCGCTTTACGAAAAACTTTATAAGCAAATAGAACTTGCGTTTGGTTACGAGTGCGAAATTTCTAAAAAAGAAATTAACTCAAGCGAAATTGATGAAAAGGCAAAAGAAATTTCAATTAATTTCATAAAGGCTCTTCCAAGCGTTTTTGATACTTTAAGTTATGATATTAAGGCAACGTTAGACGGCGACCCTGCGGCAGTTAGTCCAGACCTTATTTTAATGACTTATCCCGGTATTGAGGCGGTGTTTATTTATCGTCTTGCTCACGTTTTATATCAAAACAAAGTTCCGCTAATTCCAAGAATTATGACTGAATACGCTCACTCTAAAACTGGTATTGATATCCACCCCGGCGCAACTATCGGCAAATCGTTCGTAATCGACCACGGAACAGGCATAGTAATTGGTGAAACTACTGAAATTGGCGAACACGTTAATATCTATCAAGGTGTAACTTTAGGCGCAGTTTCTCTTAAAAACGCTCGTTCTTTAGTTGGTAAAAAACGTCATCCAACCATTAAAGATAACGTTACAATTTATTCCGGCGCAACAATTTTAGGCGGTGAAACGGTTATAGGCGAAGGCGCGGTTATTGGAAGTTCCGTTTTTATAACGAAAAGCGTTGAGCCCGGTGTTACAGTTGCAATAGAGAAACCAAAGTTAAGACTTTACTCGAACAATCCTTTAGCGGAAACGGTTAAAAAGTAGGGCTATAAGCCCATTATCAACAAAAACTCGCAAAAATTTGCGAGTTTTATTTTTTGAAAAATGTCAAAATTTATTCTAAAAAAACGAAAATCGGTCAATAATTTTAACTGTTTCTTTAATTATATATTATTTATTATTATTCTATATTTACACTTGACACAGTGCAATATATAGTGTATAATGTTATCATATAAAACTATATAGTGTGCCGAAAAGACGTTTTTTGGTAAAATTTCCTAAGCGTTGGCATTGATATACTTTTATAATTCTAAATTCCAGGAGGTTTGTTATGTTTTACAATGCAAGCACCCTGTTCTTAATGGCTGATGGTTTATCTATTGGTTTGATATTAGCTGCTGCCGTAGTATGCGCAGTTATTGGTTTTTTTGTAGGCTCGGTTATATCTGAAAAGAACCGTTCTAAAAAGATAGGTTCTGTGGAAACCGTTATTGCTCGCATGAAAGAAGAAGCGGAACAGGAGTGCAAAGCCCTAAAAAAAGAAGCAATTTTTGAAGCAAAAGAAGAAGATTTAAGACTTCGTAATAATTTCGAGCGCGAATCAAAAGAAAAACGTTTGGAATTGCAAAAAATGGAACAACGCCTTAACCAAAAAGACGAAGTTCTCAACAAGAAAGACATTAATTTACTTAAAAGAAATGAAGAAGTTGAACAATTTAAGCGCGAACTTGACTTAAAGCAAGTTGAACTTCAAAAAACAAAAGAGAAACTTGATAGCCAACTCGATTTAATGATGCAAGAACTTCAAAAAGTTGCTCAATTAACTAGAGAAGAGGCAAGAAAACAAGTTATTGAATCAATCATTGAAGAGGCAAGAAAAGATTCTGCCGTAACGGTGAGAAACATTGAAGCGGAAGCAAAAGAAGAGGCTGATAAAAAGGCTAAAGATATTATTAGCCTTGCAATTCAACGCTGTTGCGCTGATCACACTTCGGAAATTACTATAACTACCATTGCTCTTCCTAACGACGATATGAAGGCAAGAATTATCGGTAGAGAAGGTAGAAACATCCGCGCGATTGAAAATGCTACCGGTATTGAACTTATCATCGACGATACGCCTGAAGTAGTAATAGCGTCTGGTTTTGATCCTGTTCGCCGTGAAGTTGCAAGACTTTCCTTAGAAAAACTTATTGCGGATGGTAGAATTCATCCTGCAAGAATTGAAGAAACGGTTGAAAAGGTTAAAAAAGAACTTGATAGTCAAATTAAGCAGAACGGTGAAAACGCAATGTTTGAAGTGGGCTTGTTTGGCGTTCATCCAGAACTTATTAAACTACTTGGTAGGTTAAAATATAGAACGAGTTACGGTCAAAACGTTTTAATGCACTCAATTGAAGTAGCGCACCTTGCAGGTCTTATGGCTCAAGAACTTGGCGTTGTCGTAAACCTAGCAAAACGTGGCGGACTATTGCACGATATTGGTAAAGCAGTTGACCACGAAGTTGAAGGAACGCACATTTCAATTGGCGTTGACCTTGCTAAAAAATTCAAAGAAAGCAAGAACGTTGTAAACTGTATTCAAGCGCATCACGGCGACGTTGAGCCAAGGACTATTGAAGCGGTTTTGGTTCAAGCGGCGGACGCTATTTCAAGCGCAAGACCTGGCGCAAGAAGGGAAACTACTACCAACTACGTAAAGCGTCTTGAACAACTTGAGGCTATTGCAACCAACTTTAACGGCGTTGACAAATGTTACGCAATTCAAGCGGGTAGAGAAATTCGCGTGCTTGTTAAACCTGAACAAATTGACGATAATCAAGCGATGTTCCTTGCTAAAGATATCGCTAAAAAGATTGAAAGCGAGCTTGAATATCCTGGTCAAATCAAGGTAAACGTAATAAGAGAATGGCGCGCAGTTGAATACGCAAAATAATAAATAATTACAAAGGGGCGATTTCGTCCCTTTCTTGTTTTAATGAATAAGGTAATTGAAGAAAAAATTAAATTATTGCCAACAAGCCCCGGTGTTTACGTAATGCTAAATAGTGATAATCAAGTAATTTACGTAGGCAAGGCAAAGGTCTTAAAAAACCGAGTAAAGCAGTATTTTTACTCGGGGGTTAAGACTGAGAAAGTTATGGCAATGGTTCAAAATATCGTCGATTTTTATTATATTATTACAAAAACTGAAATCGACGCATTATCTCTCGAAAACAACCTTATTAAAAAGTATAAACCTAAATACAACATCTTACTAAAGGATGATAAAACCTATCCTTATCTAAAAATTAACTTAAAAAAACCTTTCCCACGTTTTGAAACCACGCGAAAGGTTAAAAATGATGGTTGTAAGTATTTCGGTCCGTTTATGGGTGGCGTTTCGGTAAAGGACGTTTTAGAAATTGTAAACCATAGTTATCTTTTGCGCTCTTGTTCGCAAGATCTGCCAGCAAAAAGCGTAAAAAGAGAGTGTTTAAATTATCACATAGAGCGTTGCTCGGCTCCGTGTGTTTTGAAAATTAGCCAAAAAGAGTATAGAGAACTTGTTGATAAAGCGATCGATTTTTTATCAGGAAACGATGATGAGGCAGAGAAAATTATAACCGAGAAAATGCATCGTTTAGCTGAGATGGGTAAGTTTGAACTTGCAATAAACCTTCGTGATAAACTTTCAATGCTTGAAAAAATTAGGCAAAAGAAAATTACGGCGTTAAACCGTTTTATTAACGTTGACGTGGTTGCGGTTGCGACAGACGGAATTTACTCTTCTATCAACGTTTTGATAACTAGAAACGGAAGAATGCAAGGCGCTAAAAACTTCCAAGTATCAACCCTTTCAAGCCTTACGAAAAACACTCTTTCGGAGTTTTTACTTCGCTATTATGCGGATGGTCAAGAAATACCGGATGAGATTATCGTTGGCGAAGAAATTGAAGATAACGAACTTATAGAGCGGTTTTTGCATGAAAACTATGGTAAAAAAGTAAGCGTTCTAGTTCCTAAAATAGGTATAAGGCGTCAACTTTACGATATGGCTCTATCTAACGCGAAAGATTACCTTGAGAAAACGGTAAATAAAATTTTGAATAAGGAAGATATGACGACTACCGCTTGCGAGCGATTAAAAGAAATTTTAAACTTATCACGCTATCCAAAGCGTATGGAGTGTTACGATATTTCTAACGTTAGCGGTGTAGATAAAGTTGGTTCAATGGTAGTTTTTATTGATGGCGAGAAAGATTTAAATAGTTACCGCCGTTTTACTATAAAAACTGTGGAAGGGGCTAACGATTACGCATCACTTCAAGAAATGTTAGAGCGCCGTCTTAAAAAACTCGAAACTGATGAAGAGAATTTTCCTAAGCCAGACCTTATTATAATCGACGGTGGAAAGGGGCAACTTTCTGCTGTAAAAGAAGTTTTCGATAGGCTTAATATAACTGATATTGATTTAATTTCACTTGCCGAGCGTGATGAAGAAATTTTTACGCTCAATAGAAATGAGTCTATAAAACTTCCAAAAAGCGATTACGTTTTAAGAATGTTACAACGAATAAGAGATGAAGCGCACCGTTTTGCTATAACGAGTTTCCATAAAAAGCATCAAAAACGAAATCTTTTATCGGCGCTAGATGAGATAAAAGGCATAGGTAAAGTAAAAAAGAAAGCGCTTTTAGATAAGTTCGTTACAGTGGAAAATCTTAAGAAGGCAAGTTTGGAAGAAATAGAATCGTGCGAAGGTTTTGGCGAAGTAAACGCAAGGCTTGTTTTTGAGTTTTTCAATAAAAAGGAAGACTAGTTATGAGAATTATAGGCGGAAAAAATAAAGGCAGAAAATTATTATCGTTTGAAGGCGAAGATATAAGACCTACTAGCGATAGAGCGAAAGAAGCCCTTTTTAATATTTTTCAAGATAAAATTTACGGCTGTAGTTTTCTTGACGGCTTTTGCGGTAGTGGTAGCGTTGGAATTGAAGCGATATCACGTGGCGCAAAAACGGTAGTTTTTACCGACGTTGCGAAAAAGAGCGTAGAACTCACTAAAAAAAATCTATCACTTATTAAAGAAGATGCTAAAGTTTATTTAACGAGAATAGAAGATTATCTTAAAACCACTAACGAAAAGTTTGATATTATCTTTTTAGACCCCCCGTATGCGCTAGATTTAGGCGAAAAGGCGATAGAAATTATTTCTTCAAGGCAAATTCTAAATGAAGGTGGCTACGTTATTTTAGAAAAAGACGTTGAGGTTAAAACCGAGTTTTTAGGTTTAGAAAGGCAAAAAACAAGAAAATATGGCAAAGCATATTTTAATATTTATAAGGCGGAATAAAAATGTTCAAAAGTAAATGTGTGTATGCGGGCTCTTTCGACCCAGTTACAATCGGTCATTTAGATATTATAGGCAAATGCGTTATGATGTTTGATGAAGTTGTTGTTGCGGTAGGAAAAAACGCTGAAAAAGTTAATTTTTTTCCGCTAGATACTCGCCTTGAAATGCTTAAAAGTTGTTGCGCTAAATATAGTGGTGTTGTTGTAAAATCGTTTGACGGATTGTTGGTTGATTTTTTACAAAATGAAGGCACGTGTTACTACGTTCGCGGTATTCGTGATGCAGTTGATGAAGATTACGAAACTAAGTCGTTTAACTTTAATAGCCAAAAATACCCTGATATTCACACCATTTTTATTACGGCTAGCAAAGAAACTAAAAAAGTTAGTTCAACGCTTGTTAAGAATTTACTAAAGGAAGGAAAAGACGTATCTAAATACGTTCCAATAGAGTGCATTAAATTTTTTAAATAAACAAAAATGAAAGCAGAAAGCAAACGAAAAAACTTATTATTGTTTGCAAAATTTTACCTAACGCAAATAATTTTACGTTGACCTTTGCTTTTGTTAAAAAAGCAATAGATTGAAACCAAATAGAAATTCCACCGAACGAAATTATTGAAGAGGCAAGGCTTACCGAAAGGTTTGTTACTTTGCATTTTGAAATTTGTAAGCAACCGGTTGTTGATTCAATAAGCCCCATCGTTACGCCCTTAGATAAGTCTTTCCCAAAAAGTAAACTAAGAGGTTTTTCAATAAAGAATAAAAGATTAAAATCTATTAAAATTTGTGAAAACGTATAAAAAATTGCAATAAATCCACCAACCACTAAAACGGATGAAACCGAAGACCAAACGCATTCGTATAAAACGTTATCAACCTTATTGATTTTGTTTGAAAGTGGGGCTATAGGTTGATTAACGCCGTAATTTCTAAACAAAACACCTAAAATTATCGAAGATAAATAATGCGAAATTAATAACAAAAACCCAACCGTTTTACTTCCAAACATAATAGTGCCAACGCTTCCAACAACAAAAAGAGGGCCTGACGTTGACGAGATAAGAGATAGTTTAGTGGCGGTTTTTTGAGTAATTATTTTGTTTTGGTAAAGGTCGGCAATTATTTTTGCACCAACAGGATAACCTGATATAAAACTCATAAACTGAGTCCAAAAACTAACGCCTGATTCTTTATATAAAAAACGAGTGATAGGCGATGCGATTTTTACCACTTTTTTAACAGCGCCAAGATAGGTTAAAATTGAAGTTAGAAAGAAGAAAGGCAGTAGTGAAGGAGCAACTGTTAAAGCCCAAACGTAAATTCCGGTTTTTGTTGTTTCAACGTATCTTTCAGGATGCAAAATTAAAACTATCATAACGAAAGCAATAACTAAGCAACATAAAATTTTAAAAAACTTATAATTTCTCACAAAATATTATATTTGAAACTAAATTTTTTTAGTATAGATAGGCGAATTATGTATGATTTATTTGACCAATTAAATTATAAAAAGCAAAGCGAACCTCTTGCCGAGCGTATGAGACCTAGAACTTTAAAAGAGTTTTTAGGGCAAAGTCATATTGCGGAAGAAGGCTCTCTACTTCGTAGAGCGATATCATTAGATAGATTAGGGAGTTGTATTTTTTACGGCCCACCGGGTTCTGGAAAAACAACGCTTGCAAATATAATAGCAAATTCAACAAATGCTAATTTTGAAAAATTAAACGCCGTATCAAGCGGCGTTGCTGACGTTAAAAAAGTTGTTGAAAAAGCAAGTTTAAATTTAAAGCAGTTTGGAAAGAAAACTTATCTTTTTTTAGACGAGTGCCATCGCTTTAATAAGACGCAATCCGATTCGCTTTTACCTGCTATTGAAACTGGGACGATTATTTTCATAGGTTCAACAACTGAAAATCCTTTTGCGTCGATGACGCCTGCTTTGGTTTCTCGTTGTCGCGTATTTGAACTTAGAAGATTGACCGATGAAGTTATCAAAAAAGCCCTCTATAACGCGATTAACGATAAAAAACGTGGTTTTCCTAACGTTGATTTAATCGTTGACGATGATGCTGTTTCACACATTGCTTTAACTTCTGGCGGTGATATGCGTATTGCTTATAACGCTTTAGAACTTGCCGTTTTAACCACTCCGCCAGATAGTAGTGGAAAAGTTCACGTTACGCTAAAAGATGCCGAACAATCAATCCAAAAGAAATGTTTATCTTACGATGAAGATATGTTCTACGATCTTTTAAGCGCGTTTTGTAAATCGCTAAGGGGAAGTTCCTCCGATGCCGCTTTATACTATGCGAATAGATTAATTAGCGGTGGTTGTGATCCGTTAATCGTTGCAAGAAGGTTAATAGTTCACTCTAGTGAAGACGTGGGGATGGCAGACCCTCAAGCGCTAGTTATTGCTGTTTCTGCGCTAACTGCTTTGCAAAATTTAGGGCTTCCAGAGGGCTTAATTCCGTTAAGTCAAGCAATAATTTACGTATGTGAGGCGGAAAAATCAAATTCGGTTGTTGAGGCGATGGGGCTTGCTAAGGAAGATGCTGAAAAGGTTCGCGACGATTTTGTTCCAACTAATCTTAGAAATACGCCTTATATGTCAAAAGAGCAACTTAAGGAAAAAATACCTTATAAGTATCCGCACGATTACGGCGGCTGGGTTGAGCAACAATATTTACCCGATAGACTTAAAGGAAAAGTTTACTATAAACCAAAAGACAACGGTTACGAAAAAGTTGTAAAAGAAATTAGGAAGAAAAAGGGAATTAAGCAAGATTAACGATTTTCAATACGTATTGAATTAATGTATTATTTTTTCAAAACAAGCGATTATTAGTAAGG
Organism: Christensenellaceae bacterium; assembly: GCA_045586885.1. Lineage (GTDB taxonomy): Bacteria > Bacillota > Clostridia > Christensenellales > Borkfalkiaceae > UBA4636. Next base: position 73,733 of record JAZNBE010000009.1, read on the forward strand.
TTA
>JAZNBE010000010.1:0-12867 GCA_045586885.1 Christensenellaceae bacterium
ATCGCTTACTTTATCGTTTCCGTTTCGTTCTTGGTTTTAAGGAAAAAAGAACCGAATATGGAAAGACCTTATAAAGTTAAGTTCGGCGTTTTAGTTGGAATAATTGCAATAATTATGTCTGGATTTGTATTATCGCTTTACCTTATCCCGGGTATTCCTTCGTGTCTATCGTTACCTGAATGGATAATCGTTGGTATCTGGTTAGTTATAGGTATCGTAATGTTCGTTATACAACGCAATAAGTTTTTGAAAACTTCTTCTACCGAAGAAGAAATCAAGAGCGAAGAAGTTAAAGAATAATTTAGTTGAAAATTTAGTGGGATTTTTTAGTTTGAGGTTTTAAAATGAAAATTTTGTTTGTTAGTGGAAATTTGTGCGACGGCGGAGCGCAAAGAGTTATTTCGGTTACGGCAAGCGCTTTAGCAGAAAAAGGGCACGACGTTTCAGTTCTACTCTTTTCTAGAAATGAAAAAGAATATCCGCTAAGCGAAAAAGTAAAAATATTTTCATTAGCGCAAAATTTTGAAGAATATTCTAAAATTTCAGGCTTAAAACGAATTTTTAAGACGAGAAAGGTCATTAAACAAATAAAGCCGGACGTTGCTATCGGCTTTTTAGAAGGTGGCTATGGATTATATCTTTCGTCGTTTGGGCTAAGAGTTAAGAAGGTTTCTTCGTTTAGGGTAAATCCTTCTATAATCTTAAACAAAAAAGGCTTAAGGGCTTTTATCGAAAAACAATGGTTTAGAAATTCTAGTAAAATCGTTATTCAAACGGAGAGCCAAAGAGAGTTTTTACCTAAAAAACTAAACGAAAAAAGCGTTGTAATAGAAAACCCTGTGTCAGAAAAGGCGCTTGAGGAAAACGTTGAAAAATATAGCGATAGCGTTGAAAAATTTACAATGCTAGGTAGGCTTAACGAGCAAAAGAATTACGAAATGGCGATTAAAGCCTTGAAAATTGTTTGCGAAAAGCACGAAAGCGTCAAACTTGAGATTTTTGGCAAAGGTCCTAGCGAAGAAAAGATTAAGAATTTAATTTGCGAACTTGGGCTTGAAAACAACGTGTTCTTGCGTGGTTGGACGCAATCGCCTTTAGAAGAATTATCAAAAACCGATTGTTATTTAATGACGTCTAATTACGAAGGCTTGCCAAACGCTTTAATGGAAGCAATGGCGATAGGTCTTCCGTGTATTTCAACCGACTGCCCAACCGGACCAAGCGATTTAATAGACGACGGCGAAAACGGTTTCTTAGTTCCTATCAACGACCATGAAGTTTTGGCTCAAAAGATGATTGAAGTTATTGAAATGCCAAAAGACGAAAGGCAACTTTTAGGAAAAACTGCAAAAGAGAAAATTCTTTTAAATTTTAGCGCTCTCGTAATTTGTGAAAAATGGGAAAGTTTTTTACAAGCGTTAATCAAAAAGTAGTTTAATTTAGGAAAAAGGTTTAACAAAGCCGAAAAGGAGAAGTATGGCGTATATTTTATATTTTGGAGCAATTTTTATAAATTTAGTTTACGTAATGCTAAATAAAAAGAATAATTTTGTTGCTTTTCTAACGGCTATTGCCGTTCTTCTCGTTATGGCAAACGCTAACACTAATTCGGTTGGTTCGGACCTTCACTCTTATAATTTGTTGTATACAACGAACGATTTTTCTCGCTCAAACCAAGAAGCCGGATACGTTTTTATTAACAACGTTTTTTACAATTTAGGTTTTAATTTTGAGCAGTTTAGATTAGTCGTTTTCGCCTTTTGTTTTTTACTAATCTTTTTCACTTTAAAAGATTATATTAAAAATTATCATTTGGTTATAGCGTTTTTTACAATAACCTTATGCAATTTCTTCTGGGTAGTAATAAGATTTTTCATTGGTTTTTCTATTGTTGTTTTCGGCTTAAAATTTTTATTTAGAAAGAATTGGCTTGGCGCAATAATTTTTGCAATTTTGGTTTACGTTGCGTCGCTTTTCCACCAATCGATGATATTTGCTTACATTTTCTTCCTATGTATAATTCCATCAAACAAAACGAGTGGGGTAAAAGTAGTTTTAATTTGTTTAAGCGTTTTATCATTACTATTATCGGCGCTTATGGTTGTTAGAACGGAACTTATTGAAGGCGTTTCAACGTTCTTAAATAAAATAACGGCGGGCTTTTTCTTGGAAGATAGAAACTTAGCCAACACTTATTTCGACAACAGGTATTCAAGGCAATACGTCATTTATATAATTTTCTTTGTTCTAAATTTCGTTGCGTTATTGTTTGCAAAAAGTGAGTTGAACGAAATTGGCGGAAAGGAAAAAGACTTTTATTCTATGGTTTACACTATGGGGCTTATCTTTATGCCGTTTAGTTTCACGCTTATTTTATCGCAAACGATGATGCGTTTAATGTTCTTCTTCTTATTTTTATCTTTAATTTGCTTTACGATGGTGCTTGAGAAAAAGAAAGGAAGCGAACTTTACGTTCAAGTAGGCGAAAAATCAGTTTCACTTCCAATTTTCAAAACGATAGTTTTAGTCGTTTTCTTTACTTGGTTTTTGAAAATTTACGTTATGGGCGATTTAAGTTTTAATTTATTAGGCTCTCTTTCAAGGAGTTTGTTAAACTAGAAGTTTTATTTTAAGTAATTTTGTTTCAAGTGGGTTATGAGATCTAAAAACGCAAGTAAAAATTTAATAATTTCGTTATTTTACGAACTTTTGATTTTTGCTCTTGGAATTATAGTTCCAAGATATATAATCATTTCTTACGGCGACGCTGTAAACGGTTTAACGCAAACGATAAACCGCCTTTTAACGCTTATTAACCTTATTCAAGCGGGGGCGGTTGGCGCGTCTATCTATCAAATGTATAAGCCGGTTGCCGATAATGATTACGAAACTCAAAGCGCAATTTTATACTCTTCTAAAAAGTTCTTTAAAAAGATAGGTATAATTTATCTTTGTATAGCCTTTGCTCTATCAATTTTTTACGGCTTTTATTTAGAGGGCGAGCTTAAATTTTTAGAAATAGTTTTATCGTTCGCGGTTTTGGCAACGAACGGCTCGCTTTACTTTTTCTTTACCACCCGCTTTGATATTTTCTTATCGCCTCACCAAAAGAAATATCTTTTAACGCTAGGCAACATGATAGAAAGAGTTTTGTATTACGCGTTACTTTTTGTTGTAATTTTTACAAAACTTCACTTTATTTTTATGTACGTTGCGCTACTTGTTGCGGGGATTATTAGGGTATTAATAAACGGCTCTTTCTATCTAAAGCACACAAAAGGTAAGATTGTAAAAGAACCTAAAGATAAGAATTTCGTTATTAAAGATAGAAAATATCTCATTTACACAAGCATCGGCAACGAAGCGATAACGGCTTCGCCAACCGTTATTATAACAACTTTCATAAGTTTGGCAAAAGCAAGCGTTTTTTCCGTTTATTCAATGTTATATACTTCGATGAAAACCTTGCTAAAAACCGTGCAACTTTCAGTCTCTCCAATATTTGGAAATTTAGTTGCAAGTTCTAACGATGAGAAAATTGCTAAAGTTTATAACGTTTTGCAATACATTTTCTTGATGGTAGGCGTAGTTTTATCTAGTTGCATAGCGTTCTTAATAATGCCGTTTTTGAAAATTTATACCGTAGGTTTTGAAAACGCCCAAGATTATATTTCTTCTATTTTAGCAATATTCGTTATAGGTTACGTCGTTTTATTCTCAATAAGAAATTCTATGGGTTACGTTTCAACCGTTTACGGTCTTTTCAAAGTAACCTATAAAATAACTCTAACTAGCGGAATTATAGGTGTTGTAATATCGCTCGTATGCACGCTTTTATTTGGCTTTGAATACGTTATGACGGGTGTTTTGGCGTATAACCTTATGTATATCGTGAGAAATATGATTATTCTAAAGCAAAGGGTTTCTTGGTTTAAGTATGGTAAACTTTTCCAAAGAATTGCTTTAATACTTATTGTAACTATCGTATCTTACTTGTTATACGCTTTCAACGTGTTCGGCGTGGCTTCCGTTAATAGTTTTATTGGTTGGCTTTTGTATGCAATTTGCTTTGGCGTAGCAATTTTAGTTTTAGTTTTAATTTATAGCCTTATTTTTGAGAGAAAAGAATTTTTTGCGCTTATAGATTATGCAAAAGCAATGCTAAAGAGAAAAGGAAAAAAGAAAAATGCGTAAATACGTTTTTGTGTCTCTTGACAACGACTATGAAAGGGTTTCAAAGAAGGCGCGAGCAGAAAAAACACCAAGAATTATTGTAAACGATCCGCCGGCTTTTTCAAAAAATAAACTTAAGAAGTTTTTTTACAAACTCCATTTCACGCCTAAAATTAATAAAATAATTAAACTTCCGTTTAAAAGCGTTTGGAAAAAGTTTATTCTTGATAAATCTGTTAAAAAAGCAATAAATAATAACGATGAAATTTGTTTTATTTTTACTGGGTTTATTGATAAGTTTGTTGAGTGCGGTTTTATTAAATATCTAAAAGAAGAATACAAAAACTCTAAAACGGCTTATTTTTTCGGCGACCTCGTTTCGCTTTATGAGAAAAATAACGGCTTGTCTATTGATGAATATAAGAGTATTTTCGACGTTGTTGGAACTTATAATAAAATCGACGCGCAAAAACACGGTTTAAAACTTATTGAAAATTCCCCTCACGATTATTCGTTTGTTAAAGAAGATGAAAATATTGAGCCGTGCGACGTTTTGTTCGTGGGCAGGGCTAAAGGTAGGCTTGATGAAATTTATTCTATTTACGAAACGCTAACTGAAAACGGCTTAAATTGTAACTTTTATATCGTGGGCGTTAAAGAAGATAAGCAAAAATACGCCGATAAAATAACCTTTAATAAATTTCTATCTTATTTTGAATATTTGAAATTAGTTAAGCGCTCAAAAGCCGTTTTGAATATAGTGCAAAGTGGGGCGGATGGCGTTACTTTGCGTGATTACGAGTGCATTGATATGAACAAAGTTTTAATAACTAACTTAAGTTCTATTAAAGAAGCGCCGTTCTTTACGCCTGAAAAAATAATTTTAATTGAAAATCTTAAAGACGAACTAGATAAAATTAGGTTCAAAGACGATAGCGTTTGTTGGAAAAAGGACGGTATCGTAACGGTTGAAGAATATCTTCAAAACCTTGATGAAATTATTTGGAGTGAACAATAAATTTTATAATAAATTAACCGATAATATTCAATTAAAAATTGATAAGTTGTTAACCAAAGAACAAGAAAAAGGAGAGATTTAATAATGAAAGGTATAATTTTAGCAGGTGGCGCGGGAACTAGGCTTTACCCTTTAACAATGGTAACTTCTAAACAACTTTTACCCGTTTACGATAAGCCTATGGTTTATTATCCGCTATCTACGCTTATGCTTGCGGGCATTAAAGATATTTTAATAATTTCAACCCCAACCGACCTTCCTAACTTTGAAAAACTTTTAGGCGACGGAAGTCAGTTCGGCGTTAAGTTATCTTATAAAGTTCAACCATCTCCAGACGGACTTGCTCAAGCCTTTCTACTTGGCGAAGAGTTTATCGGTGATGATGCTTGCGCTATGGTTTTAGGCGATAATATTTTCTACGGCAACGGCTTTGGAAAAACGCTTCGCCAAGCAACTTTTAACGCTGAAAATAATAATAGAGCAACGGTTTTTGGGTATTTCGTAAACGACCCTGAACGTTTTGGCATAGTTGAGTTTGATAAAGACGGTAAGGTTTTATCTATTGAAGAAAAACCTACAAAACCAAAGAGCAACTACGCCGTTACCGGTTTATATTTCTATCCTAGTGGCGTTAGCGAAATGGCTAAAAAAGTTAAACCTTCAAAAAGAGGCGAACTTGAAATTACCACGCTTAACCAACTCTATCTTGAGAAGAACGAACTTAACGTTCAACTATTAGGCCGTGGTTTTGCTTGGCTTGACACCGGAACTATGGATAGTTTAGCAGAAGCAACCGATTTCGTTAGAATGATTCAATCTCGACAAGGCATTGAAATTTCCGCTCCGGAAGAAATTGCTTTCAAAAACGGTTGGATTTCTAAAGAAAAACTTTTAGAATCAGCCGAAAGATACGGCAAATCACCTTACGGCGAACACTTAAAGAACGTTGCAGACGGAAAGTTTATTTATTAAAAGGTTTTATTATGGGAAATTTTAATTTTATTAAAACGGATATTGACGGAGTTTATATTATCGAAACCAAAGTTTACGGCGACCATAGGGGCTACTTTATGGAAACTTATAGCAAAAAGGCCTTTGACGAGGCGGGGCTTTCCTATAACTTCGTGCAAGATAATCAATCAAGTTCTAGAAAAGGCGTTCTTCGTGGAATGCACTTCCAAAAAACCTTTCCGCAAGCAAAACTCGTTCGCGTTATAAAGGGCGAAGTTTTCGACGTTTGCGTTGATTTAAGAGAAAATAGCAAAACTTACGGAAAGTGGCAAGGCGTTCTTTTAACGGAAGAAAATAAGCGCCAGTTTATGATTCCGCGCGGTTTTGCTCACGGCTTTTTGGTTGTTAGCGATTACGCTGAATTTGCCTATAAGTGCGATGAGTTTTACCACCCTGAAGACGAAGGCGGAATTTTATGGAACGACCCTTCAATAAATATTGAGTGGCCAAGTGTTGACGAAATTATTTTGAGTGAGAAAGATAAACTTCATCCACTCTTTAAAGATAGCAAAATTAAGTTCTAAAAGGAGAGTATTATATAATATGAAAGCGATTTTAGTTACTGGTGGCGCTGGGTTTATCGGCGCAAACTTCGTTTATCATATGCTAGATAAACATAAAGACTATAAAATCATTTGCGTTGACTGTTTAACTTATGCGGGCAATATGTCAACTTTAGAAGAAGCTCTTAAGAACCCTAATTTTAAGTTTTACAAAACGAATATTTGCGACAGAGAGAAAGTTTACGAAATTTTCGAAACTGAAAAGCCTGATATCGTTGTAAACTTTGCGGCGGAAAGCCACGTTGATAGGTCTATTGAAAACCCTGAAGTTTTCTTACAAACTAATATTTTAGGAACGCAAGTTATGATGGACGCTTGCAGAAAGTATGGCATTGAGCGTTACCACCAGGTATCAACCGACGAAGTTTACGGCGACCTTCCACTCGATAGGCCTGACCTTTTCTTTACCGAACAAACGCCTATACATACTTCTAGCCCTTACAGTAGTTCAAAGGCAGGAGCCGACCTTTTGGTTTTAGCATATCATAGAACTTATAAACTTCCTGTTACCATTAGCCGTTGTTCTAATAACTACGGACCTTACCATTTCCCTGAAAAACTTATTCCGTTAATGATTGCTAACGCGCTTAACGATAAACCGCTTCCTGTTTACGGCGAAGGCATTAACGTTCGCGACTGGCTCTACGTTGAAGACCATTGTAAAGCCATAGACCTTATTATTCATAAGGGAAGGGTAGGCGAAGTTTATAATATCGGCGGTCATAACGAAATGAGAAATATCGATATCGTTAAACTTATTTGCAAAGAGTTAGGAAAAAGCGAAGATTTAATCACTTACGTTACCGATAGAAAGGGCCACGATATGCGTTACGCTATTGATCCTACGAAAATCCATACCGAACTTGGCTGGCTACCAGAGACTAAGTTTGCCGATGGCATCAAGAAAACTATCAAGTGGTATTTAGAAAACCGCAAGTGGTGGGAAGAAATTATAAGTGGCGAATATCAAAAATATTACGAAAAAATGTATGGCAAAAGATAAATAAGAAGGAGAAAAATTATGTCAATTCAAGTATTAAAACCAAAATTTCACGTTGAAGAATGTTTAGAACAAGTGAGAGAATGTTTAGAAAAAGGCTGGACTGGTATGGGTTTTAAGACCGTAGAGTTCGAAGCAAAATGGAAGGAATATACCGGTCATAAATACGCTTATTTTATCAATTCAAACACGGTTGGTCTTCACCTTGCAATCAAAATTTTAAAAATGCAAGGCGGTTGGGCTGACGGCGACGAAATTATTTCAACTCCTATTACGTTCATTTCAACTAACCACGCTATTATGTATGAAAATCTCCACGTTACTTTTGCTGACGTTGACGAATATTTATGCCTTGACCCTAAAGACGTTGAGAAAAAAATTACGCCTAAAACAAGGGCTATTATTTTCGTTGGTTACGGCGGTAGAGTTGGTCAACTTGATAAAATTTTAGAAATTGCTAAAAAGCATAACCTAAAAGTTATTTTAGACGCTGCGCATATGGCTGGCACTAGAGTAAACGGCGTAACCCCTGGAACTTGGGATGGTATTAGTTGTACCGTTTATTCTTATCAAGCCGTTAAAAACCTAGCAACGGGCGATAGCGGTATGATTTGCTTTAACGATGAAGAAAGCGATAAACTTGCTAGAAAACTTGCTTGGCTTGGTATTAATAAAGATACTTACGCTAGATCAAACAAAGGCACTTACGCTTGGAAATATGACGTTGACTACGTTGGTTATAAATATAACGGCAACGCTATTATGGCAGGTATTGCGCTCGTTCAATTAAAGTATTTAGATGAAGAAAACGCAAGAAGAAGAGAAATCGTTGCTAGATACACAAAGGCTTTTAAAGATAACTCTAAGATTAGAATTATAGGCGCGCCTTATGCAGACGAATGTTCTTACCATATTTACGAACTAGTAGTTCCAGATAGAGAAGCGCTTCTTGGCGAACTTGCAAAGAACGATATTTACGGTGGCGTTCACTATCGTGATAATATTGAATATAGTATGTATCAATACGCTCGTGGAACTTGCCCTATCGCTCACGAAGTTAGCGAGCATATTATTTCTCTCCCACTTCATATGTGGCTAACCGACGAAGACGTTGATAAAATCATTGAAATTGTAAACAATTTCGTTAAATAAAAGCGCAGATTGATTAAAAGCAGTTTTTTATTTTAATTTTAAACAAGGAAAAAATTATGGAAATTTATATTACTGATAATCGCTCTGAAATGGTGGAGTGCGGAAAGGCTATTCATAAAGAAAAAAGTGACGTTTATACTTCTAGAATTGACGCGATGATTTTAAATACGATTAAAGAGATTAAGCAACAGGCAACGCCTGAAGAGATTGAGGAAATGTTCTATTTGTCTATTTATGATTATTGGGTTTATGGCAATAACATAACGGAAGCTTTTTTCTATGATTTTTTCAATAAATCGCATGCGGAAAAATCCACGTATATGACTTTAAGAAATAGGTTTGCGTATATGTGGCATTTGAACGATAAAAAGGATAAGCATATTTTAGATAATAAGTATGAGGCGTATACGCGATTAAAGAAATACTATAAAAGAGATATGATTAGGCTTTCTTCTAGTGATGATTATTCTAGTTTCTTAGAATTTGTGCAAAAACATCCTGTGTTTGTGGTAAAGCCAGAAAGTTTGGCTTTAGCAATAGGTGTACACAAGGAAAGTTTAGAAAACTACGAAAGCAAGGACTCTTTATTTAAAAAACTACTTTTAGAGACAGAAGAAATAAAAGCGCGTGGTGGTTGGGCGCAAGCGAACACATCGCTTGTGTTAGAAGAGTTGTTAATTCAAGATGAAAGAATGGCAGTTATGCATCCTGGATCGGTTAACGTTGTTAGAGCCACTATCGTGCAGGCTAATGGGAAAACTCATTTTTATTGCCCTTGGGTTAAATTTGGCGCAAGCGGCGGCTTTGTTGCTAGTGCCGGTTGTGGCGGATACTCTGCGGGAATTGATGAGAAAACTGGCGTTGTTTGGTCGGATGGCTTTAGAGAAAACGGTGAGATTATAGAAAAACACCCCGACACAAACGTTGCGTTTAAAGGTTTCCAAATTCCTAAGTGGGATGAAGCCGTTCAACTAGCCTATGAATTGGCAAAAGAACTTCCTCAGTTTGGCTACGTTGGTTGGGATTTTGCTCTTACCACAAAAGGCTGGACTGTTATTGAAGGTAATTTTGCCGGCGAATTTCTTTGGCAAATGTGGCATAAAAGAGGAATGAAACATGAATTTGAAGAACTAATTGGTTGGAAACCAAGCAATGAGTTCTGGTGGAGCAAATAACGAGTAAATTAAGCTGATTAAAAAATTATAAGGAAATATAGGATATAAAAATGACAAACTTAAAAGGTAAAAAACTTCTTATTTTGTGCGGTTATTCTATCCACGTGAAAGTGGTTGAGGCCGCTAAAGAGATGGGAGTTTATACTATCGTTACCGATAATTTAGCAATAGAAGATTCACCGGCAAAAGCCATTGCCGATGAAGCGCTTTTTATAAATATTTTTGATACCGACGCGATTATTAAATATTGTAAAGAAAATAACGTTGACGGCGTTTTAAACTTCCATAACGACCCTTCGCAACAACAACATAGAATTATTTGCGAAGCGTTAGGTTTTCCTTGCTACGGCAACGAAGAACAAGTAAATTATTTAACGAATAAAGATTTATTCAAAGAATGTTGCGCTAAGTTTGGCGTAGATACTATTCCGCAATATTCTTATGAAGACGTAAAGCAAGGTAAAGTTGAATATCCACTTCTTGTAAAGCCTACGGATAGCCGTGGTTCAAGGGGCTCAACCGTTTGCTATAATTTAGACGACGTTGATAAAGCAATCATAGTTGCTAAAAGCGAAAGTTCAAGCGGTAATATTCTAATTGAAAAATATATGGGCAATAAGAACGATTTTAGCGTTACCTACGTTGTTGTTAACGGCGAAGTATATTTAACTAGAGCGGGTGACAGAAGACTTGGTAGAATTGAAGATAAAATGGAAAGAGTTTCTATGATGGCAATGGCTCCTTCTAAATATGCTTCGTGGTATTATGAAAACGTTAGTGAAAGAGTTGCTAATATGCTAAAAGGTATTGGTCTTAAAAACTCTCCTGCGTTTATGCAAGGTTTCGTTGACGGCGATACCGTTCGTTTTTACGATCCGGGCATAAGATTTCCGGGTATTGAATACGAAAGAATGTATAATAAAGTTCACGGCGTAAACTTTATGAAGTTATTTATCGAGTATGCTTTGACTGGAAAAATTTCAACTGACGTCGTTATTCCTAAAGACGGATTCTTGCACAAAGGAAAGGTTACTCCAAACCTATTTATTTCAATAAAGCCGGGAAAGATAACCTCTATTAAGGGCATGGATGAAATTAAAAAGCATAAAGCCGTTGTTTCAACGGTAGAAAGATATGCCGTTGGCGACGTTGTTCCTGCGTCCTATAACGTAAACCAACGCTACTGCGAAATAGACCTTATTTGTGAAAACGTTGACGAACTTTGCTCGGTTATCGACTGGGTTTACGATACTCTTATCATTTTAGATGAGAACGGCGAAAATATGGTCTTCTCAAAAATAGACACGAAAGCGTTTAAGAAGGAGTATAATTAATGGATTCGGCTATTATTAGTTTAATCATTTTAGTCGTAACGATAGTATTGTTTATCGTTCGCGTTATTCCTAACGCTGCAACCGCATGTTTGTCGTGCGTGTTGTTCGTGTTATTCGGTATTTGCTCAGTGTCCGAGGCGTTTTCTGGCTTTTCAAACACAATAGTAATTTTAGTGTTTGGTATGATGGTTGTGGGAACGGCAATGCAAGAAACAGGCGTTGCAAAGCTTATTGGAGAAAAGGTTACCAAATTATCTAAAGAAAACGAAAAATTATTTATTCTCTTTGCCGGCTTAACTTCAGCAGTTTTATCTACGTTCTTATCAAACACTTCGGTTATTGCTATTTTCTTGCCTATTATTGCAAGCGTATCGCAAGCAAACCCAAAGATGAAGAGATTAAATTTAACTCTTCCTGTTACGATGGGCGCAATGTTCGGTGGCGTTTGCACGCTCGTTGGTTCAACTCCACAACTTACCGCAAACGGCATTTTAAAAGAATGGTCTGGCGTTGAACTTGGTATGTTTGATTATACGCTACCGGGTATAATTATTTGCGCGGTTTATATTCTCTACGTCGTTTTTATTGGACACAAACTTGGCAACAAGATTTGGGGCGATAGAGTGTTGGATAGCGAAATGGTTGTTAAAGAAGCCGACGGCCCTAAAGAATATAACAAAACGAAAATGATTATAATGGGCGTAATTTTTGCGCTTACTATCGTATCATTTATCGGCGCTTGGATAACCACCGAAATGACCGCTGCAATCGCTGCGCTTTTATGCATAATTACTGGTTGCGTAAAACAAAAGAGCGTTATAAAAAAGACTGATTGGTCGGTTATCTTCATCCTTGCCGGATGCTTAGGTATTGCAAAAGGTTTAGCAAAAGGTGGCGTAGGCGATTTATTAGGTAATGCGGTTAGTGTTGTTTTACATAACGGAATTCCGCCAATTATCATTTTTGCAGTTTTCGTTCTTGCAACAATGATTGTAAGCAACTTTATTACCAACTCTACTGCTGTTGTAATTTTCTTACCGGTTGCATTATCTCTTTGCGGAACGTTAAATTTAAACCCACTAGCGTTTACTTTAGGTATAGTTTTTGCCGCAAACTTAACGTTCTCAACTCCTCTTGCAAACGCGCAAACTGGTATGACTCTAGTTGCCGGCTACAAGTTCTCCGACTATATTAAATATACCTGGCCACTTGCGCTGTTGACGTTTGTAGCAATTTTAATCGTTGTTCCAATTTTCTATCCGTTGGTTTAATAAAAAGGTTGAATAACAATAATAAAAGCATAAAAAAAGAGCAGAAAGGCGAGTCCCTATAAGGGATTCGGCAACTAAATAAATCCGTAAACGGATTTGTGAGATTTGCCTATCGGCAAGTGATATTTTGCTAACGCAAAGTGATATTTTCACTTGTAGTGAAAGATAGG
>JAZNBE010000011.1:0-7299 GCA_045586885.1 Christensenellaceae bacterium
ATGATATGATACGTTAGTTTTTTATAAAAATTTAAAATTAAAGATATAAATTTTTAACTAATATGTAACTAAAATTGTATTGCTAAAATTGTTTATTTGTGTTAAAATGTTTGTAAATTACTTATAATATAAGTAAACTTATTATATTAATAAACTATAAATTTTATATAATTTTAGTGATTTAGCTTGTGTATAAAGGAGAATAAAATGAAAAAATCCACTAAAACGATTATTGGGGTAGTTTGCATTATTTTGGTTGCGTTCTTTGTTGCAACTTATTTTTTCTATAACAATGCAGATGACGTTAAAACAACTGAATTTTTTGAAAAAGCAGGGGTTGTTTTTATTGATACTAATGACGACGCTTCTTTAAATCAATATAAAAACGACGTTGATAACCCCATTTCTTTTATAGGTGAAGGTTTTATTATTATTGGATCTAAAAGCGAAGTTGACTTAGTCGTTGTTGATAGCTACAATCTTAAGGCGTATAAAGGTAGCAAACTTTTATATGAATCTTCTTTTGGGCGCAACGATGCCTTTTCTGAAAACATAATTCAAGGTTTACCTTCTGCAGGTATAAAAATTGATTATACCGATCCTAATTCAGGTTCTTTCTTATCTTCACTTATCATGCCTCTTCTTATGATTGCGATGGTTGTTTTCGTAATTATATTTTTCTCTAGGCAAATGGGCGCAGGTAATAAGAGCGCATTTGATTTTGGCAAAACCAAAACTACGATCGTTTCTAATATTAAAACTAGGTTTAGCGACGTAGCGGGCGCGGAAGAAGAAAAGCAAGAATTAAAAGAAGTTGTTGATTTTCTTAAAAATCCACAAAAATTTACTGCGCTTGGCGCAAAAATTCCTAAAGGCGTTTTATTAGTCGGTAAACCGGGAACTGGTAAAACTCTTTTTGCTAAAGCCGTTGCAGGCGAAGCAGGCGTTCCGTTCTTCTCGATTTCCGGTTCTGATTTCGTTGAAATGTTCGTAGGTGTTGGTGCGTCAAGAGTAAGAGATTTGTTTAATACCGCAAAGAAAAATCAGCCGTGTATCGTTTTCATTGACGAAATTGACGCAGTTGGTCGCCAAAGAGGCGCTGGTCTTGGCGGTGGTAACGATGAAAGAGAACAAACGCTTAACCAACTTCTCGTTCAAATGGACGGTTTTGAGAACAATGAAGGCATTATCGTTATGGCGGCAACAAACCGTTCCGACGTATTAGACCCTGCGCTTCTCCGCCCGGGAAGATTTGATAGGCAAATTTACGTAAACCTTCCGGACGTTCGTGGGCGTGAGGCAATTTTAAAAGTTCACTCAAGAAACAAACCTTTAGCGCCTGACGTAAACTTTAAGGTTTTGGCTAGAATGACTAGTATGTTTAGCGGCGCAGATCTTGCGAACCTTCTTAACGAGGCAGCGATTTTGGCGGCTAGAGAAAATAGAAAATTTATCACTAACACCGACCTATACGAAGCAATAAATAAGGTTATTATGGGTCCGCAAAAGCGCAGTCGTTTAGTTACTGAAAGCGATAAGCGTATGACTGCTTATCACGAAGCAGGGCACGCCGTACTTGCGAGAATCTTACCAAACTGCGATCCTGTTCAAGAAGTTTCAATTATTCCAAGAGGAAGCGCCGGCGGTTATACGCTCACGCGACCAGATAACGATAATAACTATTATCTAAAGTCAAAACTAATTGATGATATCGTTATGACGATGGGTGGAAGAGCCGCTGAAGAAATAGTTATAAAAGAAGTATCATCAGGTCCATCTAGCGATATCAAGCACGTTACCAACCTAGCTAGAACCATGGTTACCGAATTTGGTATGAACGATAAAATAGGCCCTGTTAGTTATGGCGATAACGCTCAAATTTTCGTTGGAAGAGATTATCAAACCAAAGCGCCTTATAGCGAAGAAATAGCAAAAACTATCGATATGGAAGTTGGAAAGATTATCAACGAAGGCTATAAGCGCGCCGTTGAACTTTTAATCGAAAACCGCGCTATATTAGATACGATGGCTAGGGTTCTAATTGAAAAAGAAACTATATATAGCGAAGAAATCGAAATGATTATGAGCGGAAAATCTTACCAAGAAGTTATTGAATTTACGGACAATAGCGATAATAAGAATCCGCTTGCAAAACAAGTTGAAAAGGCAAACGAATCTATAAAAAATGAAGACGTTGAGCCAAAACTTGAAGACAAAAAAGACGCTAAAAACGTTAAAGTAGAAAACGTTTCGAGTGATGATAAGACAGACGGCGAAAATCAGTAAAAATCGAGATAATCGCCTTATAGGCTAACTAATTTAATAAAAATAAACAAAGAGGGGATAAAAATGGGAAAGATAATTGCTATATCTAACCAAAAAGGTGGCGTTGGTAAAACTTCCACTTGCGTAAACCTAGCGGCAGGACTAGCGTTAAAAGGTAAAAAAGTTTTACTATGCGATATGGACGCTCAAGGCAACGCAACAACTGGGCTTGGTATTGAAAAAAGTTCGTTAAAGGTTTCGCTTTATAACGTTCTAATTGAAGAAGAACTTGCAAAAAAAGCAATCATAAAAACTAAAATTGAAAATCTTGACGCTCTTCCATCTAGTATCGATCTAGCAGGCGCTGAAGTTGAACTCGTTTCAAAATCTCGCCGTGAAAAAAGAATGGCTC
This sequence comes from Christensenellaceae bacterium, assembly GCA_045586885.1. Classification (GTDB taxonomy): domain Bacteria; phylum Bacillota; class Clostridia; order Christensenellales; family Borkfalkiaceae; genus UBA4636. The sequence continues at coordinate 2,678 of JAZNBE010000011.1, forward strand.
AAGCCCTTCAATCTATAAAAGATGATTATGATTTCATTTTTATTGATTGCCCACCTGCGATTGGTTTAGTTACAATCAACGCGCTAGTTGCTGCTGACGGCGTTCTTATTCCTATTCAAAGCGAATATTATGCGCTAGAAGGTTTAAGCCAACTTATGAACACCATAAGGCTTGTTAAAAAATCGCTTAACCCTAGCCTTGAAATTGACGGCGTTTTAATAACCATGTATGATGGTCGCGCGCTTATTTCAAGACAAATTCGCGAAGAAATAACTAAATATTTCGGCGAAAAGGTGTTCAATACCGTTATTCCTAGAAACATAAGGGTATCGGAAGCGCCAAGCCACGGCGTTCCCGTTATGCTTCACGATAAGCGTTGCCGTGGAACGCTTGCGTATAACGAATTAGTAGAAGAATATCTAAAGAGGTGTGAATAATGGCTAAAGGTTTAGGAAAAGGATTTGCCGCGCTTCTTGCCGATACGCAAGAAGATTATAACAAGTTTTCGTTTGAAAGTCTTGGTGAAGAAGGTTTAGAGATTAAAAACAGCGTTATCGAAATTGATATTACGTTAATAGAAGCTAACCCTAATCAACCAAGAAAGGTTTTCGAACCAACAGCTTTGCAAGAACTTGCAGACTCTATCGCTTTACACGGCGTAATTATGCCAATCGTTGTAAACAAAAAAGGCGATAAATATATGATTATTGCGGGAGAGCGTCGTTGGAGAGCAAGTAGACTCGCTGGAAAAAAGACCGTTCCCGCTATCGTTAAAGACTACACCGAAAGACAAGTTAAAGAAATTTCGCTTATTGAAAACCTTCAACGTGAAGACTTAAATCCTATTGAAGCTGCTAACGCTATGAAACAGCTTATGGACGAGTATAACATTACGCAAGAAGATTTGGCTGAAAGAATTGGTAAGAGCCGTTCTGCCGTTGCCAACACTTTAAGGCTTTTAACACTTGAGGCAGACGTTATTGAACTTGTTTCAAGCGGAGCGCTATCTCAAGGCCACGCAAGAGCGTTAATCACTCTTCCAAAGAATGAACAAGTATCTATTGCAAGGAAAGCCGTTGCAAAGCGTATGTCCGTTAGAGAAGTTGAACAGGCAGTAAAAGATTATTATAATCCGCCTGAAGAAATCCGTCGCCAAAAGAAAGCAAAACAAGAAGCTCAAATGAGCGTTGAACTTAAAGATTTAATTGTTAGAATGCAAAGAAGTTTTGGCACGAAGGTATCCGCTATCGGAAACGATAGAAAGGGTAGAATTTACATAGATTACTACACTCGTGATGATCTTGATAGAATTTCCGAACTTCTAGACGAATTACTTGATAAAGGCAATAAGTAGGTCTATAAGCCCGTTATCAAAGAAAAACACATAAAAAAGCCCTTGCTTTTGCAAGGGCTTTTAGTTTTTTTATAGGATTTTAAGCGAAACTTAAAAAAAATTATTTACTAAAAATTTCAGGTTTCAAAACGCAAATTTCAGGAAGGTTACGATAACTTTGAGCATAATCTAGTCCGTATCCAACGATGAACTCATCTGGAATAGAAAAACCAACGTAGTCAACCTTAACGTCCACAACTCTACGGCTAGGCTTATCTAAAAGCGCGCAAATTTTAACCGTTCTTGCGCCGTTTTTCTCAATAAGAGATTTTAAAAAATTCATAGAATTACCCGAGTCTATAATATCTTCAACGATAACAACGTCTTTTCCTAAAACGTCAAAATCGAGAGGGGTTTTTAATGAAACTTCGCCAGTCGATTGAGTTTTAGCGCCGTAGCTAGATATTTTAATGAAATGCGTGTCAACTTGCATAGGAATTGCTCTTAAAAGGTCGGCAAAGAACACAAAACTGCCGTTTAGAACGCCGAGCATTAAAGGGCGTGTGTCTTTATAATCTTCAGTTATCGTTTTGCCTAAAGTTTCAACTCTTTCTTTTAGTTCTTCTTTGGTAATTAATACTCTTTGAATATCGTTATACATTTGTAACCTTCTCTATCGTAATTTTTGCTATATTTTTTGTATCGTCAGTAATTTTTAGTTTAGATGAAATATCAACGCCAAGCGCAATAAAAATTTGATTGCCACTTGCAACGAAAAGCATTTCGTCTTTTTTAGAAGTTGGGATTTTCTTATCCGTTAAAAACTTTTTAAGCGATTTAGTTCCACCGCCGAATTTTTCAATTTCATCGCCTAAAAGCCTTGTTCTAATTAGGCAGTTTTTAGGAAGTGCGTCAAAATCGAAAAACAATGCCGTTTTATCGGCTTTGTCATATTTTTGAACGAGCGTAGTGGTGATTTTATAACCATTAAGAGTAATTTCGCCTATTTCAAACGGAAAAGAGATATCGTTTTTAGCAACGAATTTTCTAACTGAAATAAAGTCGTGCTCTTTTATTGCAACAATTCCTTGCTTTAATTCAACTCTTTTTCCGCTCTGGTTTTGAGAAAGTGCAAAAACTAAGTCGAAATGAGTTTTTTCATAATCTTTAACAAAGCCTAAAGCGTTAAAAGATAGAACTAAACACCTTGAAAAAACGGGGTAAGGTAAGGAGCAAGGAATTTTATAAGTATCGCCGTCAATTATTAAATTATCTTTTGCAAGGCTAAAAAGAAAATCATCGTCTTTAAGCGACGTTTCGCTAAACCTTATAAGCGCGTCTTCGAAAGAAGGAAAATGCTCTTTGATTTTAGGAATTATAGTTTGACGAAGCGCGTTTCTTGAAAAGTTTTCGTCAAAGTTAGTTTCGTCAACAACATACGAAAGTTGGCGTTCTTGGGCATATAGCCCCACTTCTTCCTTAGAAACTGATAAAAGAGGGCGAATAATTTTACCAAAGTAGGCGCTTTCTTTTATGCCAGTTATTCCTTTTAATGAAGAGCCACGGAAGAGATTAAATAAGACCGTTTCAACGCTATCGTTTTTATGGTGGGCTACGGCAACTTTATTGCAAAGGTTTTTTTCAATGCAATCAAAAAAACAGTCGTAACGCAAAATGCGCGCGCTTTGCTCTAAGGAATATCCTTTTTCTTTTTGAAGTTTTGGCGCGTTTACGGTATATGAATGGAAAGGTACGCCGTAACTTTTAGCAAGTTCTTTGCAAAACGCAGAATCTTTTATCGAAACGTTGCCGCGAATACCGTGCTCAACGTTAATAGCGCAAACGGAAAACCCTTTTTCTTTAGAATATGAGCACAAAACGTCGAGAAGGCAAACAGAATCAATTCCGCCCGAGAGCGCAACGCCAATAACGTCGCCTTGGCTGATTTGTGAAAAATCAACGCGTAACATAGAGAAATTATAGCATAAGCAAAAAAAATATGCAATATTATTTATAAAAAATTTGAAACGCAAAAATTTTTTGAATATTAAAACAAAAAAAATAATAAATTTGTTAAAAAACAGTTGACAAAAGTTTCTAAATAAATTAAAATACATAAGCATTATCGACGCGGAGTAGAGCAGCTTGGTAGCTCGTCGGGCTCATAACCCGGAGGTCGCGAGGTTCAAATCCCGCCTCCGCAACCATTGTTTTATTCATTTTTTATAAATGGATGTGGCGGCGTAGCTTAGTTGGTTATAGCGGCCGGTTCATACCCGGCAGGTCGTTGGTTCGAATCCGACCGCCGCTACCATATAAGGCCCCTTGGTCAAGCGGTCAAGACATCGCCCTTTCACGGCGGTAACACGAGTTCGATTCTCGTAGGGGTCACCAAACAAAAAGCACTTACTGAAAAGTAGGTGCTTTTTTGTTTGCTATCCTGCAAGGATAGACGAACTCGTAGAGTTCGGTTGTCCACCAGAGGTGGCAATCTGCCGAAGGACTCCCGCTTGCGGGAAACGGCAGTATCTGGTAGGGTTCGCCTTTGTTTTTAGGCTGAAAAAATAATTTTAGATACTTAAAACAGCAAGGAAAATCCTTGCTGTTTTGCTGTTTATAAAGTTTTTTGAGTGTCAGTAAACCTTGATTTTGCGAATTTTTGGATGATAGAATTAAAGAAAAAACAAAATTCAACGAGAATTTAATGAAGAAGTTTTATATCGGTGAAAATAAGTATTTGGAACAAAACGTTTTGGCGTTTTATAATTGCGATTACGTTGGCTATCAAAAGCAAGGCAATCCTGACTTTATAAATCACCTTAAAAATATGACAAATCAGTATAACGAGTTAGATTTAGTTGAAGATTTTGTTCAAGTTTCCGAAAGGTTTGTTAAAGATATGGAAAGTATTTTTAATAAAAGCGATTTTAAGAATTTTACAGTTTGCGTTATGCCTCGTTCTAAAAGAGAAAGCAAGTATAAGCAACGCCAACTGATGTTCAAAAAGGCAATTTCAAGTTGTGCAAATAAATTAGGTTTTATTAACGGCACGGAGGCTATTACAAGGATTAAAGACACTAAAACCACGCATAATTGGAGGCTTGAAAATAATACGGGTGATAATCCATATAAAGGCATCACAAAAGATACTTGCAGGGTTGATTTAAGCAAAATTAAAAACAAAAATATTGTTTTAGTTGATGATATCTATACTGAAGGCGTTAACGTAATTGAAGATTGTATACAATATCTATTTGATTTAGGCGCAAAAAGTGTTATACTATACGTA
>JAZNBE010000012.1:0-15415 GCA_045586885.1 Christensenellaceae bacterium
TTTATTTAGCACCCACAAATCTAAAAACGGCCTTATTCCGCAACCACCGCCAACGAAATGCTTTGCCATATGCGCCACGTGGTAGAAAAAGAGTATTTCATCGTTCATTTCTTTGCCATATTGCATTTCGTTAAACGGAACAACGAAATCCCAAGCGGTTTGTAAAAATTCTGCTTGTTTTTCGTAAGACGTGTCTTCTAAAAGTGAAAAATGAAGTTCCAAAAGTTCGTTGCCTTGCGAAAAGAAATAAATTTCGTGAGAACCACGCTCTTTCTTTACGTAGTTTAACTTATCAACCAAAACTAAACTTGCTCTTTCAATATCTTCATCTTTTACTAAAATATCAATATCGGAACTGTTCCTAAGCCAAGGCTCGTCGTAAAGTTTTCTAATAACAGCGCCTTTTAGAACGATAAACGGAATTTTCTCTTGTTCAAAAGCCTTAGAAACTCTTTTTAAATCGTAAGTGATTTTCTCGTATCTTGATAAAGCCTGAAAAACCTTGCTATTAAACTTTTTCTTAATCTCTTCGTCTAACGGAATTTCACACTCTTCTAAACTTGCGCCAACTATATGCGTTAAGTCGTGAAAGTTTGATAGTTTTAACAACTTCTCTTGCTCACTAAAAGATAGTTTAAACGAAAGGCTTTCTAAATTTTTGCAAACTTTATATCTAATTGCATCAATTAAAAGTTTAAAAACTTCTTTCATTTTAATCTCCTTTAGTGAATTTTCATTAAAAAGTTAGGCTATAAGCCCGTTAAACGCTATTTTTTATAAATTACGTTACCTTCTCTCACCGTTAAAATAACTTCAAATTTTTCATCTAAAACGGCAAAGTTAGCGTCTTTTCCAACTTCGATTGAGCCCATTTTATCGTAAACGGAAAGGTTTTTAGCAGGGTTCTTGGTAGCAAAATCGATAGCGTCGGTTAAACTTACGTCTGCCTTTTCAACCAAGTTCTTAATAGCATCGTTCATCTTTAAAACGCTACCTGCTAGCGTTCCGTCTATTAATCTTGCTTCGCCGTTTTTAACGAACACCTTTTGACCGCCTAGTTCCGACTCGCCCTCTGGCAAGTGTTTTGCACGCATTGCGTCTGTAATTAAAGTTACTTTATCGTGCGGTTTGTTCTTTATAACAAGTTTAATTGCAGGCACGCTTACGTGGATGGTATCGCAAATAATTTCAGCATTTAGTTCATCAATTAAAAGCGCGCTACCAACAACGCCTATTTCTCTATGGTGAAGTGGAGTTTGAGCGTTAAAAGTATGAGTAACGCTACTTGCGCCAAATTCTACCGCTTTTGAAATATCGCTAAAGCCTGCCGCCGTATGACCGATTGACGCAACTATTTTCTTTTCCTTTAAATATTTAATAAGGTCTAACGCGCCGTCAACTTCAGGCGCAAGGGAAACTATTTTTATATTTCCGCCGGACGCTTTTTCATATTCTTTAAAACTCTCTACTGCTGGTTCTTGAACAAAGTCGATAGGCTGAGCGCCAACGAACTTTTTAGAAATATAAGGACCTTCTAAATGAACGCCTAAAACCTTAGCCCCTTGCTTAATATCTTGGGCTATATAGCGATTAACGGCTGATAATGCGTTCACGATGTTCTCTTTAGATTGCGTCATAGTAGTAACTAAAAACGCAGTAGTTCCTTCTTTTGCAATAGATTTAGCAATATTAGAAACGTCTTCAATAGTTCCATCCATTCCGTCGGAATTGTTTGCGCCGTGAATATGCTCGTCAATAAAGCCGGGCGCTACGATTGCGCCACGTTCTACCTCAAACGGCTCGTCGATAACAACGTCTTTGCCGATTGCTATAATTTTTCCGTTTTCGATTGCAACCGAAGTTTCTTGAATTCCTAAACCTTCAACGTAAACCTTGCAATTTCTAAAACCTTTCATAAATTTCTTCCTTTCGTTTTTTAATTACTTTGACCGTCCGGTCTTATGGCTTTATGCCTTTTAGTGTATCTTCCAAGATTTTCTTCTAAAATCTTAATAGCATCTTTTGCGTTAGTAACGCCGTAAATTTTATCTTCGCCTTCGCAACGAATAGTTTTATCAAGCCGAGTGTTTGCAAGTTTCGCGCTCCAACCGTCCGCGTTTTCAAAAGCGATTATTAGCCTATAAAGCGACCAAGCAAAAGCAACTTCGCTTAAAGTTCCAGCGCCTCCGCCTATCATAATAACAGCGTCGGCATTAGCAACTAAAGCGTTTCTCATGCAATCAAGACCCGTTGGAATAGAAATATCGGCAAACTCGTTGCAATCGTTAGGGTCAAACGACGGAATAAGCGCAATAGTCGTGCCGTCAACGTAGTTTTCAACCGAACGCGCACCTTCAAACACCGCTTGCATTACGCCTTGAAGCCCACCTGATTGAATTCGGTAACCATTTTGAGCAAGCGCTCTTCCCATTTCATAACCAAGTTTATAATTTATGCTATCTTTTTCGGCTACCTTGTTGCCAATAACTGCAATAATTTTCTTTCTCAAAACAAAATCTCCTACCTAATAGTATATTAGAAACTATACCTTTTTGTCAATATAAAAATAAATAAAGTCTATTTAGTACTCGCCAAAAGTTCATACTCTAGTAAAGCCAAACTTGAGTGCGCCTTTTCCTTCAAAAGCCTTATTTCAATTCTACTTTCTGTAACCGTTAAAACGTCTAGAACGCCTTTTTGCAAAGTTTGGTCATAAGCGTAAACTTTATCGCTAACTTCACCGTTTACTAAAATTTTTGGAATATTCAAAAGATAATCTACTCCGCTTTTTTCAAGTTTAATATCCTTTTTAATTGCGGTAATTTCATTTGGAGCATACCAAAACGCTTTAAAATAACCCAAATCTCTAATTTGCGGAGTATCGTCAAAATGCATTTTAACAAGGTCGCCTTCGCTATAACTATCATAAGGGGAAGAACTTGACGATGATTGAGATAAGTAAATTCTAATTTCTCCACAAAAATCTAGCGGAACAAAAGCAAACATTGCCTCCTCGCCGTCTATCTCTTTAAAAGATATAACCCCGTAAATATCAGTTGGATTTGTTTTTTCTTCGTATTTACAAGCCGTTAAAGTTAGCGCTAAAATTAGCGTTAAACAAACCGCCGTAATTTTTCTAAAAGTTTTCATAAAACACCTAAAATAAATCAAAATCAAACAAAAAGTCCGCCTATAAGCCCGTTATTTAACTTTTTTAGACTTTTTCTTTTCTTCACCGCTCTTTAAAGAAACGGTCTTCATATCGTATTCGTTAGTTTTTTTCAATGCGCATAAATTATAAATATCGTTAGCGAGAACGTCTTTAGAAAAGCAAATTTCCGCCGTTCCAGAAAGCCTATCGGCATCTGCTTTTCTAGTTATGAGAGTGTTTCTAGACTGCGCTAAAACGGAAAGCAGTTCTTTCTTTTCTTCATTTATTGCTAAAACCTTTAAATAGAGATTACTTTTTAAGCATTTCTCAGTAAACTCTCTCGTTACGCCAAGCATGTTATTAGTTAAAATTCTAGATAGCCTTGCTCTAGTATAACGCTTTGTTTCTAGCCTAGAAATTAAATCTTCTAGCGTTGAAGATGACCTTGCCAAAACTTTTATGCGGTTTTCTAAACCTTCCGTGCAATCGGTAACTTCTTTTAACTCTTTTGTGGAAGTTTTCAAAACTGAAAAGATTGCTTGAGTGTCAAAACTAGGAAGAGAACTAGGCAAATCGTGATAAACAAAATCAGGAACTAATTGTTTTATTTTTTTACGCTTTCCGTCTAAAATTGCTTGCCTTATTGCCCCAGCCGAACAAAATTCGCCGTCTAACGATAAATCGTTAAAATCGCCGTCTCTTTTGATAGGTTCAATATCAATATCGTAACCGAAAAACTTTATAGCCTTTACGTATTCTAGCCCTAAAATGCAGTTAGGATTATTCAAAAGGCTTAAATCTACGCCGGTTGCCGTTTTCGATAACGCAATTTCTCTAGCCTTTGCGTAGGGAACGCCGGTTGCAAGTTCTTCTTTTAACGCTTTTTTAAATTCTTTGCTTTCATTTGTCAACGCTTCCGCCGTTTTTAAAAACGCTAGTTTATCAGTTTTTTCCGCGCCGAAAAAGAGTGTTTTTTCGCCCGGCAACGAGCCCAACAGTTTTATTGCGCCTTTAGCGAACATTTCGGCAGGGGAGGAAGAAAACGCGCAAGGAAGTTCTAAAACAACGTCCGCCCCAGCTTTTATTGCGTGTTTCGCTCTAGTATATTTATCTAAAACGGCAATTTCACCGCGTTGACAAAACCCACCGCTCATAATCAAAACGACTGCATCGCCTTGACTTTTCATAAAATTTATTAATTTTTGATGACCGTTGTGAAGCGGATTAAACTCGCACACACTAACACAAAATTTCAAAGTTATCTCCTTTTCGTTTGAAATGGCTATGGTTTTTCCTTTACTTTTATTAAAAAGTAATATATAATTTATCTTAAAGTTAATTTGCTGATATTATTTTACCCCATATCAGCAAAAAATACAAGAGTTTTTTGCAAAAGGAGCGCAATATGAGTAATTTAGTTGACAAAATCATTGAAAGAGCAAGTTCTTTAGATAAGCACATCGTTCTTCCTGAAGGTGAAGACAAACGCGTTGTAAAAGCGGCGGCTGAAGTTGCTAAAAAGGGCTTTGCTAAAATAACGCTTATCGGTAACGAAGAAGAAATCAAGGCTAACAACCCTGACCTTGACCTTAACGGCGTTAATATTATCGACCCTAAAAAGAGCCAAAAGCGTGAAGAATACGCTAAACTTTTATTTGAACTTAGAAAAGCAAAAGGCATGACCGAAGAACAAGCTGAAAAGTTAAGTTATGATAGCGTTCACTTTGGCATGCTTATGTTAAAAGCAGGGGACGCCGACGGTTTAGTTTCAGGCGCTTGCCACTCTACCGCAGATACTTTAAGGCCGGGCCTTCAAATTATTAAAACCGCGCCCGGTATTCCGCTAGTTTCAGCATGCTCGCTTATGATTGCTCCAGAAGGCGGTCACCCACTTTGCGAAGACGGAGCATACATTTTCTCTGACACTGGTTTAGAGCAAAATCCTGATTCTGATAAACTTGCGTTTATCGCTCTTGCTGCAGCAAAGCACTGCAGTGCGCTTATCGGCGTAGAACCTAGAGTTGCGTTTATTTCTCACTCTTCAAAAGGAAGCGCAAAACACGCTGACGTTGATAAAGTAGTAAACGCATTCAATAAATTTAAGGAACTCGCTCCTGATATCCAAGCCGAAGGCGAACTTCAATTCGACTCTGCAATCGTTCCAGAAATTGCAAAGATGAAGGCGCCAACTTCAACCGTTGCAGGCCACGCTAACGTTTTAGTTTACCCTGACCTCGACTGCGGTAACACTTGCTATAAGATGGCTGAACGTCTTGCAGGCTTTATGGCAGTTGGTCCACTTTGCCAAGGTTTCCATAAACCTATTAACGATTTATCTCGCGGTTGCAAGTGGGAAGATATTTACGTAGCGGTTGCAGTTACTTGCTTACAAACTCAAATTCAATGGTAAAATAGTCGTTTATCGACTTATAGCCCACTTTTTAATAAATCTCAAGGGGAAATATTTATGAAAATTTTAGTTATAAACGCTGGCAGTTCATCACTTAAGTATCAACTTATTGATATGGAAACTGAAAAAGCAATCGCTAAAGGCGGTTGCGAAAGAATAGGTCTTGAAGGCTCTTTCTTAAAGCATAAAGGCAAACAAGAAAAGGTTATTGAAGAAGCAATGCCTGATCACAAATCGGCTATTAAACTCGTTTTAGACGCTTTAGTTAATAGCGAATACGGCGTTATCTCTTCGATGGATGAAATCGACGCTGTAGGTCACAGAATCGTTCATAGCGGTGAAGACTTTAACAAGTCCGTTCTTTTAACCGAAGACGTTATTGCAACTTGCAAAAACAACACCGAACTTGCTCCTCTCCACCAACCTGCAAACCTTACCGGCATTTTCGCTTGCCAAGAAGTTTTACCAAAAGGAACGCCTATGGTTGGCGTATTCGATACGGCTTTCCACTCAACTATGCCTGAAAAAGCGTATATTTTCGGTATTCCTTACGAAGCGTATAAAAATTATAAAATTCGCCGTTATGGTTTCCACGGCTCAAGCCATAGATTTGTTTCTGAAGAAGCCGCTAAATTCTTAGGAAAAGACGCAAAAGACTTAAAGATTGTAACTTGCCACTTAGGTAACGGTTCTTCAATTTCCGCAATCGACGGCGGAAAGAGCGTTGATACGAGTATGAGTTTCACCCCACTTGGTGGCGTGCCTATGGGAACTAGATCGGGTGACCTTGACCCTGCTATCGTAGAATTCTTATGTAAGAAACTTAATTGCGACGTTTCTAGCGCAGTTAATTACCTTAACAAAAAATCAGGCGTTGCAGGGCTATCTGGTGTGTCAAGCGACTTTAGAGATTTAGCCGCTGCCGCAAAAGACGGTAACCACAGAGCAGAACTTGCGCTTGAAGTTTTCATTTATTCTTGCAAAAAATACGTTGGTTCATACGCTGCCGCTATGGGCGGTATCGATTGCCTAGTATTCACCGCAGGTATTGGCGAAAACGATAAGGCTATCCGCCTTGCAATCGCTAAAGATTTAGAGTTTATGGGCGTTAAGATTGACGAAGAGAAAAACGCTCAAAGAAACGACGGTTCTATCCACGACGTAACGGCTGAAGGCGGAAGGGTTAAAATTTTAGTTATTCCTACCAACGAAGAATTAGTTATCGCTAGAGATACCGCTCAAATCGTTGCTGATTTAAAAAAATAAGGGCATATTAACCAAGTTTAGACTTAAAAAGGCTTTGAAAACGATTGACAAACCTTTTTAAGTGTTATATAATACTTTGGCTAAATATGATTATTGATATTAGAGATTTGCGCCAAAAAGGCGTGGAAGAAAAGGAAATTGAGTTTTCTCATCAAGTAAATGATAGCGTTTTAACGCTTCCTAACACGAGTTTTACAAAGCCTTGCACGGTTAAAGCGTTATTAGAAATTTTTCCTAACGAAGTTTTTTTGAGCGGTTCAATATTTTACGAATTAAAAACCGAGTGCTCAAGATGTTTAAAGGAAACGACCTATCAAGGCAAAATTGAGTTCGACGAGAAATTTATTCCCGAGCATTTAGCCGACGAAGAGCATTTCACCTATCAAAAAGATAGGCTTGACACAACTTTTTTCGTCAACGAAATTTTATTGACAGAATTACCATATTCTATCGTGTGTTCGCCTTCATGTAAAGGCATTTGCCCAACTTGCGGAAAGAACCTAAACGATGGCGAGTGTGGCTGTGATAAAGATTGAAAATAATACAATAACGAGGTAAATAAAGATGGCAGTTCCAAAATCCAAGGTTTCAAAGCAAAGAAGAAACAAAAGATACGCTAGTAACTACAAGGCTCATTCTGCAAATTTAGTAGAATGTCCTCAATGCCACGAACTTAAAGCATCTCACAGAGTTTGCGCTAAGTGCGGTTATTACGATGGCGTTCAAGTAACTAAAAAAGAAGAAGAATAATCTTTAATGCAAACAAAAAACTTAGGCCTTTCGCCTTCTTCTAAAGATAAGGCTAAACCAAAAACTAAAAAAAACGTAAAAGTCCCTACCAATCCTTCGGTAGAGACTTTTAAAAAGCGTTATTTTGAGTTTTACGACGATATTAAGATTAGCGACAGGCAGGACTGGTAATTTATGGTTAAACACGTAGTTTGTTTTAAACTTTTAGATAATTCCCCAAAGATGATGGCAGAGGCTCAAAGCGTGCTATTATCTATGAAGGGAAAAGTTCCTATGCTCAAAAACGTTGAAGCGCATTGTGATTTTTTGAAATCTCACCGCTCTTACGATATTATTCTCTTAACTGATTTTGAGTCTAAAGAAGATTTAGAACTCTATCAAAAAGACGAGTATCATTGCTCGGTGGTTAAAAAATATATGCACGCCCACGTTGCAACGTCTATCGCTATCGACTACGAATATTAAACTTAAAGCCCATATACTATGGGCTTTTTTGTTGCTCTTTTTTAGCATTAAAAAACCGCTCGAAACGAGCGGTTTTTGTTTTTTGTTTTTTAAGACTTATTGTCTTCCCATACCAGTGCCGTAATATTGGCTAGATGGTTTAAATTTAGCAAAACCGTTATCAGGGAGCGAGCCGTCGCTTTGTCTTGGCGCTTTAGCCGCATCTTCCGAAATGGTTATGAAATCGTCAGCCGTTACGGTTTTATTCATAACAAGATCTCCGCCGTCGCTAAAGAAGTTGTTATTGCTCATCGTTGGTTTGCCACCGCATTCGCCAACGTGTCTATTAGGCTTGTTAAGACCAGTTCCAGTATAGAACGAAACACAGCCGGTAAATTCGGTTTTTGTTCCGCCGTTTTCGAACATATAGTTATAACCGTTATCCCAAGCAACGCAGTTTCTCATAACAACGCCGTCGCCGTGACTGTTTTCGTCAAAACCTTTAACTGAACCGGTAATATCGCTACCGAATGCTACGCAGTTAATTGCATAGTGCGTGCCTTTTGAACTACCACCAGTTCCGTTTCCGCCAAGTTTAATACCGTTTCCGTTACCAGCAGACGTTGGCTTTGATACGCCTTTCTTTGAAAGATAATCTGTATTAGTATAGAAAGAGTCGGTAGAGAAGTCGGTTTTATTACCGCTTTCCCAAGCCCAACAATCTTCTAAAACAACCGACCAGTCGGTTTCATATAAGTCCCAAGCGTCGTCGCAGTTACGCCATGCTCTACATCCACGGAATACGTTTCCTTTACCGTTATGCATCTTGCAAGCAAAACCGTCGGCATCGCCGTGGTTATCAAAGTCGTAGTTTAAGTATGAATCACAGTTTTCAATGGTGTTGTAAGCGCAATCAAGACCAGTTGAATTTTTGTAAGTGTGACCGAAACCAAGTTGAATACCAGTATCGCCACAGTGGTGCGTTACGCAACGACCAATATAGTTATAAGAACCTTCAATCTTAATACCGTTATCGCCTGCGTGGCAAATGGTTAAACCTTGAATTTTCCAATAGTTACCAGAAAGATAAACTCCAACGTATGAAGAATCGTTTCTTCCGTAAGGTTGGTTAGTAAAATCTAAAACAACTTCGCCCCAATCTTTTGCTTGAATAATAATTGGTTCGCTTTCAGTTCCCGATGCAGATAAGTTTACTCTTGCATTATAGTTGTAAGTGCCCGGAAGCATGAAAATAGTCGTTCCTTTAGTCGCTCTTGCTGCGGCAGTTGAAAGCGAATAAAGCGGAGAAGATAAAGTTCCTTGGTTAGCGTCGTTTCCTTGTGGAGATAAGTAAATCGCGCCAGAAGTTGCTTGAGGATAATCACCGCCGTTCGTGCCGTTATCAGAACTTACGTTACCTTGATTTGAACTCGACGAATTCCCTGCATTAGAACTTTGTTGGGTATTGCCACCGTTGTTTCCACCGTTAGAACTTTGTTGGGTGTTACCACCGTTGTTTCCACCGTTAGAACCTTGTTGGGTGTTACCGCCGTTGTTTCCACCGTTAGAACTTTGTTGGGTGTTACCACTGTTGTTTCCACCGTTAGAACTTTCTTGAGTGTTACCACCGTTGTTCACGTTTTCACTAGAGTTTTGTTCGCTAGAACTAGCATCTTCAACTTTAACAATTTCACAAGCAGTTAAAAGTGTTACTGAACAGCATAAAACTAACGCAACTAAAAAAGTTAATAGTTTTTTCATATTTTCCTTCCTTTATAACCTTATTTGTGGCTAATCGCTTTAACCCCTTGCGCTTTACCACTAATAAATATATTACTACAATTTATTATTTTTTGCAACAATATTTATAAAATTAAAATTTTTTATTTTTCATTAAACTTTTCATCTAAAACAAAAGCCCACTATTTCTCAAAAAAAGTAGGGCTATAAGCCCGTTATCGAACTTTTTAGCCCAAGTTTAGAAAAAATTAATTTTTGTTTTTTAAAAACAAAAAAGAAAACGGCAAGAAAAATCCTTGCCGAACTAGCTTATTAAATTTCTTTTACGAAAATGAAAGCGTTATATTCTTCGTTAATGGTATCCGTTCCACCGTCTTTTCTAGTTACCGAAACAGGCGCTAAAGAATGGAATTCCCAACCGTTAACACACTCTTGATTGATAACGTCAAAATAATCAACGATAGCTTGTTGAGCGCTTCCCTTCTTCTCAACAACAACAGTTTTAGCGAATGGAACAACCTTATAAGTTTTCATAAAACAACCTCCGCAATGCGCTTTTTATATATTGTAACACATAATTTACGTTTTGAAAAGATTTTTTACAAATTTTTTTATAATTTATCGCCTACCCCCGTTTGACAAAGCCAATTTTATATAGTAAAATGTTATCACGCTTTAGGAATAACTTTATTTTGGCTTTATAATTTATTGATTCGTCAGTGTATTATAAATGAACGCAATGAGGTTAAGCCGAGCAACCTTAATTATAAGAGCCATCGCGCTCGCCACAAATTAATTTAATAATAAGCCTCTATAGTTAAATGGATATAACAAGCCCCTCCTAAGGGCTAGTTATAGGTTCGATTCCTATTAGGGGTGCCAGGCTGCCAACAGTAATTGCGTATGAACTTGTATCTGTTGACTGCAAAGATAGCGTAACCTTCATTCATACGAGGGCGATTGTAAAGCGGAGTTCGTTCTCCGCCGCTATACCAAAAATTCAGCGTATTATCGCTTGTTAAAAACGACCGATTTCTCGGTCGTTTTTGCATTGTAGCGCGTCGTTTATTCTTCCTTAAATTCGGTAAGCATACGCAGGTGCGCTTGCCTGTAGTATTTTCTGAAGGTCGCCCACGGTAGACTTGTATCCTGCGAGAAGGCGATTATCACGCCTATCAGTTCACCTTTGTTTTTTGCCTCGGTAATTAATTTTTCATAGTCTTTGCTTTGTTGTGGCTTATCGAAGTGTTCTAGGAGTTCTTTGACCCGTTGCCTGGCTTTAGGTGTTGTGGGAGTATTGTCCCAGCCACGGTCGTAGTTCGCCATGCCGTCTATCCATAATCTGCTTATTCTACCGTCGTTGATTCCGTAGCCACTCGGCTCATCAAACACCTGTACATAGAACTTTATTCCGCCTATCGTTCCGAATTGCCAGTTGCCTTCTGTGTGGGTGATTTTTATCTTCATATCGCACCTCCGTATCGTTAAACAAACAATACCGTAAACTAAAATTAAAGTCCAGCATAACGCACCAAAAAAAGCAAAGAAAAACGACCGATTTCTCGACCGTCTTCCATATAAAAGTATCAATCTTCTGTTTCTTCTATATCATCATTATAATCAACCCCCAATTCTTCTACTGCAAAATCTTCTTGATGGGCGTTCACAAATTCTTCATAATATTTAGATTCTCTAAAATTGATAAATATTGGCCAATCCTTAATAGAAACAGCATTGTAGGAATTGGGATAAGAATCATTCAGCATTTTGAAAACAGTTTCATTGTTATCCAATAAACATTCTTTTGCAATTTTAAAATCATCCGTTGCAATGGAAACATCTAACTCTTTGGCTTCTTTTTTTGCTTTCTCCTTCATGCCAAGTTGTTTAATGGAATTAATATAATTAATTCTATACATTGTTCTATCAATAAATTTCAACTCTTTATATTGGCTTAATGCATAATATGCAACACTTGTTATTACATACTCTTTGTTTTTTAGCCTATCAAAAAGGCTATTTGCTATTCTATTTATTTGCTTGCCAGAAACAGATCTTTTGATTATTATTTCATAGGTTATAGAAAACAATAATTTTGTTAACACATTTATTGCATTTTCTATGTAAATCTCATCACAGACCAACAAATCGCCTTCTTTTACTTTCGAAGTAAATTTTTTGTCGACATTTGCCAAATATTTTTTATTGGCTCTACCATCTGTGTGTACATAACTATTTCTACGAAAATATATTTCCTTAAATTCAGCAATGAATTTTTCATATCTTTCAAACGTCAAAGTCTCTTGTTGTGCTATTGTTGATAAAGCTTTTAAGGAGTCATATACATCAGCGGAAACTTTTTCATCAATAATATTGTTTAATTCTTCTTTAAAAGTTCCATTGAAAAAACTTGCGACCGAAATATTTTTTTCTCCGAGATATTCTTTGGGGTTCTCAAGAATTAGTTGTGTATATGTTTCAGACAGAGCTGACTCAAAAATAATAATTATATTTGACAGTATTGAACAAACAAGGAAATGTTCATTTTTTTCCACGTTATTCATTTTTTGAATGGCTTTAGTCGGTGAGTATTTAGCATCATTTCTATACTTGGCAGCCGTGGCATATATTAAATTTTTACTGTCCTCAGTAAATTTTTCAATTAAACAGAAGTCTTTAACTTTTAAATCATCAAAAAAAGCCCTTTCTAATACTTCATCAATTTTCGCATTTCTTGTTTCAATAGTTTCTTCTTCAAGAATTTCGTCAAAATATTCCCCAAGTTTTATACCATAAGCATATTCTTGTGAAATGCGTAATTTGTATTCAGTAATGCTTTTGACTGTCCTAGTGTAAAAAACCTTTAAAGCATCTATATCTTTTAAGGCATTAAGAAAAATTGATATGTGACGATTAACAAAATTTGTCTTTTTCATTAGTATTCTCCTTTTGCTGTTATTTACAAATGTATATTGTACATCAGCCTGTCTTCATGGCCGTTATCGTACAAAAATACTTTTTGGTCGTAATTAAAGACGGGTTTTGCTTTATGTATTATGCGATGATGGTCAGGACAGACAATCATCACATTTTTTGCGTCGTTGTTTGCAGTGAGAGAGAAGGGTTGAATGTGATGCGCTTCACTTACGTCAACGCCATACATTTCAATTGCTCGTGCTCCACATATTTGGCAACGGAATTCATATAGCCCTTTTAGTGATTGTTGAATTTTAGGGTCAAATACGCGGTTCTTGGATTCTTTTATTGTTTTGATAATATGAGCCGTGCTGTCCTTGCCGTTTATTATTGCCTCTAATTCGTCTTCAGTACATCCGTGAATAATTTTCCGCGCTTGCTGTCTTTCGTGTTCCTCAATGGTTATTACTTCGTTATCGGCTAAAATGGACTGAACAATTTTAGTTAACTCTTCAAAGGTGTAGTGCTTTAAGCCGTTGTGAAAGGTTTCAACTACTGCGTTAGGCATTCTTTTATTGAAACCAACGCGGTGACTACCTGTTAATGGGTCAAACTCATCACGACGGAGTTTTAGGTAATGATTATCTTTACCAAATTTTAAGGACAAATCACCAAAAGCCTCGGTTAACGTAGAATAACCAAGCGCTTTCATTGCATCCCTATCAAATTTTGAAAAATAATACGCCAATATCGTGGCTTTTCTATTATTATCGGTTAGCAAGTTGATTCTCCTTATAATAAGTTCAATTTATAATTTTCTGTGTCGATTTCGTATTTTTCAATGGGAATATTTCTGCCAAGCGCATTTCTTATAGAGGTTTCGTTTTCAGGGGAAATATTCGCACCCAGATAAACCTTGGAAACCATATCCGACAGTAATAAATGTCCATCAGTTAAATTTGACTGAAATTCGATTATTCGCCATTCGTTTTCGTAATCCCAAATTTTACTTTTTGTAAGTAATGAAACAACAAAATCAGGCGCAAATTTATCAAGGTCGGCTGTTTTAAGGTGTGTTGGGTCTTCAAAGTTAATAAGGCTCATCGGTATGGTAGCACGTTCTTCTGTATATATTACAGGGAAGAGCAACATTTTGGCGGACAATGACGTGCATTTTGCTAAATCGTATTCAATGCAAAACCCCGTGTGTTTATTAGCATAATGCGACCACATCAAAATAGAATCGGGTTTTTCAGAAAAACAGGTAATAGCAAACATATCGTTTATTTTCTTTTTAGTGTCTGCAATTATTGGTGTTAAAATTGTTTTAACGCGTTCAAATTCTCTTTGAATGCGTCCGCTGGTATCCCCAGTAATTTCAGCAAGTTTTACAAGTTTTTGAGAAATACTGTTTTCTGTTGAAAGCGAAGAAATAATGGAAACGCCTTTTTCTATTTCGGGCGTTTGTTGGTCGGGAGCAAGGAGTTTTACAAGTTCCGTAGGATTTTTAATAAAAGCGTCCATTATGGTTTGCACGCCGATATTGTTTCCAAAATTATCAAATAAATGCTCGTTTCCTGGTTTAGAAAGTAAAACCATAAAATCCGTTAGCGTTTGCGGTTCTAAAAATAATTTTGTTAAAGCCGCTTGAAATTCTTCTTCTGTTGAAAACTCACCATTTTGATGTTTTTTCATTATGTCAACGAATTGTGGTTTTAAAAAGAAAAAACTAATCAGTTCGGCTGTTTTATCACCTTTAACGCTGGGCTGTTCACCAAGAACTAATTGTTTGACCAGTTGCTTGGTTTTTTCTCCATTTTCGCCTTTTAACTCTAATTTAGTGTCTATAACGCTTGGTAAAAAAGCCGCTACGGCTTTATCGAGAGAAAAACCCAGAGCACAGTCAAACGGGTCGTTAAATCTTTCAGGTTTGCTAAAGTGTATAGTTTTATCGTAAAGGTTTTTCAGGGAGTATGGGTCTTCAAAAGAATAATACTTGTATAATTTACCGCCAAATAAGCAAATTTTTTCATCAAGAAGCATCGCACACTTTAAATTGCTGCGTTGTGGTGAAAAATATTCCGTTAAATGTGGTTTTATCCAAGACGTATCTTTCAAAAAAGTTCTCCTTTGTATCCTTATTTTTATAACATTATATTATGAGTCGCAATATATGCTTGCAATTCTACTGCCAAATCCATAGGGTGTTTTGCTGTGTCGAGCATGGCCTTAAACACTCGTTTTGTTTGAGGTCCGTAGTTCGGGTTGTTTTCCAATATTTGAGCCAACATTTCCTTTATAAGTTCCGTTTCTTTTTCAGTTAAGGTCATATTAGGGATTTTGACTAGTTTTTCAATTAATTTTGCAAATTCTATAAATTTATCTTCCATAGTTTCCTTTTTTTGAGCGAACAATTGCTTTGCCATATATTCAATTACTTTTACATTAACAGCGTTGCCAAATTGCTTGTATGCTTGGTGGTCGTTGCTATTGCATATAAATGTATCTGGGAAACTTTGTAGACGGGCAGCCTCTCTAGGCGTCAGTCTACGTTTAACCTTTCCTATGACAGGAATTTGAACCATTGCAACAAGAGCGGGGAATACGCTAGGTCTTTTTACGCGTACGCCACTAGGTCTAAACTGTATCAATGCATCCCACACAGAAGAGCAATCTTTACCACATTGCCATTCGAATTTTTGTTCGGTCATGGTAAAGTCTTTTAAGTAATCCCATTT
>JAZNBE010000013.1:0-12964 GCA_045586885.1 Christensenellaceae bacterium
TTTTTCATATTTTTATTTAAAAACAGCATTTTATGCAAAAATTCGCCCTAAAACGAATGAATTATGCAATAAAAGTGTGCTTTTATTCATAGATAGTTTTTTGGAGTTTTTTTAATAAGTAAAATTCAGCGTTTTTTCTTAAAATCATTGACAAAGTTATTTTGCAAGAGTATAATATTGTTATAGAAAAAAAGGCGAGTTTTATGAGAAGATCTTACTATTATTATTTTAATAGGTTTGTTTTTTAAGATTTTGTGATTTGGACAACGTCTTTTGTTTGCACGCATTAAAAAACAACGGCTTTGCTCAAGCAAAGCCGATTTTTTGTTTAGGGAAGTTTATTTAGAAGAAGTTTATTTAGGAGAAGATTATGGATTGGTTAAACTATGTTGTTTTGGCACTTTACGTCGTTATGCTAGTTGCTATCGCTTTTTACACTCGTAAAAAAGCTAACACCGTTGATGATTTCTTGCTTGCGGGTAAGAAAGGCATTAACGGTTGGATGAGCGCTTTTTCATATGGAACTACTTATTTTTCAGCTGTAATTTTTATTGGCTATGCAGGTAAGTTCGGTTGGAGTTATGGCCTTGCGGCAACGTGGATTGGTATCGGTAACGCGCTTATAGGCGGACTTCTTGCTTGGAAAATTATGGCTAGAAGAACCAAAAATATGACTAGAAAACTCTCGGCTAAAACTATGCCTGAGTTTTTTGAAAAACGTTACGATAGCAAGGCTTTAAAAACTTTGAGCGCGCTAGTTATTTTCGTTTTCCTTTTGCCTTACGCTGCGTCAGTTTATAACGGGCTTGGTAATCTTTTTGGCGTTATGTTCGGTATTGACGGAACTATCGTTACCATAGGTCTTGCCGTTCTTACGGCTATCTACCTTGTTTTCGGTGGCTACTTAGCAACTTCTATTAGCGATTTTTGCCAAGGTATTATTATGCTCGTTGGTGTTGTGGTTATGATAGTTTGTTTTATTGTTTCACCTGAGGTTAACGGTTTTTCAGGTTTTCAAACGCTAATTGATTCCGGCTTTGGTTTCGTTGCGCCTTATGGTGATAACGGCTTTTTGAACTCTCCGCTCGTTATGTTAATCGCTTTAATTTTATTAACTTCGGTAGGCGTTTACGGTCTTCCTCAAACGGTGCATAAGTATTATTCCGTGCGCGATAACGATGCTATCAAAAAGGGAACTATCGTTACCACTATTTTTGCGCTTATCGTTGGCGTTATTGCTTACCTTATCGGCGGGTTTGGTCATTTATTCTTCGATTCAATTCCTCAAGGCGGAACGGATAATATTATTCCACTTATGCTTGAAAGGGTTGTGCCTGCCGGGCTTTTTGGGCTTATTGCCGTGCTTGTGTTGTCGGCAAGTATGTCAACTCTTGCGTCGGTTTCACTGTCGGCATCGTCCGTTTTATCGGTTGACCTTATCAAAGGCGTTATTAAAAAGGACGCTACCGATAAGCAAATTACCTTTGCTATGCGCTTAATTTGTTTAATTTTCGTTGTTTTGTCGGTTGTGCTTGCGGTTTTAAATAACTTGTTTAATATTACTGCCATTGCTTATCTTATGGGGCTTTCGTGGGGAACGCTTTCAGGTTGTTTCTTTGGACCTTTCGTTCTAGGGCTTTATAAGAAAAACATTACAAAAACAGCGGCTTTAACTTCGGTTATTTCAGGGCTCGTTTTAACCGTTGTTTTAGTTATCGTTTTCGGTGTTTTAGGTTCTGACGGCTCAAGCTTTGGCTTAATTTTAAAAACTGGCGTTGGTTATTCGCCAATTATCGGCGTAATTTGTATGGTTGTTTCAGTTATTATCGTTTTAGTTGTTTCAACGTTTACTAAACCGCTTGATGAAAAAGTCGTTCAATTTGCGTTTGAGAAATCACCTGAAGATATTTAATAAAACTTAAATTTAATATCAAATTTTATTTGATATTATTAAACTTTAATAATGTGTTGATTTTTGTTATTAAAAGTGATAAAATAATTTGTAACTAGCATATAAGGATTTGATTAAAGGTATTTTAAAATGATTTGGTCTAGAGCCGAAACTTATTCAAGAGAAAAAATTGAAGAAATTCAACTAAAGGGGCTTATTGAAACGGTTAATTACGTTTATAATAACGTTGCTCCTTACCGCAAAAAAATGGATGATTTGGGCGTTAAGCCTTGCGATATTAAATCGCTTGAAGATCTTAAAAAACTTCCGTTCGTTACTAAACAAGACCTTCGTGATAATTATCCGTTCGGGCTTTTTGCCGTTCCACAAGACGAACTTGTAAGAATTCACGCATCTTCCGGAACTACAGGTAAACCTACCGTCGTTGGTTATACGCTTAAGGACTTGAAGGTTTGGACTGAGTGCGTGGCGCGTATTGCGTGTATGGGGGGCGCTCAAAAGACTGACGTTTCTCAAATTTGCTTTGGCTACGGTATGTTTACCGGCGCTTTAGGGCTTCACTACGGCTTAGAGGCTATCGGCTCTGCTATCGTTCCGTCTTCTACTGGAAATAGCGAAAAGCAGATTATGTTTATGAAAGATTTCAAAACTTCGCTTTTGGTTGCTACGCCTTCTTACTGCTTACGCCTTGCCGAAGTTGCAAGGGCTATGGGTTTAGATCCTAAAAAAGATTTGTTCGTTAAAACCGCGCTACTTGGTAGTGAACTTTTGACCGACGCTATGCGTGATGAAGTGCACAAGGCTTGGGGCGATCACGTTTTAGTTACTTCTAACTATGGTATGAGCGAACTTATGGGCCCCGGCGTTTCCGGTGAGTGTGAAAAAACTTGCGGTATGCATATCAACGAAGATTTCTTTATTCCTGAAATTATCGACCCTGTTACCGAAGAAGTTTTGCCTCCGGGCTCTAAGGGCGAACTTGTTATTACTTGCATTTCTAAAGAGGCACTGCCACTTATTCGTTATAGAACCAAAGATATCACTAGGCTTTTCTATGATAAGTGCGAGTGCGGAAGAACGTTCTGCCGTATGGAAAACTTATCAGGTAGAAGTGATGATATGCTTAAAATTCGTGGAGTTAACGTTTTCCCTAGCCAAATAGAAGAGGTCGTTTTAAGTATTGATGAACTTGGCCCACATTACGAAATTATCGTTTGGCGCGAAGGCTATAGCGATAAACTCGAAATTAAGGTCGAACTTTTAACGATTACCGACGAGTATTCTAAGATTAAAAATATTGAACTTAAACTCAAAAAAGGGCTTATGACCGTTCTTGGTCTTGATGCGAAAATTACTATCGTTTCGCCAAATACACTCAAACGTTTTGAAGGTAAGGCGAAAAGAGTTACTGACTTAAGGAGCAAAATTTAATGAAAAAATTGATGTTAGGTAACGAGGCGATTGCTCGTGGCGCGTATGAGGCTGGAGTTAAGGTTTCTGCGGCGTATCCCGGCACTCCTTCCACCGAAATTAGTGAATATATTGCTAAATACCCTGAAATTTATTGCGAATGGTCGCCTAACGAGAAGGTTGCGGCGGAAGTTGCTATCGGCGCGTCGATGACTGGCGCGAGAAGTATGGCGTGTATGAAACACGTTGGCTTGAACGTTGCTAGCGATCCACTTTATTCCGTTGGCTATATCGGTTCTAACGGTGGGCTTGTTTTCTGCGTTGCGGATGACCCAGGACTATATAGTTCGCAAAACGAACAAGATACGAGAAATCACGCAAGAGCATCGTGCGTGGCACTACTCGAGCCTAGCGATTCTCAAGAGGCTAAAGACTTTACTAAGTTTGCTTTTGAAATGAGCGAAAAATACGACGTGCCTGTTATCCTTCGCACGACTACTAGACTTGCTCACTCTCAAGGCTTGGTTGAACTTTGTGATAGAGTTGAACTTGAAAATAAACCTTATGAGAAGAATATCGCTAAAAACGTTATGATGCCCGGTAACGCTAAAAAAAGGCACGTTATCGTTGAAGAAAACCTTAAACGCTTAGCCGATGAAGGCGCGTCTTTTAGCATTAATAAAATGGAAATTTTATCTGGTGAAATTGGTTTTATCACTAGCGGAATTGCTTACCATTACGTTAAAGAGGCAATGCCTGAAGCATCGGTTTTGAAACTTGGCTTAATTAATCCGCTCCCTATGGGGCTTATTAAAGAGTTTAGCAAAAAGGTTAAAAAATTAGTTGTTTTTGAAGAACTCTTCCCGTTCATCGAAGAACAAGTTAAGGCTCAAGGCATTGATTGCGTTGGAAAAGAACTTTTCACAATTCAAGGCGAATATAGCGCGAATATGCTCAAAAAAGCCTTCAATAAGCCTGTAAACGCTAAAAACGGCGATGCTACAATTCCTATGCGCCCACCTATTTTATGCCCTGGTTGTCCGCATAGAAGCACTTTCTCGGTGTTAAAGAAAATGAAACTCCACGCCGCAGGCGATATCGGTTGCTATACGCTTGGCGCAGTTCAACCGCTTGGCGTTATTGATTCCGCAGTTTGCATGGGCGCTAGCATTTCTATGCTACACGGCATTGAAAAGGCTAACGGTTCGGATTACGTAAAAAACTGGGTTGCTTGTATCGGTGATTCAACTTTCCTTCATACTGGCGTTAATTCGCTTATGAATATGGTTTATAACAAGGCTACCGGCGTTGTTATGATTTTAGATAATTCTATCACCGCAATGACTGGACATCAAGACCACTCTGCAACTGGTAAAACGCTTATGGGCGAAGAAACCCACGCTATAAACATTGCTAATCTTTGTCAAGCGCTTGGCGTTAAACGTGTTACTGAAATTTCGGCTTTCGATACCGTTGGCTTAGAAAAACTTCTCAAACAAGAACTTGAGGCAAACGAACTTTCGGTTATCATTGTTAAATCACCTTGCGTTTTACTAAAGGGCATTACCTTTAAGGATAAGTGTAAAGAAGTTTCTGAAAAGTGCAAAAAGTGCGGTAGATGTTTATCAATAGGTTGCCCTGCCTTAACTAAAACTGACGATGGAAAGATTAAGATTGATCAATCAATGTGTAATGGTTGTGGGCTTTGCACTTCTTACTGCGCGTTTGATGCGATTGAACTTATTAAAGGGGTGTAATTATGGCTATGCAAACGAAAAATATTATGATAGTTGGCGTTGGCGGTCAAGGCACGCTTTTAACTAGTAGGATTTTAGGTAAACTTATGATTAACGCCGGCTATGACGTAAAACTATCGGAAGTGCACGGTATGGCTCAACGTGGCGGTAGCGTAGTTACTTTCGTTAGATACGGCGAAAAGGTTTATGAACCTATCGTTGAAGAAGGCTCGGCGGATTTGTTGATTGCTTTTGAACGCTTAGAGGCAAAACGTTACGAACAATTTTTGAAAGACGATGGCGTTATCGTTTTGAACGACGTTCGTATCGACCCTATGCCAGTAGTAACGGGCGCTATGAAATACCCTGAAAATATTGTTGAAGACCTTAAGAAAAACCACGTTGTTTATTCCGTTGACGCAAAAGAAGAGGCAATTAAAATGGGTAACGCTAGAGTTTTCAATCTTATAGTTTTAGGGCTTGCGGCAAAACATCTTGATTTCTCGGTTGAGGCTTGGTTAAAAGTTATTGAAGAAACCGTTCCGCCTAAGACCGTTGAACTTAATAAAAAGGCTTTCCTTTTTGGTTACGAAAACTGCTAAAACGCTTAATAACGGGCTTATAGCCCCACTTATTAGTTGAATTTTATAAATTAGAAGGTGATTTTATGATTTGGAACAAAGAAATTGAATGCGCTGAAAGATCTAAACTTGAGGCTATTCAATTAGAAAGATTGCAAAAAACGGTTGCTCTTGCGTATGATAAAGTTCCATACTATCGCAAGAAGATGGAAAATGCTGGAGTAAAGCCAAGCGATATTAAAAC
This sequence comes from Christensenellaceae bacterium, assembly GCA_045586885.1. Classification (GTDB taxonomy): domain Bacteria; phylum Bacillota; class Clostridia; order Christensenellales; family Borkfalkiaceae; genus UBA4636. Next base: position 5,884 of record JAZNBE010000013.1, read on the forward strand.
GCTTAAAGACGTTGCGAAACTTCCTTTTACAACAAAGGATGACCTTCGTGATAATTATCCTTTTGGCACGTTTGCAGTTCCTAATAAAGATATCGTGCGCGTTCACGCATCTTCAGGAACTACTGGAAAAGCAACTGTCGTAGGCTACACGTCTGCCGATATTGATATGTGGGCGGAGTGCGTGGCTAGATGTCTTTCAATGGCTAACGTTGGAAAAGATGATATTATTCAGGTTGCTTACGGTTACGGCTTGTTTACCGGTGGGCTTGGTCTTCACTACGGCGCGGAAAAGGTTGGAACTACTACCGTTCCTATGTCAACTGGTAATACTAAAAAACTCACCACTATGATGGTTGACTTTGGCGCAACTGCTATTGCTTGCACGCCGTCGTATCTTCTTCATATTTGTGAAGTTTTAGAGCAAGAAAACCTTTTAGATAAAATTAAATTAAAATCGGCTATTTGTGGCGCAGAGCCTTGGACTGAAAATATGCGTAAGCAAATTGAGTCTAGATTAAACATTTCCGCGCACGATATTTATGGTCTTTCCGAAATGATGGGACCTGGCGTTGCGTGCGATTGTGAATATCATAAAGGACTTCATATTTGCGAAGACCACTTCCTTGCCGAGATCGTTGACCAAGAAACTTTGCAACCGCTTGGAGAAGATGAAGTAGGCGAACTCGTTTTCACAACTTTATCTAAAGAAGGCTTGCCACTTATTCGTTATAGAACTAAAGACTTAACTTCCATATCTTACGCTAAATGTGAATGTGGAAGAACTTCGGCTAGAATTTCGCGCTTTAAGGGTAGAAGCGACGATATGCTTATTATTCGTGGCGTAAACGTATTCCCAAGCCAAGTAGAAGCCGCTCTTTTAGAAGTTAAGGAGGCAACCCCACATTACCTTATTATCGTTGATAGAAAGAATAATCTTGATACGATTGAAGTTCAAGTTGAACTTACCGAAAAAGATTTCTCTGATGAAATCCGTCATCTTGAAAAAGTAAAAGAGAAAATCAATAAAGCCGTTACTCAAGCGCTTGGGCTTGCCGTTAAAATTACTTTGGTTGAGCCTAATTCAATTCAACGCTCAATGGGTAAGGCTTGCCACGTAGTTGATAAGCGCGTGCTTATTTAATATCGTTTAAAAAATAATAAGGAGAAAATGAATTATGTTATCTAAGCAAATTTCAGTTTTTATAGAAAACAGAGAAGGCAGACTTAGCGAAGTTCTTAACGTTTTAAAAAGAGAAAAAGTTAATATTTTGTCTTTATCTCTTGCAGATACTAGCGACTACGGTATTTTGAGAATTATCGTTGACGATGCTGAAAAAGGTAGCAAAGCATTATCTTTGAGCGGTTTTACTTCTATGGTTTCAACCGTTATAATAATAGAAACTTCTCATCAAGCAGGCGCGCTAGAAAAAATCGTTTCTAAACTTTGCGATAATAAAATCAACATTGAATATATGTATGGTTTATCCGCTCACCATGAAGGCGCAAAAATCGTTGCGAAAGTTAATAACGCGGAACTTGCTGAAAGAATTTTATCAAAGTAAATAACACGATAATCGACCTATAGCCACACTTTTTATGCGTGTGGCTATAGTTTTAAGGCGAATTTATGATAAAAGTTATTGATTTTCACACTCATATTTTTCCTGATAAAATTGCAGAGAAAGCAGTTGAAAATTTGAAAAAATCATCAGGCTATGAAAATGCAATCGGCGGAAGATATTGTGATTTAACAAGTGAAATGGAAAAGGCGAAAGTTAGCCTTTCTGTAAACCTTCCTATTCTTACTAACGTTGAACGCTTTGAATCAACTCTTTCTAAGTTAGTCGAAGAGAATAATCAACAAGCGAAAGTTTTATCGTTTGCGCCTATTCATCCCTTAATGGAAGATTTAAACGGAGCGATTGATTTGATAGTTTCAAATTCGTTTAAAGGAATAAAAATTCATCCGTTTTTTCAAGGTGTTAATATTGATGACGATTGCGTTTTGAAAACAGTTGAACTTGCCGAAAAGAAAGGGTTAATTACCGTAATTCATACTGGGCTTGACGCTTCGTTTTCTAGTTGCGACGTTGCGTCGGTTGATAGAATTATAAATCTTTTAGAGCAAGTTAAACACGAAAAACTTGTTTTAGCGCATATGGGCGCGATGGATTTATTCCAAGAATCGTTTGAAAGGCTATCTGGAAGAGACGTTTATTTTGATACTAGTTTTTCACTAGGTATGGGCGAAGATTTGTTCACACGTATTGTTAAAAAACATACCGCAGATAAAATTTTGTTTGGGACTGATAGCCCTTGGGTAAGTCAAGTTGAATACGTAAAGAAAATAAAAGAACTTGCACTTACTGATTTAGAAAAAGAAAAAATTTTTTATAAAAACGCTTGCAAATTATTAGATTTGGAGATTTAAAATGGTAAATGAAAAATATTTAGCGCTTGGAACTAAAAGAAGCGTTATTAGAGAACTTTTTGAATATGGCAAAAAGAGAAAAGCCGAAATCGGCGAAGAAAACGTATTTGATTTTAGTTTAGGCAACCCTAGTATTGCTCCGCCAAAGGACGTTGACGAGAGTATTATTTCGCATATTAAAAACGATGACGCTATAACCCTTCACGGCTATACTTCGGCTCAAGGCGATTTTTTAGTTAGAAAAACTATTGCCGATAGTATTAACAAGAGATTTGGCGTTGAAATTTCACCTGACTTAATTTATATGACTTGTGGCGCGGCGGCGTCTTTAACCATAACTCTATCAAGTCTATGCGTTGAGGGCGATAGCGTTTTAGCGGTTGCTCCTTACTTTCCAGAATACGCAGTTTTCACTCAAACTGCAGGCGCAAAATTTTTAGTTGCCGAGCCTGATGAGAATATGTCAATTAGCATAGAAAATTTAGAAAAGTGCCTCAATAAGTCGGTTAAAGCCATAATTTTGAATAGTCCTAATAACCCTAGCGGTGTAGTTTATTCGTTAGAAACACTAAAAAAAGTTACTTCTTTATTAGAGAAAAAACAAAAAGAATACGGTCATAGTATTTATATCGTTTGCGACGAGCCTTATAGAGAACTATCTTACGGCGCGGACGTCCCATACCTTATGAATTTATACAAAAACGTTATAGTATGCTATTCATATTCAAAATCTTTATCACTTCCGGGCGATAGAATTGGCTATATTGCGGTTTCACCTAATTGCGACGACGCTCAAAACATTTATTTTGCGATTTGTGGCGCTGGAAGGGCTTTAGGTTACGTTTGCGCGCCAAGTCTTATGCAAAAAGTCGTTATGGATTGCGTTGATAAAACGTCTAGCGTAGAAGCGTATAAAGAAAATCGTGATATTTTATGCGATGCGCTATCTTCTTACGGCTATGAATTTGCTAAGCCGGACGGCGCTTTCTACTTGTTCGTAAAATCTCCGTCAGGAGACGGCGAAGAGTTTTCAAAACGCGCGCTAAAGCACGAACTTTTAATCGTAGCGGGGGTAGGTTTTGGCGTTAAGACGCACGCAAGAATTTCTTATTGCGTTTCTAAAGAACAAATTTTAAGGTCCTTACCTGCGTTTAAGGCGCTTATGGAAGAATATAAAAAAGACTGAATTTAGTCTAAAAAAGTTTAAAAATTTGGCTTAAAAATATATTTTTAAGCAAAAAAATGGTAAAATTTTGCAAAAATGTCTTGTTTGTGCATAAATCTAGCCTTAAAACAATGGACTTATTTTTCTTTTGATATTATAATTAAAATATAATTTATGCGCTTAGTTGCGCTAGGAGGAAATATGAAAGTAGTAACTTTTGGTGAAATTATGTTAAGACTCGCTCCTGAGGCTTATAACAGATTTATTCAATCGGAAAAGTATCTTGCAACCTACGGTGGCGCGGAAGCAAACGTTGCAGTTAGTTTGGCTAACTATGGTATTGACGTTGATTTCGTAACCAAACTTCCTGATCACGATATCGGTCAACTTGCCATCAACAAACTTCGTTTCTTTGGCGTTGGCACTAGCAAAATCGTTCGTGGTGGCGAAAGAGTAGGTATTTATTTCTGTGAAAAAGGCGCAAGCCAACGTCCTAGCAAGGTTATTTACGATAGAGCACATTCTTCAATTTCAACCGCTAAGAAAGGCGATTTTGACTGGGCTAAGATTTTTGAAGGCGTTGATTGGTTCCACTTTACCGGTATTACCGCCGCTTTATCTCCAGAAGTTGCTGAAATTTGCGAAGAAGCGTTAATCGAAGCGAAAAAACGCAATATTGTTTGTTCATGTGACCTTAACTACCGCAAAAAACTCTGGACTAGAGAACAAGCTGGTAAGACTATGTCTAAATTATGTCAATATCTTGACGTTTGCATTTCTAACGAAGAAGACGCTCACGACGTATTCGGCATTTCCGCTGAAAATACCGACATTACTAGCGGTAAGCTTGACTATGAAGGTTACAAGAGCGTTGCTCGTCAATTAAAAGAAAAATTTGGTTTCAAGCACGTTGCAATTACGCTTCGTGAGAGCATTTCTGCTAACGATAATAACTGGGCTGCTATGCTTTACGATGGTAACGATTATTTCTTCTCTAAGAAATATCCTATCCATATCGTTGACCGCGTTGGTGGCGGGGATAGCTTTGGCGCAGGTTTAATTTACGCTTTAGGTCAAAAGTTTGTTGGTCAAAAAGCAATCAAATTTGCAGTTGCTGCAAGTTGCTTAAAGCACACCATTGAAGGCGACTTCAATATGGTTAGCGTTGACGAAGTTCTTAAACTTGCCGGTGGCGATGGCTCTGGTAGAGTTCAAAGATAGTCAAAATTTTAAAAAAGTTAGTTTTTAGTAAAAAATGCTCACAAGGTTTTTCTTTGTGAGCATTTTTAATATTTAAACCGTTTTTTTAAACTTGTGATTGACACCGCTTTTATAATATGTTATATTAATAAATAGCATAAACGAATAAAATAGGTAATAAGAAAGGTTGTTTTTATTAAATTTTAGTTTTTTTCTTTTCCGCTAACGTTAATTAGAGAGAAGATTATAAGCCCAAAATTAGCGCCGATTATTATTCCTATTATTAAACCCAAAAACATAATACCACCCCTAATATATTATGCCCAAAATAATTTGGTTGTAAACATAGGGGCAAAAAAATTAAAAGAAGGTTGATTTTATGAATACAATTTCTAAAAAGATTGTAAAACTTTTGCAAGAAGACGCAAGATATTCTGCTAAAACTATTGCAGATATGTTAGGCGTTTCTAAAAAAGAAGTTGAAGAAACTATCGAAAAGCTTGAAAACGACGGCGTTATTTTGAAATATACCGCCGTGGTTGACGATGAAAAAATTTACAAAGAAGTTGTTGACGCGTTAGTTGAAGTTAAAGTAACGCCACAAGCAAGAAAGGGCTTTGAAAAAATTGCGCAAGAAATTTCTAACCTTCCTCAAGTTAAAAACGTTTATCTTATGAGCGGAGCATACGATTTTTGCGTAACGCTTGAAGGCTCTACTATGCGTGAAGTTGCTATGTTTGTTTCCGAAAGGCTTTCTACTTTAGAAAGCGTAGTTTCCGTTGCAACGCACTTTATTTTGAAAAAGTATAAGGAGGGCGGTGTTGAACTTGTTTCTTTCGACGAGCAAGATAAACGCTTAAAAATTCACGAATAATGGACTATTCTAAATACTTAAGTAAAAGCGCTAAAGATATTAAGCCTTCAGGTATTAGAAAGTTTTTCGATATAGTTTCAGAAAAGAAAGGAGCAATATCGTTAGGTGTTGGCGAGCCGGATTTCGATACGCCTTGGAGTGGTAGAGATTTCGCTATGACGGCAATTCGTAAAGGCTACACGCACTATACGAGCAACTGGGGTTTGCCTAAACTTCGCGAACTTATTTCTAAATACTATAAAGAACGTTTTGGCTTAACTTATAGCGAAAAAGATCAAATTCTGGTAACGATAGGCGCATCTGAAGCAGTTGATTGCGCTATCCGTTCTCTTGTCAATCCGGGTGATGAAGTTTTAATAATCGATCCGTGCTACGTATCATATGCTCCTTGCGTAACTTTGGCTGGCGGTGTTCCAGTTTCAATTAAGTGCGAGGCTGAAACTGAGTTTAAAGTAACGCCTGAAAACTTGAAAAAGGTTATAACTAATAAGACTAAAGCTATTCTTCTTTGCTACCCTAACAACCCAACAGGCGCAGTTATGGAAAGGGCTGATTATGAACTTATAGCCCCACTTATTATAGAAAACGACCTTATTGTAATAAGCGATGAGATTTACGCTGAACTAACGTATGAAGGAACTTACTCATCTATTGCAACGCTTGAGAATATGAAAGAAAGAACGATAGTTATTAACGGTTTTTCTAAAGCGTTCGCTATGACTGGTTGGCGTTTAGGTTACGCGCTTGCTCCTAGCGAAATAATGGAAGCGATGTACAAGGTGCATCAATACGCTATTATGTGCGCTCCAACCATTAGCCAACACGCAGGTATTGCTTGCCTTGAAGATTGTTTCGAAAACGATTTTGAGTGCGTAAAAGAAATGCGTGAAGAATACGATAAGCGTAGAAGGTTTATTCTTTCTCAATTTGAAGAAATGGGAATTGAATGTGTTTACCCTAAAGGCGCTTTTTACGTTTTTGCTAGCGTTGAAAAATTTGGTATGACTGGCGAAGAGTTTGCTAACCGTTTGCTTGACGAACAGTTAGTAGCGGTAGTTCCCGGCGATGCGTTCGGCGAATGTGGAAAGAACTTTATTAGAATTAGTTACGCTTATAGTTTAAGAGACTTGCAAAAAGCGCTTTCAAGAATTAAAAAATTTATAGAATCGCTTAAATAAAATAAAAAAACCATAGCAAACTTTAATAGACGTAGGGATTTTTAAGCAATAACAAAAGTGTAGCCCACTATACTTCGCAAAAAGCGAAATATGGTGGGCTTTATCTTTACACAAAATAGTTAAATAATTTAGTTATATTTTTAGCCTTGTGGCTAAAAGTGATATTGTTTACGCAGTAAACAGTGTAGCCGAGCGTAGCGAACGCCAACTGCGTAAGCAGTTATATTTTAACC
>JAZNBE010000014.1:0-10803 GCA_045586885.1 Christensenellaceae bacterium
CTTGCAAACAAAATTTAGACTTCGCAAATAGCGGAGGAGATATTAAAAATTTAACGCCGAAAGCACTTTTCGGCAACAAGGAGGAATTATGAAAAAGAAAGCAGTAATTTACGCAAGATTTAGTTCACACGCACAAACCGAGCAATCTATTGAAGGTCAATTACGTGAATGCTACGATTTTGCAAAGAGAAACGATATTACCATTATCGCCGAATACATAGACCATGCGCTTACAGGCACGTCGGATAAACGACCGCAGTTTCTTAAAATGATTGACGACAGTAAAAAGAAACATTTTGAGTAAGTGTTAGTTTATCAATTAGACCGTTTTGCTCGTAATAGGTACGACAGCGCAAACTATAAAGCAAAGTTAAAGAAAAACGGCGTTAGGGTTTTATCGGCAAAAGAAAACATTTCGGACGACGCAAGCGGAATTTTAATTGAAGGCGTTTTAGAAAGTATGGCGGAGTATTACTCCGCCGAACTTTCACAAAAGACAAAGCGTGGCGTTGAAGAGAGCCTATTAAAAGGTCATTTTATTGGTGGCTACACCCTACTCGGTTATAATATCGTGAACAAAAAATGGGTAGTAAACCCCGAAGAAGCCGAAATTGTTAGAGACGTTTTCAATCGCTATCGTAACGGCGAAAAAGGAAAATCAATAGTCGATAGATTAAACAGCCAAGGCATTAAGCCTAAAAACGGAAAAGCATTTACAATGACGGGGATTTGCCGTATGATTCGTAACGAAAAGTATATAGGAATTGTGACAGTTGACGGAACAACTTACCCCGACGTCGTTCCACCTATCGTTGACAAAAGACTATTTAAGGAGTGCAATTTGATTATGGACGGGTACAAACATCGTCAGCGTGAAGTTTACCACGAAAACCCATACATATTAAGTGGCAAAATGTACTGTGGATATTGTGGCAATACAATTACTGCCGAAACAGGAACGAGCCATAACGGAAGAGTTTACCACTACTATAAATGTTTTGGAAGAAAATCCGATAAAACTAGTTGCAGTAAGAAAAACGTTAAGCAAGACTATATTGAAAGCATAGTTTTCGGTGCAACGGTTGAATATGTTTTAACACCGAAAGTCATTGATAAAATTGCTAAAACGGTAGTTGATAACTTTAATGCTGAAATTGAAAAGCCAACGGCACTACTTGCTTTTTGAAAAAGACTTGAAAACTGTTAAAAAGTCTATTGATAAAATTTTAACTGCGATAGAAGAAGGTATTTACACTAAGTCCACAAAAGAAAAACTACTCTCTCTTGAAGCAACGCAAGAAGATTTAGAAGCGAAAATTGCCGTTGAAAAGGCTAAACAAATTAAGCCGTTAGAACTTGTTGACGTTAGGACGTTTCTTAACTATTACGCTAGAAAACAGTATGAAAATGGGCAAGAAAAAAACGAGTTCTTTAACTCGTTTATAAACCGTGTGTTTTTATTTGACGATAAGGTTATTATTCTCTACAACACCAACAAGCGTGAAACTAAACGACTCAATAAAAAAGAGTGCTTAGAGATAATAAATGGTAAAAACCTAGAAGAAATAAAAGAAAACTCGTTTGAACGAGAAAAGTTCAAACGAGTATCTAGTGGTTGCCCCTTCGGTATTCGATTTAACGGAATTCTCCGGAGTTCCATCCATTTGCAGTCCTTTCGTCCTGCAAACTTCTTATAGCGTTTTAATAATTCTAACAAAAAATTTTAATTTTTTTAAGCAAAAATAGAGCACAAATTCGCCAAGTTTATGAACGATTTAGACTTTTAGACTTTACACTCAACTTCAATAAAGCCTTGCTTTTGCTTACAAACCGGGCAAATTTCAAACGCTTCGTTACTTGTTTCTTCATAACCGCAACCAGAACATACCCATTTTGTCTTTTTATCTCTTGAATAAAGCGTTCCGTTTAGCATGTGATCGTGCAAACACGCAAACATCCTTTCGTGCTTTGCCTCAATTTTAGAAATTTCCATAAATAAATTAGCAATATCATCAAAGCCTTCTTCCTTTGCCACCTTTGAAAACTCACGGTATAGTTCCACTTCAGTGTTTTCTCCCATTGCGGCAAAATTTAAGTTATCGGTTAAATCCCACTTTTCTCTAAAAGGCGTGCCAGCGCAAATTTCAATGTTGTCAATCGGCTCTTTCGACGCAGATTGAATTGCCGTATAAAACATTCTTGCGTGGTTGAATTCATTGTAAACTATTTTATCAATAAATTCCGCCATTGCGTTATAGCCTTTCATCCTTGCGCCATATTCGATAAAACGATATCTTACCATCGCTTGACACTCGCCAGAATAGGCTCTTGCTAAATTTAAATAAGTTTGACTATCTTTAAGTTGCATAATAAAAAAACCTCCCTATAAGCCGATTATCGACTTGTTTGGGAGATTTTATTCATCTTTTTTAATTTTTTAGAAAATTGTATTTATTACTATTTGCGACCAGCCTTCCATAACGTCAAAATAATCTTTCAACTTATCTTTATGCACGAAAAAGCCTTCCATTTTATCCGTTTCTTTAACTAAGCAATCGCCACTTTTTAAGTTTATCATAAAGCACGCGCCACAATGCACGCTGTTTACGGAAGTGGAATTATCGTTAATAATACCTAAAAACTCTGCCGTAAAATCATCGTTTATATAAACTTCTTCAAAAAGTTCTCTTTCCATACCGACCAAAACTACGTTTTCACTAGTTAAATCAGTTGTGTTAATATGCCCGCCAACGCCTATTGAGTGGCGGTCGTGAAGGCGTTTTTCGCTTTGCTTTTTTAGGCGTTTTGTAACGAAAATTTCATCGCCTTTTCTTATTACGCAATAAGCAATTATTTGCTTTTTTGTTGGATCGTTTTCAACTTGATCTCTTGGCATAAACGTATGCGCGTTTTGAACGGCGGATAAAAAATCTTCAAGTTTTGCTTGCATCATATACTTATCGCTTTCGCCGTAAAGCCCGTTTATAAGTTTTGCATCGGTTATTAAAATATTCTCTTGCATAAAAAACCTTCAAATTGTAAAATTTAGTAACTATATTATACAACATACTTTAATTTTTTGCAACGCATTATTATTTTTTATTTCAAAACTTTACAAATTTGGCTAATTATTGTATAATCTATAAATAATTTGTTACTTTTAAGGAGCAGAAAAATGACGAAAATTTTCAAAGTTTTTGGGATGAGTTGCGCGGTTTGCCAACAAAAAGTTGAAAAGTCCGTAAAAGACGTTTTAGGCGTTAGCGAAGTTTTCGTAAATTTAATCACTGCCGAAATGAAAGTAACTTTTAGCGAAGAAACTTCGGTAGATAATATTATTCTTGCCGTTGAAAAAGCAGGCTATACGGCTAAACTTATTGATGAAAATAATCAAAAAAGCCAGCCTATAAGCCCGTTATCGCAAGAAACGAAAGAAATTATTAAAAGGCTAATACCGTCTTTTGTTCTTCTTATTTTCTTAATGTATTTTTCAATGCGAAAAATGCTAGGGCTATATCTACCTGAATTTTTCAACACTAATTTGGGTGCTTTAACAAACGCTTTAATTCAACTTTCACTTTGTTTAGCAATCTTAATTATAAACCGAAAATTCTTCATAAACGGTTTTAAAGCCCTTATAAAACTTTCGCCTAATATGGATTCTTTAGTTGCTTTAGGCTCCGGCGCAAGTTTTATCTATAGCCTAGCCGTTACTATTAAAATTGCCGTGTATTGTCAAAACGGCGCGTTTATTCAAATAACTCAATTTTTAGGCGACCTTTATTTTGAAGGCTCTGCGATGATAGTTACTTTAATTACGCTAGGCAAAATGCTTGAAAGCCTATCAAAAGGCAAAACAACTAGCGCAATTCAATCGCTTATGGCTTTATCACCTAAAACCGCCACCCTTTTAGTTGACGGAAAAGAAATTGTAGTTGATATTGAAAGCGTTAAGGTTGGCGATATTTTCGTTGTAAAAACCGGCGATTCTATTCCAACCGACGCCGTAATTATAGAAGGAAGCGCTAGCGTTGACGAATCCACGTTAACCGGGGAATTCGTGCCTGTTGAAAAAACGATAAACGACCAAGTTTTTGCTTCGACTATAAACTTAAACGGTTATTTTTTAGCAAAAGCAACTAACGTTGGTAACGATACTACCCTTTCTAAAATTATTGAAATGGTTAAAAACGTAACTTTATCGAAAGCGCCTATTGCAAAAACCGCCGATAAGGTTGCAGGAATTTTTGTTCCAAGCGTAATTGCAATTGCTTTAGCCGTTTTCGCTATATGGTTACTTATAGGCGAGAGTTTTGCGTTTTCTCTTCAAAGGTGCGTTGCAGTTTTAGTTATTAGTTGCCCTTGTGCTTTAGGGCTTGCAACCCCCGTTGCCATAATGGTTGGAAGCGGTGTTGGAGCAAAGGTTGGCGCGCTTTTCAAAACGGCAACATCTTTAGAAGTTTTAGGAAAATCTAACGCAGTAGTTTTAGATAAAACAGGAACTATTACTAGCGGAAAGCCTTCCGTTAGCGACGTAATTGCGTTAAATAATTACACAGAGCAAGAACTTATAAATATTGCCACGCTTTTAGAAACTAAGAGCGAACATCCGCTTGCTAAAGCAATAACGAATAGTTTTGGCTTGAACCTAGAAGAGACTGATAATTTTGAAGTTTTATCAGGGCTTGGCGTTACGGCTACTAAAAACGGCGAAAGATTTGTTGCTGGAAACCTTACTCTTTTGAAAGACTATCAAATTAACGTTGAAAGCGCTGAAGATATAGGCAAAAATTTAGCAAGTCAAGGCAAAACGCCTATTTACTTTGCTAAAAACAATGAAATAGTAGGCGTAATTGCCGTTTTCGATACCATAAAGGAAGAATCAAAATTCGTTATTCAATCATTACAAACGCTTGGAATTGAAGTTTTTATGCTAACCGGCGATACTTCCCTTTCGGCAAAAGCCGTAGCAAAACTTTGCTCCATTAAAGAAGAAAACGTAATTGCTGGAGTTTTCCCTAACCAAAAACAAGAAATCGTTAAAAACCTAAAAGAAAAATATACCGTAGTTATGGTTGGCGACGGCGTAAACGACGCGCCTTCCCTATCTCAAGCCGACGTTGGTGTTGCTATATCTTCAGGCTCGTTTATTGCAACGGATAGTGCGGAAGTTGTTTTGATGAACGATTTAACTTCGCTACTTAACGCAGTCCTACTTTCTAAAAAGGTTATAAGAACTATAAAGCAAAATCTTTTCTGGGCGTTTATTTACAATATTATTTGCATACCTATAGCGGCGGGCGCTCTCTCAAGTTTAGGCATAAATTTAAGCCCTATGCTAGCGGCGGCAGCGATGAGTTTATCTAGCCTATTCGTAGTAACTAACGCGCTAAGGCTTAACTTTTATAAAAAAGTTAGATTTGAAAAATGCCAAAATGACAAAATTTGCTCCGTTTCGATTGACAATTTTTCGCCTTTAGTTCAAAATATGCAAGAAGATAATTCTTCTTCGCCTACCCCTTTAGAAGAAGGCGAAAAAGATAAAACTATTGAAGGCTCTACTCTAGCCCCAAAAACCACCGTTCTACAAGTTGACGGAATGATGTGTTCTCACTGCGAAAAGCACGTAACCAATGCTGTTTTAAGCGTTGAAGGGGTTGTTTCGTGCAAAGCCTCTCACGAACAAAAAACTTGCGTTATTATTCACAATAACGCCGACCTAGAAAAAATTAAGAAAGCTATTGAGAGCGAAGATTATATCGTTCTAGGCGAAAAAGAATAAAAAACAAACTTTAAGGAATTTATGCAAGACACTTCAAGAAACAACTGGACCTCACGCGCAGCGTTTATATTTGCAGCCGTTGGCTCTGCGGTAGGGCTTGGAAACGCATTACGCTTCCCGGGACTATGCGCAAAACACGGCGGAGCAACGTTTTTACTCGTTTATATTATTTTAGGCGTAGCAATAGGCGTTCCGCTTCTTATGATGGAACTAGCCATAGGCAGAAAGTCAAGGCGTGGCGCAACGCTTGCGTTTAGATCGCTTAACAAAAAACTAGAGCCTATCGGTTGGCTACCGACTACGAACGCATTTTTTATTTGCGCTTACTACGTAGTAATGTTCGCTTGGATAATTTTAATGTGCGTTTCGTTCTATAAGTTTATTCCGCTAACGAATAATTCCGTTGAGGCGTCTCAATTATGGGGCAATCTTATTAAAACGACCGGCACGACTTCTGGTTTTGGGACTATTGCTTGGGGCGTTGTAATTTGTTTAATTATTGCGTGGGTTTTGATATTCTTCTGCATTAAAAACGGAACGAAAAGCATAGGCAAAGCAAGTCAAATAACGGTAATTCTTCCAATTCTTTGTTTAATTATTTTAGCAATTAGAGGAGCAACGCTTCCAAGCGCGGTTGAAGGCATAAAAGCGTTATTCGTTCCTAACCTTAATGAACTTAAAGACCCTACTTTATGGGTAGATGCGTTTGGGCAAATGTTTTATTCGCTATCTATTATGATGTGCATAATGTTTGCTTACGGCTCTTTTATGAGAGAAGACCAAAACATTTTTGCCGATTCTATTATAATTATGGTATGCGACCTTGCTATCAGCGTTTTAGCAAGTTTCGTTATGTTCACTACTATGGCTGGAACTGGAATGTTAGGTTCTATAACCGACCAAGGCTTAACCACCGCGTTTATCGTTTATCCACAAGCAATAGTGAACCTATCTTCTAGCGGTGTTTTCAACTCTATTTTTGCTTTAGTATTCTATTTCTGCTTGGCGTCTTTAGCGGTAAACTCGGCATATTCTATAGTTGAAGGCGTTGCAACCGCCGTTGCCGATAAGTTTAAGTTTAACAAAAAGAAAACAATTTTATGGCTTTGCGTAGCGCTCGGCGTAATTTCGCTATTCTTCACGACTGGCGCAGGGCTAGCGTTCGTTGATATCTTAGATAACTGGTGCAACAGTTACAACCTAATTATTATAGGAATTATTGAAACGCTTGCTATCGGTTGGACTGTTTCAACCCCAAAACTTTGCGAAGAAATTAACAAAAACACCAAAAAAGCAAAACTTTCGGTTAAGTATTTTAACGTGATAGTAAAATTCGTTGCCCCTATTATTTTAACAGGTTTTCTTGGTTGGAATTTATACGCCTTAATAAAAAGCGGTGGAATTTACGGCGCAAGTTCAAACTATTCGCTACTTTCTAATATTTTAGGCGGTTGGCTAGTAACGGCAATAGTTTTAATTAGCGGATTTATTGCAAGAATTATTGCCAAAAAACTTAACGTTGAAAATGAAGACGTTGAAATTATTTTCAAAAAAGAAGAAGAACCTTCAGCCCAAACTGAAAACAATTAGCATTAAAAAACGGCGGAAAAAGGGCTCTTCCGTTAGGGATTTTAATATTAATTAAAAATAACGCTATATTTACTAAATGTAATATGGCGTTTTTTCATTTTAAAGGAAATATAATTTATATCGAATTTAAATTAGTAGTTAAACATATTTCTCAATTATATACAACCTGTCTACCCAAAAGTCAATAAAACAACCTAATTATAAAAAATTGTCTACCTTGTGACATCAAACAAGGTAGACAATATTTTATTCTAACGCGATTTTTTAAAAATACACATTTATTTTCACTCTCGCAGGGACTCAATCTCGTATTAACCCGCCCTCTATTCCAATTTTTAATAGAATAAGGAAAAGATAGAGTCAGGATAAACTTTCAATCATCAAAATATACTCGCTTAAGTACTTCACGGGATACGGCAACACCGTAAATGATTTATATTTAACAAATGTTGCACTCAGTGTTGATAAAATATTCTCTATGATGTTTTTGCCTGAAACAACCTCAACTTTATATAAATGTGGAGCACGAATAATCTTAGTATTCATTCCACTTCCCTTTATTCCTGTACTATAATAAGAGCCATCTTCATAAAGATTTATATCCACTACACCAGACAAAAATTTGTCCCTTGCTTCTTTACTACGGCTTAGTACTTCTTGTTCAAATATTTCTTCCGCTGGCAACGGATATCTGTTTGTTCTTGTTATGACATTAATATTTCCATCGGTAGACGCAATAATGGTTTTTTCTTTCCCCTTATTATCGGTTAAATAGTCCGAGCATTCATTTAATATATCAATATCAAATGAAGAAAAGTCATCTAATTTATTATATAATTCAAAACTTCCGTTAGGGTGAATTACTATAAAATATTGCTTCCCATCTTTTTCTTTTCCAAATATCCAGTCGCACGTAAAGCCGTATGATGCCCAGTTATCTAACGAAATATCTTTTTTATTTAAAATGTCATTTTTAATAACGACTTCCTTAATTATTGTATTTGTAATTGCTTCATTGTCATTTATAATTTTTTCCGCACTATCTTCAACTGTAATACATTGAATTATAGTTGAACGTTCAAAGTTTTTATAAGGGTCTGGATATTCTAATTGCTCATAGTATTCCTTATTGTGGATAAGTAAAATATTTGCCTTATCCTTTTCAATATTCTTACTTGTATTTATACCGCAAACACCTATAGCTTCCTGTATTTTATCAATTAGAGCATCGAATTCTTCTTCGTATTCCGTCCCATCAATAACGTTAACAAGATTAATTTCCATTCCTTTAATTTCTTGCAACGCATAATTCATAAACTTTTTATCTCGTTCAACACCTATAGTCTTAGCAATCTCAATCGCATCAAATGAGAATTCAATTAGTTTACCATATTTGCTTTTTAACAATCTTAATACGTAATACAAATAGTAAACCTTATTGTTTTTCAAGTCTTCCCTACTCATAGTAAAAAAGGGAACTTCTGCTTTTTTATTATAGATGCCTTTCTTTATATAAATATCATCTGACGTAATATCAAAAACGCGTTTTAATGAACAATTCTTATTGCTAAAAACATATTTTGGATACTCATTTATTTTCTTATTTTTCTTAAACAATGAATATTTGGCAAAAGTAGCAGCCTCGACAATTATGTTCATGTCAGCGTCCACATTTATACCTAAAGCAGTAAAAGAACTTCTATTTTTCTTCATCCACTCTGGTTTAAAAATATAAAACTTTCCAGTTAAATTATTAAAGCTTAAATTCTCCGAATTAAAATTGTTCAACGAATACAAAAACAACCTAAATAAAATATAATTAGGAATTTCCGATGAATTAATTCTTTTCACATAAAGTTTTTCATTGTCTAGTTGTTTAACCAAATCCATTTTTGAAAGGATTTCTTTTTTTAACATTATATACAATGATTTTCCGTTTTCAAAAGCTAAGCTTTCTATTTTGCCAGTTTCAAAATCTAAACATTTAGCACCAAACGGGATATATTTTTCCGTCGTATTAATTAAATAAAAATCAAATGTATTATCTATTTCTTGGCGATTAAACCTTACGTTAAGTTGATTACATATTGCCATTGTTACAAGCCTCCAATAACAATCTAATAACCCTGCTCATATCTCTTTCATCCAATTGATCCGACAATTTTGGTTTAGGCATTATTTTACACAAACTTGAAATCTCAATAATTCTATTATTATAACTACTATGAATTTGAAAGTTGTTAGCCGCCACGTTTATGATAAATACTTTTTTGCCTCCAATTTTGTCTAATTTAGCCAAACACTTTTTTCTATACTCATCTCTATCTACTTTATCTTGCTCTAACCAGTTTTTAAAATCGATATAAACATCTTTATCGTCAGTTAAACAAAAATCGAACTTTTCAAACTTAGTAACATCTGTAATTTCGGATAATTTGATGCCATTAGCCTCCAAAATAGCCTTACCAGCGACTTCTCCAAGCGCTCCTTTATAAATGTTTTGATAAACTACCGGCAAAATCATGCAGTCATTACTTTTGAAAGATGTAGCATAACCGTTTTCTTCAAAAACCTTTTTAACCGCAGGAATACGTATCAAATTAGTTAATCTAGTACCATATTCATCTATCTTGATTGCAATTTTTCTTTTTTCATTATTACAAGCATATAGAATGCTTTCTGATTCTTCATTAATAAAATAATATTGATTCATTTTTCTGTTTTCACTTGCTTCCAAATAAAAATCTTTAATAGAATATTGTTTTTGTACTTCTACAGATAATTCTTCTTTGGAAATAGTGGGATGTTTCAATACAAATTCTCGCATATCGTTCCACTGCTCTACATCCTTATCACTCCAAGACGTTCTATTTACATTAAGAATATTTTCTATGCGCGTTTTTACACGAGCATTTCTGTCGCAAGCCTTATTTAAATTAATAAGTGGATTACTAGGACTCGTTTTTGCATTCAATTCCGCAATTTTTCGGAATTCCGGGTTTAATATTCTATTATTTTTAAAAGCTACAGAAAAGTCAACGTTTTTAAAAATCTCTTCGTCAACGTAAATGTTTATACTAGTATTCTTGTTTTTTGTGCGACAAATTCTACCTACCGCCTGGATAAGTATTTTAACTATATGATTATTTATTGATTCTGCTTTATAAGCATAATAATCAAAATGGTCGGTCTTATTTGCCGTCATTAATCGCCTAAACGCAGATTTGATATTGCCAAATGCTGTGTTTTTTGTTATTTCCCCACTTGTCTTTAAGGTCTCATATTGATAAATTAATTTTATCAAACTAGACTCTTCTCTTAGTTCTGAAACATTGGCTAAAATGTTTGTTGGAAGCTCCAAATAAAGTGAGTCAATATCCATTTCTTTATTATCAATTTCATATTGAAGATTCTGTCCAGTTCCTGCTGTA
>JAZNBE010000015.1:0-17460 GCA_045586885.1 Christensenellaceae bacterium
TAACTATTCTGTGGTAAAGATAAAGCCCACCATATTTCGCTTTTTGCGAAGTATAGTGGGCTATACTTTTGTTATTGCTTAAAAATCCCTATGTCTATTGCAGTTAGAAACTGCCGTTTTTATTATTGAAAAATTAATAAATTTTTATAAAAGTCGCTCTATAAGGCGATTATCAAGCAAAAACCTGGATTTTAAAAACTATTCTTTATCGTTTTTAGCAAAAATTTCGCTATCGACTTTTTCAAATTTTTCTATTTTTTGTTGTAACGTGTTTTTCGTTTTCTTTTCACGGTAGCGTATTATTGCAACCACTAAAGATATCATAGTAAATAAAGAAGATATTGCTCCAGGGTAAGATTTTGCTAAAAGGTTATAACAAATCCAAGGCGGAACTGAAATAATATAAACTTTTCTAAGCGTGTTCTCGTGCGAAATTTTAAGCGCGAAAGTTGCTATTACCGTGCCTATTATTGGCAAAACAGAAAACCACTTATCAAAGGTTATTATACCTAATATGGTTGATAGAATTGCAAATAAGAACACCCAAGCATAATGCTTTGCCCATTTTTTATCAAGCGAATAAATTATTCCACGGAAAACGTTTAGGGCGTTCATAATAAGAGCGGTGTAAGCCCCTAAAAAGAAATAATGAATGCACCAAAGCGCATTACCAAGATATTGAGCAAGAAGAATATGCGCGCGCTTTTTAAACTGATAGCAACCAATCGTTAGTATCATCGCAACGACGCCAATTGCTTGAATTACGATTTCTTCCATAAGCGTAAAAATTAAAAAAGTGGGGCTATAGCATCGTTTTTCGCAATTCTTCGGCGGAAAGTGGGGAAATTTCGCTTGGCGCAATATCTAAAACAGTTTTGCAACCAACTTCGCCGTTTTTAAATTTTCTATAAACTGCTCTAGCGTAAGCAACTAAAACGCTTGCCGTAAATTCAGGGTTAGAATCAAGCGTTAATTTGTATTCTATAACGTGTTTGTTTTCAAGGTCCTTGCCGGTGTTTCCAGAACGGATAACAACGCCACCGTGAGGAATACCTTTGTGGTTTTTGTCAAGTTCCTCTTGTGAAATGAAGTGAACGGTTGTATCGTAATCGGCAAAATACTTAGGCATCGTTTTTATTTTCTCTTCAATAGCCTTTTTATCAGCGCCGTCTTTTGCAACAACGTAGCAAAGCCTTGTATGTTTTTCACGAGTAGTGAAATCTTTTTGTTCACCGCGTCTTACCGAGTCTAGAGCCTCTTCAACAGGGCAAGTATATTGGCGCGCGTCTTGAACGCCGACAATGCGCCTTATTGCGTCGCTATGTCCCTGACTTACGCCTTTACCCCAAAAAGTATAATCTTTTCCGTTTGGCAAAATTGCTTGAGCGTAAACGCGGTTAAGCGAGAACATACCGGGGTCCCATCCGCAAGAAATTAACGCAACGTGTTTGCCAATTTTTGCCATTTCGTCAACTGAAGAGAAGTGAGAAGGAATATCGGCGTGCGTATCGAAACTATCAACAACGTTAAAATCTTTAGCAAGGGTTTTGGTCATTGTAGGTAAATCGGTTGCGCTTCCACCGCAAATAATCAAAACGTCAATATCGTTTTTGAAAGACAAAACGTCGTTAGCGGAATAAACGCTAGCGCCTTTTGTTTGAAGGGTTAAAGAAGAAGGGTTTCTTCTTGTGAAAACGCCAAAAAGTTTCATATCGCCATTTTGAGCGATTGCGTTTTCAACGCCTTTTCCTAAATTGCCGTAACCGTAAATTGCAACGTTAATCATAATATCACCTAATAGATAAATTCAAACTTGAATTTATAATATAATTTTCGCATTAATTTGTCAATAAATGAAGGGCTTTTTGATAACTTTTGGAAAAATAAATACTAATAGTTTAAATAATTTTAACTTATTTTATAAAAAAAGTTCAAAAATTTTAAGTTTTGTGCTATAATGCAAGAAAAAAAAGGGGGGCGTAAATGCAAAACGATAATAAAAAGTTAGCGCTTATTAGAATTTATCAAACGTTACTTCAAAAAAGTTCAAAAACCGCCCCTATAACGCAAGAGAAAATTTGCGAAATTTTGCTTTTAGAATACGGCTTAAAGGTTGAAAGGCGGTTAGTTTCTAGAAATTTAGAACTTTTAGAAAGTGCCAACGTGAAAATTGTAAGAACAAAAAAGGGCGTTTATTTAGACAGTGGAATTTTATCTAGCGATGAATTAATAGTTGTTTTAGATAGCCTTTTATCTTCAAGATACGCTCAAGATATAACCGTTTTAGAAATTATTAAAAAACTAACTTCTTTTACGAATTGCGGTGTTGCAATCAGCCCAAGTAGCGTCGTTAATATTAGTAAAGAAACTAAGGCTCTATCTAGCCACGTTCTATTTAACGTTTCTAAAATAAGTGGGGCTATAGAGCGAAAAACGCAACTAAAATTTGAATATAATAAGTTTTTAGCGGATAAAAAATTACATAAAACTAGCGAGCAAATAGTATCGCCAAGTAAATTAGTTTTGCATAATCATAGGTATTATCTTTTAGCCTATCAAGAGCAAAAAAAGAGAGTTTTTTTCTGCCGTGTTGATAAGATGACTTCAGTTGAGGTTTTAGATAAACCTTTAACGAGTTTAGAAACGGTTGAAGGTTTTGAAAACGGTGTTGATTATAAAGCCGTTTCAACGCAAATGCCGTTTATTTATACCGATATGCCAAGAAAAATCAAATTTTTATGCGACGGATATTTAATTGACCAAGTGATTGATTGGTTCGGTTTTGAAATAGATATTGAAAAAGTTAAAGAGCGGTATGAAGTAACGGTCGAAATCAGCCCAAGCGCTATGGAATTTTGGGCTATGCAATATTTAACTAGCGTTGAAATTTTAGAGCCTAAAGAACTTCGTGAAAAGATTAGAACTAATATAATTAACGCAAGTGAAAAATACAAAAAATAAAAAAAAGAAAAACCCTTCGAAAGAAGGGTTTTTTGCGTTTAACGGGCTTATAGCCCCACGTTTTATAAAATTTACATCCTTTATTATTATAGTTTTGGAAGTTTATCAATGCTAACTTTTAATTCATCATCAGTTGGAATATAGTTTTCCATAACGCCGTCGTTAAACTTTTGGTAAGCATACATATCAAAGTAGCCAGTTCCAGTTAAGCCGAAAACTATAGTTTTCTTTTCGCCAGTTTCTTTGCATTTTATCGCTTCGTCAATAGCAACTTTAATTGCGTGAGAAGATTCAGGCGCAGGCAAAATGCCTTCAACTTTAGCAAACGTTTGAGCGGCTTCGAAAACTTCAGTTTGCGTTACCGAACGCGCTTCCATAAGTTTGTCGTCGTAAAGTTGAGATAGAACTGAACTCATTCCGTGGTATCTTAAACCGCCCGCGTGGTTAGCGGCAGGAATATAAGAACTGCCAAGAGTATACATTTTAGCAAGTGGGCAAACCCTACCGGTATCACAATAATCGTAAGCGTAAACGCCACGAGTAAGAGTTGGGCAAGATGCAGGCTCAACGGCAATTAGCCTATAGTTTTTCTCACCGCGAATCATTTCACCGGCAAAAGGCGAAATTAAACCGCCAAGGTTAGAGCCACCGCCCGCGCAACCTATTATAATATCTGGCGTAATGTCGTATTTATCAAGCGCAGTTTTGGTTTCTAAGCCGATAACCGTTTGATGAAGAAGAACTTGGTTTAAAACCGAGCCTAAAACGTAGCGGTAGCCTTCTTTCGTTGTTGCTGCCTCAACGGCTTCGGAGATTGCGCAACCAAGGCTTCCGGTAGTTCCCGGAAATTCTTGGTTTATTTGCCTACCAATTGAAGTTAGCATAGAAGGCGAAGGCGTAACGGAAGCGCCGTAAGTTCTCATAACTTCGCGTCTAAAAGGTTTTTGCTCGTAAGAACATTTTACCATAAAAACTTCGCAATTAAGGTCAAGGTAAGCGCACGCCATAGAAAGCGCCGTGCCCCATTGACCTGCGCCAGTTTCGGTGGTAACGCCTTTTAAGCCTTGCTTTTTAGCGTAATAAGCCTGAGCGATTGCAGAGTTTAGTTTGTGGCTACCAGACGTGTTATTGCCTTCAAACTTATAATAAATATGCGCAGGCGTTTGAAGTTTTTGCTCTAAGCAATAAGCCCTAACGAGAGGGGATGGGCGATACATTTTATAAAAATCACGAATTTCTTGAGGAATTTCAAAAAATCTAGTTGTATCGTCAAGTTCTTGCTTGGCAAGTTCTTCACAAAAAACCTTTGATAAATCTTCTAAAGTAGCCTTTTTGCCAGTTTGAGAGTTTAGAAGAGGGGCTGGCTTATTAATCATATCCGCGCGCAAATTATACCAATATTTTGGCATTTCGCTTTCTTCAAGATAAATTTTGTAAGGAATTTCGTTCATAATAATCCTCCTATGTATCGAAAAATTTAGATAAAAATCAAAATTTATGATTTAAAAGTTTAATAATTTTTGAGTAAAAAAATAAAAAAGCCCAAGAACAAAAGTTCTTGGGACGATATTTACCGTGGTGCCACCCAATTTCTTGCATAATGCAACTTACTTCATACTAACATATGAATTGCGCTTTTACGGGCGCAACCCGTCAATTACTACTTGCTTTCGCTTTCGATTGCCCTCATAAGCCCATTCGCCATACCGCCCTTATCGTGCTCACACCTTCCACGACTCGCTGAGAAGTTAAAGTAAGGTTACTATCCTTAATCACAGGTTTAATAAATTGTAAAATCATATTAACACTAAAAATTATGCTTGTCAATTAAAAATACGCAAAAATTCGTTAAATAACCTTTACAAAGTCGCTTGCAGGGTGCTTGCATAGTGGGCAAACGAAATCTTCAGGCAAAGTATCTCCGTCATATTCAAGTTCGTAACCGCAAATCATACACCGCCAAAGCGTTTTTTTGCTTTCAATCTTTTTAGGTTTTGGTTTAATATTATTATGATAAAATTCATACGTAGCCGAAAGGTTATCGTTAAAATCACCTAAATTTGTAATTTCGGCAATAAATAAAGTATGAGTCTTTAGTTCCACTTCGTTTATAACTTTAGCCGAAATATAAGAATTCACGCCTTTTGTTACAGCCAAAAGTCCGTTCTCAACACGCTTTGTGAAAGAAAAATTTTGGAATTTGTTTTGGTCTTTACCGCTGACGAAACCAAAAGTTTTGAAAAGGTCAAAATCAGCGGTTTGGTCTATGGTAGATAGCGTAAAAACACCAGTTCTTTTAACCATATCGTGAGTAAAGCCAGTTTTATTAACTGCGATTGAAATAACGTCGGGATTAGACGCAACTTGCATTGCCGTATTTATTATGCAAGCATTATCAAAACCGTTTTCTTTAGCCGATAAAACGAAAAGCCCATAAGATAATTTTCTTAATGCGTCACTCATAAAATTCTCCAAAATCATTTTTTGTTATTTTTATTGTAGCATAAAAAGTTTAATTGTCAATACAAAACGTAAATTAAATTTTTTAAGGTAGCGTAAAAAGTGGGGCTATAAGCCGATTAACGCCAAAATTTTATAAAATTTGCTAAAAACTTTACGTCGTTACGTTTATACTTAAATAAAACAATTTATAGAAAAAAAATTGCAACGTAATATATTTTGTGTTATATTATTTATAGTTTAATTTTAAGGTGGAATATGAAAAAACTCCTTTTTGTCTTATCTTTAATATTATTGTTTACCGTTTCTGCTTGCAACAACGAGTCTAACAATGAAAGAAGTTCAAGTTTTGGTGGCTTAAATTCAAACCAAACCCCTAGCGTTTCTTCGCAAAACAACGAAGGCTTACAAAGTTCGCAAGGCTCAAGTATTAGTCAAACGCAAAATTCAACTTCAAGCGAAGGCGGTTTAACTTATTCTAGTTTTGAAAACTCGTCGAGTTCAAACGAAAGTTCTAGTTCAGGTGGCTCGTCGTCATCTTCAAACGGGGAATATTTGCCGAGCATTTCGGTTTCGACTAATATTCCGTCTAATATTGACGGCGTGTTGAATACTGCAATTAACGAAACGGTTTTAAGCCCAACCGGCGTTATAGAAAATGATTATCTTATTTTTCCAAGAGTTTCAAAAACCAACTTAGTTTATATGCAGTTTGAATCGCACGATACGGCTTTAGTAAATAATGAAGGCAACGTTTTTCAAGGCTCAAGCCAAAAGCAAGTTACCATTAGCGGTTATTTTTCTTATGAAGGCTACACTAAACGCCACGATTATACTTTAACTATCGCGCCTAAAAAGCAAGAGTCGGTTAAAATAACTAAAAGCGATAGTAGAATTTTGAGAACGGTTGAAGTTAGTAGCGTATCGGCGCTTGAAGCGGCGCTATCTTCCGCAAAAGCTGGCGATTGCATTTTGTTAAAGAGCGGAACTTATTCTAGTTTTAACAAACGAATAGACGCAAGCGGAACGGAGCAAAATCCTATTATAATATTAAGCGAAGTTGACGGTGGCGCGGTTTTGTCAGGTTCTACATATTTTGATTTCCGCGGTAATAACGTAATAGTTTCCGGTTTGAAGTTTGCAAACGGCTCGCCTGCTAATTCAAAAGGCGCTGTAAGTTTTATGGGCGATAATTGTAGGCTAACAAACGTTTGTTTTGATAATTTTTACGAATCTGGAACGAATATAAAGTGGGTATCTTTAAGCGGTAAGAGGGCGGAAGTTGACCATAACGAATTTGTTGGAAAGGCTTGTCAAGGCGCGCTTTTAACCATTTGGCGCGAAGACGACTCGGCTCAATTCCACCATATTCACCACAACCTTTTCAAAGATTTCCCTGCGGGCGATGCTAACGGCTTTGAGTCGATAAGGCTTGGCGATTCAACCGAAAGCCAAAGCGATGCGTATTGTTTAGTAGAAGATAACGTTTTCTCTGCATGTAATGGCGAAATTGAAATCATTTCGGTAAAGAGCGGAAGAAATATGATTAGAAACAATACTTTTATAGAGTGCCAAGGCCACTTAACGTTTAGGCACGGCAAAAACAATTACGCTTACGGAAACGCTTTCCTTTGCAACCAAGTTTCAAACACTGGTGGAATTCGCGCATACGACGGTGGGCACGTTATTAAAAACAATTACGTTTACGGTCAAAAATCAACTTCGAATACAAGAGCCGCGTTCCTACTTCACTCAGGAGAAAACAAGGTGGGCGAAATACCTGCCGTAAGCGCTGGGTGGACTGCTTATAACTGCCTTTTAGAAAACAACACGGCGGTTAATTGTCAACAAAGTTTTATGTTCTGCAAAAAATATAGTTACGCAACGAAAGATTGCGAAATGATAAATAACGTTGCGGCAAACTCTTCTTGCGCAGGCTTTAGAGTAAACGCTGAACCTGAAAACCTAAGAAGTTCTAATAACAAGGTTTACGCAAGTTCGGTTTATACGTCAAACACGACTTATTCTAGTCTTTCAGGGCTTTTGGTTGAAAGTTATTTCTTACCGACTGTTTCTCAAAGCGGTTGCTACGAATACGAAAACTGTGGCTCAAAAGGCGTTAAAGTGTTAAGCGAACAAAGCGTAGGAAATTACTAAAAAGAGAAAACTGAATAACTGAAAATAAGAAAACTGCCCGATAATCGACTTATCGGGCAGTTTTTGTTTGGTTTTTAAACCTACTTGTTATTTAGTTTTTTCTAAAAATTCAATAAGTCTTGGGTGCTTAGGATGATTAAAAATTTCATCCGGAGTTCCAACTTCTAAAATATTGCCTTCGTTTAAGAAAACTATTTTCGACGCGATTTTTTCGGCGAATTTTAATTCGTGGGTTACTATAACCATAGTCATACCTTCATCGGCAAGTTGTTTAATAACTTCCAAAACTTCTTGAATCATTTCGATATCTAAAGCGGAAGTAGGCTCGTCGAAGAGTAAAACTTCAGGGTTGTTTGCAACGGCTCTAACGATAGCAATTCTTTGTTGTTGACCGCCTGAAAGCGTTGAAGGGTAGTCGTTTGCCTTTTCTTGAAGCCCAACTTTTTCCAATAGTTCCATTGCACGCTTTTCAGCATTTTCTTTTACTTGCGCGATATTGTCAGGCATGGCTGATACTATTGGGTCGCTTATAAGTTCCGGATTTTTCTTTAGCAAACGTTTCTTTTCCTTAATCTGCTTTTTTCCATAGAAAATAGGCGCAAAGGTTATGTTTTGCATAACCGTTAAGTGCTTAAACAAATTAAAGTGCTGAAAAACCATACCAACCTTTTGGCGGTAAAGATTAACGTCAAGCGTAGAAACGTCTTCCCCGTGGAAATAAATTGCGCCGTCTTCATAGTCGTTGAGAAGATTCATGCAACGAAGAAGGGTTGATTTTCCGCTTCCGCTAGGTCCTAAAAGAACTATTCTATCACCTTTTTCAACGGTGAGTGAAACGCCTTTTAAAACTTGTTTGTCTTTAAAACTCTTTGAAAGATTACTAATTTCTATCACTTTTCTTTAGTCTCCTTTCTATAAGTTTGAACGCTAATGTTACTATCAACACCAAAATTAGGTATGATAAAGCAAGGAAGGTGAAGGTGTAGAAAAATTCTATCTTACTATAAGCGATAGTATAGAAAGCGTTGGTAAGGTCAACTACGCCAACGAAGAAACACACTGACGTTTCCTTTAGCAAACTTATAAATTCGTTTCCTAGCGTCGGCAAGGTGTTTTTGATCGCTTGAGGAAGAATAATTCTAACCATCGTGGTCGAATAAGGAAGACCTAGCGAACGGCTTGCCTCAGTTTGACCGATATCAACCGAGTTAATTCCGCCACGAATAATTTCAGAAACGTAAGCGGAACTGTTAAGACCGAATATCAAAATAGCCGTTTGGAAGGCGGTTATATTGATTGAAGAAAATAAACCAAAATAGGTTAACAGCAGTTGAACAACTATCGGCGTTCCGCGGAAAAGGGCAACGTAACAATCGCAAACCTTTTGAATAATTCTATTAAACACGCTTTTTGATGGGTTTATTTTAATAATTGCTATAACGCTACCCACAATTATACCGATTAGTAAAGCCAAAATTGCGATAACTATTGTTTTTCCTAAACCTTCTAAGACTAAATTATATGCGCCTTCAACGTAGAACCCTTGCCAAAATTTTTCAAAATAAATTTTGTCAAACATTTTAGCCGTTTACTGATTTAGAAATCATAATTGCAGGTTGCTTATCGATAATAACCGCATTGATTTTGCCGTTTGCAAGGTCTGTGATTGCAAGCGCACCAGAATTAAATGGTTTTGTAGTAAGGTTCTTGAAGCCGTCGTAACCAAAGTCAACGTCCCCCGCTGAATACATATATCCCGTTGTGCCTGCTTGTGTGCCAATAACGTAAGAAGAAGATTGAGCCTTTAAAATTTCTTCCGCTTGTTCAGCCGTTTCGCAACCGTCAAAAGTAGTGTCGTCTTCTCTAACAACTAAAACTTGCGCAGATTCGTAGTATGGGGTGGTGAAATTGATAAGTTCT
The DNA here is from genome assembly GCA_045586885.1 of Christensenellaceae bacterium. Lineage (GTDB taxonomy): Bacteria > Bacillota > Clostridia > Christensenellales > Borkfalkiaceae > UBA4636. The sequence continues at coordinate 9,499 of JAZNBE010000015.1, forward strand.
TCACGCTCAGCATTTACTGTGATACCTGCCATTGCAATGTCGCTGTTGCCTTGTTGAACGTCAGTGATAACTGCAGTAAAGTCAATGTTCTTAATGAAGAGAGTTTTGCCTAATTTTTGAGCGATTAAACTTGCAATTTCAATATCAACGCCAACAAACTTTTCGCCTTCCATATATTCAAACGGTGGGAAGTAAGCGTTAGTTGCAACAACGAAACATCCGTCGCTAGAGGCTGGGTTTGTGTAAGTGAAGGTTGCAGTTCCGTCAAAGTAAGAATTGATAAGTGTTTCTAAAGAGCCGTCTTCTTTCATTTCAGCAAGCAAATCGTTAACTTCTTGCTTTAAAGTGTCGTTACCTTTTGCAACAGCAAAAGCGTATTCTTCTGCAGTAAGTTCAAAAGCAAGAACTTCAACTTTTGCCCTGTTGTTACATGCGGTTAAACCAATAACCATTGCAAACGTAAGAACGCAAGCAACTAAACAAGATAATAATTTTTTCATTTCGTTAATTTCTCCTTAAGAAATATTTTTTCTTATATTATTTATATAATATATAGCGTTATACTACAACGAAAAAAGTTTTTAGTCAACTATTTTTTTGCGCTTTATAATTTTTTGGTTAAAATTAAGAGAATAGAATTAACGCCTTTAAGTAAAAAGAATAATTGAAAAGTTAAAGTTTCAAAAACAAAAAAATGCCCGATAATCGACTTATCGGGCAACTTTTTTAATTTTAAAACGTTTTTTTGTTTGTATTTTAGGCTTTATTAAGGTTTAATTTTTTCTTTTCCAAAGTTTTACGTAAAACAAAATATATAAGTTTAGAGTGATAGCCCCAAATAAAATACAAATACAAATTAGAGCGTTTGCAACTAAAATATCAATTTTAGGGAATAAAATTAAAAAAACCATAGTGGCATAAAGTAGAACGGTGTTTGCTTTGCCATACCATTTAGAGCTATTAATTTCGCCAAGTTATTTATAGGTTATAATGCCGAAAATTCCCATCGTAATTTCTTTAAGGATGAAAAACGTTATCAATAATAGCATTAGTTTATAGCGCAAAATTAAGCAAATGATGAGCGTTCCTTGGGTAAGTTTATCGGCAATAGGGTCAATGATTTTTCCAGCGTCCGTTACCATGTTAAACTTTCTTGCAATAAAACCGTCAACAACGTCGGTAACGCCGGAAATTGCTATAAGAATAACGGCAAGAGCCGTATTTTGCGTAATTTTCACGCCGTTTAATAACTTTTATAGTGTTCAAAAAACCAAGGCAACCAAAAAGGTCACCAAATTTGGTGACCTTACAAACTATTCCAGTCCGTTTTCCTTTCTTACTTGACACCTTTTGTGCCCAGCAGATAGCGGTTTCACTGCAACGGCATTAAATTTTTCCAATTCTGTTTTATAACCTTCTTTATCGTAATAATCAAAGGAATTGCAAAAATCCATAGATAATTCTAATTCTTTAGTAACTCTGTTTTTTTCATGAATTAGCCCTAAATCTATATCGCCGACAACAAAATAATTGTTAATGCCACCTTTTAATTTTGCAATATCAATTTTAATTTGTCCAAAAGGTCCACTTATCCTAGAATCTCCATATTCGTTTGAATTTGCTTGTGCGATAAAACACGATGCATCTCTAACAAAAGATGAAACAATATTAGAAAAATAAAAAGTATCCTTATTAAAAACGGGCATATAGAGGGCTTCTATTTTATCGGAAAGCAAAGCACGGTCTTGAATGCATGTAGCCTCAAAACAAGTCATTGTAGAATATTTGTATCTTCCATTATCGAAAATAAAATAATAAGGAGCATTAGGTTCTAAAAAACCAACGTTATTCTCAAAACAAAATTCTTTTACTGCAAAAGGCATATAATTTTTCCATTTATACACCGCAATATCTAATTCCTTGTCCCGAATCAATATATAATTAACTAATTTACCATTAATATTTTTATGTGTCACCCCTGTAACAATAGAAATACCGACTTTTCTACAATATTTAATAATATCAATAGTATACTGTTCAGGAAGGGCAAATTCTGGAAACACTACGATTTCTGCACCTAAATTTTTTGACAAATTTATAATACGCAAAAAATCTATTAAATTGTAGGTAGAAGGAAAAGTTCCTTGCAAGTCAGTTTGCAACAATTCATTTTGTGGTAAATTGATATTTGCAACAGAAATACGAATTTTTTTATCCGCGCTATCAAAGTCCTGTTCCGTAGGTTGAAAATAATAAAGATTGTTCTCTTGACAAACTATCTTACTTTTTGCCTGGATAGACAAGGAATTCGCTTTTTCATATAGGAGCTCAGCGTTTGTAAAAAACTCATTGTTGACATTTTCATATTTTTGAGAAAGAAAAAGAGTAATTTCATCAAAAGTTACATTTAACGGATAAAACAAACTTTCATATTCATCATCAATTTTATCGATATGTTCAAATATTCTATTTTGCGAAATATCACACAATAAACACTTTTTGTATTTTTCACTTTTAGTAGCGAATTCAAATTCATTCCATAGCGCCGATATTAATTTACTTTTGGCTTCATCATTACAATTTTTTAATTCTATTCTTTTTATTGCCCCTTCTATACGAGTCTTAAAAAAATCATAATTTTCTTGATGCGATAGTAAATTCTTCCAAGAACCAAAAATATTTATTAGTTCCGCATCGGAAATATTTTTTAAAAATTCAAATTTTTCTTCGGGTTCTCCTATTTTAATTCTATTAATAACGCTACGCAAATAGTCATGCTTATATAAATCGGACTCATCAAACGTTTCTTCTTCAAAATCCATTTCTTCAATAACGTCCAACGATGGTTTAATGATTTTATTTAAATTTTGCTTTATTTTACCTAAATTATAACCTTTTTTATAAGTTAAAACTTTAACTTTTTTTCTATTAATAATGTATTTGCCTTTTTCCTTCAAAAGGCTTTTGACGATATATTCATCGTTTTCACCTTTTTCGAATAGTTCGGGAAAAAATGTTTCTAGAATGCTGGGAATACTATTTTTTCCAGTTTTCGATAAAACAACCAGTATATCATCTACATATCTAGAGTAAACCTGTGCTTTGGTTAACATGTATTTGTCAAATTCTTCTAGCAAAATATTGTAAATGCAAGCAGAGGAAAACAAACCTATTGGTAAATGCACATAATTTGTTTTTTTCTTGAACCCTTCTTGAGGAACAACCGAATCAATAATATACGAATAATATGAGTATAACTCACATTCAAATTCACAGATAGGCTTGTTTAATGCACTTTCTCCCATATGTTCTTTAATGAAGTCCCTAATGTTAAAGTAAACGTTATAGTAACTTCTCTTAAAGTCCATTTTTACTATATAACAGTCATTATCAGCATTTTGACCCAAATAAGTATATACCTTATTTTTCCAAGAATCGTACTGTGAATTAAAGTTTGCAAACAATAACCTGTTTTCTAATATATTTCCAGGGCGTTTTCCTTCTTTTATTTCCCACAACGCATAGTTAAAATCGTTGCCGAAAGAATACTCAGAAGAGTTGCTGTCCATATTGTTAAAAAGTTCTAGAGTAAATAAAATATCCAATAAGTAAAATTGTAGTGGCATATCAATAAAAATATTGAAATTTTCAACCACAACATTGTCGTTTTCATCGTTTACACCATCTTTTTTAGGGTATATTGTGTAGGATACTTTTTCGTCCTTTATTATTGAATATTTTTCTTTGGCCAAAATACGATTAAGATTTTTAGCCATTTCATCAAACGAATTTTCGCTATAATTTTCTTCAAACTGTACAATTTTATCCTTTAAATAAGATGCTGGAGAAGAATAATAAATATAGTTTTTCAATTTTTTATAAGCCCATTTTAGTGTTTCTACAGTAATATCAAACATTTTTCTTCTCCTTTGTGTTTTATATGATTATATCACTAATTACCATTTTTTTCAAGCAGTTTCGCTGGGCTCTTGAAAACCTTTACGGTATACTTTGCTTAACGATAACAAACGGAGGCAAAAATGGCAAGTATATACGGATTTACATTAAAGAACAGAAAGACCTTTCAAGGGCTCGACTGGCAAGGCAACCAAGGCGACCTGTGCTATAAAGGCAAAAAGGTGGCTTGGTATAACGACAGCGGAAACGGCGGTTCGTGCGATATCGTCTACTACGATAACTCCTACGCTCCTATCCTGGAAGAAACGATTAAGCGCTACTTCAAGGAACGACCGATAATCACCGAATACGGAGAGTTAGACTGCGACGAAGATTTATTCATGGCGGAACTTCTACAACTGATGGATGACGAAAAGGAATACAAAAAAACCGTCAAAAAAGGCTACTCCTGCCTTGTCACATATACCGACGCAAACACTCACTTCTCCTACAGCATGATGTGTAACGAAGACACCGCCGAAAAAATGAGCAATCGCACGGATATCACGGAACTAAAAATATTCCGCTCCGAAAAAGACTTTATAATAGAATAAACTTTCACCGCCACGGATACAGCCTTGGCGGTATTTTATTGCAATTTTTATAAAGGTGACAGATACTGTCATATTTACTATGCTAAAATAGCCTTGTAAGCCCAAAAATGTCCGACACTATGCCATAGGGTGTGCGCATATCCGCATGGGTTACCCTATTTTGGAGGGGGTGTGCAAATATTCGCACAGGTTACGCTTGACATAAAAAATCAAAATCGCTATACTGTTGCACACCATCAAAAAAATGAAGAAAAATTACGAAACGTGAGGATGAAAGATGCTCCAAAGAACACCCGTCAAAATTATAATAACAGACGAAATGCTTACCGACTATGAAACACTATTCGGTAGACTTTTGCCTAAAAAATTGCATGATTTTGTTTGGAACGAGAACATTGAAGAAATATACTGTCCTAAACCGCCTATAGACGATATCGTTACGGAGTTAAAAGACTATATAGAATTTAGGCAACAGTCACGCGCTCCGTTTGACGATTACTATTTTCGTGTGAAATATTACGATGAAAAACGTCAAAAGATGCTTTTGCTTTTCATTTTTAGAGGCAAAATTTATAACGGATACCAAGAGTACGAAATCCGTGGTCTATGCCGAAAAAAAGACTGGTCTAAAACAGCCGAAGAAAAAGGTTTTATACGACATTGGATGGATACGACACTTTGTCCCAAGAACGATAGTGACTGGGTTATGGAAGAAAGGATGCAAGGAAAGAATATGAACAAACGCGAATTAAAAACGATAACGAATGAAGAACATTTACGGTTAGCGCGCACGCTTATTGCGGATATCTATTCCGAGTGTACGCGTGACGATTTAAGCAAAATAACCGATACAGAAGAACTTAAAAGCAAACTTAAAAGCATCTTACATATGACGCAGAATTTTGAATTAGATTACGCGTCGAGAGCCTACAAAGCGCGTCATCCTAAAAAATTTATGTCTAGGGTTCTTCCCGTTGAATTTGATTTGCGCGCTGACGTACTAGTGGAACGTATCGGAGAAGACGTCAAAAAATATAAAGAGGCTTTAGGGTTTCGCAAGCAAAACGGCGACCAAGTAGATACAGGTATCCCCTATGGAATGTCAAAACAGGTCGCTATGGATATTCGCAGAGATTTTGCGTTAATGAAAAAAGTCGCCAAACGTAATCCTATGCATCAAAAATTCTTTAATATGGTATGTATTCAAGGTGTTACCCAAACCGATTTTGCTAAACAATGTGGAGTTAGCAAAGGAACGTCAACCAACATTAAAATTGCATTTATTAAGGCTATCGCTAAAGAGCTCGAAACTGTTAGCGCGATGCATTTGCAAGAAATTTCCGAAAGCAACACTAGAAAATATTTTGAAACCGTTCAAAAAATCGCTGACGAGGCGGAAAGTATTGCATTTGAAAAATTCGTTTTGATGGATGATGCGGATGATGACGTGTTCGACGCGCTAATCGAAGAAGAATATGAGCACCTGGAAAAAATACATTTATCAAAACGATTACAAGACGAACAAAAATATGCTATCGTAAAAGGCGCAATAGCGGGTAAAAAAAGTATAGACATATTAGATGACGGTTCTATTCATAGCGTTGACGTCATTCACCAAGACCTACCAAGGTTCAATAAATACGACACTTGAACAGATGCTGAACGTAGAAAACCCCCTATGATATAATATAGGTAGAATGAACAATAAGCGAAAAGCAGGGATTGATTTCTCTGCTTTTTTCTTATGCTCAAAAACGGCATCAAGCGGGTCGACACGCTTACGATGCTTATTTTAGGAGGTGGTCTATGACGTAGACGGTAAACATTATACAACTAAATATTTGAAATCACGTTAAAGGAGGCACAAGAGGCTTGGATGAGCAAATTTTTCATCACTATGCAAAATGACGTCCTGGAAAGCGATACCCTGTCGGAGCGAGCAAAATTGCTTTACGCTTTTATAGAATCGTTATCGCATCAAAAAGGATATTGTTTTGCCACGAATAGATTTTTCGCAACGAACTTCAAGGTAAGCAAGAGTACTATTAATAGACACTTGGTAGAACTTAAAAATGCGAACTATGTAAGAATGGAAACTGTAACAGAAGAAAATGGAAATAGACTTAGGTATATTTACCCTCTTCTAAGACAAGGGGGTGCATCAAAGATGACAATACCCCCGTGTCAAGAACGGCGTGGGCCCCACGTCAAAAATGACAACCATAATATAAAAAGGAATAAGAAAAATGATATTTCTTACGAAAGCAAATTTGGCATCAAATGGGATTAGGAGGAAAAATGAAAAAACTTGAATTACAACCAGACGAATACTTGGGCGAAGACGGTCTTGCTTATTGCAAGACCTGTCACACCCCACGCGTGTACCGTATAGAAGACAGTTTTTTTCGCATCACCTGTAAATGCCGCCAGGAGGCTTATGAAAAAGCCGAACGAGAGCGCAAACTACAGGAGCGGAAAGCCAAGGCTGAAGAATACCGCCGTAACAGCGCGCTAGGAAAGCATTTTAGGAACTGCACCTTTGAAACGGCTATGATTATACCTAGCAACAAAGTCGTCTACCAAAAGTGCCAGAACTATTGCACGCACGCGGATAAGATGTATGAGGCGGGTGTCGGCGCTTATCTTTACGGCGTCCCCGGCGTGAGAAAAACCCACCTTACCGCTTGTATGGGCAACGCCCTGGCGGACAAACTGTACACCGTGCTATTTACCAGTTTTGTGGAGATTGAAAGCAAACTAAAAGAAGGCTTTGGAAATAACTCGGCACAGTCCGCCGTACTCCGTAGAGCCGAAACGGTTGACTTTCTCTTCCTAGACGATATCGGTACGGAAAACATTAAGGCTGGTACGGGTTGGCTACAAACAATAGCGTTTGACCTTATTAACACGCGAATTAACGCTAAAAAGCCGACTATCTATTCTAGCAACTACCGCATCAGCGCCCTTATGGCAAATTGCAACTATGAAGAACGAACGGCGCACCGTATTAAAGGATCGTGCCTATTCGAACAACAGTTAGACTGCGAAAACATGCGTGACATCGTACGCAAACAAAACGAGGAAAAACTATTAAAATTTATTAACGGAGGAATTTAAAATGTTAGAACTTAAAAACGCACAAGAAAAAAGAATGAAAGATATTATCGGAATTTATGCACAAGAAAGTGGTGACGACGGCTGGGTACTCAATACTAAGGAATTGCAGGATATCTACAATAACGGATTACCCAAAAACGAACAAATCGATATAATTACCGCTTACAACTTAACGTTTGAACTTGAAGAATTCTTGAAACGTCGTTGTTATATCAAGCACGAGTACACCCAAGAACTGGACGGCGCGTACATACACTACTTCGCACTAATGGAGCATTATGAAATCAAGCAAATGGAAGATGAACTTGGTAGGATTTGACAGCGTGTACCCCCC
>JAZNBE010000016.1:0-162168 GCA_045586885.1 Christensenellaceae bacterium
AAAGCAGTTGGCGTTCGCTACGCTCGGCTAAACTAATAAATATTTTATCTTTTGTGGTAAAGATAAAGCCCACCATATTTCGCTTTTTTGCGAAGTATGGTGGGCTATACTTTTGTATCAAATTAAAATTCCCTTATAGGAACTCCATAAAGCAAGCCGTTTTGTTTTTTAAAATAATTTTTTCGTTTTTTCATTATGCTAAGAACAGAATAAGGAATTTTGCAAATTTTATCGTTAATCGGCTTATAGGCTTACTTTTTATAAATATTTTTTAATGGTTTTATAAATTTTTTCGCTATCAATTCCGTCTTTTACCCAAAAAGTTACTAGCGGAATTTTTGCCTTTTTGCAAATTTCTTGCACCTTTAAATCACGCTCTTGTCTATCTTTCCTAAAATGCGTGTTATCGTTAATTTCAATTAAAACGAGTGGGCGATAGTTATAATCAAAAATGCCGAAATCAACGTTTCTAAAAAGTTCGTTTCTAAAGCCTTCGCCTTGCTTTTCTATTACGCTTGCTAAATTGACTTGCGGTAAAATAATATAGTCTTTAGAAAAATAAGCGTCAATTATTTTAAGATACTCTCTTTCGCTTGCCGTAATTAAACTATCTTTTAAAGAGTAAGAAGCAACCCTTTTTTTGTCCTTTAACTTAAACAGTATTATGATTATAGCCGTAATTGCTACCGCAATGAGAATTGCCACTATTTGATTGATTGTAAGCGCTAATAAATTATTCATAAAAATAGTATAACATCAAAAAGCCGACTAAATCAATATTTTTTCAAAAAATTCAAAAATTAAGTGAATTTTTATAATAAATATTTTTAAGTTATGTGCTTAAAATGGCGCATAAGTCTAAAAACGGGCGTATAAGCCCTTGTTTTTTGCGGGAGAAGTGAAAAAACGGATAAAAAACCGAGTGAAAAACGCTGAAAAATTATGAAAAAACTAAAAAAAGATATAAAAAAACGATAAAAATTTGCAAAAAAATATTGAAAGATTGATATTATTATGATAATATAATATCAAGTAAATGAAAACGGCGCAACATTTTGCGCAAATTTGGAGATTCTATGTTTAAGAGATCAAAAACAAGGTCGCCGATAAACGTTTTCGTTGCGATAGTTTTAGCCGTTACGTTATCGCTATCAATAGGGGCTTTTTCGCTTGGCTTTGCCCAAACGGAAGCCGATATCTATTTTGAAGATAACAAGGAAACGGTTGAGATTATCGATAGCGGAGCCGTTTATTTTGCGGAACTTAAAAGCGCTTACGTAGCGGACGTCTCGAGCCTTGAGTCTATGCAGAAAATAGTTGAAGTGGCAACTGCTCTTAACGAGTTTAAGGGTGATTACCTAAAAACTGATTATACTGCGGAAAACTGGACGAGGCTTCAAAAAATTATCGACCAAACGATAGCTTACGCTAGAGTTGAGAGCGATAATTACAAAAATTACGATAGCCAAAAATACCTAGCAAGAATTGAAAAAGAGAAAGTTGAAATCGAAAAGATTGAAACTATTGAGCAAAGTTATTTGGAATTCGTAGAAGAGAACTTAAAGCGCGTAAACGATAGCAAAAACCTTTTAACCAAGCCTAACTCTAGTAATCCTGACATTGAAAACAACCAAATCGTTGGCTACTTAGACGATAAGGCGCTTGCAGAAGTTGAATATATTGCAACCAAAGCGCAACAAGATATTTCTGAAACAAGTCTTGTCAAGAACTTATACGAAAGCAGTTTTGATAGTGTTGAAGCTATTGCCGATAAAGCTATTGAAGATATGCAAGCCGTTAAGAAAAACGACGTTGAAAGGGCTTACGATACGCTTGAAGATTACTACGCTATTAAAAAAGGCGAAGCGGAAGGCGTTTTAGACCTAGCAAAACTTAAAGCCGAAGAAGATATCGCAAAGGCTCAAGAGTTTTTATCTAGCGCTAGCAAAGCCGTTAAAGATAACTACACTAGCGAAGCAATTTTATTTGATAAATTTTTAGCGGGCGAAGAGTTGAACGATGAATCGTTTAGAAAAAGAGATATTATCTCTACCGAATCTGGTTCGGTTGTCGTTAAGGCTTTCGCAATAGATAACGGCGAAAAAACTCCTTTAGCCGTTTTCCCTGCCGCCGCTACTTTATCGGTTTATGAGAACCTATCTTCAGCAAGAGAAAATGCAAGAGTTGCAATCAATAAACAATGCAAAGATTTAGGCGTTGGCTACTTAGCGTCAATTAAGATTTACCACGGCATTAGCGAGTGGAACACCGTTACTGAAGTTGACGGAAAAGAAGTAGTTTACGAGGTTACTATCGACCTTAACGCATATTATAGCGAGTTTGTTGAAAACGATACTACTTTTATTGAAGATACTCTTGCAAACGTTGGCTTAAAGTCAAAAACCAACGAAAACAAACTTTCAAAAATTTTAGAAGCGCAAAAGATTATGGCAACTGCCGACGCGTCTTTACTATATATATATTTAGGAAGGGGCGAAATCAAAGCGCTTGATTATTCAATAGACACATCTGGAGGAATATTGATGTTTGAAACCAATTCATTTAACAATTTTGCAATAGCGCAATGCAACGAATCTAGCATTTTTGCAAATCCGTTCTTCTATCTTATCGCGCTAATCGTTCTAGTTCTTTTAGTAGTTATTATCGTGGCGCTTATTAAGAACAAAAAATTCGTAATTACGTTCCACTCAAACGGCGGAACTAAGGTTGCTCCTATCAAGGTTAAGAAAGGCGAATCGTTCTCAATGCCTAAGAGCCCTTCAAGACAAGGCTATATCTTCGGCGGTTGGTATGAAGACAAACTTCTTAAGGTTAGATTTATTGATACTTACCTTGAAACAAGAGGCGCTAAGAAAGTTTACGCTAAGTGGTATAAGATTTTAAGCGCGAAAGACGTTGATAACTACTTCAACAAACTTAAATCTTACCTTGCATCGTTCTCAGTTTTAGGCGAAGCGTTTGAAGTTGAAGACGGCGAAGGCATCCTTCTAGCAAAACTCGTTAAAGAAAACGATGAACTTAAGTTCTACGTGGCTATCGAACAAGAAAAACTATCAAGCGATGGTTTCAACGTTGTCGACTCAAAAGGCGCTAACTTCGAAAGCGTTCCTTCAGTTATTACTATCAACACTAGAGAGGCTTACGCTGAAGCGGTTGAAATTGCTAATATCTTAATCGAAGAATACGAACTTCTACCTATCCAAGGCGATTACCCAGACGGCGATTCTTTCGACTTTATCGTTACCGGTTACAACGAAGAAGACTTCGTAGAAGAAGTTGAAGAAGTTGAAGAGGCTCAAGAAGAAGTAATCGAAGAAAAGGCTGAAGAAGTTCAAGAAGAAGTTATTGAAGAAACTCAAGAAGAAGTTGAAGAAGTTGCTAGCGAAGAAGACCTCGTTAAATATTACAAGGCTTTAAGAACTTTCGCAAAAGGCTACGCTCTTGCTGAAAATAACGATAAGGTTAGCGACGGTATGGCTCTTCTTAAACTCTACGTTGCAAGCGATGCTGTTAAACTATTCGTGAACTTAAACGCTCAAGAATACGGCTTAGAAGAAGGCAAGGGCGATACCCCTGCATTAAAACTTGTAACTAACGAAAAGACGTTTAATGAAGCAAAAGAATTAATCGTTAAACTTATGGCTTATTACGGCTTAGAAGAAACGGGCGAAGACGTTGGCGAACTTAAAGAAGCAGGCGCAGGAAACGGTTTCTGCTATAGACTTCACTTCTCAACCGAAGAATAAGAAATAACAAAATTAACGCTTGGGGTAACCCAAGCGTTTTTTTGCAAAATTTACAAACCGAAATCTGTTATATGGCTTTGACAAATTTCCAAACAGTTGGTATAATAATTTTATCATATTTAAAAGAGATATTTTATGAAGAAAAGTTTTTCTAAATTGTCAGTTTTATTACTTATTTTTGTGATAAGCGTTAATATTTTAAGCGGTTGCTCTATTGTGTATAAAACGTTAAAAAACAGATTGCTTAACGATGACTTTTTCGGGGTTAGTTCAAGTTCTAGTGGCGATAGTTCTTTGAGTTTGGGAAATTCAAGTAGTTATAATAACTTTCCGTCTAGTTCAAAGGCATCAAGTTCTAGTTCAAAGGTTTCAAGTTCTCTCGTGCCAACTAGGGGCGCCGTTTGGCAAGATTTTTCTATTATATCTTTCGATTATCCAAAAGGAACTGAGATTAACGATACCGTAGGTATTTTTAATATTATTCGTTGTAAATCTAATACCTCCGCTGGTAAGACGGTAACCGAAGGTTCAAGGTCTGACACAACGTTCACTGGGGCTGTTCAATTACCTAAAAACGGTTCGAATACTGACAAATGCATATCTTTTATCGTTCCATATGAGTGCGGTATTCTTGAAATTTACGCAAACTGCGGAACTACAGGCATAGTTTCTGCTTCTTTATTTGTCGAGATTAACGGAAATAGTAACTCATTAACTTGTCCTAACGCAAACATCGTTTGCAACACTATTGAGGTAACTGGCGGTCAAGAAGTAATTCTTTATGCCGGTGCTAATGGTACTATTAACGTTTGGGGTATTGCTATTTTTCCTGGTTTAAGCGGAAACGTTGGCAGTTCTTCTTCAAATGCAAGTTTTAGTTCTAGTCAAGGCGGCGGGAATAGTTTTAGTTCTTCTTATCAATCTTCGAACAGTCCTTTTATTCCGTCTGTTGGGTCTATATGGCAAGATTTCTCTGAGTTAGCAACTATTGAAGGCAAGGGAACTGAAATTACCGCTACTGAAAGCATCTTCACTATAACTTGTGGTAAAGCGTCTATTTCCTCTGGTAAGACGGTAACCGAAGGTTCAAAAGCAGGGACTTGTTTTACCGGCGCCGTGCTATTAGGTAAAAACGGAACGCCTACTGATAAGTGCATTGCTTTTATGGTGCCTACCGGTTGCGCTACTTTAGAAATTTACGTTGACTGTGCAACTAATGGTGTTACTATTTGCGGTTATATTGCTGAGATTGACGGAGCTCATAACGTATTATCTTGCGCTTACGGAAGTATTGCTTGCAACACTATTGAGGTAACTGGCGGTCAAGAAATTGTTCTTTATGCTAGTGACGTTGGTTCTATTAGAATTTGGGGTATCAATATTTATTAAAACTTAATAATTAAAATAAAAAGCTACGAAAATGCAATTTCTTAGAGAAAGGCTAAGTCGTGGCTTTTTTTGTTTTTGTTAAGGTTTGCCGTAAAGGACAATTTCTTTATTTTTTAAGGCTTTGAATTTTTTATTTTGCATTGACTTTTTGCCTTTCCTAATTATATAATATATATACGCTTTAAATTGAAATAAAAATTATCGAAAAGGAGGGCGCGAAAATGCTAATTAAAGGGCTACAAAAACTAACGCTTTTAGATTATCCTGAAAGAGTTGCTTGCACGGTGTTTACGGCGGGCTGTAATATGCGGTGCGGTTTTTGCCATAACGCGCCGTTGGTTACCAAAATTGACGATAGTTTTATTAAAGAAGAAGAGTTTTTTAAGTTTTTAGAAAATAGAGTTGGCGTTTTAGACGGCGTTTGCGTAACTGGGGGCGAACCGCTCCTTCAAAAAGATATTGAGAGTTTTTTGGCAAAAATTAAGGCTTTAGGTTTTTTAGTTAAGTTAGATACTAACGGAACTTCGCCTGAAATTTTAATTGATTTAGTTCAAAAAAACCTTATCGATTACGTTGCTATCGATATTAAAAACTCGCCTGAAAAATACGCTCTAACTTGTGGCTTAAAATCAATAGATATTGCGCAAATTAAAAAGAGCGTAGATTTTTTAATTAACTCTAATATTGATTACGAATTTAGAACTACGGTAACTAAAGAACTATTTACAGAGAGCGATTTTGAGAAAATCGGTCAGTTTATTTGTGGCGCAAAAAAATATTTTATTCAACAATTTATTGATTCCGGCGACCTTGTTTGTGGCTCTTTTTCCGCATGCGATCGTAAAATGCTAGAAAAATTCAAAGAAATTGTTTCCCCGTTCGTTCAAAGAGTAGAAATTCGTGGCGTTTAATCCAAAAAAATTTTACTCACCAAACACAATATATTGTGGTTTTTTCATAAAATTAACACAAAATATTTGGTTAAAACCATTGACAAGGCATATTGCAATATGTTACTATAATTGCACACCCGATTAAAGAAAAATTTATAAAAAAGATAAACAAAAAGGAGAAAAAAGATGTATCAAGTAGTTAAAAGAGACGGAAAAATCGTAGAATTTGACATTTCTAAAATTAACGTTGCAATCACCAAAGCTTTCGAAGCAACCCAAAAACAATACCACCCTAACGTAATTGATTTCCTTGCGCTAAAAGTTTGCGCTGATTTTGAATCGAAAATCAAAGACGGAAAAGTTTCGGTTGAAGATATACAAGATAGCGTTGAATCAGTTTTAGTTCAAGCAGGTTACGGCGATATTGCTAAGGCTTATATTTTATATCGTAAGCAAAGAGAAAAAATCCGTAATATGAACGCAACTATGCTCGACTATAAAGAGATAGTTGATAGTTACGTTAAAGTTTCGGACTGGCGCGTTAAAGAAAACTCAACCGTTACTTATTCGGTAGGCGGTCTTATTCTTTCTAACTCTGGCGCTATTACCGCTAACTACTGGCTTAGCGAAATTTACGATGATGAAATTGCTAACGCTCATAGAAACGCAGATATTCACCTTCACGATTTATCAATGCTCACCGGTTACTGCGCTGGTTGGTCTCTTCGCCAACTTATTGAAGAAGGTTTGGGCGGTGTTCCCGGTAAGATTACTTCATCTCCAGCAAGCCACTTAGCAACGCTTTGCAACCAAATGGTAAACTTCTTGGGTATTATGCAAAACGAGTGGGCGGGCGCTCAAGCGTTCTCGTCTTTCGATACCTATCTTGCTCCGTTCGTAAAGGTTGATAACCTTTCTTACCGCGAAGTTAAAAAGGCTATTGAATCGTTCATTTTCGGCGTAAACACTCCAAGCCGTTGGGGAACTCAAGCACCGTTCTCTAACGTTACTTTCGACTGGGTTGTTCCTAACGATTTAGCAGAACTTAACGCTATCGTTGGCGGTAAAGAAATGCCTTTCAAATATAAAGATTGTAAGGCTGAAATGGATATGATTAATAAAGCCTTCATTGAAATTATGATTGAAGGCGACGCTAACGGCCGTGGTTTCCAATACCCTATTCCAACTTATTCTATCACTTCTAATTTTGACTGGTCTGAAACGGAAAACAACAAATTGTTATTCGAAATGGCATCGAAATACGGCACGCCTTATTTCTCTAACTATATCAATAGCGATATGGAACCTAGCGACGTTCGTTCAATGTGTTGTAGGTTAAGACTAGATTTGAGAGAACTTCGCAAAAAATCAGGCGGTTTCTTCGGTAGTGGCGAAAGCACTGGTTCTATCGGCGTTGTTACTATCAATATGCCAAGAATTGCTTATCTTGCGCAAGACGAACAAGATTTCTATAAGCGTTTAGATAGACTTATGGACGTTTCCGCTCGTTCGCTTAAGACTAAGAGAACGGTTATCACCAAACTTTTAGAAGAAGGCTTATATCCTTACACTAAGAGATATCTTGGCACTTTCGCAAACCACTTCTCAACCATCGGTCTTGTTGGTATGAACGAAGCGTGCTTGAACGCAAAGTGGGTGCGTGAAGACTTAACTAACGAAAAGGCTCAACAATTCACGAAAGACGTTCTCAACCATATGAGAGAAAGGCTTTCCGATTACCAAGAACTTTACGGCGACCTTTACAACCTTGAAGCAACCCCAGCAGAATCTACTTCTTACCGCTTAGCAAAGCACGACGTTAAGAGATTCCCTGACATTATTACCGCATCTCAAGGCGAAACTCCATACTATACTAACTCTTCACACCTTCCTGTTGGCTATACCGAAGATATTTTCTCGGCTTTAGATATTCAAGACGAACTTCAAACGCTTTACACTTCGGGAACTGTATTCCACGCGTTCTTGGGCGAAAAACTCCCTGACTGGAAGTCGGCTGCAACTTTAGTTAAGAAAATCGCTGAAAAATATAAACTTCCTTACTACACTTTATCGCCAACTTATTCGGTATGTAAAAACCACGGTTATTTAATCGGCGAACAAAGAAAGTGCCCTATCTGTGGCGAATCTGCGGAAGTTTACTCAAGAATTACCGGTTACTATCGTCCTGTTCAAAACTGGAACGACGGTAAAACTCAAGAATACAAAGAAAGAAAAGTTTACAAAGTGCTAGACGCTATTCAAGGCGATATTGAACACCTTTCCGACAAGAAGGAAAAAGTAACCGCCGTTGAAAGAACTGAGCAACAAGGCGACGCAAGACTTATTCTTTGCGCAACCAAGACTTGCCCTAAGTGCACTATGGTTACCGTTCTTCTAGATAAAGCAGGCTTACAATACGAAAAGATTTACGCTGAAGATAACGAAAAGTTCTTCATCGAAAGAGGAATTAAAGAAGCTCCAACGCTTATCGTTGAAAAAGACGGCGCTTATAATCTAATCGCTAACCCTTCTAACATTAAGAAGTTTATTGAAGAAGTTAAAGCGTAATAACGAAAACTTTCAAGCGTAATAGGTGAAAATATGTATGATATTATAATTATAGGTTCTGGAACGGCAGGTATGACTGCGGCAATCTACGCTTTAAGAAACAATAAAAAAGTGTTGTTGCTTGAGTCAACCGCCGTTGGCGGACAAATAGCCTTTTCTCCAAAGGTAGAAAATTTCCCAAGTTATCGCTCTATTAGCGGTGAAGAATTTTCGCATAAACTTTTCGAGCAAGTTTTAGACCTTGGCGCAGGCTTTGAACTTGAAGAAGTTATCACCGTTGAAAAGGAAAAAGACGGCACTTTCCTAGTAGTTACCGATTGCGGAACTCATAAAGGTAAAAGCGTTATAATTGCAACGGGCGTTAAGCAAAAACATATAGGCATTGAAGCCGAAGAAAAACTTTTAGGCAAGGGCGTTTACTACTGCGCTATTTGCGACGGCGCTTTCTATAAAGGCAAAGAAGTTGCCGTTGTTGGCGACGGAAACTCTGCTCTTCAATCGGCAATACTTTTATCTTCTATCTGCTCTAAAGTTCACGTTCTTACTTGGTTTGATAAATTCTTTGGCGACTTAAGTCTTGTTGATAACTTAAAGAGTTTAGAAAACGTTATCATAACTCCTAATACCGAAGTTATCGATTTTGCCGGTAAAGATTCACTTGAAGGCGTTGTGATAAAGAGAAAGGAAGACGGCACTGTTTATACTCTAAACGTTCCGGCTATCTTCGTTGCAATAGGTCAACTTCCTGATAACGAAAAGTTCAAAAAATTAGTTGAACTTGACGAGCAAGGCTATCTTGTTGCCGACGAAGGTATGAAAACTAAAACCGCAGGTTTATTCGTTGCTGGCGATTGTAGAAAGAAAGCAATTCGTCAATTAACCACCGCCGCATCTGACGGCGCGATAGCGGCAATGAGCGCAATAGAATATATCGGCTCGATAAAATAATAAAAAAGGCTTGTTGTTTTATAATAATTGAAGATTAAAATGAAAGAAAGGGTTGTTGATAGCCCTTTCTTTTTTACGTGAAATAAGTTAAAAACCTTGCTATAAGTCGGTTTTTGTGTATCTTATTGGGCGTATTAGTAGGCTTTTTTAAGAAAAAACGTTTAAAAACGGGCTTATAGCCCTACTTCACAAAAATTTTTCAAAGAATTTTCAAAAATTACTTGATAATTTTTAATTTGTATTATATAATATTATAGAATAGTGCCGTAGTATAAAAAAACTACGCTTTGAGAGGTTTAGGTTATGGAAGCTGAAAACAAAAAGAAATGGTATTTTGCGACTATTGAAGAAATTGAAGTTGACCAAGAAGGTAACTTCGTTGCGCCAAAGGCTGAAGCGTTTGAAGCAGAAGCGGTTAATGACGTTGCTGCAACTGTTGCTCCAGAAATTCAACAAAGCGTTGCTGCACCAGTTGAACAAAAACCTAAATACGTAAACAAGAGCTTTGCTCAAAAAATGCTCGTTGCCGACGAAGTTATTCAAGATAGATACGACGAACTTAAGAACTATGCTTTGAGATTCAAAAAACTTAAAGCTAGAATTTCTAAAAAGTTTGATTCTATCAATCAAGGTCGTTTGCAATTCGTTAAATTATCAGTTGCGGGTAAAACCTTAAAACTCTATCTTAATATGGATATCGCTACTACCGACCCTAAATTCCACTGTAAAGATATGAGAGATAAGAAAACCTACGAACCTGTTCCAGTTTTACTTAGAATTAAATCAGGTCGTGCCGTTCGTTACGCAAAAATCTTAATCGACCAATGCGCTGAACAACATGGGCTTGTTGAAAATAAAAAATTCCAAGAAGTTGACGCTATCGCTTTAATTGAACAAGCAGTAGCGGCAAAAAAAGGTTAAAAAGGTGATTAAAATGAAAAAATTATCTAGCCTTCTCGTAATCGTTCTTTCGCTAGTTTTAGTAACTTGCTTGGTGTTTACGGGTTGTAACAAAAACAAAAACAAGGATTCGGCATCAAGTTCTTCTCAAGGAAGAATTTCAAGAACAGACGAAGATGCAAGCGCATCTAATTCTCCTGTTGATCCGAGCTCGTCTCAAACTCCTGCAAGCTCGTCTCAAACTCCTGCAACCTCGTCTCAAGTTCCTGCAAGTTCGTCTCAAACTCCTGCAACCTCGTCTCAAGACCCTCAAACTTCTAGTTCTCAAGGCGGTGGTGGCGGTAGCGGAACGCAGGCCGTTGCTTTCTTTGATTTCAACGTTGGCTTAACTAAGGGCGACGCTATGAACGATACTTATAACAATGGTTTCTATACCGTAGTTAATGGTAAATATACCACTTCAACCGGTGGCGTTTCTACCACTACTGGTTCTCAAGCAAATTACCTTTTCAAAGGTGCTTGCCAACTTGGAACTGGAGGTTCTTTAACAAACAAGTCTATTGCGTTCACGGTTGATGCTCCTTGCACGATTGAAGTTTACGTAACTCGCGGTTCTTCTTCTGCAGCCCAAACAAACCTATCACTTGTAAACTCTTTAGGCGTTAGCGTTCAAACTCTTACAGCAACTGCTGATTTAACAGTTTTATCGTTCACTATCGATGCTGCTGGCTCTTACGCGTTCTGCGTTCTTGATTCTACTTCAAGCGCAAACGTTTGGGGTATTGCAATTATCACTAGCGAAGGCGGAAACGGTGGCGGTGATGATACTTCTTCAAGCGTATCTTCAAGCGAAAGAGATCCTGATACCCCTAACTACGATAACTAATTAAGAATAATCTTAAAAAGTTTTACAAAAGACAAAATTGCGCCCTTTTTCGAAGGGGCGCAAAAGTTTTTTTAAGAATTTTCTTTGAGAAAAAACAATATTTTGTGGTCGGCTTTACAATGCAAAAAACATATGTTGTGGTTTTTTTGCAAAATTTATATAAGCGCAAAATTTGCATTATTTCAGTGAAAATCGCTTGACATTATTATTATAATATAGTAAAATTTATTAGCACTTCGGAAACGGGGTGTTAATTTTTTAGGAAGTAAAAGGATATGGCAAAGGGAGTTAGAACAAGAATTACGTTAGCATGCACGGAGTGCAAGCAAAGAAATTACGACGTATATAAGAACAAAAAGAACACTCCGGACAGAATAGAACTTAACAAATATTGTCCGTTCTGCAAAAAACATACCGCTCATAAAGAGACGAAGTAATTTTTGCATAGAGTTTTTTTAAAAGAGGTTTATAATGAGCAAAGAAGCACCTAAAAAAGAAAAGGCGAAAAAGCCTAATTTTTTTGTTAGAATAGGAAGATGGTTTAAGAATAAATTCGGCGGTATGAGGTCGGAAATTAAAAAGGTTTCTTGGCCAAAGTTTAGCACGGTTGTTAAGCAAACGGGCGTTGTTCTTGCCGTCGTTTTAGTTTTCCTTATCGTAGTAACCTTATTTGATTCGGGTTTAACGGCTTTAGTTGGTCTTTTAATGAAATAGGGGGTGCGCATGAGAACACCTGAAACGCCTGCATGGTATATTCTTCATACCCGTTCCGGTTATGAAGCGTTAGTTAAAACCGGGCTAGAAAAACTTATTGAAAATAGTAATCTTGGCGATACTATTTTCGATATTCAAATTCCTATGGAACAAACCATCGAAGAAAAAAACGGCAAGAGAAAGGTTGTCTTAAGAAAGAGATTTCCTTCTTACGTTTTTCTTAAGATGATTTATAAAAACGATTTATGGTTCGTTATCACAAACACTCGTGGCGTAACGGGGTTTGTTGGTCCTCAAGGCAAGCCAACCGCTTTAACGGAAGCTGAAGTTCAAAGGCTTGGTTTAGAAACCAAGGTTGAAAATTTCGACGTTGTGGTTGGGGATACCGTTAAAATCGTTACTGGGCCTTTGGAAGGCTTTATCGGCGAAGTTGAATCGCTTGATAATAACAACCAAAAGGCTATGGTTAAAGTTTCTATGTTTGATAGAGACACGAGCATCGAAGTTACCTTTGCGGAACTTATCAAAATTGATGCTTAATTAAATTTGTTTTTTGCTTGCAAAAGGTTTTGCAAGTTGTGGGAGAGGCGTTAAATTTCTTTTCTATGGCGCCTTGCAATTACCACTTATATGGAGGTATAATTATGGCAAAAAAAGTTACGGCTGTAGTAAAACTTCAATTACCTGCCGGTAAAGCAACTCCGGGCCCACCTGTTGGTTCTACCTTAGGTCCTTACGGTATCAACATCCCAGGGTTTACGAAGGAATTTAACGCAAAAACCGCTGATAAAGCTGGTCTTATTATTCCAGTAGTTATCACGATTTATCAAGATAGATCCTTCACTTTCATTATGAAAACCCCGCCAGTTCCTGTTCTTATCAAGAAGGCGTGCGGTATTGACTCGGGTAGCGCAACCCCTAACAAAGTTAAGGTTGCTAAGCTTACCAAAGCTCAAGTTGAAGAAATCGCTAAAACCAAGATGGTTGATACTAATGCAGCATCGTTAGAAGCTTGCATGAGCATGGTTGCCGGAACTGCTCGCAGTATGGGCATCACTGTTGAGGACTAATTATAGTTTGTGGGAGGGTTTTTCCCGTTTGACCACAAGGAGGTTTATTTTATGAAATACGGTAAAAAATACGTTGATAGTAGAAAATCTTACGATCGCTCAACCTTATATGAAGTTGGCGAGGCTATGGATATTGTATTAAACACTGCTAAAGCTAAATTCGATGAAACTGTTGAACTTCACGTAAAACTTGGCGTTGACCCTAAACAAGCCGACCAACAAGTTCGTGGCGTTATCGTTTTACCTAACGGAACTGGTAAATCGGTTAAAGTTTTAGTTATTGCTAAAGGCGAAAAGGCTGACCAAGCTCAAGAAGCAGGCGCTGAATTCGTTGGCGCTGAAGAAATCGTTGCTAAAATCCAAAAGGAAAACTGGTTCGATTTCGACGTTGTTATCACCACTCCTGATATGATGGGCGTTGTTGGTAGAATTGGTAAACTCTTAGGTCCTAAAGGCTTAATGCCAAACCCTAAGTCAGGTACCGTTACTATGGACGTTGCTAAAGCGGTTAAAGACGCTAAAGCAGGTAAGGTTGAATACAGACTTGATAAGCAAGCAATTATCCACTGCCCAATCGGCAAGAAGAGTTTTGGTAAAGAAAAACTTATCGAAAACTACAATGCTTTATACGAAGCAATCGTTAAGGCTAAACCAGCAGCAGCAAAAGGTCAATACGTAAAGAGCGTAACCTTAGCAAGCACTATGGGTCCTGGCGTAAAAGTTTCTAACAAAACTCTTTAATTTTAGTTGACACGAATAATTTTTTGTGTTAAAGTTACTAAGTAATAATTGAATAGCCGAAGAAAGCAGGTTTTAAGTCTTGAAAAAGCACCCGCCGAGGAAGTTTGAAAAACGCTATTTTATCGCGCTCTTTTGCTGTCCTTGGCAAAAGAGCGTTTTTTTGGCTATATTCTTAAAGGAGGTATCATTTTGTCAGCAAATTTAGAAAGCAAAAAGCAAGTTGTTGAGAGCATTAAAGAGAAAATTCAAAACGCTAAATCAGTTGTTTTCGTTGACTATAAGGGTTTAACCGTTTTAGAAGACACTGAGTTTAGAAACGAATTTAGAAAAGCGAACTGCGAATATAAAGTTTTGAAGAACACTTTAGTTAGAAAAGCATTCAACGAACTTGGAATCACTTGTTTTGACGAGGACTTAAACGGTCCAACAGCAGTTGCTTTTGGTGAAGACGAAACTGCTGCTGCAAAAGTAGTTGTTGCGGCTTGCAAAAAGTTCAACGACAAAATTTCAGTAAAGAGCGCATACGTTGACGGTGCTTACGTTGACGTTAAGGGTGTTAAAGAGTTATCTGCAATGCCTTCAAAGGAAGAACTCATTGCAAAGATGCTTGGTTCTATGCAAGCGCCTATCACAAACTTTGCCGGTGCATTATCTGGCATTACTAGAAAACTCGTTATTGCGCTTAATGCAATTAGCGAAAAGAAGGCATAATTTTGCCACAACAAAAAACAGCAAATATTAAAAAAATAAATAATTATCGGAGGATATTAAAATGGCTGATATTGCAAAATTTTTAGAAGAAATTAAGAGTATGACTGTTCTTGAACTTAACGAACTTGTTAAGGCATTAGAAGAAGAATTTGGCGTTAGCGCTGCTGCTCCAGTAGCAGTTGCTGCTGCTCCAGCTGCCGCTGCTGCTCCAGCTGAAGAAGAAAAGACTGAATTCAACGTAGTTCTTAAAGAAATGGGCGGTAACAAGATCGCTGTTATCAAAGCAGTTAGAGAAATCACTGGTCTTGGCTTAGCTGAAGCTAAAGCTTTAGCTGAAAAAGGTGGCGTAATCAAAGAAGCCGTTGCTAAAGACGAAGCTGAAAAGATGGTTGCAAAGTTCAAAGAAGCTGGCGCAACTGCTGCTATGGAATAAGAATTATTCGCAAATTAAAGGCAAGTTATCTTGCCTTTTTTTGTTGCAAAAAATTAGTTAAATTTATTAAATTTAACGCTTGTCTATTGCAAAAATTTTATGTTAAATTTTCTCAAAATTTAAGGCGTTAAAAATTCAAACATTTTTGAACAAAAATAAACGATTTAACTAAAAAAATTAAAAATTTGCAAAAAATGGCGAAAAAAGTCGGTTTTTGGCTTAAAAATTACATAATTTATTGCGTTAAAAAATATCGACAAAATTTAATTATTTTTGTTCAAAAATAATTAAAAATAGTTTGGTTTTTTCTCGTTTTATGTTATAATTTTATTATGAAAAAATAAAATATAAGGAGTCAAAAATGTCTAAACACACTGTATTTATTTTACAAGAGAAACAGAGTGCAATAGATGAACTGACGAAAATTTTAACAAGCGCCGATTTTGAAGTTATCGGTAGCAGTTGTTACGGAAACAAGGCGTTAGAGGCTGTTCAAGAGAAAAAACCTGAGTTTTTAATTTTGGGAATAATTGCTTTTTGCCTTGACGGACTTGAAGTTATGGCTAGAGTTAAAGAGATGAACGTTGAAACTAAGTGCATAGTTTTAAGCTCAATTACTCGTGATGAAATTATTCAAAAGGCCTTTGACGAGGGCGCGTTTTATTATTTTGCTAAACCGCTTGATGAAAAGGTTTTAGTCGATAGGCTTATTAGTTTTACAAAAAATAGTAGCATTAGCGAAGTTAAGGGTTTTAGCGGTGAGCCTAAAAAACCTATAAGCCTTGATGAAAAAATAAGTAAAATTTTTATATCGGTTGGAATTCCACCGCACATTAAGGGTTATACTTATTTAAGAGAAGGTATAAAAATGGCGGTAGAATCGCCAGAGGTTATAAACAACATAACGAAGAAGTTGTATCCGTCTATTGGCGAGAAATATCAAACTTCGGCGTCAAAGGTAGAGCGCGCTATTCGCCACGCTATCGAAGTTGCTTGGAATAGGGGCAGAATTGATAGCATAAACTCAATTTTTGGGGTAAGAGCATACGTTGGTAGCGAGAAGCCAACTAACGGCGAATTTATTGCTCTTGTTGCCGATAAAATGATTTTAGAAGGCGCTTAACGATTAAAAAACAGTAAACGTTAAGTGAAATATAAAAAAATATCAAAAAATTTATAAAAAACACTTTACAAATTTTCATAATATAAATATAATAAGTGCGCTTAATAAGTTTAAGCGCATATATTTTTTTCTAATTTTGCATAGAATTGCGTATAGTAACGCTCTTTTGGAGGTCTTTATGCCAAAATATAAACTTTGCCCAAGATGTGAATTAAATTATATTCCTGAAGAAGAGGAATATTGTGGCGTTTGCAAAGCCGAGCTAAAAATTGGGCCTCAACTAATGTTTGCGGTTGATGACGAAGAAGAAAATCAAGAAAAACTTTGCCCTATCTGTAAAAGGGTTTATATTCCTGTTGCTAGTGAAATGTGCGAAAGTTGTAAAGAACAATCGCAATATGGCGACGATAAGGATGATATCGACCTTGATAAAGATGAAAAATGGCGTGATTTCCTTGATGAAGATGAGAAAGACGATATCATTAACAAAGAAAATAGCGAAGAATTCTTGTCTTTAAGCGAGCTTGAAAAGCAAGAAGCGGAAGAACTTTTCGACGATGAAGAAGAAGAGTATAGCGACGATGAAGAAATGATGGAAACTCGTGACGATTTTGACGATGATTTCGAGATTATTCCTTTCAAAGAAGGCGACTATATTGACGAAGACGACGACGAAGAGGACGAAGAAGACTTTGACGATGATGACGACGATATTTAATTTTTAGAATATTTTGCTAAAATTTGGCAATAATATTTCTATGATTAAGTCTGATTTAAGTTTCGAAACGGTAAGAAGGGCTATTGAAGGTCTTTGCAACCAAAAAGTGAAAATTACTCAAAATTTAGGTAGAAACAAATACGTCTCATATAAGGGGGTTGTGAGTGGGGTGTATCCTGCGCTATTTACCGTAACGCCTGATCTTCCAAACAACTTCAAAACGAGTTTTTCATACGCCGAAGTTATCTGTGGCGACGTGAAAATTACAACTAACAGTGAAAAAAGGGGCTAATAAGCCCTTTTTTTGTTTATAAATTAAAAAAAGCATAACGTTCGTTCTAAAATAGAGCCGTTTAACATAATATTATTTAGAGAATTTTCGAGGTGATTAAATGTTTCAAGCGGAATATGATAATTTTACTCTATGCGCTAAAAAATGCGTGCAAAAAAAGAACGAACTAGAATGTTCGCTTAACCTATCTTTAGACTATTTTGATAAGATTTTATCAATTTCGGCAAAAATAGTTGAAACTACTGCGAGCATTGACGCAGGGCTCTTAATTTACGGCGGAACGGTAGTTTTTAATGCGATTTTCCAAAACGAAGAGTTAGAAAGAAACGAAGTTGGCGCAAAATTTTCGTTCTCTATGCCGATAGAAAAGCCTAGCGCAAACGAAAGCGTTAAATATCAAATTGATAACGTAAAAATCAAGAAAGAAGGCGGAATGCTTTTTGCCGTTTTAGAAATAACGGCTACTATTTGCTACGAAGAGCGTGAAGATAAAAAATATTTAACTAGTTCAAATTGTTTATGCAATAAGGCAAAGAACACAAGCCTTTGCGATATTGAATTTTCTAACGTTTTCGATATTGAAGACGAGTTTGACGCAAAGCGCATAAAAAAGGTGCTTTGGCAAGATGCAAGAGCAAGCATTACTATGGCTGAAGTTAAAGAAAATTGCGTTATTTGCGATGGCGAAGTAACCTTATGCGTTTGTTTGTTGCCTTTTTTAGAAAATAGTGATATATTAAAAGAAGAAAGAATTATTCCTTTTAGATTTGAAGTTGACGTTCAGGGCGCTGAAAGTTTTATGCAAGCAAGAGCAAGCGCAAGCGTTGAAAAACTTCAACTTAAAGTTATAGTTGATGAAGAAAACAATAAATCAACAATAAATACTGAAATTGCCGTTAAAATATTTGGGTTTGTTCAAGGTGAAGTTGAAGAAGATTTTATAATCGACGTGTTTAGCCCTACCGTAGAATTAAAACCTAGTTTCGTCGAACGTTCTATCGATAAGTTAGTTTCTCAAAACAGTTTTATTCACAAAATTTCGGGTAAAGCCATTTGCGACGTGCCTGAATATTCACGCTTTATAAAACTAATTTGCGAAAGTATTGAATACACGTCTTCTAAAGAAAAAGATGAAATTTTATTAGTCGGCGTATTAAATGCGGACGCTTTATTTTCTTCAGGAGAGAACGAACTTATTTGTAAAAAAGCGTCTTTGCCGTTTAGTTTAAGCCTAAAAACTGACGGCGAAGATTTGGAATTAGAAGCCGTTTTACAAAGCGTTTCGGCAAAATTAAGAAGCGGTGCAATCGAAGTTGATTTAACGCTTAGAGTTTGCGAAGTAAAAACCAAAAAGTTGGTCTATAAGCTCGTAAACGACGTAATTGAAGGCGAATTAACGCCTGAAAACGATAGCGCTATTAGCGTTTATATTGCTCAAAAAGGCGATGATGAGTGGACCGTTATGAAGCGGTTACAAGTAGGGCTTGAAGAAATTTATAAGTTCAATAAAGATTTAGAATTTCCGCTCAAAGGCGATGAAAGAATTATCGTTTTTAGGCAAAAATAAAAAACGAGGTAACAAATGAAAACGGTTAGAGAAAAGGCTTACGCTAAAATAAACTTGTTTTTAGATATTGTTGGGACTGATGAAAACGGCTATCATATGCTAGATACCGTCGTTTCAACTATTTCGCTTTTTGATAGCGTGGTGGTATCTTCTCGCCGTGATGATAAAATAGTGTTAAAAACCGCAGGGAGTTTATATTCCGTAACCGATGGTTTTGATAATAACGCCTATAAAGCGGCAAAACTTTTTCAAGAAACGTTTAACACTAAAGGCGTTGATATAACGCTAAATAAAAATATACCTGTTGCTAGTGGGCTTGGCGGTTCTTCTGCCGATATTGCCGGCGTTTTGAAGGCGATGAAGAAACTTTTTAAGGTTGAAGAAGATATTAAACCTATTGCCGATAAACTTGGTAGCGATTCTGGGTATCTTTTAACCGGTGGCTTTGCAAGGCTTTCAGGCAGAGGCGAAATTGTTGAAAGTTTAGATTTAACGAATAAACTTTATCTTGTAATTGGAATAGCAAAAGGTGGAGTGAATACGGCTGATTGTTATAAAGAATATGATAATCAACAAGTTACGCCAATTAAAAACGGCTCGAGGGGGCTTATTGAAAACCTTAAAAACAATAAAGTATGCGAAAGTGATTTTTATAACGCTCTCTATCTTCCGGCAACTAAAATAAACGAAAAAGTTAAAGAACTTTATGAAGATATGAAAGCGTTATCGCCAAAAGCGGTAGCAATGAGCGGAAGCGGAAGTAGTGTTTACGCTATTTTTGATTCGTTTGAACTCACCGAGTGGGCGCGGTTGAAACTAAACAAAAAATATAAAGACGTTTTTACCGCCGAAACTTTAACCGTTAATGAAATGAATAAGATAGGTCTTTTTGGAAGAACGCCATATAGACTTGAAGAAGAAAATTAAAAAGTTAAAAAAATAAAACAAAAACGCAACCAAAATGCGTGATCTTCTTAGCGGAGAATTTGAAAAGTGCCTCTAAGTGCGAGCATCGCATTTGTCTGGTCAAATGCAAAATGGGCTAAGCCCAAACCCTTATTACACGCAGAAAGAGATAACAAATCGGTTCGTAGCCGAAATGTTATCTCTTTTTTCTGCTTGGCGATATGTTTGCAAGCAAACGCGATATACTCGCTTTGCTCGTGCGATATATTGTCGTTTCGCTCCAATGCGATATGATATAAATCCCCTCACGCCCCGCAGGGCATATCGCAAGGCGTAGGCCTTATATCGCTCCCGCAAGGGAATATCGCAGATCCCGTAAGGGATTTATATCGCTGCGTGTTCTCCGTTAAGGATAACACGCTAAAAGGTTGCGTTTTTTATATTCGTTTTTGTTTAAGATAAAAATTTTTCGTTAATAATTATAGTATCACAATTTTTTGGGAGAGAAAAAAATGAAACGTCTATGCATAAGTTTTGCGGTTATTCTCATAATAATTTTAGCATTTAACTTTATTCCAACAAAAACGGAAAATACCGAATATTTAAGAATTCATATAAGGGCAAATTCTAACTCTTCTAGCGACCAAGCCATCAAGTTAGAAATAAGAGATTTAGTAGTAAATTATCTTGCTAAAGACATTGCTTGCACTTATTCAAAGGCTCAGGCTATTGAACTTATTGAAAGTAAGAAAAACGCTATTAACGGGCTTATAGACGGGTTTTTGGCTCAAAATGGGTTTGATTATTCGGCAAACGTAAAGATTTGCAAGGAAGAATTTCCTACTCGAGAATATGAAGACGTTACGCTTTATCAAGGTTATTATGACGCAATAATTATTGAACTAGGAAAAGCCGAGGGAGATAATTGGTGGTGCGTTGTGTTTCCACCGCTTTGTTGGACGGATACTTCCGTAAAATATAAATCGAAAATTTTAGAGATTATAAACGATTTTTTTATTGATAACAAAAAGGAGGAATAATGAAAAAAGCGTTAAAAATATTAATTATATCGCTATCTTTAATCGCGGTGTTTTCAGCATCTTATTTTATATCATTTAATAATATGAAAGATGCAAGCGCCGAAACTTTAGAGCAAGCGGTTATGATAGCAACTTACCGTCAAGGCTCTAGTGGAGCAACGGTAAAAACTATTCAACGAAAACTCAAAAACTGGGGTTATTACACCGGTTCGGTTGACGGAATTTTCGGCGCAAAAACTACTGCCGCCGTTAAATATTTCCAAAGAAAGAACGGTTTGACCGTAGATGGTATTGTGGGAGCAAAAACTCTAAAGGCTCTTGGAATTTCAACTTCATCTAGTTCTAGTTCAACTTCTGGCGGTAGTTATTCTAATAGCGACTTAAATTTGCTTGCAAGAGTTGTTAGCGGTGAAGCGCGCGGTGAAAACTATACTGGAAAAGTTGCGGTAGCAGCCGTTGTTCTAAACAGAGTTAAGAGTTCGTCTTTCCCTAATACCATTTCAGGCGTAGTTTATCAGCCATACGCATTTACCGCCGTAGCGGACGGTCAAATTAACGTTGCGCCAGATAATTCTTGCTATGAAGCGGCAAAGGCTGCTCTTAACGGATGGGACCCAACCAACGGCGCAATTTACTACTATAATCCAAAAACTGCCACAAGCTCTTGGATTTTCTCAAGAACTACCGTTGCCGTAATAGGCAATCACGTTTTTGCAATTTAATAAGGAGAGATGATGGAAAACAAGAAGAATAACGCAACCGAAAAGGTTGAAAATATAACAAACGAAACTTCTAAAGAAACAAAAACCGAGAAGAGTTCAAAGCCTACAAGTTCTAATAAATCCGCTCAAAAAAAGGCGGAAGATGCTAGAACTAAAAAAGCCGTTCAAAAAAAGAACGAAAAAAAGGCTAAGCAAACGGCAAAAAGCCAAAAAAAGAGCGAGCGCCAAAAAAATAAGGAACTCAAAAGAGAACTTAATAGAAAGAAGCGTGAAGATTGGAAAAAAGAGCGCTTAAGAAGAAAGGAAGAGCGTCTTGCTCGCCGTGATATGTTAAAAAAGGAAACGAAAGCTGAAAAGCAAAAACGAATTCAAGCCGAAAAGCAGGCAAAATTAAAAGAACGCCTCGCAAAAAGAGAACAAAAAATTAAAAGGCTTGAAGAAAAAAATGCAATCCGTCGCCAAAAACTTGCCGATAAGAGAATTGAAAGAGAGCAAAAAATGCGCGATAGAAGAGAGCATAAAAAAGAGCGTTCAAGAAAAGGGCTTGGCGGTTGGATTACCGCAGTTTCAGTTCTTGGCGCGTCAACTTTAGCCCTAGCAACGCTTTTCACTCTTTCTATGACTACGCCACTTGGTTCTAATAACGATATGAATATCGTAGGCGGAGTTGACGAGGCTTTTTACGAATTCGTTGATATGGTAAACGATATGGACGTAAATTTATCTAAACTCGTAGTATCAACCGATGAAAAATCGCAACAAAAAATCTTGAGCGAACTCGTTGTTTCATCAACATTAGCGGAAAGCGCCGTATCAAGATTACCGCTAAAAGACGAGAGCCGTTTTTACACTATGAAATACGTAAACCAAGTGGGCGACTTCTCAAAATACCTTAATAACAAACTTATAGACGGGGATTTATTAGATAAAGAAGATAAGAAAAACGTTTCGGCTTTATATGAAATTACTAATAATTTAAAGAACGAAATTAACAAGGCTGTCGATGGTATGGGTGAAGATTTTGATTTTATGACCATGCTTGACGAGAATAGTGATAACGTCGTGCTTAAGGCTTTTAATAATTTAGAATCTAACGCGATTGATTATCCTACCTTAATTTACGACGGACCTTTTAGCGATGGGCTTGAAACTAAAAAGCCGAAGAACTTAAACGGTAAAGAAATAAATTTGGTTGAAGCAAGAGAAGTTTTTGAAAAGGCTTTTCAAGGTTATAACGTAAAGGAAGTAGAAGACCTTGGCGAGTTAAACTCTAAGATTGAAACTTATAACTTTGAGGCTCAATCAAACGGAACGGTTCTATTTGCCGAAATTTCAAAAAAAGGTGGAGAAGTTATCAGTTTTAACACCTTCGCCGATTGTTTTAACAAAAACTACTCTTTAGACGATTGCATTGAAATAGGCTATGAACTTATTGAGAGTTTTGGAATTTCAGGTATGACTGCCGTTTGGGCAACCGAAAGCGGAGCAACGGCGTTTATAAATTACGCTTACGAAACTCAAGACGCTATTTGTTATCCTGATATGATTAAAGTTGCCGTTTGTATGGAAAGGGGATTAGTTTCTAATTACGATGCTAGAGAATACTATCTAAACCACCAAACTAGAAAAGTTGAAAAACCAAAACTATCTAGCGAAGAGGCAATCAAAAAGGTTAATAAAGACTTAAAAGTTGATACCGTTCGTTTAGCAATCGTGCCAAAGAGTTCGGAAAAAGAAGTTTTAGCATATGAAATTTCTGGCGTTTATAATGATAATTTATATTACGTTTATATTGATGCTTTAACTGGTAGGGAAGTTAGCGTTTTCAAGGTAGTTGAAAACACTGAAGGCAAACTTTTAGTTTAATTAAAAAACTTAAAACCCCACGATAATCGACTTATCGTGGGGTTTTTATAGTTTGATTTAGTTTTATTTATAATAAGTAACGTTGCAAGCAATTTCGTAAGAATCGTAAGTTTCTAAGGTGTTAGGGTCTGGTTGATATCTAAAAACGTAAGTCTTGTTCTTAATATCTTTAATTATTTTTACGGAAGATTCGTTAAAATTACCATCAGCATTTTGAGTAGTGCGTTGAATAATATTATCAGTTCCTTCTTCATATAAAGTTACGGTAACTCTAATTTCTTCATATTGCTTTTTGCATTTTACCGTTACGATAACGTCGCCGGGGTTACACATTTCGCCGTAAAGCTCAGTGTGGCGAGAAAGTTGCTCGTAAGAAATTTCAGGCGGATTTTTGAAAACGGCAGTCCAGTTATTAGCAGCCGCCGCGCCGTTTTTAGAAATTTTAATTCCTATTGGTAAAATAATTGCAAATGCTAAAACGACTATTAGCGCAACGATTATTAGCGCAAGCATACCGTTTGATAAACGTTTAAACCAATTCATTATTTTCTCCTTTATAACCAAAAAACTTTATAACCATATAATAATATACACCTAAAAAGAAAAAATGTCAACTAAATTAAGAAAAAGCAATAATTTTTAAAAAAAGGTCAAAATTTAGTATATTTCCTAATTAAATATTGACAAATTTTCTATAAATGATAAAATATTTTTATAAAATAAATTGCGCTTGGGGGAAAAATGGCAAAGAGCGTTTATAGCATGCTACTTAGCGATGAAGTTATTGAAAAGGTTGACGCCATCGCCTTAAAAAACGGCTTATCACGTTCACAGGTCGTTAATAATTGCCTTGCAGATTATCTTGGCGTAAAGCTCACGAAAAGTATAATTGACGAACTTATTGCAAGTTTAACAAACGCAATTTGCGACCATAACCGAATGAGAATTGCCCGCAGGCAAACTTATGCCGTTGATTATTATAGCGCGGTAAATTATAAATATAGCCCACGCGTTACCTATTCCGTTGATTTTATTGAATCGGGGCAAGCAGGCGAATTAAAAATAAGCCTTCGTTCAACAAGTCAAGAACTTGCGCAAATTTTCTCAAATTTCTTTAACGATTTTATTTCCGTTGAGAAAAGTGTTAATCCTAACGTTTCTTTTTATATTGAAGACGGAAAGTTAATAAGGCGGTTAGATTTTTCTAAAATCTCTTCTTTAGAAGAGTTGTCTTTTGCAATTACCGAATACGTTAAGATTTTAGATATGTTGCTTAATAAATACGTTTACGAGTTTTCTTCAGGGCTTCAAAGCGAGAGTTTAGAAAGAAGTTATTTTGGGTTAAAAGATAGAATAAAAATATAAAAAGCGTGGTTTTTACCACGCTTAATTTTTTATAAAAACGCTTAATAACAGGCTTATAGCCCTACTTATTCTAAAGGAATAGTAACTTTTACGCTCGTTCCTTTATTAATAGCAGAAGAGATTTCTAACTCCAAATTACAGTTTTCTACAATTTTATCAACAATTGCAAGCCCAAGACCCAGTCCGTCTTTTTTTCTATCGGTGTTGCCTTGATAAAACTTTTCTTTAACTTTTGATAGAGTTTCTTCATCCATACCGATTCCGTTATCGCCAATGGTAACGACTGCTCTATTTTGAATTTTTTCAATAGATATAGTAATTTTTCCGTTTTCGTTTGAATATTTTACGGCGTTAGATATAAGGTTTACCCAAACTTCTTTAAGTAGGTCAAAGTTTGCTTTTACGGTTACTGGCGTTTTCGTATAGTCAAGGTCGATTGATTTAGCCGTCATTTGCGAATCAAAAAGCAAAATGCATTGTTCAATTTGGTCGTCAAGAGAAAAAATCGTTTTATCGGTAACAATGTTTTGGCTATCTAGTTTAGATAAAAGTAGAGTTCTTTCCGCTAGCGTTGATAGGTGCTTACTTTCATCGATAACAATTTTAAGATATTCTTTTTGTTCTAAAGTGAGGTTATCGGCTTGATATAAAATTTCAGCATAGCCTCGAATAGAAGTTATCGGCGTTTTAAATTCGTGCGAAAAGGTTGAAATAAAATCTTGGCGCAAAATTGAAACGGAATTTAAGTCGCTTACCATTTTATTAAAGCCGTCTATTATAGTTGCTATTTCAGATTCGTTATCTAACTTTTCGAGTCTAACCGAGAAATCACCTTCGGCAACCTTTTTCATACATCTAGTAAAATCTTTAGTCACATGCGACGCTCTAGACGTTAAAAGATAGGTAAAAAAACTGCCTAGAATTATTGTCAAAATTCCCACGCAAATTTGCGCTTGCAAAAAGGTTATTCTAGTAAAATTGTTCCAAACGCTATGCAAAATAACGGAAAGCGTTAAAACCAAAATAGAACTTATTAGCCACGAACAAAAAACTATTGCCGTAGCTCTTAAGGAATAAATGTATTTTTTGAAATTATTATGCTTTTTCATTTCTTACACCTTTATAGCCGATACCGCGAATAGTGGCAACGTCTATTTCGTCAAAGTCCTTAATTTTCGTGCGGATGCGGTTTATAAAGACTTTGACGGTATCTTCGTCGCTAGGCGAATCGTAACCCCAAAACTCATCGAAAAGTTGACCTTTGGTAAAAGAAGTTTCAGGGTATGATAAGAGTTTGAAAAGTATAGAAAATTCTCTTTTGGTTAAAGTAACTTCTAAGCCTTTAGACGACGAAACGGTTAAAGTGTTGTAATCTAGGGTAACGTTTCCTATAACGAGTTTTTTCTCGTTTACAATTTGCGCTCTTTTCAAAAGCGCTTTTATTCTTAAAAGCAGTTCTTCAAATTCTATAGGCTTAACCATATAATCGTCAACACCTACTAAAAAACCTTGAGTTTTATCTTCCAAACTGCCTTTAGCCGTAACCATAATAGCCGGCGTGGTGCTACCTAAATCTCTAATTTCTTTCAAAAGTTCAAGTCCGTTTTTATTCGGCATCATTACGTCTATAATCATAAGGTCAACGTGGTTGTTTAGGAAAACTTCTAAACCTTTAACGCCGTCTTCAGCGCAAAAAACGTTGTAACCACTATTAGTTAAACGTAGTTTCATTAGCCTTAAAATGTTGATATCATCTTCGCAAAGTAAAATATTAAACATAACTTACCGCCTTGTTTATTCGTTTTATTTATTTTAGCATAATTTCAAAGTAAAAAACAACAATTCCTAAAAAATTGATATCTTTTATAATTTTATTTACCAAATATTTACGCTTTAGCCTACTTTATAAATAAATGTTGGCAGTTTTTGTATTTAGTATTGTTTATTTTTTATTTTTGTGATATAATTTAAAAGTCGCAAAAATATGCTAAAGAGGAAATTATGATTTATATTTTATTCAATCCGCTTTCCGATAACAAAAAAGGCGAACAAAAAGCCAAAGAAGTTGCTCAAAAATTTCAAGGTAGCGCCTTTGTTGACGTTACGAAAATAAATTACAAAGAATTTGTTTCCGCAATTAAAGAAGGCGATGTTATTCACTTAATCGGTGGCGATGGAACGCTAAGTATTTTTGCTAACGCTGTTTACGGCGAAAGTTTACCGTGCGAAGTTTTTTTTCACCCTGCCGGAACTGGAAACGATTTTATTAACGATAACAAAAAATATTTACTGGAAGACGGTTCTATTAAAATTAACGATTTTATTAAGAATTTGCCAACGGTTACCGTCAACGATAATGAATATAAGTTCATAAACGGTATAGGTTTTGGGCTTGACGGCGTTTGTTGCGAAATAGGCGACGAAAAGAAGAAAAAAAGTTCAAAGCCTATAAATTATACGCTTATTGCGTTAAAACTTTGCCTTTATGCGTTCAAGCCAAGAAACGCAACCGTTACGGTTGACGGCGAAAAACTTGAGTTTAAAAAGGTGTGGATTGCCCCTACCATGAAAGGTAAATATTTCGGTGGCGGTATGCAGGTTGCTCCTTTCCAAGATAGGTTTTTTGAAGATAAAAACGTTACTTTCGTTTGCGTTTCAAAAGCATCAAGATTAACTCTTTTATTTGCTTTTCCTAGCATTTTTAAGGGTAAGCACACAAAATTTAAGTGCGTTAAAATGATTAAGGCAAAAGAAGTTGAAGTTGAATTCGACAAGCCTTGCGCTTTGCAAATAGATGGCGAAACTTTTTTAAACGTAAAAAAATATTCGGTGAAAATTTAGTATGTTTTTTTTATTTGTTTGTATTATTTCTTTAATAACTACGGCGTCTTTATACGGCTTTAACGTAATTAATTACGATGGGCGGTTTCTTTTGCCTATTGCCGTTTATTTGGCGGTTTTTTTTGGTGTTATAATTGTTTATTTTTTAATTCTGTTTTTCCTTTACGCTTTCGTTAATAAGAAAAAGCCTATCAAAAAACCTAGTTGTTTTCACTATTTCGTTTATAGAACGGCAATAGAATTTATTTGTAACGCGTCAAACGTTTCGGTAAGGGGAAAGGGGCTTGAACTTCTAGATAAAAATAAAAACTATCTTTTCGTTTTCAATCACCGCTCTAACTTCGACCCTATAGTAGTTGCTAAAATTCTTAAAAATCATAAACCGCTTATGATTTCAAAACCGCAAAACTTTAGTAAGTTTATGGTTGGCGGCTGTATTCATAAGTTAGGGTTTATGCCTATTGATAGAGATAACGATAGAGAGGCTTTAAAAACCATAATAAAGAGCGTTAATCTAATAAAAGACGGCTATTCCATAGGCGTTTTTCCAGAAGGAACTAGAAACAAATCTGGCGAAGGGCTTTTACCTTTAAAAAACGGCGCTTTCAAAATTGCAACTAAAGCCAAAAAACCTATAGCCGTTTTATCAATTTTAGGCACGGAAAAAATTTCTAAAAATTCACCTTTTAGAAGAACTAAAGTTTATATTGAAGTAGTTAAAATTATAGAACCTGAAGAATTTAGCGAAACGGCAACATTTAACGTAGGCGAAATCGTTGAGAAAGCCCTTTTAGATAATATAAATAAAACTTAAAGAAAAAAGAGAGATTTTATGAATAAGAAACAATCGTTTTTGCAGTTTTTGAAATTTACGCTTTTTTCCATCTCTGCAGGAATAATAGAAATAGGTGTTTTTACTTTACTTAACGAACTTTTAGTAGTTGATTATTGGCCCGCTTACTTAACCGGTTTGATAGCGTCAATCGTTTGGAATTTTACTTTTAATAGAAAATTCACTTTCAAATCGGCATCCAACGTGCCTATTGCAATGCTTAAAGTTTTTGCTTTCTATATAGTGTTCACGCCCGTTTCAACGATCTTAGGCGATATTTGGGAAAGTAGCGGTGGAAACGGATATTTAGTGCTTGGAGTAACGATGGTAGCAAATTTCGTTTTAGAGTTTTTATATTGCAAATTTTTCGTTTATAGAAAAGAAGAACTTGCAAGAAAGAACGCTGAGAAAACCGAATAAAGTAGCCAAGAATAACAAATCAAAAATTAAAAAACACGCCGATAACGAAGTTATAGGCGTGTTTTTTTGCGTTTAGAGTTGAAACTTTTATAAATTATCGCAAATTTCAATATATTTTTTAAGGTATGGTTTGGCGTTAGGGTTATTCTTTTCAAGGCACTTCAAAACGGTGGGCAAATGTTTTTTAGGGTCGTCGTAAAGCATAGCGTTTAGCGTGAAAATTAAGAACTTTATAGGTTTTAGATAGTTCTTGCCAAAAATATTAGCATATTGACTATTCTTAAAATTTTCATCAACTAGGGAAAGTAAAAAATTATCAAGCGAGAAAAGTTTTAAATATGTTTGGTCGGGAACTTCGGCTTTTTCAAAAACAGGTTTATTTAGCGGACACGCTATTTGGCAATAATTACAACCTAAAATTTTATTTTTCAAAAGTTTAATAATTTTTTCATCGCCAAGAGTTGGGATTTTGCTTTGTAAATCTCTAAGGCAATTTTCACGAATAAATCCGTTTCCGTTTAGCGCGTTATTAGGGCAAGCCTTAACGCATAAATTGCAAGTTTCGCAGTGGCTATGAAGGCTGATTTTAGGCTCGGTGTTAAGCGAAAAATCGCCGAATTTATCTATTACTTCAAAGCAAAAAAACGAGCCGAAAGGGTTTATGAAAAGCAGTGAATTTTTTAGTTGGCTACTAAAACCTAGCGTTAAAAGTAAAGTTTTATACGAACCGTTATAAAGTTTTGCGTTTTTGAAAACATTTTTAACTTCTTCAAGCGCTTGAGCCGTTTTTTCGTAAAGAGTTTGGTGCGCGCCGTAATAATTTCCTACCGACGCTATAGAATAATCGTTTACTATAATAGGTCTATATGCCTTGAAAATTATTAAAAGTTTTTCGTTTTCATAGGCAAAAAAACTATCGTAATCACAAAACTCTTTACAAGATAATGAAATTATCGGTAAAACGTCTTTTAACTTTAGTTTTTCATATTGAGTTTTTGATAAAAAACCTTCCATAGCCGTATTATACAATAATTTAATAAAAAAGAAAAGTGTTTTTTAACGAACCGAAAATTCAAAAGATAAGAAAAAGCCGTGTTTTTCTTTACTTTACAAAACCCTGCGTTTGTGCTAGAATTATAAAAAACCTTAAGGAGTTATTATGCCGTTTTTACCTATTACTTACAAAGATATGCAAGAGCGCGGTTGGTCGCAACCAGATTTTATCTTGGTAACTGGCGATGCTTACGTCGACCACCCTAGTTTTGGCACGGCTATAATTTCTAGGCTTTTAGAGGCTGAGGGCTTTAAGGTTTGCATAATTTCTCAACCGCAAAAGGATAGCGATTATTTAGAGTTCGGCGCGCCAAAACTTGGCTTTTTAGTTAATAGCGGGAACTTAGACTGTATGGTAAACGCCTATACTAGCGCGAAAAAGCCACGCTCTGACGACGCTTATTCACCGGGCGGAAAGTCAGGGTTTAGGCCAGATCGCGCGCTTATAGTTTACTGTAACGCAATAAGAAGGCTTTTTGGCGAAGAAGTTTTTATAGCAATAGGTGGCTTAGAGGCGTCTTTGCGCCGTTTTGCGCATTACGATTATTGGAGCGATTCGGTTATGCCGTCTATCTTGGTTGATACTAAGGCAGATATTTTAGCCTACGGTATGGGCGAGCATCAAATGGTTGAAATTGCTAAAAGGCTAAAAAACGGCGAGAAAAAGCAAGCGCTTAACGATATTTTAGGCACTTGCTATCTTGTAAAGACGACCGATTACGAGTATCGCTCTTGCGCGGAGTGCCCTTCGTTTGAACTTGTTTCTAAAAACGATGAGAGCGGAAAAAAGCAATACGCAATATCGGCTAAAATTCAACACCGAGAAGCCGACTCCGTGCGCGGAAAAACCGTTATTCAACGGCATTTTGATAAGATTTTAGTTCAACTTCCGCCTGCTAAAATTTTAACTACGGAAGAGTTAGATAGGGTTTACGATTTGCCGTATGAAAGAACCTATCACCCAGTTTACGAAAAGTTTGGCGGAGTTCCGGCGATTGAAGAAGTTAAGTTTTCAATAACTCACGTAAGGGGTTGTTTCGGCGCGTGCAATTTCTGTTCGCTTGCTTATCATCAAGGCAGGATGATTGCCGTTCGAAGTAAAGAATCAATTATAAAAGAAGCAAAAAAACTTATCGCTATGCCTGATTTTAAGGGCTATATTCACGACGTTGGCGGACCTACCGCTAACTTTAGGCATTTATCTTGCGAAAAGCAAAAAACGTTAGGGCTTTGCGCCGATAAAAAGTGCTTAGCGCCAAAGGCTTGCCCTAACCTTTACGTTTCTCACCAAGAATATTTAGATATTTTGCGTGAAATTAGGGCGCTTAAGGGCGTAAAAAAGGTGTTCGTTCGCTCTGGTATTCGCTTTGATTATATTATGCAAGATAAGTCTTTAGAGTTTTTCGAAGAACTGGTAAAACATCACGTTAGCGGTCAGTTAAAGGTTGCGCCTGAGCATTGTTCTAACCAAGTTTTAGGTTATATGGGTAAGCCTAATTTCGAAGTGTATTTGAAGTTTAAGAATAAGTTTTACGAACTTACGAAAAAGGTTGGCTTAAAACAGTATTTAGTGCCGTATTTAATGTCTTCTCATCCGGGTAGCACGTCTAAAGACGCTATTGAACTTGCGCTTTTTCTAAAGAAAGAAAATCTTCATCCACAGCAGGTGCAAGATTTTTACCCAACGCCCGGAACGCTTGCAACGGCTATGTATTATACGGGTTTAAATCCGCTTGATATGAAACCTGTTTACGTTGCAAAAACGGCGGAAGAGAAAAGAGAACAAAGGGTTTTATTGCAGTTTTTCAAAAAAGAAAACCAAAAAGAAGTTTATAAAATTTTGATAAAACTTGGGCGTAGAGATTTAATAGGTTCGTCTTGTGATTGCCTTATCGACGTTCCAAAAGATATTAAAGAAAATAAGAGCGCAAGCGGAAAAGCAAATACTACTAAAAACAGTAACAAAAAATTTACTCAAAAAACACAAAAAAACACTTTTAAAACTGGCAAAAAAACAGGTAAAAAATATTAAAAAGTTTTTTGTCTAGCGTTGACAAGCGTTTTTTACTGTGCTATAATGAGAAAAAAGTTAAGGGGGCTAATATGAAAAATTTAGCGTCTTTCAACAACTTTTATTTCTATTCTTTCGTTCGCTTTTATTTTGCGGGCTTTGATTTGGTGCAATAAAATAAGTGGTTAAAGAATAGATTGCAATTTAATTTTTGTATTTTGGCGGTTTGTTTTTTAAGCATAACCGCCTTTTTTATAATTTTAAAAGTTATTCTAGTGAGGCTAGTAGGTTTTTATGGATAAATTAGCTAATGCAAGAGAAAAAATTAATCAAATAAACGAAAAGTTGGCAAAACTTTTCGAAGAGCGTATGGATGCCGTTCAATTCGTTGCGGAATATAAAAAGGAAAGAGGTCTTCCGGTTTTTGACGCCGTTAGAGAAACCGAAATTTTGCAAAAATGCTCGGCTTTAGTTAAAAATAGCGATTATAAGGCTTATTTTATTTCCGTAATGCAAGCCATTATGGAAGTTTCTAAAAACTATCAGCATAGGCTTTTGGAAGGCGTTAAAATTGCTTATAGCGGTGTTGAGGGCGCGTTTGCGAATATCGCAACTAGAAAAATCTTCCCAGACGGCGAGGCTGTTTCCTATCAAGACTTCCAAAGAACTTACGAAGCCGTTGAAAAGGGTGAGTGCGATTATTGCGTTTTGCCTATTGAAAATAGTTATGCAGGCGAAGTTGGTCAGGTTTTAGACTTAATGTTTAACGGTTCGCTTTTCGTCAACGGCGTTTACGTTTTACCAATTTCTCAAAACCTTCTAGGCGTAAAAGGCGCAACCATTAAAGATATTAAAAAAGTAGTTAGTCATCCGCAAGCGTTATCACAATGCGCCGATTTTATTAAAGAGCACGGCTTTGAAGAAATTAAGGCTACTAACACGGCGGTTGCAGGGCAAAACGTTGCTAGCCTTAACGATAAATCAATCGGCGCTATTGCAAGCGTAGAAACCGCTAAGCTTTACGGACTTGACGTTATCGAAAAAGATATAAACGAAAGCGCAACCAACGCCACTCGTTTTGCCGTTTTCTCAAAAGTTAAAAACGAACAAGAAAAATCCGGCGAAGATAGGTTCTTGCTTATGTTTTCGGTTAAAAACGAAGCAGGCGCATTAGCAAAAGCCATTAACGTTATAGGCGAAAAGGGTTTTAATATGAAATCGCTTAAATCAAGACCTATGAAAACGCTTGATTGGCAATATTATTTCTATATTGAAGCCGAAGGCGATTTAACTTCAGCAAGCGCAAAAGAAATGCTAGAAGAATTAAAAAAGCATTGCCAAATGCTAAAGATTGTTGGAACTTTTGGAGTTGATGAAAATTTAAGGGGCTAAAAAATGAAAATTTCTTTAAACTTAAAAGAAAACTCTTACGATATTATAGTTGAAAAAGACGCGCTAAAAAACGCCGACAAGTATTTAGATTTAAACAGAAAGGTTCTTATCGTAACGGATGAAGGCGTGCCAAGCGTTTATGCTAAAACTATAGAAAAGTTGGCATATAAGCCCGTTATCGTAACAATTTGCCAAGGCGAAGAAGCAAAAACGCTAGGAAACTACGAAAAACTTTTGAAAGTTATGCTAGAAAATTCTTTTACTAGAAAAGATGCCGTTTTGGCTGTTGGCGGAGGCGTTGTAGGTGATTTAGCAGGATTTGTTGCCTCATCTTTTATGCGTGGTGTTGATTTTTATAATATTCCAACCACCGTTTTGTCGCAAGTAGATTCTTCTATCGGTGGGAAGACTGCTATTAACTTTTTAGGCGTTAAAAATATCGTTGGGGCTTTTTATCAACCAAAAAAAGTTTTAATCGATACAAATCTATTGAAAACGTTACCAAAACGCCAAATTTCTAACGGACTTGTTGAAGCGGTAAAAATGGCGCTAACTTTAGATGAACAACTTTTTGAATTTATAGAAAACAATAACGCTTTTGAAAATCTTGAAGAAATTATTACTCGAGCAATTTTAATTAAGAAAAACGTTGTTGAGAGAGATGAAAAAGAAAGTAATTTAAGAAAGGTTTTAAATTTTGGGCATACTATTGGACACGGAATTGAAACTACGGCTTTAAATATTTATCACGGCGAAGCGGTGGCTTTAGGTATGCTTTATATGTGTTCAAATAGCGTAAGATTAAGGCTTGAAAAAGTGTTAAAGGCTTTAGAAGTTCCGTTAAAAGTTGAAATTAATTCTCAAGCGGTAATAGAAAAAGCATCTCACGATAAAAAGTCTAACGGTAAAAATATTTCCGCCGTTTTCGTTAAAAAGGTAGGAAGTTTTGATTTTATTGACGTTGATGAAAAATTCTTAAAAGAGCGTTTAACGAGTATATAGAGGGGTTTTTATGAAAAACAGTTTTGGAAATAACTTAATTATTACGCTTTTTGGCGAAAGTCACGGAAAGGCTATTGGTATCGTTTGCGACGGACTTCCAGCAGGGCTTGAAGTAAATTATAGCCAAATTGAAAGTATGCTTGCAAAAAGAAGACCAGATGGAAAACTTTCAACCAAAAGAATTGAAAAAGATAATTTTGAAATAGTTAGCGGTGAATTTAACGGCAAAACTACCGGAACTCCGCTTTGCATAATTATTCCAAACGAAAACGTTTCAAGTAAAGATTATTCTTACGGCACGGCAAGACCGTCCCACGCGGATTTCGTAGCGTCGGTTAAATACGGCGGTTTTGAAGATTATCGTGGCGGGGGGCATTTTAGCGGTAGAATAACCGCGCCAATAGTTGCGCTTGGCGCAATTTTGAAAGGCGCGCTTGATAAAAAAGGCGTTAAAGTTGCAACGCATATTAAAAATATTTACGGCGTTTTAGATAGAGATTTTATTGATATCGATAAAGATATTGAATATTTAGAAAATATAGAATTTGCAACGCTTGACCAAGAACAAGGCAAAAAAATGCAAGAACAAATTGTATTAGCACAAGAAGAAGGCGATAGCGTTGGCGGAATATTAGAAACTATTGTAACTGGAATTGACGTAGGCTACGG
The DNA here is from genome assembly GCA_045586885.1 of Christensenellaceae bacterium. Lineage (GTDB taxonomy): Bacteria > Bacillota > Clostridia > Christensenellales > Borkfalkiaceae > UBA4636. Next base: position 34,840 of record JAZNBE010000016.1, read on the forward strand.
CGAACCGTGGTTTGACGGTATTGAAAACGTTATTTCAAAAGCAATGTTTGCAATCCCTGCGGTTAAAGGCGTTGAGTTCGGTTTAGGCTTTTCTTTTGCTAACTTAAAGGGAAGTCAAGCAAACGACGAGTTTTCGATGATTGACGGAAAGGTTAAAACGTTGACTAATAACAACGGCGGAATTAACGGCGGAATAACTAACGGTATGCCTATCTTGTTTAGAACGGCAATAAAGCCAACGCCTTCAATTTTCAAAGAGCAAACTACAGTTGATTTTATTAAAGGCGAAACTGTAAAGCACGTAATTTCAGGTAGGCACGATCCGTGCATCGTGCAAAGAGCAAAAGTCGTTGTCGATGCGATGACCTATATCGCGCTTGCCGATATTATGGCAATGAAAAACGGAGTGGATTTTTTGAAGTAAAATGGAAAAAAACACTAAATACGGACTTATAGGCAGACGTTTGCCTTATAGTTTTTCAAAAATCGTTCACGAAATGATAGGAAAGTATTCCTATTCGTTAATAGAACTTGAGCCTGAAATGCTCGATGAATTTTTTACTAAAAAAGAGTTTTTAGGCGTAAACGTTACTATTCCTTATAAGGTGGACGTAATTAAATATCTTGATTTTGTTGACGAAAGCGCTAAGAAAATAGGCGCGGTAAATACCGTCGTTAATAAAGGCGGAAAACTTTTTGGCTATAATACCGATTTTTATGGGTTAAAAGCAACTTTAGAGAGAAGTTCGGTTTCGGTAAAGGGTAAACTTTGCTTAATTTTAGGGACTGGCGCAACTAGTAATACTGCAAATGCGGTTTTAAAAGAACTTGGCGCAACTAATATTATAAAAGTTTCAAGAACTAAAAGTCAAAACGCAATAACTTATGAAGAGGCTGTTTCAAAATATAATAATGCTCAAATCATAGTAAACACAACGCCTTGCGGAACGTTTCCAAACGTTAAAGATACGCCGATGAGTTTAGATAATTTTAACAATCTTGAAGGCGTGTTCGACGTAATTTATAATCCGCTTTGCACGAATTTGACGCTTGCGGGCGCTCAAAAACGCGCCAAAACGGCGTCTGGGCTATATATGTTAGTGTATCAAGCGGTTAAAACGTGCGAATTTTTCTTAGATACCGTTATTGATAAAACTAAGCCTGATGAAATTTACGAAAAGATTTTGAGAGAAAAGCAAAACGTTGTTTTAACGGGTATGCCAACGTGCGGTAAATCAACTATTGGAAAAGAACTTGCTAAAAAACTTGGGCGAGAGTTTATTGACACCGATGAAGAAATAGTTAAATTTGCTAAAATGGAAATTAGCGAAATTTTTGAAAAATTTGGCGAGAAAAAGTTTAGAGAAATCGAAACAAAGGTAATTAGCGAATTATCGTCTTCACAAGGGTTAGTTATTTCAACCGGCGGTGGAGCGCCTTTAAAAGAAGAAAACGTTTTAGCGCTAAAGAGAAATGGTAAAATCTTTTTTATAGACAGAGACGTAGATAAACTTTTTGCATCAAATGATAGACCATTGTCTAGTGATATTGAAGCCGTTAAAAAACTTTATAATGCTAGATATTCAACTTATAGCGCCACTTGTGACGTAAAAATTGATAACAACGAAAGAGTAGAAGACGCTATTGAAAAAATTTTAAAGGAACTAAATTTATGAAAATTTTAGTAATAAACGGACCAAATCTTAATATGCTTGGCGTTCGTGAACCCGATATTTACGGCAAAACGACTTATGGTGATTTAGTTAGACTAATTGAAGATTATTCAAAGGAAAAAGGCGTTTTCGTTGAATGTTATCAATCAAACCACGAAGGCGCAATCGTTGATAAAATTCAGCAAGCGTATTTTGATAAGTTTGACGGTATCGTAATAAACCCCGGCGCTTATACGCACACAAGCGTTGCTATTTTGGACGCGTTAAAAGCCGTTCAAATAAAAGCGGTTGAAGTGCATATTTCTAACGTTGAAAAAAGAGAGCCTTTTAGAAGTATTAGTTTTATTCGTGATTATTGCGTTAAAAGCGTAATTGGAAAGGGAATAAACGGCTATTTAGAGGCTATCGATATTTTATTAAACAATTAAAATTATGAAAGTAAAAATTTTACCGTCAAAACTAAATGGTATCTATTTCGCGCCAACGAGTAAGTCAATTGCGCACCGAATGCTAATTTTGGCAAGCATAGAAAAAGGCGAAACGTTGATAAAAAGAGTTTCATTTTCTAAAGACGTTTTAGCAACCATTGATTGTTTGAAGGCTCTTGGCGTAAAAATAGAAGTTTTTGATGATAGCGTTAAAGTTTTAGGCGACGGCTTTTCATCCGTTCCAAACGGCGCAATTTTAAATTGCAACGAGAGTGGTAGCACGCTTAGGTTTTTAATTCCGCTTGCGCTTTGTTTTGATAAAGAAATAACCTTTATCGGCACGGAAAAACTCTTTTCACGTCCGCTTGAAGAATACCAAAAAATTTGTAACGATTATGGCTTTACGTTTGAAAAAGGAAACTCAAGTTTAAAGGTTAAAGGCAAACTTACGGCAACGAACTTGCAAGTTTTAGGAAATATTAGCAGTCAATATATAACGGGCTTGTTATTTGCTCTTGTTTATTGCAATAAAGCAAGCGTTTTGAAAATTATTCCGCCTATTGAATCAAAGCCTTATATTGATTTAACACTTAAGGCTATTGAAGATTTTGGAGGATTAGTAAATTTTGAAGGGAACGTCATTACGATAAACCCTTCAAAACTAAAAACAGGCGAATTTGAAGTTGAAGCCGATTATTCTTCTTCGGCGTTTATAGATGCGTTCAATCTAATAGGTGGGAACGTTTTAGTTAAAAACTTAAACGAGAAATCACTTCAAGCCGATAAAAAATACGTTGAATATTTTAACCTTTTGCAAAAGGAAAGGGCAGTTTTAGATATTTCTTCTTGCCCAGACCTTGGTCCTGTTTTAATAGCCGTAGCAACTTATTTTCACGGCGCGACCATTTTAGGAACGAAAAGGCTTAAAATCAAGGAAAGCGATAGAGCGGAAGTTATGAAACAAGAACTCGAAAAGTTCGGCGCTAAAATTTTGGTTTTTGAAGATAAGATTGAAGTTGAAAAGGTAAATCTTGAAAAACCTAAAAAACTCCTTTCATCTCACAACGACCATAGAATTGCAATGGCGCTATCTGTTATTTGCTCTATTTATGGCGGTGAAATTGATGGCGCTGAATGTGTTTCTAAATCTTTCCCAACCTATTGGGAAGACGTTGAAAAACTAGGTTTAAAAATTATTAAAGAATAACGTAAAATATAAAAGTTAGGCTATAAGCCCAAAAACAAGAGGTTTAGAAAATGAATTCAAATAAATGCGTTTTAATCGTTGGACTAGGATTAATTGGTGGAAGTTACGCAAAAGCTTTGAAAAAACATGGTAAAACCGTTTTTGCAATCGATATCGATGAAAAAGCAATAAATTTTGCGCTAGAGAATAAAATTATAGACGATGGGGAAACGGAAGTTTCTTCTAGGCTTTTAGAAAAAGCTGACGTGGTTGTATTCGCTCTTTATCCGTCGGTTTTAGTTGAGTGGATAAAGAAAAACCAAAATTTTATAAAACCCGGCGCAATATTAACTGACGTAACAGGTGTAAAAAGTGGAGTTGTTGAAGAAATTCAGTCAATTTTGAGAAGTGATATTGAGTTTATCTCCGCTCACCCTATGGCAGGGCGTGAAATGAGTGGCGTTGAAAATAGCGATGATGCAATTTTTAAAAACGCTAACTATATAGTAGTGCCAACCAAGAAAAACAGGCCGTCGACAATCGAGTGGTGCAAAGATTTTGGAAAAATTTTAGGCTTTTCGCAAATTAGCGAATTATCAATTCACGAGCACGATAAAATGATAGGCTTTTTATCTCAACTAACGCACGTTATTGCAATATCTTTAATGACTTGTAACGACGATGATAGGTTACCGCTCTATACCGGCGATTCTTTTAGAGATTTAACTAGGATTGCGCGTATAAACGATAAGATGTGGAGCGAACTATTCTTAATGAATAAGGAAGAGTTAGTTTGCCAAATTGACATGTTTTTAGAAGAAATGACTCAAATTAAAAGTCTTTTGCAAAACGGTGATAGAGAAGGCTTAAGAGAGAAAATGAAACTATCAACAAGAAGAAGAGCAGACTTTGATAAAAAATAAAAGTTAGGCTATAAGCCCAAAAACAAGAGGTTTTACTATTATGAATATGATTTTTGAGAGAAAACTTGCAATACCGATGGAAGTTAAAGAAAAGTATCCGTTATCTAATGAACTTACCGATTTGGTTATAAAAAGAAACGAAGAAATTAAGGCGATTTTCGAAGGCAAAGACGATAGGTTAATTCTTATTATCGGTCCTTGCTCAGCGGATAGGGAAGATAGCGTTTTAGATTATATTTCAAGACTTCAAAAAGTTCAAGAAAAGGTTAAAGATAAAATTTTTATTATTCCTAGAATTTATACTAACAAGCCAAGAACTACTGGAGAAGGTTACAAGGGGCTTTTGCATCAACCAAATCCGCGCGAAAAGCCTGATATGTTAAAGGGCGTTATCGCAATAAGAGAACTTCATCTTCGCGCGCTTAAGGAAACCGGTTTTTCTTGCGCCGATGAAATGCTTTACCCTGAAAACTATAAATATTTAGACGACTTGCTCGCTTACGTTGCGGTAGGGGCTAGGTCGGTTGAAAACCAACAACACCGCTTAACCGCTAGCGGAATTGAAGTGCCCGTTGGTATGAAAAACCCAACCGGTGGCGATTTATCGGTTATGATGAACGCAATTTACGCCGCTCAGCATAAACACACGTTTATTTATCGTGGTTGGGAAGCGCATTCTCAAGGTAACCCTTTAGCGCACGCAATTTTAAGAGGTTATATGAATAAGCACGGAAATTGTATTCCAAACTATCACTATGAAGATTTAATACATTTGACCGAACTTTACCAAAGCGGAAATTCCCAAAACCCTGCATTAATAGTTGACACTAACCACGCAAACTCTAATAAAAATGCGTTTGAGCAAATTAGAATTGTAAAAGAAGTGTTAGAAAGCGCAGATTATAATAAAGATATTAGAAAAATGCTAAAAGGCTTTATGATTGAAAGTTATATTTTAGACGGCAAACAAGATATTTCAGGCGATGAATACGGAAAGTCTATAACGGATGCTTGTCTTGGCTGGGAAAAGAGTGAAAGATTAATTTTCGATATTGCCGATAGTTTAAAATAATAAAATAAAAAAACATAGACTAACGCGGTCTATGTTTTTTTACGTCTTAAATTAAATAAGCGGTTTTTCGCTATGCCCTAAAGTGTGAGGGGATAGAATTTGTTTTAAACTATCAAAGTTATCTAAATTTTTCAAAACTTCTATCTTTTTAGATTGCTCTAGCGTTAAAAGTGAAATTAAATTTTTCTTCGAGCCTTTAGTTACTAAATTAGAAAGGTTATAAACTTCAAACCTGCAAGACGAAAGTTTTACTTTTCTTAAAACAAACTTTCTGTTTTCATCCACAAGGTAAGAAATTTCGTTATAGCAAGGGCAAAGTTTTTTACCAAATAAGCAATAGTTAAGTTCCATAACCTTGATAGAGCCAAGCGAAAAGTAAAAAGCGTTTTCAAAACTTTTAGCCCATTTCAAAGTAGATTCTTTAGATAAGCAAATTTCTTCGCATAAAGGCGATAAAAATTTTAAATCAACTTCGTTATAAACGTTTGCTTGAGGACCTAAGAATAGTTTTTTATTAAACTCTTTTGCAAAGTTTATTCCGTAAAGCCCGTCAACGAAAACGCCGTCAAATTTTTCTAAAAGTGGGGCTATAAGTTCGTTATCTTGGCTTTTTAGTAGCGGTGGAAGATATAAAAACCGCTTTGCTTTATGACCGCTTAGATTTTCAAAGAACTTTTCAAACGTTTTTTCGTTTGAATAATCGCTTGGAGCGAAAATAGCGTAATCGAAAGAAAAATCTTTTGCAAAAGAAAAATTATTGTCGATAATTGCTAGAGAACTAGAAGAACTATTTTTTTCAAATTTAGGTATTGAAAAGTCGTTTTTGCGCCTACTTTTATTTTGGTTAAATGCTTGAACTAATTTATCAAAAAGTTCTCGCCTTAATGCGTTAAGATAAGATTTTTGCATAAAAACGCCGTTCGTTTCAACTTTTGCAAAAATTTCAAAAGGCAAGGTATCTGCTTTTGAAAGCGTTTTTTCAATATCAAATGATGAAAGCGGTTGTGTTTTTGCTTTTTCTAAAACGCTATCGCCTAAAATTTGAACGCAAACGTTGTTCAAAGTTGCCTTAAGTTTTGGCTTTTCGCCTTGCAAAAATTCGCCAGTTACTTCAACTTTTAATAAACGCTTGAAATTATTTATTTTCGTTTCAAGGTTTTGGTCTTTAGTAATAAAAAGTTTATCGCCTTTTTTTGCGTCTCCAAAGTAGATAAGGTTTAAGTTATTATCAACGATAGCCGAGCCAACTTCATAGCCGTCCCTTATTATTTTATAGCCGTTGCCTAAAGTTTTTTCTATCTTTTCAATCGTTTTAATTTTGCCGTTTTGAGCGCCTAAAACAGTTGCAACCTCTTCGCCTAGATGGCTTTGAACTTTAGAAGAAATAAAATTTTTATCTTGTGAAAAGGCAAGGCCTCGCGTATAGCCGCCACGGTTAAAAGTGCGTAATAACGGGCTTATAGACGGGTTTTTGCCGTCAAGAAGTTGACGGTAATAGTTGCTGGAAGAAAAAACGTAAGCGCTTGAGCGCATTCTTCCTTCTATCTTAAACGATACAACTCCGCTTTTTATAAATTCAAAAATATCTTTTTGTAAAGATAGGTCGGCTAGTGAAATTAAGTAGCCTTCGCTATTAACTTTTGGGGAGATAAGTTTATATTTTTTACGGCAAGGCTGTTTGCAAAGCCCACGATTTCCGCTTAAGTTTCCAGCAAAGCTAGACATATAGCATTGACCTGAAAAAGAAGAGCAAAGCGCGCCTTGAACGAAAATTTCGGTTTCGATAATTTTCGCAATTTTTTTAATATCTTCAAAAGAAGTTTCTCGCGCTAGAACTACTCTAGAAAACCCAAATTCTTTTGCAAGGGTTGCTCCCCATACGTTATTTACGCCTGCTTGAGTTGAAAGATGGAGTTCTAAATCAGGAAATAAAGTTTTTAGAACTTTTCCAAGAGCCATATCTTGAATAATAAGAGCGTCTATTCCAATATCGTTAGCAAACAAAGCAAATTCAAAAAACTTTTCAAGTTCGCTATCTTTTATTAAGGTGTTTAGGGCAAGATAAACTTTTACGCCGAAAAGGTGGGCGTAATTAACGAAAAACGGAAGATTTTCCTTTGTGAAGTTTTGCGCGCTTTTCCTAGCCGAAAAATCGTCAAGCCCAAGATAAATTGCGTTTGCTCCGCCGTTTATTGCGCTATAAAAACTTTGAGCGTTTCCGGCAGGCGATAATATTTCAACCATAAATCACCTAACTAAATAATTTTAGCACGACTTATCAAATTTTTCAAGAAGAAAGATTGAAAAGGTTAAAAAACTAAAAGCCTTTAAAAAAGTTTCTAAACAAAAAAAATGCCCGGCCTGTTAGCCGAACATTTTTTAGGGGTTATAAAGGAGGGTTTGCAACGGGGGATAAACGTTGCTAACCGAAAAAATTCGCTTTTTCTTGTATTCACTTATTAAACGATTGAAAAAGGCGTTTTATTGGTAAAATTTGAAAATTTTTTTATTTTTTTAAGTTTAGAAAAAAAGAGCGCAATTTTTTTGCTAAAAAGTCTTGGTTGTGATATAATTTAACTAATAAAAACGATAGGTGAAAAATGAAAATTATTTTTGTTTGTTACGGAAACATTTGCCGTTCGCCGATGGCGGAATATCTTTTTAAAGATATTTTAAAAAAGCGTGGCGCAAAAAATATTGAAGTTTTATCAAGGGCTACTTCTCGTGAAGAGTTAGGCGCGCCCGTGCATTACGGCACGAGAGCCGTTTTAGATAGGCTTAAAATTGATTATCGTGGGCATAGGGCTTCGCAAATTACCAAAGCCGAATGCGATAGCGCGGACTTACTTATCGTTATGGATAGTTATAACGTAATTTCGATGAAAAGAATTTGCGGTCAAGAAAACGAAAGTAAGGTATGCCGTATGCTAGATTTTTCTTCTAACCCTAGAGATATTGACGACCCTTGGTATACTCACGATTTCGAAACTTGTTATAACGATATGAAAGAAGGGCTTGAGGGGCTTATAAAAGTTCTCGAAAAGGACGGCGTATTATGAAAATTTACGCAATAAGCGATTTACACCTATCCGTAACAACGAATAAGCCTATGAACGTGTTTGGCTCGTCTTGGGAAAATTACGTTGATGAAATTGTTGCCGATTGGGAGAAAAAAGTTACCGATGACGACGTTGTTTTAATTGCCGGCGATCATAGTTGGGCAATGCAACTAGAAGACGCCGTTATCGATTTAGAAAGGTTTAAAAACCTAAAAGGTAAAAAGGTTATTATTCGCGGTAACCACGATTATTGGTGGAAAAGCGTTTCAAAAATAAGGGACGCGTTGCCTGAATTTGTAGTTTTGCAAAACGACGCGGTGAAAATAGAAAATTTAGTCGTTTGCGGTTCTCGTGGTTGGACGTGCGAAGGCTCGAACGATTTTACTGAAGACGATAAAAAGATTTACCTTCGTGAAACCGAGAGACTGCGCCTTGCTTTGTCTTCTGCAAAAAAACTATTATCAAGCGACGATAAACTTATCGTTTTAATGCACTTTCCGCCGTTCAACGTAAGGCGTGAAGATTCGCTCTTTACTAAACTTTTTGAAGAAAACGGCGTTCAAGCGGTTGTTTACGGGCATCTCCACGGCAAAGATTGCCGAGCCGATTTAACGCTTGAAAAAAACGGTATTAAATATTATTTAACTTCGTGCGATCAAGTTAAAAACAAACTTGTTGAAATTGTGTTTTAGCGTAATAACGGGCTTATAGCCCTACTTTTTATTAAAAAAGAGCAATATGAACTATGAAATTTTGAACGAAAGGTTCTTAAAAATTTTATCAACGTATCTAAACTTTATGGAAGATGCCGTAAAGGAAAGCGCCGTTTTAGAGATAGAAAAATTAGGCTTTAGCAAGGAATACGCTTTTGCACTTTTGCTGGCAGAAGGTATGGGGCTTGATACTAACGGCGACGATAAGTTTTTCTTTAGGGAATATTTTTTGCCGAGCGTAAGAGAACTTCGCGTTGATGATTATATAAACGACGAATACTATAAACTTGTGAAATTCGACGGCGCAACCTTTGGCGACGTTGAGTTAAAATATTTAACGCAAAAAGCGTATTTTGGTTTTGTTAGAGATGATTACGAATATTTTGAAAACGGAAAGGTTTTAGCGAAGATAGGTTTTTTTGCTAAAGATTATCGTTACCCTGCAATTTTATCATGTGGGCGTGAGTGGATGACGCTACTTCCTAACGAAATAAACTCTCAAAAACGATACGTTGAAGAGGCGTGCGGAAGGGTTTTAACTTATGGGTTAGGGCTTGGTTATTACGTATATCACGTGGCGAAAAAAGAGAGCGTTAAGTCGATTACGATAGTTGATTTGGACCAAAAGGTAATTGATATTTTTAATGCGAAAATAAAGCCGTGTTTTCCTAAAGAAGTTCAAGAAAAAATTAACATAATTAAGGCGGATGCGTTCGAGTTTGCGAAAAGTTTAAAGCCTTTTTCGTTCGACTATATTTACGCGGATATTTGGCACGATTGCGGTGATGGGGTAGAACTTTACAAAAAGTTTAAGGAACTTGAAAAGTTTTGCCCAACGGCTAAGTTTGGTTATTGGATTGAAGATAGCATTAAATACTATCTTTAATCGTTAAACGGTTTGAAGATTTATCGATAGTTTAACCAAAATTTTCATTTTTAGGTATTGACAAAACTTCTCGCCATATTATATAATTAAGAAAAATCTTTGGAGGATAATATGAAAGAATTAAAAGGCACTAAAACCGAAAAGAATTTAATGGAAGCGTTTGCCGGCGAGAGCATGGCAAGAAATAAATATACTTATTTTGCATCAAAAGCAAAAAAAGATGGTTTCGTTCAAATTGCTAACATTTTTGAAGAAACCGCAAACAACGAAAAAGAACACGCAAAACTTTGGTTTAAGTATTTGCACGGTGGCGCAGTTCCTTCAACTGCAGAAAATCTTTTAGCGGCTGCTGAAGGTGAAAACTATGAATGGACTGATATGTACGACCGTATGGCAAAAGAAGCAAAAGAAGAAGGCTTTGACGAAATTGCCGCAAAATTCACGCTCGTTGGTAAAATTGAAAAGGAACACGAAGAAAGATATAGAAAACTTCTTGCTAACGTTGAAGGCGGTTTAGTTTTCTCAAGAGATGGCGACATGATTTGGCATTGTTTAAACTGCGGTCATATCGCAATCGGTAAGAAAGCTCCGCTCGTTTGCCCAACTTGTTTGCATAAACAAGAATACTTCCAAATTAAGAGTGAAAACTACTAAAATTAGCAAAAAAGGGCTACTCTCGTAGCCTTTTTTTTAAGTGAAATTTGTTGCAATTCCTATTTAAAAAAATTATTAAAGAAAGTTAAGAGGAGTTTTCAATGCTTAAAGATTTAATAAAAGAATATAAGAAGTTTAATCATTTTGTATCTTGCGGAGACGAGCATACCGTAGTTCTAAAATTAGACGGCACGCTAGAGTGTTTTGGCGACGGCGCTTTTGGAAGGCTTAACGTTAAGGAATGGGAAAATATAGTTTCCGTCTCTTGCGGAAACAACCATACCGTTGGCTTGAAAGATAACCGCGAAGTTGTTGCCGTTGGAGCAATCGGTGATGGGCAAATAAACGTTGAGACTTGGAAAAATATAACTTCTATATCTTGTGGCGGATACCATACCGTAGGGCTAACGGATTCTAGTTTAGTAGTTGCGGTTGGTGATAATTCTCACGGTCAATTAAACGTTGAGACTTGGAAAAATATAGGCGCAATTTCAGCAGGTGGGCATCATACGGCAGGCTTAAAGGCGGACGGAACTGTTGTTGCCGTTGGCGATAATTCGTATGGACAAATAAGCGTTGAGGCTTGGGAAAATATAGTTTTTATCTCTTGTGGCGAGTATCACACGGTCGGTTTGAAGAAAGACGGAACGGTTGTTGCCGTTGGTTGCGACTTGGACGATAGGTGTAAGGTTTTCGATTGGGAAAATATAATTTCGGTATCGGCTGGAACTTATCATACGGTAGGGTTAAAACAAGACGGAACGGTAGTTGCGGTTGGCGATAATAAATACGGACAACTAGACGTTTCTTCTTGGGAAAATATTGTTGCGGTTTATGCGGGCGATGAAACAACTTTAGGTTTAACTAAAACTGGGGAAATAGTCGTTACCGATTATTTTGACGGCGATAAAGAACTGCTTAAGGGGTTAAAGTTATTCAACTCTATTGAAACACTTCACGAAGAGAAAATAAAAGCCCTTGAAAAAAGACGTCAAGAACTTGAAATTAAAAAGCAAGAACAGGCAAATAAAGAAACTATTACGCCTAAAATGCAAAAAATAATTTCACAAATTGAGAAATTAAATGAAAAAATGATTTATTTAAGAAAAGAAAAAGCCCTTCTTCAACTAAAGAAAGAAAAGCAAAGGGGGTTATTCGGCGTTAAAGATGATACGGACGAAAAATTAAAAAAGACGATAAAGTTTCTTTCAAAAACCAAAGACGAACTTGAAAAATTAAATAAAAAACTTGAAAAACTAAAAAAATAAAACTAATTTTGTAAACGAATTTGGAATAAAACCAAATTCGTTTTTAAGTGTAGTCTTTAGCGAAAATTAACCACCGCTTGGAGCGGTGGTATTAAAAAATCTTTAGATAAAAGAGTCCTCCTGTGATTGCAAAATTTTAGCCGTTTTGTTATTAAAACTTGTAATAAAATCGGCTTGTTTCAATTATTTTTTATAGTTATAGTGCTGAAAAGTCCATAAGAAAATGGCGAAAAACGGCGTTTAAAAAGCGTAAAATTTGGCATTAAATAATACTTTTTTAAAAAATATTAATAAATTTTCAAATATCTATTGAAAAAGATTATCTTTTATTATATAATAGATAAGGACACTTTTTATTGGGGATACCCAAAATTACAATGGTAGGTGATATTTATGGCTAATATTCAAAACATTAGAAACATTGCTTTAATCGGCCACGCAGGCGAAGGCAAAACTACTTTAATGGAGGCTATTTTATTTAATCTTAAGGCGATTGATAGAATGGGTAAGGTTGACGACGGTAACTCCGTTAGCGACTACGACGCGGAAGAAATTGCAAGAAAAACTTCCATTTCAATGTCCTTAGGTTACGGCGAATATAACGGCGTTAAGTTTAACGTTATTGACGTTCCTGGCTTTTTTGATTTCGAAAGCGAAATGATTCAAGCCCTTTCAGTTGTTGCGGGCGCTATTATCGTAACGAGCGCATCCGGTTCGATGACGGTTGGGACTGAACTTGCTCTTGATTACTGTATTAAAAATCATATTCCAACGATGATTTTCGTGAGCGGTCTTGATAAAGATAATATTCGTTATAGCGATACCGTTCAAGCGATTATGGACAAATACCCTCAAAAAATTGCGCCTTGCATTATTCCTTTCATGGAAGGCGATCGTTTCAAAGGTTGGGTTGATATTTCTAGCGGAAAGTTCTTCGACTCTCAAGGCGTTGTTCAAGATTCTATGCCTGATAGTTTGAAAGACGAATATCAAGTTCGCCTTGGTGAACTTACCGAAGTTGCGGCTGGTAACGATGAAGAACTTTTAGATAAATATTTTGAAGAAGGAACTCTATCTACCGAAGAAATTGAAAAAGGCGTTAAGATTGGTGTTAAAGCGGGTAGTTGTATTCCTGTTTTTGGCGGAACTGCGCTTTATAATAAGGGCGTATTGAACCTTATGAACAAGGTTATTGCACTATTCCCTGCACCAAGCGATGCAGTTCCTTTCAAGATTAAGAAAGGCGATGAAATTAAAGAAATCGTTTGCGAAGAAGGCGGTTCTGCAATTATTCGCGTATTCAAAACTATCGTTGACCCGTTCGTTGGTAAACTTAATATCTTCAAGGTTATTCGCGGAACAATATCTTCCGGTATGACTTTGAAAAATTCTAACAGCGGAAAAGATGAAAAGATTTCTGCCCTTTACTGCATTAAAGGTAAAAAGCAAGATAACGTTTCATCACTTTCTGCAGGCGATATCGGCGCGGTTGCAAAGTTAAGCGATACTTCAACTGGTGATACGCTTTCTGAATCTGGCGGATATATTTTCGAGCCGTTTGCTATTCCTTCACCTGTATATTCAATGTCGGTTTCCGCTGCTAAGAAAGGCGACGAAGATAAGGTGTTTGGCGGTCTTAACAAATTAAAGGATGAAGATATTTCCTTCACGGTAACTAAAAACCCTGAAACCGGCGAAATGTTATTATCTGGTCTTGGTGATACTCAACTTGCTATTTTATGCAAGAAGTTAAAGAGTAAGTTTGGTTGCGAAGCGTTATTGAAAGAACCAAAAATCGCTTATAGAGAAACTATCAAGAAAAAAGCAGAAGCCGAAGGAAAGCACAAAAAGCAATCTGGTGGCGCAGGTCAATTCGGTTGCTGTACCGTTCGTTTTGAACCGGGCGCAGAAGACGGTCTTTACGAATTCGTTGACGAAGTTGTTGGCGGCGCAGTTCCAAGACAATTTATTCCTGCAGTTGATAAGGGCTTAAGAGAGGCAATCAAAGAAGGCGTTTTAGCAGGTTACCCTATGGTAAATCTAAAGTGTACTCTTTTCGATGGTAAGTATCACCCAGTTGACTCAAAAGAAATTGCGTTCGTAACGGCTGCTAAACTTGCTTATGCGGACGGCGTTGCAAAAGCAGGTCCTTGCATTTTAGAACCTGTAATGCATCTTGAAATTACCGTTCCTGAAAACTATATGGGCGATATCATGGGCGATATGAATAAGCGTGGCGGTAGAATTTTAGGAACTGACCAAGTTGACGGCAAAACGGTTATTTCTGCGGAAGCGCCACAAGCCGAACTTGTTAAATACGCTATCGATTTAAGAAGTATGACTCAAGGTCGTGGTAAATTCACTACCGAATTTGCTAGATACGAAGAAGTTTCTAAACAAGCCGAAGAAAAAATAATTAAAGAAGCAAAGGCTTCAAAGGCGGAATAAAAAAGTAATGATTTTAACTGTCTGTCCCAATCCGTGCATTGACTGCACGATTGAGGTTGAAGATTTAAAAATAGGCAGGCTTAACCGCGTTGAGCATAAGCAAGAGAATATGTCCGGCAAGGCGCTAAATAGCGCGGTTGGCGTTTCTAGGCTAGACGGAAAAGTTCTAGCCACCGGCTTTATGTTCGAAACGGGCGGTAAAAGATTTTCTAAAGCCTTAAACAGCGAAGGGATTGATAATCAATTCGTTTGGACTAAAGGCTCTGTCAGGGTAAACTATAAAATTATAGACGGAAAGTCTATGATGACCGAAATTAACGATAGGGGCGAAAAAGTTCCTTTAACTAAACAAAAAGAATTATTAACTTTAGTTGAAGACTTATCGAAAGACGCTGAAATGGTAATAATTTCAGGTTCTTTGCCACGTGGTGTTGAATCAACCTATTACTACGAGTTATGTAAAGCCGTAAACAAAAAGTCCAAAATCGTAGTTGACTGCGAAAAAGAAAATCTTTATCAAGCCTTAAAAGCAGGCGTTTTTATGGTTAAGCCAAACCTTGCGGAACTTGAAAAGTTCGCGGAAAAGAAGTTTAAAAGTTACGATGAAATGATAGACTCGTGCAAAGATATTATAAAACTAGGCGCGAAATACGTTCTATTATCATTAGGCGCTGGCGGAGCAATTTTAACCGACGGCATCGAGAGTTATTTTTGCAAGAGCGCAAACGTTGCCGTAAACTCAACGGTTGGCGCGGGCGATTCAATGGTAGCCTCTGCGTGCGTTGCGTTCTTAGAAAAGCAAAGTCTTGATAAAGTTTTAATGAGAGCGGTAGCCGCTGGAACGGCTTCTGTAACGACTTCTGGAACAAATCTTTTCACTAAAGATAAATATTTAGAAATTTTAGATAAGCTTTCCGTAAGAAAATTATAAAAAGTGGGGCTATAAGCCCGTTATTACGCCTTTTTGAGTTAAAAAGGCGTGATTTTATTATTTTGATAAATAATTGACTTTTTTTTAAAGAAAAGTTATAATATTTCCAAGGGTAAAAACTAAATAGTTTTTAAGCATAAATTTTTAGGGGGATAATATGAAAAAATTTGTTGCTTTACTTGTTGCGCTTTTTTTATGCGTAACGCTAACTGCTTGTGAAATTGTTAAAATTGAAAACAACGCAAGCAATAGTCAATCTTCTAACGAGCAAAACCAAAACAACCAAGACTCTAGTTTTTATAAAAATTCGTCTTTTGGCGCGAGCGATAATACTTCTCAGGGTTATGGCGGTGGTTCTAGCGGTGGAAACCAAAACAATAATTCACAAGGTTCTAACGGCGGTAACCAAACGCAAGAAAATTCATCAAATCAAAACGGAGCAACTTCTTCAAATCAAGCAGGTGGAAACTCTTCAAGCCAAACTGGAACTACTCCTAGTGGATCATGGTCTGGCGACCTTTCAGACCCAAAGAACCCAACGCTTTATAATATTGACCACTCTAACGCATCTTTTAACGGAACTAAAGTAAATTCTTCAGTTGCGCTTTTTAGTTCTCAAGGCTATGGCAAGAACGTAACCGGCGGTGGCAATTTACAAGTAGGTGACGCTGATTATTATCAAGTAACGACTGCCGAAGAGTTCATAAAGGCAATCGGTAGAAAGAATTACGATGATAAGAGCGATAGCGGTTTCAACACAAGACCTACCGTTGTTGAAGTTATGAACGATATTGACCTTGGTTGGAATAAAATCGGCTCAACCGCTCAAGGTTTTTCCGACGTTATTGAAGCAAATAGCCCTTCAGTTCATCCAACCTTAAAACAAACTGGCGTTTCAACCATTTATATTGGTGGAAGACAAAACTTAACGATCTTTTCTAAAAACGGCAGTTGTATAAGCCATGCGTGTTTCCAAATGCGCGCGCAAGACGGCGTTGCGTGCAAAAACGTAATTATAAGAAATATCAAATTCGTTGGCGCTTGGGAATGGGATGATACCGGCGCTTACGATAATAACGACTGGGATACTTTCACAATCCGCGCAGATAAAGGCGAAGTTTCTAATATTTGGATTGACCACTGTACTTTCACAAAGCCTTACGACGGCACGATTGATATAAAGTATGGCGCAACCGATATCACTATTTCTTGGTGTTCGTTTATTCCTTACACCAAAGATGATAGCGATTTTATGGATATGATGAATTATCTTGAATCCAACCGCTCTTCTTTTTCTAACTATAACACGGCAAGATCAGCCGGCGCTACTTTTGACGATATGGTAAACTATGCGTCGATAAACAAGAAAGTTCACTTAATAGGCCACTCTGATAGCACCGCTGGCGATGAGAATTTTAGAATTACTTATTGCAATAATTACTATTATGGTTGCACCGAAAGGCTACCAAGACTTAGAATGGGTAAAGCCCACGTTTATAACTGCATTTTCGACGCATCTACTGCCGATGCCTTAGAAAATTCTATCAAATCAAGAGTGAGCGGATGGCCGTCTGCGTTATCGTTTGCATCGAACGGTTCGCTTGGAACTAACTATGGCAAACTTCTTTTAGAAAATTGCTATATCGACGGAATTAACACGCCGCTTCGCAACAACAATAAGAAGGTGGGCGATGAATACACCGGCGCTGTTGACGCGCTTTGCACTTATTACACCGTTGACGGAATTTCTCGTTCTTGGAGTTACGATAACCAAACGAACACTCAAGTTTCAAAGAGCGGAAGATACACTTTCTTTGGTCATTCTACTAAAAACGACGGCAACTTAATGCAACCTTTCCCAATTTCTCCTATCGCGTTTGATACGGATGCTTTTAAGAACCAACTAACTTACGATTACGTTTTGTTTAACCCAACCGAACTTTATCTTGTTATGCAAGGCAACGTTGGCGCTGGAAAAATGGATTTCTCTAGAGAAAATTGGCTAAAGTCAACCTATTCTAACGAGCAAACGTCTAACACAATTAAAGTTGACGGCGTTCAAGGAAAAACTGCTAATTTAGGCGCATCAAGAAACTAAAAAATAGCCTATAACTTCATTAACAAGCATTTTTTAAGGATATTTATGAAATTTAACTATAAAATCACGCCAAGGAATTTGCAACTTGGCGTGAAAAGAATAGCCATAAGAGATAATTTAACTTTTATAATCTTAGGCGCTATAATTTTAATTTATGGGCTTATCTCCCTTGGCATAAACGCAAAAGACGGTAGCGTTAAACTGCCACTTATTTTGGCTTTTATGGGGCTAATTTTAATAGCGCTGAGCGCCTTTAGAGTGTTAAGAGCTACGATAAACGCTAAGAGAATTTTTAGCGTTTATAAACAAGATTACGAAATGGAATATGAATTGTCGCTAGACGATGAATATTTAATCAATAAGCGAATTGACGCGACTAAAGCAGTTGGAAAATACGAACGCTTTTTTATAGCAAAAGTTTTTTTCGTTAAAGATTTCGTTGTTGTTCGTATGTTTAATAAATCTAATTTGATTATTCCAAGTAAGTTCGTTTCTAGCGTGAATAGAGTTAAACTTTTAAATCTCGTTACCAAACTTAAAACAAAAACCAAAAGGATAAATCTAAAAAATAAATAATTTTGGGGGTTAATATGAAAGCAAAAATTTTTAGTCTAATCTTAGCGCTAACTATGGTGTTCACGCTAGTTGCTTGCAGTGGAAACGAAGGCTCTTCAAGTAGTAGCCAAAACGAAACTTCTTCTAGCGCAGGCTTAAACGAAGAAAGTTCTTCAAATAATCAAACGTCTTCTAAAGAACAAAGTTCTTCGTCTCAAGGCGGAAACCAAACTTCTTCAGGCAATCAAAATTCCGTGCAACAACAAAATTCTTCGTCTCAAGGCGGAAACAATACGTCAACGCCAAGTCAATCAATCGGCGATTACGTCAACAATCAAACTAGTATTGCAAATTCTAGTTTTTCAACCGGGGCTTATAACGAAGCGTTATATTTGACTTGGCCGTCTTCTACCGTTTCAGGCGCGGAAGTTTACGTAATGAGCGAATATGATACCGACTTCAAAAAGGTCGATAACGAACTTATACGCCAACTTTCTAACCAAGCAAGAGTAGATATTTTAGGACTTAGTGTTGGAACTTACGCAGTAAGAGTAAAACCAGCGGGCGAAAATAATTTTATAGAATTCGGCGGGTTGAGGGTTACTTCTAACCATGATAGAAGCGGTTTTGCTCATCATATTGCAAAGGTTGCAAATAGCGGTCAAGGCGTGGGCGCTTATAATAACGACGGAACGTTAAAAGACGGCGCAATCGTAGTTTACGTAACCCCTGAAAATATGAATACCGTTACGGTTCCCGGCTATGAAGAATTAGGCTCTGGTATTGGTTACATATTGAACACTCAAAATTCAACCGTTTATTCCGCTTGGCCACGTGGCGTTGCTAAAATTACCCAAGATCATCCTATTTGTATTCGCTTGATAGGTAAAATAACTAACCCTAACGGCACTACCGAAAGATATAACGCGGCAACTGGTTGGTATCAACCTGATAACGAAAACGGTTGCCAAGCAAAGATTAACGGCGTTAAGAATATGACTATCGAAGGCGTTGGAACTGATGCTTACATTGACGGTTGGGGCGTTGCAATTTCTTCCGATGCTAACGGAATTTCTGAAAGCGTTGAAATTAGAAACTTAACTATTCAAAACAACCCTGAAGACGCCGTTTCTATCATTGGAACGGATGATGCAAAAGATACTACTATTGATTACCCTGTTCGCTACGCTTGGGTGCATAACAACAGATTTAACAAGGGTTACTGCGCTAATCCAACCGAGAGCGATAAGGCGGACGGCGACGGCAGTTTAGACGTTAAAAGATGCGAATACGTAACTTTATCGTATAACCATTTATTCGGTTGCAAAAAGACTGGTCTTTGCGGTGGCGATGATGAAGATAAGCAAAACGGCATAACTTATCACCATAACTGGTATCAAAATTGTAACGCGCGTTGTCCTCTAGCAAGACAAGCAAATATTCATATGTATAACAACTATTTCTCTGGAAATAACTCAACGATTTCCGCAAGAGCAAACGTTTATATTTACAGTGAATATAACTACTTTGAAAATTGCTCAAATACCTGCGCTACTCAAAGCGGTGGCGTTGTTAAATCGTTTAACGACGTAGTAGTAAATTGTAGTGGCACGAGCGGTTTTACCGTTGTAACTTCTAGAGATCAAGAAGTTTCAAACAGTAACGCATTTGGAGCAAGCAGTAACTACTGGAAGAATTTTGATACTCAAAGTTTATTCTTCTATTATAGTAAATCTTTAGGAAGAACTAACGTTACTCGTTTAACCGATGCTGAAACGGCAAAACAAGAATGTATGGCTTATAGCGGACCTATTAAGAATTAAACAAAAGGGCAAGTTCAGTTTTGAACTTGCCCTTTAAAAATTAAAGAAACAGCCCGATAAGTCGATTATCGGGCTGTTTTTGTTTAGGTTGTTAATGAATTTCAATCGCGCCTATTTCTATTTTTTCGTTTACTCTAGGTTTTAAGAAATAGTCGTAATTACCGTAATTTGACGCCGTTCCTGCGTTTGCCACTTTCGATTGAGAAGTTGGGCAAAGGTTACTATCAAACAAGACTGCGCCTGTTAGTGTGGTTGCGTTTAAGAGGCTATTAAAGGCTGATATTCCCGTTTGAGAACTTTCAAACATATAGAACTTATAATTTTCGGTGTTTTCTCCAGCGTAGAAATAGTTGTTATAAAAGGTTAAGTTTTTAGAGTAAGAAGAAGAAAAATCTGTTCTAACTAGCGCGTTTCCGTCTTTGCCGTAAACAAGGTTATTGATAAACGAAATTCCGTCAACCTTTGCAATAACTATTTCGCCAGACCAGTCCGCGTTTGAAGTGGTGTTATTATAGAGAGTGTTGTTTATAAACTTCGTTGAGTAAACAACGCCAGTTGAACTAGTTTCATATCCTCCAACTCTTATTCCGCACATCGAGTTGTTTTTAACAACGTTATTGCGAACTAAAATGTTTTTAACTGGGTAACTCGTTTGCTTTTCTTCACTACCAACTTCAATACCGAATTGGCAGTTATAAATTAAATTCTGTTGTAAAATAATATCTCTAGAGCCGTCAACGTAAAGCCCTGCGCAATCGGCGTAATCACAATGGCTATTATAAATTACGTTTCCGCTCGCAATACAGTATCTTGGTTGGTCAAGGCTAGCCGTTGAACAATAACCTGCGTTTCCGTAAAAATCTATGCCGATATTAGTTATATCGTGAACTTCGTTTTCAATAACGTAAACGTATTCGCAGTTCCCAGTAACCGAAAGCGTTTCAGCCCAACCGGTAACGTTGCCGTAAAGGGTGTTGTTAGCAATAATTACGTTTGATATTGGGTTTTTGTTTTCGCCAAATAGAAGTAATCCGTTTGCGCCGGAATCAGTGTCCGTTTGCGGATTTGAAGAAGTGGTTTTAATTTCGTGAATATTAAGATTTCTTAAAATTAAGTGGTTTTGTCCGTTACCCCACATAGCAATTCCGTGCGCGGCTTTTGCCGTTACGTTATAAATTTCAATGCCTTCAAAAATTACGTAGCAACAACCTGCGTCAAATTGGAAAGCGTAGCTTTCGCTTTTGGTGGTAGGGTTAGTTATAATAGGCGTTTCGTTAGGGTAGTTCCTAATGGTAACGTAAGCGTTAGCGTTTCCTTTAGCGTTTACGAAATAGCCATCGTATGAAGAAGGCGTGTAAGTTCCTCCACGAAGATAAAGCGTTTGCCCTGCTTGAACTTCATCAAGCGCGTCTTGCAAAGCGTAAGGATTATTAAAAGAGCCGTCACCGTTGCCATTAGGGGAGGCGTATATTGCGTTTTGAGAAACGTTTGCGTTAAACTCATATTCGCCAAGCGATTTATAGAAAGAGAAAAATTGTTGGTCTTGAGACGCGCCGTCGAAAGAACCTTCAATTCTAGCGTCGAAACGCTCTGCAAAATTAAGTTCTTTAACTTCCGTTGACGGATTTTGAGAACTTCCTTCCCAAGAAGATGAGTTTTCGGCTTGGCTTGAAGAAATTTCTTGCGTTTGGCTAGAAGTTTGCGTTTGAGAAGACGATTGCTCTCCGTTTTGGGTTTGAGAAGAATAAACTCCTAAATGAGAGCCTTGCGAATTTGAGTTTTCGTTTTGTTCTTTGTTGCAACCGTAAAGAAAACATACGGAAAGAGACAAAACTATTACAATCAAAAAACTTAACTTTTTCATAAAACACCTTTACACTTTATTAAAGCCTTAAATAAATGCTTTAATTAAGTAATAGCACTTTACAAGAAATTTGTCAACAAGTTTAATAGAAAAGGATGAATTGTCAAACTAAGTGCAACACTTAGCAAGAAATTTTTCAAATAAATCTAATGGTTTTTCAAAATTTAAAACCTTTTTAGGTCTGGCGTTAATTAACGCCAGATTCTTTTTTAACGTAATTTCACTAACTTTTGCCAAATCTCTGCCTTTAGGGTAAAATTCTCTCAGCAAACCGTTTAAATTTTCGTTTGTTCATTTTTGCCAAGCACAATATGGATCAGCAAAATACATTTCGCAATTAAGTTCTCTTTCAATATCTCGCCAGTTAGCGAATTCACTGCCTCTATCGCACGTAATTGTTATTACCGCTTCATTTGGTAGTTTTGACAATGCCTTAATTACAGCTTTTGCCATTGTATCTGCATTTCTGTTTGGTGTTTTTATCGCTATGTAATATCTTGTTTTTCTTTCCGCTAATGTTGCAAAACATGTTTTTGATTTTCCACGCCCACTCACAACGGTATCTGCTTTCCAATGACCAAATTCTAAGCGTTTATAAACCATAAATTTATACAAGAGATTTGCTAAAACTCAAATTAGCATTTTTTTGAAAAATTGGTGAAAAATTTTTAATCTTTTATTCAAAAAAGATAAGGTGAAAATTTTTTAAAAATTAATAAAACGAGCGATAACGGGCTTATAGGCGGACTTTATGCTTGTTTTTTTGTAAAAAAGCGATAAAAATCAAGAAAAAACAAAACGTTAATCTAAAAGGCGAAACAAACGCTTGCAATTTTAATTATGGTTTGATAGAATAATTTTACAATTAAAAAATGGGGTATCGCCAAGCGGTAAGGCCTCGGACTCTGACTCCGCTACTCGTAGGTTCGAATCCTACTACCCCAGCCAAGAAAGAACCAGTTGAACCATAGTTCAACTGGTTCTTTCAGTTATATTCGCCTTGCGGCGAGTGATATGCGTAAACGCGTGATATTTGTTTCGCAAGTGATATGCGCTTTGCGCGCTGAAGATTACAAGGCGAATATAATATCACTGTGAGCATAATTCGCGAAGCAAATTGGCGAACAATATCACTACGAGCGCAGCGAGTAATATCACGCCGAGCAAAGCGAGGCATATCACCAAAAAACGCACGAGTTCAAGTCCATACAAAAATTCTTGAAAATATCTTTTTTGTCCGCTCTTCGCAATAACAGCGAGTGCTTTTTTAGCACTCGCTTTTTTACTTTGAGGATTAAGTTACTCTATCTCTACAAGTCCAAACTTTTTACAAACGAGAGAAATGCTAAAAGGCTTGTTTAAAAGATTGCCAAAAACAGCAAGACCACTTTTACGTTTGGATCAAGGCTTGCAATACCAAATGAGAGAGTTTCAAAAATTACTTAAAAAACATAACGTAACACAAAGTACGTCAAGAAAAGGAAACTGTTTAGATAACAGTGTAATGGAAAACTTCTTTTGAAGATTAAAAGTGGAAATGTTCTACGGCGAAAAATTTGAAAGCGTTAACGCTTTCATACAAAAATTACACGAATACATTAACTATTACAACAATGAAAGGATATCATTAAAATTGAAAATGAGTCCAGTAAAATACCGAACTCAATTCCAATACATTTTATTTAATTTTTTGTTTAAACTTTTGGGTTCGCATAATTTTCAATCTCGGCTTTTTGTTAAAATAAAATTTTTCTGTAATAAGTAAAAAATGCTGTTAATCGACTTATAGGCTTATTTTTTGCGTAAATTAAAAAGAACTTGGAGGGTTTTCCAAGTTCTAATTTTTATTTTCCGCAATAAAAGCCGATTGACGGTTTATACTCGTTGCCAAAGAAATCGTTTACGTTATCAACGTTTGCGCCTTTATTAAGGGCAGGGGATGAGGCGTCTAAAATATAAAAAGATTGATTATCTATTCCTAGAACGCTTTCAGTTGGTAATTGTTCTATAAATTTAGGGTTTTCGTAAATTCCGCTTTCGTTTATAGACTTAAAGTAATCCGTTCCGCTAATATTTAAACCGCTTTCGCTGTAAATTAAGTTGTTTGAAGCGACCGCTCCGCTTTTTGATTCTATCAAGAATATTGCGTTAGGCGAACGGTTATAAATTACGTTGTTATAAAAGAAAGATTTTCTTTTATCGTTAGATTGCAAAATATATTGAGTATCGGTAGCGGTTACGATAGTGTTGTTATAAACGTAAATTCCGTTAGACTCGTAGTTTATATAGATTATCCCTTTATTTCCTTTATCATTAACGGAAAGGTTATATCTAACGATTGCGCTATCTTGAAAATTCTCGTTGTTATAGGTGCAGTTCATAAATAGCCCAAATGAATTATCGTGCGAGTAGTTATACTGCCAAATAGTGTCTTTACTAGCGATATCGGCATCAAGCATACAGCCGTCTTGATATTTTCCGTCTTTTGGTCTAGGGGACGCCATATTGCGATAGCCTTCGTTATACTGAACGATAGTTCCGTCAACGTAAGAGGTTAC
This sequence comes from Christensenellaceae bacterium, assembly GCA_045586885.1. Lineage (GTDB taxonomy): Bacteria > Bacillota > Clostridia > Christensenellales > Borkfalkiaceae > UBA4636. Next base: position 58,979 of record JAZNBE010000016.1, read on the forward strand.
GATAGAATTTCCTGAAACGCAGTGGATTGCGGTATCGTGAACGATATTGCGTTCAATAACGCCTTTATAAAGGTTACGAGCGAAAATTGCGTTCTTGCCTATAAAACTTACTTCGTTATTATCAATTTTTACGTTAAGGTGAGCGTAATTTTGAAAATCGCTAATATAAGGGCTAACCTTTTTTACTTCAACCGAACCGCTTTTGTTTTTAATAACTCGTTGCCAAGTGGCAATACCAACGTTTGAAACGTTTGTAATTTTACAATTCGAAATCGTAAGGCCGTCAATTCTTCCAAGCCCGTCGTTTGACCAAACGTGAATACCGCCGGTTGTCTTGGAACGCATATCCATTCCGCTATTTTCCGCATCACGAAAACCGCAAATATCGTGGATATAAAGGTTTCTAAGCGTTACGTTTTCATAGGTTATAGGTTCTTCTGTTCCAACGTTATTATCACAGGTTACAAGAACGCCACGTCTATCGTCTTCGGTTGAAAACGAATCGAAAAGTTCAAGTTCTTCAACGATTATATTGCTACAATTTAAAATATGAACTATTGCGCTACCAGTTAGATTATTGCCGTCAATTTTAGGCTTTTCGCCCTCACCGTAGGCGGTAATTACGATAGGCTCTTCAACTGTGCCTTGTTGGTTAGAAATTGCGAGATTGCCTAAGAATTTACTACCCCTTTCAAGATAAATATGCGCACCTTTCTCAAGGCTAATAGTTGATAAAATTTCTAAAGAATTATAAGGCTGTTCAAAACTACCGTTGCCACCAGAATTTGCTGAAGATGAGAAAAATATCCCTTTTTCGCTATAACTTTCTTCGGCGCTAGAAGAACTTTCGTTCTTAGAAGAAGAATTTTGACTATTTTCTTTTAGCGAACTAGAAGAAAGGGAAGAACTAGCGGAATTATCGTTTGAGGAAGAACTAAAACCGTTTACGCTAGAACTACCATTGTTTGCGATAGAACTAATACTAGAACTACTATTGTTTTCGTTTGAAGAGCAGGCGACCATGACGAAAGCCAAAACGCAAATTAGAAGAAAAACGATTAAGTTTTTAAGCGGTTTTTTCATAGTTTCCCCCTTTAACCTTCTTTATTTTACCACTTTATCGTAACAAATTTGTTAAGAAACGCCGTTTATTTATTAAAATTATAAACTAAAAACTCTCTAAAATCAATATAAAATCTAAACAAAAAATCTTATAAAAAGGTCTTTTTTAATTTTAAAAAAGAAAAGTCTAGTTGTTTTGTGAAAATTGTGTGAAAATAAGTTGGTAACGTATTGTAAAAAAACGGCGTATATGGTAGAATTGTTGTAACAAAAACAAAGGAGGAAGTTTTTTGTGGACAATGAAAACAAAGTTGAAGTAGTAGAAACTGCTTCTCCTGAAAACGAACAAAACGTTAGCGTAGCAGAAAATAATCCTGAACCTGCTAAAAAAGTTAGCAAATTTGATTCGTATTTCAAGATTACCGAAAGGGGTTCTAAAGTTAGAACTGAAATACTTGCAGGTATTATTACTTTCCTTGCAATGTGTTACATTTTGACCGTAAACCCTAACCAATTCTTCTATGCCGGAACTGCTGACCCACGTTGGTCTGCCGTATTTATGGCGACGGCGTTTGGCGCTATCATAGGAACTGTTTTAATGGCGCTCCTTGCTAAATTACCGCTTGCGCAAGCATCAGGTATGGGTCTTAACTCGATGGTCGGTTCGATTATCGGCGGTGGATTAGGTTTCTTTGCTTACGGTTTTGGCTTTACTCTTGCTAACGCTTTGGCAATGGTTCTCGTTTCAGGCGTTATCTTCTTAGTTCTTTCGATCGTATCGGTTAGAGGCGTTTCGTTAAGACAAAAGATTTTCGAAGGTATTCCAACTCCTATCAAGAAAGCAATTCCTGTTGGTATAGGTTTATTTATTGCTTACATTGGTTTCCAAAATTCAGGTATTATTCTTATCAATGAATATACTCAAGTTGGCTTAATCGACTTCACTAACTGGGGCGAACAACTCGTTAAATCTGGTTTCTCAGTAACTCCAAAGGTTGCGCTCGTTTGCTTAATAGGTTTATTCGTTATTGCTATTTGCGATCATATTAAACTTAAAGGTTCGGTTATTATCGGTATTTTAGTTGCTACTATCGTTGGTATTCCTCTTGGCGTTACTAATTTAGGTGTTATTCAAGGTCAAACTCCTGGTATCACTTGGAACGTTGTTGATAACTTCAAGAGTTACTTTGGCGAAAACGGCGTATTCTTAAAGTGCTTTACCGAAGGCTTTAACTTCCCTGATGGCTCTATTATGACCGTTATTATGCTTATCATCACTATGTGTATGATAGATATGTTCGACACTATGGGAACTTGCGTTGGTTGCTGTTCTGCTGCAGACCTTCTTGACGAAAACGGCACTCCTATTAACTACGATAAGATTATGTATGCAGATTCTATCGCAACTTGCGCTGGCGCTGTTTTAGGTACTTCTACCGTTACAACTTTCGTTGAATCTGGCGCAGGCGTTTCTGCTGGTGGTAAGACTGGTTTAGCCGCTTTAACTACCGCAGGTATGTTCTTCTTAGCAATATTCCTACTTCCTGTATTTGCTATGATTCCAAGCGCTGCGTCTTCTGCTGCTTTAATCTACGTTGGCGTTCTTATGATGAAAGGCGTTAAAGATATTGACTTTAGCGATATTAGAAACGCAGTTCCTGCATTCCTTGCAATCATTATTATGCCATTAGCATACTCTATCACGAAAGGTATTGGTATTGCAATTTTATCTTACGTTGTTATCACTGCTTTAGGCTACGTTGCAGACTTAATTAAATCTGCAATCAAGAAAGAAGAAAAACCTAAATGGGAAATTTCTATCGTTACTTTAGTAGTTGCAGCGTTATTTATCGTTTACTTCTTCGTTCCAACCGTTTTCTAAGAAGTTAAACTAAATTAAATTTTAGCGGATAATCGGTCTATAAGTCGATTATCCGCATTTTTTGTTGTAAAACTATTAAAAACCATTTAAGAAAGTTAGGTTAAGGTTAATAAATGTTAAAAAAATAAGTTGGCTTATGGTTTTAGTTGAAAACGTAAATTAAGCGTGATATAATAAATATTAAGAAAAAAAGAAAAAGTTAGCGCGTTTTAGCGCATAATAATTTATAGGGTAATAAAATGTTTTTAGAAGATTATTTTGCTTTTTTAATTGCAATTTTGGCGTGCGCAGTCTTTTCAATATTTGCAAGCGCAAAGGTGAGGAAGGCTTTTTCCAAGCATAATAAAACTTTTTGCAGTTCTCGCTTTACCGGTTACGATACCGCTGTTAGACTTTTAAGAAGAAACGGAATTACGGAAATATCGGTAGGTAAAGTAGGCGGTTTTTTAACGGACCATTATCATCCGTCTAAAAAAATCGTAAACTTATCGGAGTCAACTTTTGGCAGTTCTTCAGTTGCGGCGGTAGCGGTTGCCGCTCACGAAATAGGCCACGTTACGCAAAAGAAAGATTCATATTTTTTCTACAATTTAAGAACGGCTTTAGTTCCGGTAGTAAATATTGGAACGAGGCTTGCAATGCCTTTAGTCTTAATAGGTATTATCTTAAGTTACTTTACGGTAGAATACGAAAGTATTGGTTTTTACGTTGCTATGGTGGGCGTAATATTTTACGGTGGCGCGCTTTTATTTGCGTTAGTTACTTTGCCTGTTGAACTTAATGCAAGTAGAAGAGCAAAGAAAATGCTTTTAGCCGAAGGAATTTTAACCCAAACGGAAATTGAGGGCGCTAGCGAAGTTTTATCGGCGGCGGCTCTTACTTATTTAGCGTCATTAGCAACTTCATTAGTTTATTTCTTAAGGTTTTTGCTTTACGTTCTAACTATTTTTGGAAGAAGAAGGGATTAGTTGTTGAAAATAGAAAAGGGATTGCGTTTTCGCAATCCCTTTTTTGTTAAAAGATAGGCTATAAGCCGTTTAATTGTTTGTTTTTTAATTATTTAGTGCCGAAAATTCTATCACCTGCGTCGCCTAAACCGGGAACGATATAGCCGTGTTCGTTAAGACCTCTATCTAGCGTGGCAACAAAAATTTCAACGTCAGGATAAGTATCTGCAACCTTTTTAACGCCTTCAGGGGCGGCGATAATAGCCAAGAACTTAATCTTCTTGCAACCACGCTTTTTCAAAAGCGAAATAGCGTCGCAAGCGCTACCGCCGGTTGCAAGCATAGGGTCAACTAGCATAACTACCTTTTCTTCAATTTGAGAAGGAAGTTTGCAATAGTATTCTTGCGGTTCTAAAGTTTCTTCATCGCGGTAAAGCCCAATATGGCCAACCTTTGCCGCAGGGAATAGCGTTAAAATTCCGTCAACCATTCCAAGCCCTGCGCGAAGAATAGGAACAATTGCAATAGAGTTTTCTCTAACTATCGTTTGAGTTGTGGTCTCTAACGGCGTTTCAACCATTGTTTCTTGGGTAGGAACGTCCTTAAAACTCTCGTATGCCATAAGCGTTGCAAGTTCTTTGATAATCTCTCTAAACTGCTTGGTATCAGTGTTTTTATTTCTAATAATTGCGAGTTTATGGCGAATTAAAGGGTGGTCTAAAATATTAACGTTTTTATAACTTTCCATAAAACACCTTCTTTTTATTGATTACGCGTTTTCAGTAGTGGTTTCTTCTTTTTCAGTTTCTACTGCTGAAACTTGTTCGTTTTTAGACTTGATAGAAGTTAGAAGGTTAGTTAAAATACCTAATATAAGTGCGCACGCAACTGAAGTTACGGTAACTGCGCCAAAGTTTAAGGTCATACCGCCAACGCCGGCGATAAGAACTACTGAAACGGTGAAAAGGTTGCGGTTATCGCTTAAATCTACTTTTTGAATCATCTTTAAGCCTGATACTGCAATAAAGCCGTAAAGAGCAACGCAAATGCCACCCATTACGCAAGATGGAATAGTTGCAAGGAAGGTTACGAAAGGCGCAACGAACGCTGCAATAATACAAATAATAGCGGTAGTTATTGTAGTAACAACGGAAGCGTTTCCTGAAATTGCAACGCAACCAACAGATTCGCCGTAAGTAGTGTTAGGGCAAGAACCGAAGAACGCGCCAACCATAGAGCCTATGCCATCGCCAAGTAAAGTTCTGTGAAGACCCGGGTCTTGAGTTAAATCTTCGCCAATAATTGAAGAAATGTTCTTGTGGTCGGCAAGGTGTTCTGCAAAAACAACGAAAGCGACAGGGATATACGCAATAGCAACTGTGAGTAAATAAGGTCCAAAATTACTCATATCGCCACTAAAAGCACCAAATGCTTCAACGAACGAGAAGTTTGGAAGCCATGCCATATTTTCAAAGAGTGAGAAGTTGATAATTTGAAGAGCAGGGTTTGAAGTTGCGTTTCCGATAATAGTAAAGATTGTTGCAACGAAATAACCTGCAACGATACCTATAATGAAAGGAATCATCTTAAGCATTTTCTTGCCGTAAACAGAGCAAGTGATAGTAACTGCTAAAGTTATTAAACCGCAAAGTAACGCAAGGTAAGGCGATGCGGTTGGAACGAAAGATTGCGAAGCAACGTCAAATACCGTAACGCTTCCTTTGGAAAGATCGCCTATAGCGTTGCCTGCTAGCGATAAACCTATAATTGCAACGGTAGGTCCTATAACTGATGCAGGCATAATTTTATCAATCCACTTAACGCCTGCGTATTTAATTGCGATAGCGATGATTACGTAAACAAGACCTGCTAAGATAGCGCCGATAATTAAGCCAAGATAACCCATTGCCATAGATGCTGCGCCAGCAACGGCTGAACACATTGAACCAATGAAGGCAAACGATGAGCCAAGGAATACAGGGCTCTTAAACTTGGTAAAAGCAAGGTAAACCAACGTGCCGCAACCTGCGCCGAAAAGCGCTGCAGATTGAGAAAGGCTTGAGCCTGTTGCGTTGTTAATGATTACAGGAACAACGATTGTTGCCGCTAAAATAGCAAGCATTTGTTGGAAGGCAAAAACCAAAGTTTTGACAAAACCAGGTTTATCTTTCACGCCGTAGATTAAGTTGGTGTTTTTCATTTGTAACTTCTCCTTAATTTTTTTATTACAAATATTATATCAAATGAATTTATTAAATTCAATACTTTCTTAAAAATTCCTTAAATTAAAATTTAAACAATTATGGAAAGCAATAGCGTGTTGAATTGTTAAAAAAAGAACCGAAAACAGCGTTTAATCGGCTTATAGCCCTTCTTTTTCAAAAAAGCAGGGCTGTTTTTTTACAAAAATAATTACTCTCTTGACAAAAGTTAAAAAATTAAGTAATCTAAAATTAATAAATTTGAAATAAAACTAACCTTTAATGCGTCTTATTAGGTGAGAAACGAAAGGGGGTGGCAAAATTGACTTTCGATGATAAAACTTTATTAAAAGCCGTCAAAAGCGGTAATAAAGAAAAAATATCGCTTTTATTTAAGAGCGTTTACGAAAAATATTATAAACTAGTTTTCTTTTGCGTTTCTAAATACGTAGAAGATAATCAAATTGTAGAAGATATCGTAAACGACACTTTTTTAAGTTTTTTTAATTCGGCAAGTAAAGTTAAATCAAGCGTTAAATATTACCTTCTAAATTCCGCTAAAAATAATGCGATAAATTATTTAAGGAAGAAAAAGCCTTCTTATGACCTTGAAAATTTAACGATAGCAAGTTCGTTTAGCGACGAAGGCGTTGTTTTTAAGCAAACGGTTGAAAAAATGCAAAAAATTCTTTCAAAAATGGAAGTTGATATCGTTTTATTGCACGCGGTTGAAGATTTTAAGTTTAGAGAAATTGCCACTTTTCTTAAAATGAAATTGCCTACGGTTATAACTATATACAACCGAGCAATAGCAAAGTTAAAAAATTATATGGAGAAAGATTATGAATAAGACGTTTAAAAATTTTATCGACAAAAACGTTGACGTAGATTTTGATTTTTCGAAAATTGCTAGTAAAATCAACTACGAAAAATGCGTTGAAAAGAAGAATAAAAAATCACTTTATTTTACCAAAAAGGTGTTAGCGTTTGCTCTTATTCTTGCTATTTTAGTTGTTCCAACCACAGTTTATATGATAAACAACAACACAAAAAACGTTCATACAAACAATGCTCAAGCAAGCCAAAATTTTAACGGCGGTATTTTAGGCTCTAACGAATTTAATAATAGCAAAGAAGAAAATTTTGCTAATGGGGTAGTTGGTGGCGTATCATCTAACTCGTCTTACGGCGGAGAAATGGTTGAAGTTATTAAATTTAGTTTTTCGCTTGGCGAATTTGTATATATGACGGAATTTTTTCAAGATATTAGCGAAATTGAAATAACTTTAGGCGATGAAAAAATCTATCTTGAAAGCGCTTTCGTTCAAGGCGTCGGCGTTTGCGAAATTTATAAGTTTACGAATTCAAAAAAGAGTCTTGCGGTAAAAATAGACGATAAGTTTTATAGGTTTGACGTAAGTGAGTATTCCGGTGATTTTAAGAAAGACGTTGAGTTTGTTTACGAGTATGACGAGCAAGAATATTTAAGCGCTCCGTTTATTAAAGACGTAACTATTAATTTAGGCGAAAACAAAAACAAACTTGGTCAAGATAAAGCGAACGAGTTATTCGGTTATTTTTTAGATGCATATCTTGATAACGACGGAAACATTAATTTTCATAACGAACTTTATAAAAAATACGTAAATCAAGTAAGCAGTGGGCAAGGCTTTATAGGAACGGTTGAAAATACTTATGAAATAGAGTTCGAAACGGTTTTAGGTTCAACGTTTACGTGCTTTTATCATAAAACTTATTGGGAAGAAAATAAATACGTTTTGTTATTTGAAGGTTACTATAAAATTAGCGATGAAGCAGTAGATATTATTCTTAGATAAAATTTCCTTTTTGGGCGTGGCTTTTGCCACGCTTTTTTATTGCGAAAAAATTAAAAACGCAATTAACGGGCTTATAGGCGGACTTTTTATAATAAAACGATTAAAATATTAAGCAAAAATTATAAAGTTTCAATAAAAAAATAAAGGCATTTTTTCTCGAAAAACGGTTTTATAACAGATTTTTTCAGTCGGCTAATTAGCAAAAAAATTTAATAAAATTAAATTTAAGAAGAAAAAGTCGTTTTAGTCTTGACAATTTCTCCTTTAGTGATATAATATTTTATTATAATATAATAACAAAGGGAGATTTTGTTATGGCTAATGACAATAAAAAGAAAGGTTTGGACGCATTTGCAGGGCGAAAGGTTGGTGGCGACGCTAAGTATCGCGCGCATCACTTAGAAGCCTTAAGAATTGAACGCGCTAAAGCGGCTGAACAAAGAATTAAAGATTTTTATAACCAAGCGAAAACGCTTGATTGGTCTCGTCGCGCGATGGCGTTTTGCGATGAAGAAGAAGCAGCTGCAAAAGAATACGCTGATATTTGCGGTTCTTTAGATTTGTTGCCTAAAATTAGAAGAGAGGCTCAAATTCGTATCGACGAAGAGAACGATAGGCTTAGAAAAATTGAAGAAGAGAAAGAGAAAAAGCGTTTAGAAGAAGAGGCTAAAGAAAAAGAACGCTTAAGACAAATTGAAGAGCAAAAGAGAATACAAGCCGAAAAAGAAGCCGAGCAAAAACGCCAACTCGAGCTTATGAAACAGCAACAAGAGTTAAAAGAAATGGCGGAAGAACAAGAGTTCGTTGCCGATATTGAAAAGATTATTTCATCGCTTTCTAAAGACGTTAGAAACGAGGCTTGGGTTGACGGTGTTAAAAACACTCACGCAATAGCAACCGGCTTAGAAAAAAGGGTTTACGATAAGATTAAAAATCGTTTTTTATTAGAAGGCTTTGTAAAAGAAATTGAAGACGTTGAACTCGCTATCGATATCGACGACGAGATTATCGACCTTCAAAACGCAAAGAATAAGAATAAGGCTTGGGCGTCTAAAGTGTTTGCTTTAGAGGGCGAACTTGACGGAAAACACGAAAAATATTTAACGCAAAAGCCAACTTACTTCAAACTTGTTACGCTTGCTAACAAGGTTTATTACGCAAGCGAGTTGTCTTCTTTAGAAAATTTCATAATTAAAGTAGAACAAGGTCAAGGCGCGTCGTTCGTTGATGAACTTGAAAACGTAATGAAGAAAAAACAAACGCTTGCCGACCAAATTTTAATTGAAGAATTCATTACTGGTTTTGACCTTCGTTTCCAAAAGGCAGTATCTACCGTAAACGATATTATTGCCGATAGAAAAAGAAGGGAAAAGGAGGCTAAAGAAAAGGCTCAAAAAGAAGAGAAAGAGAGAATACGTAAACAAAAGGCGGAAGAGGCTGAAAGACTTCGTATTCAAAAAGAAGAAGAAAGAAAGGCTAAACTCGAAGCAGAGCGCTTAGCGAAAATTAAAGCGGATGAAGAGGCTGCTGAAGCGGCAAGACAGCGCGCTAAAAAAGAAGCGGAACGTCAAGCGGCGTTAAAGAAAGCAAGGCGCAGAAATTTAATTGAAATAATTTCCGTTTCGCTCGTTTTCGTTGCGTTCCTAGTTCTTGGCATTATAACTAAAAACGTTACGCGTTCGTTCTTCTTAGGTTTTGGTTTAGTTGCCGTAATATCTTACGTTTACTTTAGACTTGCCCAAATTTTAAGAAATTTAGATAAAGAATCTTTAAGAGCGGTAATATTCACTATTTTAATGATAGCCGAAGCAATTCTTGGTGTCGTTTTCGTATTCGTTGATAGAGGTTATAATGGTAATCAATTAGGAATTGTAACCACGGCTCTTGCTCTTGGCATAATTGCTCAAGGTCTTAGCACCTATTTCGTTGGTGGAAACTATCTTGAAGATATTGAAAAAGATATAATTTCTATTTTCTGCGTAGTAGCAGGCGCATTGTTAGGCTCTGGAATTTTCCTTATGTCTGGCGCAAGCATATGGTCAGGATTAGCAGGCGGTATAATCGTAGCGGCAGGCGCTTTCGTTGCTATTTGGGTTAACTATGAAGTATCGTCTTACCATTACGATATAGGCATTTTCATAGAAGTTGGCTATGCAATTATGGCGGTAATAGGCTGTATTCTTTGCTTATTTGATGCTTGGAGTTTATATATTCTCGGCGCGTTCTTTATAGTATCTAGCGCGGTTTCGGCATTTCTTATGGGTAATGATGACATTGACGGAGGCTACCTTGTTGGGTCTATTGCGTCGATTGGAGGGCTTATCTTCCTAATTGCAGGTTTGGTTATTTGTTTAACCTAAATTTGCGGAAGTTAAATTTTATAAAGAAGTTAAATTTTATAAAAGCGAATCAAAAAAAATTATAATATAAATTATAATATTTTAGTGGTTTTGATGGGTTAAACGCCAATCATAACCAATTTTAACAAAAAAACACTTAAAACGTTGTAGGTATAAAATGGGTTCAAGTTTAAGCGAATTAAAAAAATTAAGAGTAACTTATGAAGCCGAACTAGCCGATAGAAAGGCATTTTATTCGATTGCCGTAAAGGAAGCCAAAAGCGACTATGAGCGTTCGCAAAAGATTGATTTTGTCGATGAAGAAAAGTTAAGGTTTGAAATGTCTTTAGAATCGCTTGAAGATTTATATCAAGACCTTCTTAACATTTACGCAAAAACCAAGGGCTTAACTTTTTCTATCACAAAACATATAGTAACGGTAACACCACGTCCCGTTCCTTTCGGCGAAGTTTACGCATATTTTGATAGAATTGTTGAAGATTGTAACGGCGCTTTAGACGAAATTGAAAGAAGTTCTACCCCTGAGCAAGATATTAAGCCTATAAAGGCTTTCTGTCAAGGCTTAGTTGATTTAAGATACGTAGTTAAAAACGTTCGCCAACTTATTCTTGATACTGGTGATACGCAACGCCGTAAAGCCGAAATTTTAGATAAGAAAAGGCAAGAGATTTCTAACGCGGAAAGAGAATTTAAAGAGCAAACTTTACTTGAAAATTTCGATTGCTATCCTGAACTTATGAAGTTTAGAAATAAGGTTATCGAAGAAAGTAAAATTATCGAAGAGAGTATGCTTGCAAATAGGCCTATATCGCCTAGAAACGACCATAAGTTCCTTATGGGTTTTTACGTTTCTCAAATTCCTAAAGATGACCTTAATTTTGCCGAAAAGGTCTTAGATATTCCAACTTCATGTTTTGCTCAAGACCCAATTTATTTTAATCTTGAAGCCGACCATACCTGTTTATTGATTAACGCTCCAAAACTTTTCTTTACTAAGTCGGAAGTGTTCTTTAACGATAAAACTAGGAAGTTAGAGTTCTACAAACTTTTAGTTAATCTTTACTTTAGTTTCGTTAGCAATATGCCGGCAAAGGGGCTTTTGTTTGGTGGCGTTGAGCCTGAAGAAGGCGGAACTTCTCACGTTTCGGCGTTAGAACTTAGAATTAAAAAAGACCTAGAAAACGCGCTCTTTAAAGACGTTAGAAGAAAGGTTGACGGCACTACCGATTCAATCCCTGAACTTTTCGAAGAGTTAAATAAACTTTGCGAAGATAGGGCAACGAGTTTTATTGACGTAATGCATAGCGATATTTTCTCGTTCAACGAAGAAAACCCTGCGAGCGCAGAGCATTTTGTATTGTTTGCGGTAAACCGTTATCCTTACGGCTTAAACACTTCGCGTTTTAACGGAAGAGACGAACTTATAAAACTAGCAACCCAAAACGGTAATTTTGGCGCGATTTCTATAATTTTCCAAGAAAGCGACGCTAATTTTACGGCTGAAGCGCCTATGCTAACGGCGGAAGAATTAAATGCTGACGTTATTGATTTCCACGCCGACGGCTCGGTTACCTACAACGGTAAAAAGGCAACGCTAGACGTTTGCGTACCTAATTTCAATATTCCTGAATATTTCAAAGAAATCGCTAAATACCTTCAAGGCGCGTCTTCTATTAGTTTGTTTGATATTTTAGATAGAGAAAATAAGAAAAAAGAAGAGCAAAAAAGAGCGGAAAAGACTGGTAAACTTGCTCCTCACAAGCGCTTAGTTGTGCCTATGGGCGAATCAAGGGGCGAGCCTTTCAACTTTACGATGAAGTCTTGCTCAACCGAGAGTTTTGCGCTCTTAGTGGGAACGGCTGGCTCTGGTAAATCTTCGTTCTTGCATACCTTCATTTTGAGCGTTGCATCTAAATATTCGCCTGATGAAATTCAGTTCGGGCTTATCGACTTTAAGTCGGATGAAGACTCGCCTGAATTCTCACAATATAAGCGTATTCCCGGTAAAGATAACCTTTATATTCCACACGTAAACTACCTTATGGTAAACGGTAAGCCAGAGTGCGCCGTTGACCTTTTCAGTATGCTTAGCGATATCAAGAAAGAAAGAAGTAAAATGTTCACCGCTCTTGGCGTTAGCGAACTTTCTGCTTATAACGAACACCCTAGAGTTGTAAGCGGTGAACTTCCTAAACTTCCTATTTTGTTCTTCATAATCGATGAATATAACGTTATGTTAGAAGGCGACGGCACTCGTGATAGAAACATAAACCGTAAAATCGTTACGGCTTTAACTTCAACTATAAAACTTGTTAGAGCGTGCGGTATTGGCATTATGCTTTCAGGTCAATCGGTTGCTACCGGTATTATGGGCGAAGAAGGCGCGCTAGCGCAAATGAATACTAGAATTTCGCTCTATACTAATAGTATCGAAGGTTATACTTCGCTAATGGGTTCTAACAACGTGCCATCACGTGATGCTAAGGCGGACGTTGATTACCTTCGTGATAAAGGTTTCTCTATTTTTACTACCGACGCAGGTAGAACCAGAACTCAAGTTCGCCACGCATACGCAGGTAATACCGGTTGCAAAAAGCAACTTGATTTAGCAAGAAAAATTCGTGAAAAATACGGCGATAACACTCAATTAGTCGCAGGCGCTGAAACGCTTTACCCTATCAGCCACGATAAGAAAGGCGTTGCAAATATCGGTATTTGTGAAGGTAGTGATTTCCAAATTCCTATCGGCGTATCATCAGCGAGTATGAAACCGCAAGGCTTGGAATATTCTAGTGAGAAAGACTCTTTAGGTTATTTCGCTCTAGCAAGCGCAGAACAACTTAACGCTATTGAAATCAACGCTATTTTATCGTTTATAGCAACGGTTGAAGAGCATAAACTTGGAAACGAAAAAGTCGTTTATATTGGCGATGGTCAATCATACGAAGGGCATCTTGACGAATACGTTGAGAAGTTTAAGCCTATAGGCGATAGAGTTGAACTTGCTATTGGCGCGATAGAAGGCGCTAAAAAACTTATTGAAATTTACGACTTAGTTGAAGAACGCGAAAAGCAAGCCAACGCTAAAAAAGGCGCTAAACCAGACCCTAAATTCGTTGTTTTGCGTGATATTGAGTGGCTTTCCGACGATGAAAACAGTTGGATTTCAGAACTTAACACGCCTGAAAAGGCAGAAGTTAAAGCCGTGCCAAACCCTGACTTAAAGCCTGTTGGTAAAGTGGTAACGGTGGAAGATTTACTTAAAGAAAAGCCCGGTCTTGCAGCACTTCCGCTACCTACTTTAGAAGCGATGGCAAAGCAAGCAACTTACGGAAAGCAAACCACAACCATAAAGCCTGAAGTAAAACAAGGCGAGAAAAAGCGTAGAATTACTATTGACTTATTAAGAAATATGCTCAAGAAAATTTACGAGCGTGGAAACAGAGTAAACGTATTCGTTATTATAACTGGCGAAACTATCGACGCGTTCAAAAAGGTTGTTCTTGATAAAATTAGCGAATCTAATAGAGTTAAAGCGCAAGAAAGTTTTGCAGTTTACGCTTCGCAAAACGAATACGTAAACCCTAACAAGCGTGATGAAGATTGCGTTAAAGATTGCGTTTACGTTTGCCCAAGCGAAAGTAAAACGAGATTATTTGATTATTCCATTGAGAACAATAAGGCTTGGTGGGATGCATTTATTAAAAAATTGGAGAAATAGTTATGTTTAAGTATGATCAAGTTAAAGAATTGAGCGACGTTATGCTTAGCGACCTTGCTTCGTTGCGTAGTAGGGTAGAGTTTCTTAAAGATAAAACTGAAACGTTCAAAGAAATTTTGGGCGACACTATTGCCGATAGCGCTTTAACCTTGGTTGAAGATATTTCTTCAACGATTAATCAAACGGAATTGATTATTCGTGATAGAACTACAAAAACCGGCGAATTTGCCGAAGCAATTTCAACCACAGAGAAAATAATTAGAGGGAAGGTATCAAGACAATGAGTAACGAACAAATTCTTGCCGCAACTGAAGAACTTGAAAGCATAGTATCGCAATATTATAGCGAACTTAATTCTTTCATTAAAAATATGGAAAACGAGATTGATAACTTAAGAAACAGACTTATAGATATCAGTCGTAATTGGGATGACCAACATTTTAGAGAGTTCAAGTCTAGCGTGGAGGCAAAAATTAGAGATCTTGAAGTTCAATTAGACCGCGCGAAAAACCTTCTTCAAATCGTTGCCGAAACGAGAAAAGCTTTTGCCGATGCTATCGCTATTTTAAAAAGTTAACGCTCTTACTTAAATTTTATAATTTAAAAAACTTGATTTTTAAGTAAATTTTAGAGGTGTTTTATGGGTAAAACCTATTCCGGTCCTGGTTTTTTCGACGCAAGTTATACCGTTGAAGACGTAACTTTCTCAAAAACTTCGTGGGATGATATGCTTGGCAACGCTATGAACGCTAAAGCAAAAACTATTCCGTCTTCTTTTAACTATTATCATAGAGATATTTGGGAAAGAATAGGCCCGCTTATGAAGATTGATGAAGACGCAATTCAATATAGTTCTAACGCTTATGAAATAGAGGGGTTAAAAATAGATGAGTAGTATTTACGTTTCCCCTAGTCAAATAAGCCGTTTTAAGAGCGACGTAAACGATATGTCAACGAAAATTAGAGATTACACCTACGAAACTAATTCCCACGCCGACGAAGTTACGTCAAAAGCAAACCGAGCCATTTCTAACGCGCAACAAGCCATCGAAACTATGAACGACGACTTAGAAAAAGCCGCTGAAGTTATGGAACATAACCAAGAATTGTTATATGCTCTCGAGGCTAAATTTGACAAAGTGCAAAAACAACTTTCCGCCGCAAAAGAAGCCTACCAAGCCGCAAAAGAAGCGCAAACTGACGCTAAAAACTCGTCTTCCGGTTCAACGGAAGAAGAAAGAAAAGCTCATAACCAAGCCGTTAGCGAGGCTAACGCTGCGGTTAGGTCAACTGGGAGCGACGTTTCTTATTACGAAGGTCAGTTAAATAGAATTCGTAACGATATTAAGCGTGTAAATTCGGCAATAAATCAGTTAAATAATATTATTTACCGCATAAACAATCAAAGAAGAGAAGCGGTAAACTATATTGAAGAAATTGCTAGTGGTCTTCGCGCATTGCAATCTAGAAGATCGCCTTTTAACGATGCGTCCGCAAAAGCCATAAACGAGTGTAGCGCAGTCGAAATGGTTGCAGACTCTGCGTATTCGTTAATTAAAGGCGCAATCTCTTTAATGAGCGAATCGGCAGGCAAAGGCGCTGGTGGGTATGATGACGATCAAATTAGTATGAATTCGCCAAACGCTCTTTTATCCGCTGCTGAAAGCCTTGAAGAGATGAAAGCGCAAACTATCGAATTTACTAACGTGCAAAAAGAGAACGTGCTCTATTTTGAAGAAATTATGGGTGATAGTATTGCTCAAGAACTTGCATCCGCTTGCTTAGATATCGGCGAAAGTATGACCGATGCTACGGCATCTTTTGACGATAAAGCCGAATTTTTAAGAGAAGCGTATAGAAATTTATGCAATTACCTATCTTTAGCAAATAGAGTGTAATGAAAATTATAGTCGTTGGCAATATAAATAGCGGTAAGTCGTTTTTGGTTGATAAAATATCTCAAGCGTTTGAAGACTTTAAGGTTTTAAAAATTGATGATTTTAGAGAAAAACTTGGCGATGGAACAATAGATAAAGAAGTTTTAATTTGGGAAATTTTTTCAAAAGAAGTTCAAAAAACTAAAAACGCAATAGTTGAAATAACCGGCGTTGGAAAGCCTAGTGAAGAACTTGCTAAAAACAATGAAGATAGCGTTATTTTAGTAAAGGTTTTAACTAAAAAGAGCGTTTGTTTAGAAAGGTTAAAACAAAAAGATTTTACTTCCTTAAAATACCCTAAAGGCTTGCAAAAAATCGAAGACACTATAAGTTCAATAGACCTAAAGATAGGAAAAGGTGAAGTTGAAAAGTTGTTTTTAGATAACGTTAAAGCCGTAATAGAAGTTGATTTTCAAAAAATTAGAGTAAGTGAAATTGTTGAAAAAATAAAGAAAGAACTTTGCTAAAAGTGGGGCTATAACTTCATAAACGCTAAAAATTAGAAAGGAAACAAAAATGAAATACTTAATTGCGAGCGATATTCACGGCTCTAACTATAACGCAAAACTTTTATTAAAAGCCTTTTATAATGAAAACGCAGATAAGTTAATTTTGCTAGGCGATATTTTGTATCACGGAGCAAGAAACGATTTAACAAACGATTATAACACTAAAGAAGTTGCGCGCCTTTTAAATTCAATTAAAGATAAAATAGTTTGCGTTAGGGGTAATTGCGATAGCGAAGTTGACCAAATGGTTTTAGAATTTTCTATCGAAGAAGATTTAAAAATTATCGAGTTTTATAAAAGGAAAATAGCGTTAATTCACGGTCATAAGCGTTTTGAAGAAGCGCTTATGAGATTAAATGGCGGCGATATCTTATTATCAGGGCACACGCATATTCCAGTTTATCAAAACTATAATGGTGTTTATCATTTTAACCCGGGCTCAACGTCAATTCCAAAAGGCGGAAGTCATCAAGGCTATATTTTATTAGAAGAAAATAAGGCTACGTTTAAAAACTTTTTTGGCGAAATTAAATTTGAAGTTGAATTAAAATAAACAAAAAAACGACGATAATTTATCGTCGTTTTTTTGTTTGGGGTTTATTAAAAACGTTAGTTAATCGACTTATTGACCGCCGTTTTTTGTTTTTTAAGGTTTTTAGGGCTATCGAAAAGCGCGTTAATTTCGTTTATCGTTTCACTATAATCGTAACTAAAGAAACTAACTTCGAATTTTTCGCCGATTTCCATTATAGGATCTTCGTCAATTATTAAATTGCCTTGTTCATCGTAGTTATTAATTTGTTTAACGATGCACTCGGGTGGCCAAATAACGCCTTTAACTTCTTTGCCGACAACGAAAGAGTTTTTCTCAACCGTTTTTTCAACGGTATAATGTTGTTTGGTTTTTCCTTTGTTTTTGTTTTCAACAAGCCAGTGTAGTTGCGTTTCGTAAAGAGGGGCAACGTGGAGAGATTCAATTACGAAATAGGCTAGCATTATGGCAATTCCAGTTGCTAAAAAACCGCTAAGAAGTTGACCAGTCGTTTCAACTATTAAAACGATTGCGGTTAAAGGCGAACGAAGTATTGCGCCCATAAACGCGCTCATCGTTATTAAAATAATGGCTTTATAATAAATATGGTCAATTCCAAGAAGAATGCAAACTTTTGCTAATATCGTTCCAAATAACGCGCCCATAACGAAAGTTGGAATAAAAATTCCACCGCAAGCGCCGTTTCCTGAGCATAGGGCAATAAGTAAAAGTTTTACAAGAAGTAGTAGAACTAAAAATTCAATGGTGAATTTATCTGGGTTTAGAGCAACGCCTTTTATTAAACTTGCGCCACTACCTATAACGGATGGGAATATTAAACCTATTGCGCCAACCAAAACGAAAACTATAATAAGCCTTGCGATTTGTGGCAGTTTTTGCATTTTTTCTTTAATGAATTTGTTTACGTTTAATAAAACTAAAGACGCTCCGCTTGCAAATAGCCCTGATAAAATGCCGATTATAATAATAACGAAGAAAAGATTGATAGGAAGATTAGTAATTTCGCCAAAGTTGAAAACGTGAAGTTCAAGGTCGAAACTCTCGAAAACTATTTGTTTTAGCGCGCACGCGGTTAAAACTGAAGCCGAAGCCGTTAGCAAAATTAACGGTGTTAAGCGTTTATGACCTTCTTCTAGCGCAAAGAAAATGCCAGTTAAAGGCGCAGCAAATACGGTAGCGAAAGCCGCCGCCGCGCCACCGGTTACTGAAAATCTTCGCCAAGCGGTTGAGTTTCTGTTTATTAGTTTTCCGCCTTGGTTTACGCCTTGACCTATGCAACCGCCTATTTGAATACTAGGCCCTTCGTTTCCAAGTGGAAGACCTGCCATAAACGATATTAGGCTTGCGGAAATGGTTGCGAAAATCATTTTTAGCCATTTGAATTTCAAAACGCCACGAATAACGCCTTCGGTATAGGGAACACCACCGCCACGAGCCTCCGGCACAAATTTTAAAATTAAGCCTTCAAGCGTTGCTAAACCAGTTAGACCTAATAAAAATAACGGAATAAAAGCAGGGTGAGAGGCGTTCCACTCGTAAATAGCGTGGCTAAATTCCATTACGTTTTCGGCTACGTATGAATAAAGAATAATAACCGCGCCAACTATAACGCCTATCGCGCATCCGTATAATATAGTAGATACAAACGTATTCCAAAGCGATTGAAGTTTAAAACGTTGTTTCAAAAGAGATGTTTTCATAAGTTAAAAGTTTAATAATTAAATATAATTAAAATTAGTCTAAAAAAGCCACGAGAAGTGGCTAGATTAGTAAAAAGATAACAAAATATTAAATTTAAGTTAGTTTTTATAACTATGGATAGGCGCAGGAATTCTTCCGCCACGGTTAATGAATATTTCGGCTTCGCCACAAGATAGAGGCATTATAGGCGCTCTTCCTAAAAGTCCGCCGAAATTAACTTCGCCTTGAGTTTTACCGATAACAGGAATTACTCTAACCGCCGTAGTTTTGTTGTTTATCACGCCGATTGCCGCTTCATCTGCGATAATTGCGGAAATTTTAGATGCGGAAGTATCGCCGGGGATTGCTATCATATCAAGCCCAACCGAGCATACTGCAGTCATAGCCTCTAGTTTTTCTATCTTTAGCGAGCCGTTTTTAGCCGCTTCTATCATACCGATATCTTCGCTAACTGGAATAAACGCGCCGGAAAGCCCGCCAACGTAAGAACTTGCCATCGTTCCGCCCTTTTTAACGGCGTCGTTTAGCATAGCAAGGCAAGCGGTTGTGCCGTGAGTGCCAACAACGGTTAAGCCCATTTCTTCTAAAATTTCGGCAACGGAATCGTTTCTCGCTGGGGTAGGGGCTAAAGATAGGTCAACGATACCAAACGTTGCGCCAAGCATTTGAGCCGCTTCTCTTGCAACAAGTTCGCCAATTCTGGTTATTTTGAAAGCCGTTTTCTTGATAGTTTCAGATAAAACCGCGCAATCACCGTCAGGCACTTTTTCAAGCGCGGCTTTAACAACGCCCGGTCCTGAAATACCAACGTTTATAATAGAGTCTCCTTCGCCAACACCGTTAAAAGAGCCTGCCATAAAAGGATTATCGTCAACGGCGTTTGCAAAAGCAACTAATTTTGCGCAACCTATGCAGTTTCTATCAGCCGTGTTTTTAGCCGTTTGCAAAATAATTTCGCCCATAAGTTTAACGGCGTCCATATTAATACCCGCTCTAGTTGAGCCAACGTTTACGGACGAGCAAACGCAATCGGTTACCGTTAGAGCCTCAGGGATTGTTAAAAGGAAGTCCTTTTCAAATTCCGTAATGCCTTTTTGAACGAGAGCAGAGTAACCGCCAACGAAATCAAGCGAGCAATCTTTAGCAACTTTATCTAGCGTTTTAGCAAGTTCAACGTAGCCACCGCTAGGCGCGCCTATTAAACTAATAGGGGTAACGGAAAGGCGCTTGTTTACGATAGGTATGCCGTATTTTGCTTGAATAATATCGGCGGTTTGTTTTAATTTGCCAGCCTTTTTCATAAGTTTAGAATAAACGGCATCGCACGTTTTTTGAACGTCGGATCGCACGCAGTCAAACAAAGATACGTGGATAGTTATAGTCCTTATGTCAAGGTGCTGACTTTTAATCATTTCAATAGTTTGAAAAACGTCTTTACTACTAAACATAATATCTTCCTTATACGTTATGCATAGAATTGAAAATATCTTCGTGTTGAATTCTAATTTCAACGCCGATTTCGTTGCCAAGCGCGGTAAGTTTTGCGCTTAAAACGTCCATATTAGCATTATCAGGAAGTTCAACCGCCATTATCATAGTGAAAAACTTGTTTTGCATAATGGTTTGAGAAATATCCATAATGTTCACGTTTTCGTTAAACAATGCGTTAGAAACTTTTGCGATTATGCCAAGTTTGTCTTTTCCTAGAACGGAAACTATTGCTTTCATAAAAATCTCCTAACAATTTTTATTTATTGTAACACAAAAACCGCCGGTTTTCAATTATTTAGAGCCACCATTTTTTAGGTCTTTTAATTTTTAATTTACTATTGACTAGTAAGATAGCATAGTGTATAATGAAATTACAAAAACTATAAAGGGGGAAACGTTATGAGTAATAAAATTGAAGAAAATAACGGCGTAATTATAGACGAAAACTTCTTGCAACAAAATAATCTTGATGAAAAGAAAAGAAAAAGAGCCAAAACGCTAATGATTTTAGCAATCGTTTTCTTTGCGCTTGCTTTAATCGGTAACGTTTTTGAAATTTTCTTAAGCGCAGACATCCTTGTTTCAGTTAAAACCCCTTCGGTAGAAGAAGGGCCTATTGATTCAACGGGTTTAGAAAAAGGGTTTGGGCTTATTATCTATATTGTTTTTATGATACCTACCGCCATTTTGATGGTGTTAAATCTAGTTTTTAATTTTTTAATAATAAAAACGCATAAAGTTCTTGCTATTACGCTTTTAGCGGTGTCGGTTGCTATGTTTATCGTTCACATTATTTTAATGAACGCTGCGGTAAACTACGAACCAACGGTTCAAGCGCTTGCAAGCATACTTTAGTTTTAAAACGTAAAAATAAAATAGCATAAAATAAAAAAAGTAGCGTATAAGTCGATTAACGCTACTTTTTGTTTGTTATTTAACTTTTAATTAAACTAAAGCCTGCTCGCTATTCGAAGTTTCCGCCAAAATTTCGGCGTCAATTTTTTTTAAAATTCTCTTTCTAACGAAGAAGAAACAAATTGTTTGAGCGGTGGCGGTAAGTATCCAGGAAACGGGGTAAGATATATAGATTGTTAAAATGTTAGGGTAGGCAACGAAAATGGTGAAAATCCATAAAATTCTAATTCCGCAAACGCCTAAAATTGAAATTATCATAGGGCGCAAGCCTTCGCCAAGCCCTCGCATAAAGCCTACCATAAGTTGCATAAACGCAAACAGAACGTAAGTTGTAGAGTTTGTGAAAATTCTAGGAACGCCAGCGGCAATAATTTCAGGGTCGCTATTGAAAATAGAAAGTAGCGGTTCTCTTAATAGAACTACTAGACCGCCGAAGAAAATGCATAAAGCAAACATTATTATGCAACAATCTTTAACAACTTTATCGATGTTTTCTTTTCGTTTTGCGCCGTAGTTTTGACCAACGAACGAAATTGACGCTTGAACTATACTGTTTACTATGGCGTTTAGGTAAGATTCAATGTTAGCGGCGTTGCCGTTAGCGGTTACTATCGTTGAGCCAAAGCCGTTTATCGAAGATTGAATAATTACGTTCGAGATAGAGAACATTGAACCTTGAACGCCGGCAGGAAGACCAACTAAAACTATTTCTTTTAACGATTTTTTGTAAATTTTAAGTTTCTTTAAGTTGAGTTTGCACGCATCGTCAGTTTTAACGAGATGGCGAATAACCAAGAAAGACGATAAAATTTCGGAAACGACGGTTGCTATTGCAACGCCTTCAACGCTTAAATTGAAAACTGTTACTAAGAAAATATTTAATAAAACGTTGGTAACGCCTGCAATAGTAAGGTATAGTAGCGGTTTTTTGGTTTCGCCTTTTGCTCTTAAAATAGCCGCGCCAAATTCGTAAAGTAATAAAAACGGCGTGCCAAGGAAATAAATCTTAAGATAGGTTGTAGAAAGGTCGATAATCTCAGGTGGGGTGGACATAAGTTCTAAAAACTTTCTTGAAAAGAAAAACCCTACGAAAGATACGAAAATTCCGCAAAAGAGACTAAGAAGTATAGCGGTGTGAACGGTTTTGAAAACGCCTTCGTTATCTTTTGCGCCAAGTTTTCTCGCGCAACTTACGTTTACACCCACCGAAAAGCCCATAAACACGTTAATAATTAGGTGAATAAGCGAAGAAGTTGAACTAACCGCGCCTTGAGCGTGGCTACCGCCTATTGATAATTTTCCAACGATGATAAGGTCGGCGGTGGTATAGAGAAGTTGCAAAATTCCGCTTGCCATAACGGGCAGAGCGAAAATTAAAAGTTTCTTCATAAACGGGCCGTTTATCAAATCGATATCACGTTTTTTTCTAACCGCTTCCACTTTTTCTCCTTATTATTCGTTGCTTGAAAATTTTAATCGCTTTAATTTATAATTAAGCGCTATATTGCATTATACATTTATGAAATGATAAAATCTACTAAATGAGTGCTAAAGTTAAAAAATTTTTTAAAATATTAAATTATAATAAATCATAATTTAACTATAATATTAAAAAAGTTGACAAAATCAACTTAAGGCTTTATACTCATATTGTATTTTTTAACTAGAGCGATTACGCTCGCTATGGGTGAAACATGAAAAAGAAAATTGAAACTATCTGCGTGCAAGGTGGTTATACCCCTAAAAACGGTGAACCACGCCAAATTCCTATCTATCAATCGACCACTTTTAAGTATGACACTAGCGAAGATATGGGCAAACTTTTCGATTTGGAGGCTAGCGGTTATTTCTATACGAGATTACAAAACCCTACTAACGATTTAGTTGCTAAAAAACTTTGCGAACTAGAAGGCGGTAGCGCGGCTATGCTCACGTCTTCTGGGCAAGCGGCGAATTTCTTTGCTATCTTCAATATCGCAGGCGTTGGCGACCACGTTATTTCTTCTTCCGCAATCTACGGCGGAACATTTAACCTTTTTGCCGTTACTATGAAGAAAATGGGTATCGAATTTACTTTCGTTTCACCTGATATTACCGAAGAAGAACTTCAAAAATGTTTCAAGCCTAACACAAAAGCCGTTTTTGGCGAAACTATCGCTAACCCTGCTCTTAACGTTTTAGATATTGAAACGTTTGCTAGAGTTGCTCATAAAAACGGCGTTCCTTTCATTATTGATAACACGTTCGCTACCCCTATTAACTGCAGACCTATCGAGTGGGGAGCAGATATCGTTACGCACTCAACCACGAAATATATCGACGGACACGGCGTTAGCGTTGGCGGAGCAATTATAGACGCCGGTAAGTTCGACTGGCTTAAGTATAAAGATAAGTTCCCGGGCCTAACTACTCCTGACGATAGTTACCACGGAATAGTTTACGCTGAAAAATTTGGGCTTGAAGGCGCTTTCATTACTAAAGCAACGGCTCAACTTATGCGTGATTTTGGCGCAATTCAATCTCCGCAACACGCTTTTTATATTAACTTAGGTTTAGAAAGTTTGCACGTTAGAATGAAACGCCACTGCGAAAACGCGCAAAAGGTTGCCGAATTTTTAGAAAAGCACGAAAAAATCGAGTGGGTAAGATACTGCGGTTTGAAAAATGATAAATACTTTGCGCTTGGTCAAAAATATTTACCAAACGGTTCGTGTGGCGTTGTAAGTTTTGCCGTTAAAGGAACTAGGAAAGACGCTGAAACCTTTATGAAGAGCCTTAAGATTGCGGCTATCGAAACGCACGTTGCCGATGCTAGAACTTGTTGCTTGCACCCAGCGAACGCTACGCACCGTCAAATGACCGATAAGCAGTTAGAAGAGGCTGGAATTACTCCAACTTTAATTAGATACTCTTGCGGAATTGAAAACGCTGAAGACTTAATTGCTGATATTGCTCAAGCGTTAGATAAAGTATAAAAGTAGGGCTATAAGCCCACTATCGCATAAAAAAACGAAAAAAATTATTAAAAAGGAGGTTTGAAGTTATGCCGATTATCGTGCCAAAAGATATTCCTGCAACTAAAATTTTGCAAAAGGAAAATATTTTCGTTATGAACGATTCTAGAGCCGTAGCGCAAGATATTCGTCCGTTAGAAATTGCAATACTTAATTTGATGCCAACTAAAATTGTTACGGAAACTCAACTAATGCGCTTGCTTTCAAATTCTCCGTTACAAATTAACTTAACGCTAATATCAACCGAAACTTACGTTGGCAAAAACACACCGCTTGAACACTTACAAAGATTTTACAAGCCTTTTTCGGAAGTAAAATCTAGGAAGTTCGACGGACTGATTATTACTGGCGCTCCGGTTGAAGATTTAGAGTTTACCGAAGTTAAATACTGGAAAGAACTTACCGAAGTTTTTGATTTTGCTAAAACTAACGTAACTAGCACCATTTTTATTTGTTGGGGCGCGCAAGCCGGACTTTATTACTATTATGGAATAAATAAATATCCTTTAAAGAAAAAAATGTTCGGTATTTATAAGCATAAGAAACTCGTTAAATACGATAGGCTACTAAAAGGCACTGACGATAGGTTCTTTATGCCACACTCTAGGCATACCGAAATTTTAGAAAAAGACGTCAAGGCATGCAAAGATATAGTTTTATTAGCAAGTTCAAAAGAGGCAGGCCCTACCATTATGCGTTCTAAAGATAACAAGTTTATCTTTATAACTGGCCACGCCGAATACGATAGAGATACGCTAGAAAAAGAATATCTTCGTGATAAAGAAAAGGGGCTTGATATTGCTCCGCCTGAAAATTATTACGTTGAGGGCGACAGTGGTGAAATAAAAATGTGTTGGGTTTCAACGGCTAACCTAATTTATATGAACTGGCTCAACCACTACGTTTATCAACTTACGCCTTACGATATTGATGAAATTTAAGTTGTTTTAAAAACAAATTAAAACCGCCAAATTTTTCGGCGGTTTTTTCTTTGAAATTAAAAAAGTTAAAAATTTTAGGTCTTAATAGTGCTTGTTATTATTATATAATAGGAAAAGAAATCGCTTTCAAATTTTATTAAACTTCCAAAAAATGTATATAATGACCGAAATTTGAATACTTTTAGCAAAATGAATATAAAATGTTAAAAAAAAGTTAAAAAATTTATTAAAAAACATTGTGATAAAAATTTTTTTGTGCTAAAATTCTAATGTATGTTAAACTGCCAAAATTTGTGGTTTAACTAAAAAACATGAGAAAAAAATTATTTTAGGAGGACACATCATGTTGAGTTCAACTTGGTTGTGGGCAGGCGTTGCCGTTGCACTTATCGCAGTTTGCTACGTAGCGCTTAACTACATCCGCATCAAAAAGATGCCTGAAGGTACCGAACGTATGGTTAAAATGAGCGGTATTATTCGTGAAGGCTCTAACGTTTTCATTAAGAAGGAATTTACGACTATTGCTATCGTTATTGCAATCTTAGCCGTTTTATTCACTCTCTTTATTGAAAAAACTAGTGGTATCACTTTCATCCTTGGCGCTACTATGTCTAGCGTAGTTTGTATCTTAGGTATGAAGAGCGCTACTTTTGCAAACGTAAGAACGGCTAACAAGGCTCGTGAATCGTTATCTATTGGCGAAACCGTTAAGGTTGCTCTTTGCGGTGGTTCAATTAGCGGTATCAGCGTTCAAGCTTTAGGTCTTTTAGGTCTTATTTTAATCGTTCTTGTCGGTGGCTTAAACGCAGATGCAGGTGATTTTGGTCTTATCGAAATCGCTAAAATGGAAACTAATGGTAACATTATGAGAATCACTACCTATTCTTTAGGTTGCTCTATTGTTGCTATGTTTAACCGTGTTGCTGGTGGTAACTATACTAAGGCTGCTGATATTTCTGCAGATATTTTAGGTAAGATTCGTAACGACCTTCCAGAAGACGATAGCCGTGTTCCAAACGTAATTGCAGACTTCATCGGCGATAACGTAAACGATATCGCAGGTAACTGTTCTGACCTTCTTGAAAGTTTCGTTGCTACTATGAGCGCATCTATGATCGTTGCTGTTGGTATGGTTTCTAAATTCCCTATCCAAATGGCTGTAGAATCTGCTCTATTTGAAAACCTTGCTTTCTTCCCACTTATGTTCGCTGCTTTAGGTTTAGTAGGTTGCTTGATCGGTCTTATCTTTGCTGCAGTTAAGAAGATGGGTGATAATCCTTCAAAAGAACTCAACCTTGCTACTTATATTTCTGCTGCTTTCTCAATCATCTTCTGCGGTCTTTTAGCTTACCTTGCTTTCGGTAAGATTGACGCTGACGTATTAAAGTCTATCGGCTTTAAGATTGGTTGGGTATCTCCTTGGATTTGCGCTATCTTAGGCGTTATCTCAGGCGTTGCTATCGGTATCATCACCGAATACTACACTAGCGCAGACAACAAGCCAACCCAAATCATCGCTGAATACGCTACCGAAGGCGAAGCGTTCGTTGTAACTAAGGGCGACGCTGTTGGTTCTCGTTCTTGCTTATATCCAATCCTTATCATTGCAGGCTCTTTAGTAATCTCTGGCGCTCTTTGCTCTACTTACGGTATTGCTATTGCTGCTCTTGGTATGCTTTCATTCGTTGCAACCACCGTTTCTATCGACGCGTTCGGCCCTATCGCTGATAACGCAGGCGGTCTTGCTGAATCTTGCCACCTTGACCCTAACGTTCGTGTTATTACTGATAAGCTTGACTCTGTTGGTAACACTACCGCTGCTATCGGTAAAGGTTTCGCTATCGGTTCTGCTGCGTTTGCAACCGTATCGTTAATCGTATCTTTCATCGGTCTTTACGCAACTGAAGGCGTTACAATTCCTCAATTTAACGGCGATGAATTCTTCGCAGTTGTTGCTGGTCTTCTTATCGGTGGCGCTCTTATCGAGTTCTTCTCTGCTATGCTTACCGATAACACTATCGCAGCGGCTAAAGAACTTGCTGACGTTGGTGATGAAATGTTAAGAGACCCTGCTATCTTAGCGGGCGACGTTGACCCTGATTACAACAAGTTAGTTGAACTTGCAACTAAGTCTGCATTAAAGAGAATGTTATTCCCTTCAATCATCGCTATTGCAGTTCCAGTTATTGCAGGCGCATTATTCGGCGTAAACATCGTTTTAGGTCTATTAATCGGCGCAACCGTTACTGCTATTCCTAGAGCAATCTTCATGGGTAACTCTGGTGGTGCGTTCGATAACGCTAAGAAGTATATCGAATCTGGCGCAATTGAAGGTCACGGCAAGGGAACTGCTGCTCACAAGGCTGCCGTTACCGGTGACACTATCGGTGATACTCGTAAAGACGTTGTAGGCGTTGCTCTTGATATTTTCATTAAGATGATGTCAACCGTATCAACTACCTTATTCGTTCTTATCGTTGCGCTCCACGACGTAATCGGTATCTTATAATAATTTTGATTATATATTTAGACGGTCCATTAGTGGCCGTCTTTTTATATGAGAAAATTTATTCAATATTAGAATAATCTAAAGAATAGTGGCATAAGATAGACTAGCAAAATCAAGTGAGGTTAAAATATGTCGCAAAGTGATTACGTTGAAATGATTGAAGTGCCTATTTCTTCTTGCGAAGTTGAATTTTTAGAAAGGAAAACAAAAAAGAAAAACAAGAAAAACGTAGTTTCTAAACTTAACAAAAAGTTCTTTTTAAAATCAAAACCTAAAAAAGAAGAAACTAGCAAAGATGAAGTTATTGAAAATAATGAGAGCGGTTTAGAAAAAGAACTAGAATGTATTGAAAAAAGCAACGTGCCAATGTTAAGGGAAGAAAAAAAGAAATTTAAGTTCGATATAGTAGGTTGCCAAATAGTCGCAATTTTCGTGCTTGTTTTAGCAATACTTTTAACTAACGTTTTTTGGGAAGATAGCGGAATTAATACGCTATTAAGACAAGTTTTCAATATTCAAGAAACTGTAGAATTAGATGAACGGTCTGCTCAAGATTTATCAATTTTCGCGCCTATTAAGGATAGCGACGTTGAAGTTATAGACGGCGTTATGACCATTGATAGCGAATGTGCTATTTACCCAACGGCAGAAGGCGAAGTTTTAGCCATTGAAGAAGGCGACGGCGGTTACACTATAACCGTAAAGCATAGCGACGTTTGTAAAAGCGTAATATCAGGCGTTGATTACGTTTATTGCGAAATAGGCGATACTTGTTACACTCAAATTCCTATCGGTTATTCTTTAGGCGAAGGCTTAACTTGCGCTATTTATAACGATAATCAAATCGTTACCGATTTCACTTTTAACGGCGGTCAAATCGTATGGGAAAAATAAAGTTTTCAATCCATCCGTTATTTATTTTATTTGGAATATACTTTGCCATAATAGGCAAAGTATTTTCTTTTTTGGTGTTTACTTTGGTTGCCGTAATTCACGAACTTGGTCATTCGGTTATGGCGGAGAGTTTAGGTTATAGGTTAAAACAAGTAACGCTTATGCCATACGGCGCGGTAATTTCAAGCGAAACCACCATTTTTTCTTATAAAGATGAAGTTAAAATTTCACTTGCAGGGCCACTCGTTAATTTATTAGTAGTTGTCGTATTCGTTGCGCTTTGGTGGGTTGAGCCTGATTTTTATCCGCTAACGGAACTTGCCGTAACGGCATCTTTAACCATTGCAACCATAAACCTTTTTCCGTGCTATCCGTTAGATGGCGGAAGGCTAGTTTTAGCAACTTTATCACAATATTTTAATCGAAAAAAATGCGTTGTTTTCGTTAAAGTTTTATCTTTCGTTTTTGCAGGAGTTTTGTTTGGCTTATTCGTTGTATCTCTAGTTTTGAAAACGCCTAATATTTCGATTTTGTTTTTTTCGTTTTTTATCGTGTTTGGTAACGTTTTCGTATCTAACGAAAACAAATACGTTAAGGCGTTTTCCTTTTTCTCTTTATCAAAATTAAAGAGAGGAAAAGTGGTTAAAAAAATAGCCGTAACCGATAAAACTTTGGTTCGTGAACTTTTTAAGTTTATAACCCCAAACGAATTATTTGAAGTGGAAATTTATAACGAAAAAACGCACAAAAAAACCGTTTTATCTTGCGATAAAACGGTTAAAATATTAAATGAAGGTAACTATTCGTCGTCTATTTCGGCGGAGTCAAAACGCCTTTTGCGGTAGTTGAAAATTAAGAATAAAATTGCAAAAACTATTATTACTCCTACTAAATATCCGCCTAAATCAATCAAGACGTCAATAAAACGAGCCTCTCTTCCTTGAGTAAATAAGCCGGTTTGCAATATTTCAGATAACGTAGCAACGAAAGCGCCTGAACCTAAAACAAACGCGCATTTATAGCCGTTTCTTTTAGGGTATCTTCCAAAGGCTAGTAAACCGAAAATTCCAAGAATTAAGAAAATTCCAAAATGCCCAACGTGTTTACGCAAAGAAAGTTCTTCTTTAGGGTCAACTACTACGATTGAGAATTTATAAACGTCTTCAGGGTAGAAGGTGGATGTGAAAACTATTTCATACGTTCCAGACTTATAGAAGGTAATATTTCCGTTAGTGTCAATATAGGCGTTCTCTTTGTCGGTTATAGTGTAGGTATAGCCTTGTTTTGCGTATTTGTTAGTGGTTACAAGTTTTGGCTTATATTTTGTGTTTATTACAACTTCATCGCTAATTTCAATGCCGGTAACGATTGCGCGCGGTGGAACGACCGTTATGGTAAATTCTGCAACGTATTCATCAATAACCGGGTTATCTTCAAGAAGAATTCTAACTAATGATTGATTGCATGCGATTGCCGAAAAATAAATTGACGAGTTATCATCGCCAAGCGTTGCCGAAACCGCCGGGTTTTGACTAGCTTGCGCTAAAACTCTAAGTTTTCTTTCAATTCCGTCTTCAAAGTTTACGGTTACTTTATAACTCTCGCCGTAAATTAACTGAACGTTTCCGTTCTCAACAACATTGTTTCCAATTAAAATACTAACTAAAGAAGGACTATTAAATGCGCCTTCTTTTATTTCTACTTCTTTTGTGGCAAGAAGCGTGTTTTCGCAATATAATTCAATGGTAGTAGTTCCAACATCTTTTGCAATTAAAGATTTTCCGCTAATTTCGGCAACGGCACTATTAGTTAATTGCATCGAACAAGAAATATCTATTTTTTGCTCGTTATATCTATAGTCTAAAGAATATCTTTTTTCAATAAACGAGCCCATATTATCAGGGTCTTGGCTAATATAAAGAACGTCAGGGCAAATTATAGAAAAGAGAGTTAAATCAAGCCCTTCAAGAGAACTTTTAGGCTCTTCGCAGGTAAGAGTTAGTTGGTTTGAAACAATTCCGTTATCGCTTTCCACCCATACGGTAACTTGACCTTCAGTTTTAAAAACTAATCTATTCGTTGAATTAAAATAGGCTATAGATTTATTCGAAGAGTAGTAGGTTAATACGTTAGTATGATTAACAGGGTCGGCGGTAATTATAATATCTATCATATTACCAACTAAATAACTGTCTTTAAGCGTTGAAATTTCAATAGAAGTTAAGGCAACTGTTTCAACTTCTTCCTCGCGCTTTTCTTCACCAAAAAATATCTCTAAAAGACTGGTGTAAATCCCACCGCTTAAAGAGCCTGAATCCGCGCCCGGTTGAAGGGATAGAGCTAAAATAAATACGCTCGTCAAGATAAATAACGCAAGAGAAATATGTGCGATAACTTTACGATAGTTAAACATAGTTTAATTATAAATAAAGGGTTAGTTTTTGTCAAGAAGATACTTATAATTTCTAAATTAAACCAAAGCCCCACTAAAAAAGCGTTAGAGCGTTAAAATGCGTTGATTTTTTGCAAAGATTTGGTTATAATATAATACGAAAATAAAAAGGGGGCGCTTATGAAAAAATTTAAAGATTTGTTAATCTTGTTTTTAAACTTTTTCAAGGTAGGTTTATTCACGTTCGGCGGCGGATACGCTATGATTTCGGTTATGAGCCACGAACTTGTTGAAAAGAAAAACTATCTTTCAAAAGAAGAGTTTAGCGACGTTGTTGCAATAGCCGAGTCAACGCCGGGGCCTATCGCAATAAATAGCGCAACCTATATAGGCTATAAAAACGGCGGTGTGCTTGGCTCGATTTTCGCTACTTTAGGCGTTGTTATGCCGTCTTTTATAATAATTTTCGTAATCTCGCTGTTTTTTGATAAGGTTATGGAATTTGAAATTATTCAAAAGGCGTTTAAGGGTATTCAATGCGCAGTTGCGGTTTTAATAGTTGGCGCAGGCGTAAAACTTTTATCAAGCGTAAAGAAAAACTGGTTATCATATTCGCTAGTTATTTTCTCGGCTGTTTTACTTTTATTAGTTGATTTATTTAGCGTAAATATATCTACTATTTTATTCGTTATCTTTGGCGCAGTAGTAGGAATTGCGGTTTATTTTAGACCTAAAAAGGATACCGAAGATAATGGTTTAGAAAGTCAAAAAAATGGCGATAACGGGCTTATAGCCCCACAAATAGATAATAATAAAGAAGAAAGGGAAGAAAATTTTGCCCCTAAAAATAATGAAGGGGGAGAGAACTAATGCTAGAACTTATAGAAATTTTCTTTATCTTTTTTAAGATAGGTTTGTTCTCATTTGGTGGAGGCTACGGTATGCTTCCGCTTATGCAACAAGAAGCCGTTACCATAAACGGTTGGCTAACTGAAAGCGAGTTTTTATCGTTTTTAGCAATAGCCGAATCAACGCCGGGACCTATCGCAATAAATATGGCGACTTTTATAGGAAGTTCAAAGTATGGAATTTTAGGTTCTATTTTTGCTACTTTAGGCGTTGTTATGCCATCGTTTATAATAATTTTACTAATCGTTGCGGTATTTAAGAACTTTTTAAAGAGCAAAATTGTAAAAAGCGCGCTTGCTGGTATGAAACCTATGATTGCAGGTTTAATTTTTGCAACGGGAATTTTCTTAGGCGTTAAAAATTTCTTGCCGAATATTCGAACGTTTTCGGTTAGTGGTTTTTCATTAGCAGGTTTAATCTTAACTATTGCTCTTGCAATTTTCTATTTTTCTTTCAAGAAAATTTTTAAGAAAAAATTATCGCCAATTGTTTTAATAATCATTTCGGCGGTTTTGGGCATAATAATATTTTAGCAGTAAATTTATTAAGAATACGCGATAATCGACTTATAGGTGGGTTTTTATGTTAGATAAAAGAATTTCAAAACTTTCAAATATTTTAGTTAATCATTCCGTTGAAGTAAAAAAAGGCGAAAACGTTATGATTGAGGCTTTCGGTATTGATAACTCTTTCGTTAAAGAACTTTGCAAAGAAGTTAGAAAAGCGGGGGGCTATCCTTTCGTTTATATTAGAGATAACGTTATAACTAGAGAACTCGTTGACCTTGGTGACGAAGAGTATTTTAAGCGCCTTGCCGATATCGACGGCTACGCTATGGAAAAGATGGATTGCTATATCGGTATTCGCGGTGGTGGTAACGCATACGAAATGTCTGGCGTGGGAAAAGTTCAAAGTAGGCTTTATAGCAATATTTATTCTTACCCCGTTCATCACGAAAGAAGGGTAAATAACACAAAGTGGGTTGTTTTAAGATACCCAACTTCTTCAATGGCGCAAATGGCAGGCACTTCAACTGCGGAGTTTGAAGATTTCTACTTTAAGGTTTGCACGCTTGATTATAGTAAAATGGATAAGGCTATGGACGCTCTTGCCGACCTTATGAATAGAACGGATAAGGTTAGAATAGTTGCGCCAAACACCGATTTAACTTTTTCAATTAAAGGAATAGGCTCTAAAAAATGCTCTGGGCATATGAATATTCCTGACGGCGAAGTTTACACCGCGCCAGTAAAAACAAGCGTAAACGGAACTATTACTTATAACACTCCGTCTTCATCCGGAGGTGTTAGATACTATAACGTTTCACTAACCTTTAAGAACGGCAAAATAATAAAAGCGAGCGCAAACGGTGGCGACCGTTCGGTTGAAAAGGTTTTCGACGTAGACGAAGGCGCAAGATACGTTGGCGAATTTTCGTTCGGCTTAAACCCATATATCACCGAACCTATTGGCGATATTTTATTCGATGAAAAAATTGCAGGCTCTATTCACTTTACGCCGGGTTGCTCTTACAATAACTGCAATAACGGAAACAAATCTTCTCTTCACTGGGATTTAGTGCTTATAATGACCGAAAAATTCGGCGGTGGCGATATTTATTTTGACGACGTTTTAATTAGGCATAACGGCATTTTCACTTTGCCTGAACTTGAGTGCTTGAACCCTGAAAATTTGAAATAGAAAAAGAAAATTCTAAGATTTTAATTATTAATTAAAGTTTTGTAAGTTTTTAGGCGTAATTTTTGCAAAATTTGATTAAGTTTAGGCTATTTTGTCAAAAACAAGATTAAAATATTTGACTTATTGAACGCATTAAAATATAATAAATAAGGATAAATTAAACCCATATAAAGGAGATTTAAAAAATTATGGCAAATGTTAAAGTAGCAATTAACGGTTTTGGTCGTATTGGTCGTCTTGCATTTAGACAAATGTTCGGCGCAGAAGGTTACACTATCGTTGCAATCAACGATTTAACCAGCCCAAAGATGCTCGCTCATCTTCTTAAATACGATTCAACTCAAGGCAACTATGCTAACGATCACGTAGTTACTTACAAAGATTCAGTTTTAGCTGAAGACGGTAAGACTGTTGTAACTCCAGGCTCTATCACCGTTGACGGAACTGAAATCACTATTTACGCTCAACCAAAGGCTCAAGACCTTCCTTGGGGCGAACTTGGTGTAGACGTTGTTTTAGAATGTACCGGTTTCTATACTTCTAAGGCAAAAGCTCAAGCTCACATCGACGCTGGCGCTAAGAACGTTGTTATTTCTGCTCCTGCTGGTAACGACCTTCCTACTATCGTTTACAACGTAAACCACAAAGTTTTAACTAAAGACGATCATATCATTTCTGCTGCTTCTTGCACGACTAACTGTCTTGCTCCAATGGCTAAAGCATTAAACGATTACGCTCCTATTCAAAGCGGTATTATGACTACCGTTCACGCTTACACTGGCGACCAAATGATTCTTGACGGTCCACAAAGAAAGGGTGATTTAAGAAGATCAAGAGCAGGCGCTATCAACATCGTTCCAAACAGCACTGGCGCAGCAAAGGCTATCGGTCTTGTTATTCCTGAACTTAACGGCAAGCTTATCGGCGCTGCTCAAAGAGTTCCTACCGCTACTGGTTCAACCACTATCCTTATCGCAGTTGTTAAGGGTAAAGACGTAACTAAAGAAGGTATCAACGCTGCTATGAAGGCTCAAGCTACTGAATCTTTCGGTTACAACACTGATGAAATCGTTTCTTCTGACGTTATCGGTATGAAGTATGGTTCATTATTTGATGCTACTCAAACTATGGTTGCTAAGATTGACGATGATACTTACCAAGTTCAAGTTGTTTCTTGGTATGATAACGAAAATTCTTACACCAGCCAAATGGTTAGAACTATCAAATACTTCGCTGAAATCTAATTTTAGAAAAGTAAAAATAAAAAGCGGAAATTATTTCCGCTTTTTTTATGCCCAAAAATATTAAAAACAACAGTTAATAGGCTTATAGGCTAACTTATAAAGAAAAAACCAAGCAAATTTGCTTGGTTTTTTTTATTAGAAAACTCTAATTGCATAGATATAAACTCTTTGACCGCTTGCATTAATTGAATAACTTCCCGCTTGAGAAAGATAAACTGTGTAAGCGGTGTTTTGAGGGCTTTGGTTGGTTATTGAAACTGTTTGAACTATGGTTGAGCCACTCTTAATTTCAATGTTTCCCGTTGCGCCTTGAGAAACGTTGCAAACGAAAGTTAAATAAACTGGGTAGTTAGTTGAGAAGGTGATAGGCGCGTTAACAACTGCACCTCGTGGGAAAGATACGCCGTCAAGCATACCCGGGCAGTTTTCGCTGTTAGAATCACTGCCAAGCTCGCTTCTTTCTTCGATTGTGTAATAATCGTTTCCAGATCGGTTGTCTTCATCGATAACGTAAAGGTGGGTTGGCCAAAGTTCCTCGGCTTTTTGGTCATACTGGTTATAAATAGCAACTTGGTCGCTAGAGAGTGTGTTTTTCTCTTTTGAGTAAGCCGTGCGTAGCGCTCTTATTACTGCTTTATCGCTTAAAGTTATAGATGAAGGGCTAGGAAGGCTTGCCATAAGTTCGCTAACGTTTCCTTCAATTTCTCTAGTGTTCCATTGATTAATTCTTTCATCTAAAACGGCTTTTTCGTTCGTTACTTGGCTTTCAAAACCGCTATCTACAACTATTTGATAAATCGAACTTGCGTTTTCAAGTTTAGCCTTATAATCGTTAGAATTTTCAAAAGTTGCAATTTGAGAAACGGAATCTTTGAAAGCGTTTACCACAACGCTTTGTAGCGAAGATACTTTTTGGTTATAGGTTGATAGGTTAGTTACGCCACTAGTTGAACTTACGCCGTCTAAGAGTTTTTGGATTTTTGCTTTTTGGTTAGCAAACTCTGCAAGATTATCTAAAGAAGGGTCGCTCATTTCGTTAATTAAAGATATTGCTTCTTGCGTTGCCATATCATCGTAAGCAGTTCTTGCTTCAACTAATCTTGAGTAGTTTGCAACCATACCCTTGTCGCTAGCGGACAGCGCGTTGTAAGAATCTTCCGCGTCAACTAAAGAATCGTAGAAAGTGCCGTTTAAAGATGGAACAGGAAGTTCCATTATATAGTTATCAACGAAAGTGTATTCTTTAGTTATATCAAAGGTAACTTGAACTATTGAAGTTGAGTAAGAGTAAGGGTAAGTGCCGTAAACGTAAGAGCCTGTTGGCGGTTGATAGTTAGAACTATTTATATTCCCATCGTTAGAAGAGTTGCCACCGCTTCCACCGTTGTTACCGTTTCCGCTAGTTTGAGCGTTTCCACCATCGTTAGAAGAAGTAGAAGAAACGTCTATTGAAGAACTAGCGCCATCGCCACGCTTTCTCGTTGAAGATTCTTCTTCGTTAGAAGATTGCCTGCCTTGGCTTGAAGAATTTTCGCCTTGGTCCTTGTTACAAGCCGTAAAGAGCATAACCGATACGCTCATTAAAACGACTAAAATAATCGCTAATAATTTTTTCATAATATCCCCTAAAACATATTTTTCTAGTCTTAAAATACGTTATTATAATTATTATATCATAAAAAGGAAGTTAGTCAATAAAAAAACCGAACAAAATTTTGTTCGGTTTTTTATTTATTCTACGCAAAGCAAGAAAATTAAAAGGTCGTCATTAGTTGAGTTAAGAACGTAAGTTCCGTTAGATGGAAGCGAAACAACGTATTCCGTGTCAACGCCACCTTCCTTATAGGTTACTTCAACCGTTTCAATAATAGTTCCGTTTAAAGAAACGGTGAAATTACCAGGCGATTTGTTATTTTTAATGTTAGCAACAACTGTTAAAACTGCTGCGTCGTTAGTTTTGAAAGTAACCGAGTTTGCTATTTTAAACTTTGTGCCTTCGGTTAATAGTTGACCTTCATACATACCAGGTGATTTTTCATCATCACTCGTTGTGCCAAACTTAGAAGCAAAAACAAAGTCTTCATTACCTGCTCGGTTATCGTTGATAAGGTAAAGAATTTTTTGTGGCCAAAGTTCGTTCATCTTTGTTAAATATGTTTGTAAGGTGGAATAACCAGTTGAAGAAACTTCATTCTTTACGGCTTCAGCCATTGTGTTATATTCAATCTTTAACGATTTAATCGTTGATTTATTATCGGCAGTGATTGAATTAACTGCAGGAAGTGAGTTTAGTTTTGTTTCCCAGGCAACTGCAGCACCACGATTATCATATTTAATCTTCATGGAATCAAGCGTTGTTTTTTGGCTGGTTACTTGGTTTTCAAGCCCCACGCTTAGAACGATTTGATAAACGTTATCGGCATTATCAAGTTTTTGTTTATACTCAGGCGAATATTCAAAAGACGATATTGCGCTAACTGCGTTTGAAAATTCGTTAATAACGATTGCGCTTGAGTTTTGAACCTTAGTGTTGTAAGAAGATAAGTTCGAAACCGAAGAGGTTGAACTCATTTTATCTAGAAGGAATTGAATTTTTGCCTTTTCGCTAGCAAATTGAGAGAGATTATCTAAAGAAGGCTCGCTCATTTGGTTAATTAAAGAAGTTGCTTCTTGCGATGCCATATCATCGTAAGCAGTTCTTGCTTCAACTAATCTTGAGTAGTTAGCAACCATACCTTTGTCGCTAGCGGATAGCGCGTTGTAAGCGTCTTCCGCGTCAACTAAAGCATCGTAAAAAGTTCCGTTAAGGCTTGGCTTTTCTAGAGAGAGAATATAGTTATCAACGAAAGTGTATTCTAGATTGATATCAAAGGCAACGTCCTTTACTGAAGTAGAATAAGAGTAAGGGTAAGTACCGTAAACGTTAGAGCCTGACGATGGTTGATAACTTGAACTCGTTCCGTCGCCTTGGGAAGAAGAATTAGTTGGGTTTTGAGCGCTTGAACTAGTGTTTGGGTTTTCTTGGCTAGAATTTCCGTTTTCTAGGCTTGAAGAATTGTCTTCAGTCGAAGAGCCGTTAGAAGTTGAATTTCCGCCGATAGAAGAACTAGAAGCGCCGTCCCCACGGCGACGAGTTGAAGACTCTTCTTCGCTAGAAGACTGTCTTCCCGGAGCCGACGAAGAAGAGGCATCCCCTTGGTCTTTGTTACAAGCCGTAAAGAGCATAACCGATACGCTCATTAAAACGACTAAAATAATTGCTAATAATTTTTTCATCACAAATCATCCCTTTTTATTAAACGTTTTCAATTATTTCTTAATCTTATTATATAATATAAAAGAGCAACTGTCAACACCTATTTTGTGATAGGCAACGGGCAAATAAATGAAGGAAAATAAAAAGGGAAGGCGAATTTTCGCTTTCCCTTAAAGTTTAGTTTTTACTAATTAGTTTACGCAAACTGCGAATAGTAATAGAACGCCGTTTGTTGATTGTAGAACGTATTTGCCCGGATTAGGAAGAGATAGAGTGTATTCCGTCTTAGAAGGGTCTTGTTTTGTAACGGTAACTCTTGCAACTTCCGTCGTTCCGTTGAGAAGGGCAACAACGTCGCCTGACTGTCCATCATCCTTGAAGTTTGCAACTATCGTAACTATAGATGAAGTTGTAGTTGTGAAGTGAATATAACGGTCGGTTTTGAACTTCGCGCCGTCGGTTAAAGTTTCACCTTCAAATACACCAGGAGCGTTTGCGCCGTCGCCAGTAGAACCTAGGTTAGAAGCCTTTGTTCCGGCAGTGTCTTTATAGGTAACGAAGAAACCGTCTGGGCTACCGCCGTAAGTACTTTCGTTAATATACCAAATATATTCAGGCCATAGCGTTTGCGCTTTGTTAACGTAAGCATTGTAAAGGTTAGTCGTTTCCGCTGGTAAGATTGCCTTTTGAGCGTCGGTAAGCATTCTATAACTCTTTCTTAAAGCCTTAATGGTTGCTTTATCGTTTTCGGTAAGGTTATCAACGCCAGGAAGCTCGGCTAAAATTTCTTCTAGACCGCCGGCAATAACACGGTTATTCCAGTCTGCAATTCTATTATCAAGAGTTGTTTTTTCGCTTGTTACTTGGCTTTGAAGATTTGCGTTCGTAACGATGTTGTAAACGCTCGACGCGTTGTCAAGTTTAGTTTTATAATCGTTAGAATATTCAAACGTTGCAATTTCGCTAACGGCGTTTTTGAAAGCAGTAACGATAATGCTTTGCGAATTTGAAACCTTTGTGTTGTAAGTTGAAAGATTAGAAACACCGCTATTTGAACTCATTTTATCAAGAAGCGCTTGAATTTTATCTTTTTGGTTAGCGAACTGAGTTAAATTTTCCATTGAAGGATCAATTAGTTCGTTAATTAAAGAAGTTGCTTCTTGCGATGCCATATCATCGTAAGCAGTTCTTGCTTCAACTAATCTTGAGTAGTTTGCAACCATACCTTTGTCGCTAGCGGATAGCGCGTTGTAAGCATCTTCCGCGTCAACTAAAGAATCGTAGAACGTGCCGTTTAAAGATGGAGCAGGAAGTTCCATGATGTAGTTATCAACGAAGGTATATTCTTTCGTTAAGTCAAACGTAACTTGAGTTATTGACGTTGAGTAAGAGTAAGGATAAGCGCCGTAAACGTAAGAGCCTGCTGACGGTTGATAACTTGAATAGTTGCCACCACCAATAGACGAAGAGTAACCGCCACCGCCGTTACTACTAGTTCCGCCACCGCCACCGTTTCCGCTATTGCCAGCGTTTCCGCCGTCAATAGATGAGGTTGAGGTGGTATCTCCGCTAGAAGTAGCGCCGTCACCACGCTTTCTCGTTGAAGATTCTTCTTCGCTAGAAGATTGTCTTCCTTGATTTGAAGAATTATCACCTTCGTTCTTTTCGCAAGCCGTAAAGAGCATAACCGATACGCTCATTAAAACGACTAAAATAATCGCTAATAATTTTTTCATATTTTCACCCCTTAAAAATTAACTGAATACGCAACCGTAGTATTTAATCTTTCCTGATGCGGCGGCTATAGTATAACTTCCAGCAGATGGTAGTTGAATTTCAATAACTGAACCATTAAGGTCAATCGAGCCAGAATCAAAACCAGAACCAGTTACCTTAATTGCAGCAGCTTTAGAATCGTAACTAGTTGCGTAAAGGGTAAGTTTACCACCGTAAGGAACGCCAGTCATAGTAATAGTTTTACTTCCTTCCAAAGTCCAACCTAATGTTAACGAAGTTCCCTTGTAAGCAAAAGAACTTGAATTAGACGTAGTAGAAAGTGAGTGAGAAATAACCATTCCGTTATCAAACGTCTTAGACTTTAAGTTCGTGTTAGTTTCGCAAGAACGAATAAACGCGTAAACAGGGAATTGGCGTTCAACTTCTGCCATTAAAGCCAAAAGGTTAGAAGAAACAGCCGATGCATTAGGTAAAAGTTGAATTTGAGTTGCAGTCAAGTTTTCGTATGCCTTGTTGCAGTTTTCAATCGACGTTTTTGTTGTTGCGTTAACGCCGGATACCGCTGGTAATTGTTCATAAAGAGCCATAAACTCGTTTACAACGCCCGTATCGCTATATCTTGTTTTCATGCTATCAAGCGTTGCTTTTTCGCTAGATACTGAACCACGCTTATCAGCGGAAATAGTATTGTAAATTGAGTCGCAGTTGTCAAGTTTATTTTTATACGCTTGAGTATATTCAAACGCGCCGAGTTGAGAAACGGCGTCCTTAAATGCATTAACCGAAACAAGTTTAGAAGATTCAACTTTAGTGTTGTAAGAAGAAAGGTTGGTAACACCGCTAGTTGAAGTCATGTTATCTAAAAGGTTTTGAATTTTAGACGCTTCTTTATCAAAAGCGGTTAGGTTGTTAGCGTCAGGTTCGCCAAGATTATCAATAAGATAAATTGCTTCTTGTCTTGCCATGTCGTCGTAAGCCGTTCTTGCTTCTAGTAGTCTAGAATAGTTTGCTACCATGCCTTTATCGCTTGCCGATAAAGCGTTGTAAGCATCTTCCGCATCGATTAAAGAATCATAGAAAGTTCCGTTCAAAGAAGGCGAAGGAAGTTCCATGATGTAGTTATCAACGAAAGTGTATTCTAAAGTTAAATCAAACGCAACGTTGGTAACTGAAGTGGTGTATGCGTAAGGATAAGTTCCGTAAACGTAAGAACCAGATGCAGGTTGATAACTTGAATAGTTGCCACCGCCGATAGACGAAGAGTTACCTGCGTTTCCGCCACCGTATGAAGAACTTGAAGACGCTCCGCCACCGTTTCCACCGCTAGAAGTGGTAGGATTGTTTCCACCGCTAGACGTGGTAGGATTATTGCCACCACCAATAGAAGACGAGGTGTTGTCAACGTTAGATGAAGAACTAGAAGCGCCGTCCCCACGGCGACGAGTTGAAGATTCTTCTTCGCTAGAAGATTGTCTGGTAGGACCTGAAGAAGAAGTTTCACCTTGATTTTTTTCGCAAGCCGTAAAGAGCATAACCGATACGCTCATTAAAACTACTAAAATAATTGCTAATAATTTTTTCATAAAAAACCCCTATCCGCGCGCAAGAAGTCTAAATATGATGCGCGCGCTTTGTCTATATATTTTAATATATTAAATAACAAGTGTCAACCAAATGATAACGAATTGTCTATATTTTTTTAATTTGATGCCGAATTTTACATATTAAATTTTTCAAAAATTGATAAATTTTATCTTTTAATAGGCAAAAAAACGCCGTTTTATCGTAAATTTTACATTATTTTACAGGTTAAACACGCCATAACACACGCCAAAAAATTAGAAATTAAAGAAATTACGATAGCCTTTAATACTTTTTTGTTTTTACAGTTCGATAAGTAAACCGCAGAAATATAAAAAACCGTTTCGCCAGAAGAAAAAATAACGCACGCAGATCTAGAAATAAAACTATCCGCGCCGTAAGTTTCAATAATTTGATTGAGTTTAGATACCGCTCCACTGCCGGATAAAGGCTTTAATAAAATAAGTTCAAAAAGTTCAGGCGGAATACCTAAAATTCTAAAAAAAGGGGTCAATAGGTCGATTAACACGCTATTTAGCCCAGATAAAGAGAACAATTCGCTCATTAAAATAACGGCTATTACGTAAGGCAAAGTTTGAATAAAAAGTTGCATTGCCGATTTTATTCCGTCTAAAAACGAATCGTAAAGATTGACTTTTTTTATTGCGCCAAAAATTAAAACTAAGGCGAAAAATAGAGGCAGAATATAGTTCATCTTTTTACGAAAATTTTAGTAAGTAAAATTCCTAGCGTCGTTGAAAACGCAGTTGATATAATTGATGGTAATAAAATATCGCTAGGCGTTAAACTTCCAAATATAGAGCGAATACTAATAGCGGTGGTTGGCAAAATTTGAATTGACGTTGCCGAAATTACTATAAGCATCGTTTGATTAAAAAAAGATTTGCTTTTTTCTAGGCTTTGGCACGCTTTAATGCCAATAGGGGTTGCAACTCCGCCAAGACCTAGCATATTAGCGGTAAGTGAAGTTGCGATAAGTTCTAAATTTTCGCTATTATCACGCTCGAAAACTAAAGATAGCGGTTTTTGCATAAGTCGAGATAATTTTTTTGTAAGGTTTAACTTTTCTAAAACGCTAAAAACTGAAAGCCACACCGCGTTTACGGCAAAAATAGTTAAGTTTATGTCTATTGCGGTTTTTATTGATGAAGTCATCGTTGGAATAAGTTTATCAGGTGAAAAAATAGCAACTAAAACGGATGATATTATTAAAAAAATGCTAAAAATTGCGTTCATACAAAACATTATGCCAAAAAAAATCGTTTTATGATTTACAATTTCATAAAAAGAAGTTATAATAAACTAAGTATATAAAATAAGGGCGAAAAGCGCGCCCGTTAAGGAAGATTATGGAAAATAACACTTTTTTTATCACAACGCCTATTTATTATCCTAGTGGCAACTGGCATATCGGCACTTGTTATACCACCGTCGTTTGCGATTCTATCGCAAGGTTCAACCGCTTAAAAGGAAAGGAAGTTTTCTTTTTAACCGGAACTGACGAGCACGGTCAAAAAATCGAAAACAAGGCTAAAGAGTGTGGCAAAAGCCCTAAAGAATTCATCGACCCTATCGTTGACGACCTTAAGGGAATTTGGGAACTTTTAGATATTTCTTACGACCATTTCATTAGAACTACCGATGAGAGCCACGTTAAAAGCGTGCAAAAAATCTTCAAAAAACTATACGAACAAGGCGATATTTATAAGTCGGAATATTCCGGCTGGTATTGCACGCCTTGCGAAAGTTTTTGGACGGAATCGCAGTTAAAGGACGGCAAATGCCCTGATTGTGGAAGAGAAGTGCATCTTGAAAAGGAAGAAAGTTATTTCTTCCGCCTTTCAAAATACGCTGATAAAATATTAAAACTTTACGAAGATAACCCTGAGTTTTTGCAACCAAAATCACGCGTTAATGAAATGATTAACAATTTCTTAAAGCCCGGTCTTCAAGATTTATGCGTTTCAAGAACTAGCATTAAGTGGGGTATTCCTGTTGATTTTGATAAAAACCACGTTGTTTACGTTTGGGTTGACGCGCTTTCTAACTATATTACCGCGCTAGGCTATTTAAGCGAAGACGAAACGCTCTTTAATAAGTTCTGGCCTTGCAACGTGCATATGACGGCTAAAGAGATTATTCGTTTCCACGCAATTATTTGGCCGGCTCTTATTATGGCGATGGGTATTGAACTTCCTAAAAAGGTTTACGGCCACGGTTGGCTTTTAATCGGCGGAGATAAACTTTCTAAATCTAAAGGCGATAAAATTAGCACGGAACTTACCGACCCTAAAGAAATCGTTGCTCGCTACGGCTCGGATGCCTTAAGATATTTCCTTCTTCGTGAAATTCCTTTCGGTAGCGACGGCGTTTATACTAACGAAGCGCTTTTAACTAGAATAAATAGCGACCTTGCAAACGATTTAGGAAACTTGGTTTCTAGAACTAGCGCTATGGTAAATCAATATTTTGGCGGTGTTTTACCTGCGCCTCAAGATAAAGAACCAATAGACGACGAACTTATCGCTATTGCCGAAGGCGTTCTTTCTAACGTAGAACAAGCCGTAAACGAACTTAACGTTCCTAAGGCTTTGCAAGAAATCTTCAAACTTATCGGTAGAGCAAATAAATATATCGATGAAACTATGCCTTGGGTTCTTAATAAAGACGAGTCTAAACGCGGAAGGCTTGCAACGGTTATTTACAACCTTTTAGAGTGCGTTCATATTTCCGCAGTTATCCTAAAGCCGTTCTTACCAAAATCGGCTAATAGCATTTTACAAATTTTTGGCATTGACGGAAATACCGTTACCGATTTTTCTAGCATTGAAAAATTCGGCTACTTAAAAGAAGGAACTTTAGTTTCAAAGAGCCAACCGTTATTCCCTAGAATAGACTTAAAGAAAGAACTTCAACAAATAGACGAAATGATGATTGCTCGCCATAAAGAAAAAGAAAAATTAGCAAAAAAGGCGGAAATTAAAGTGGACGCGCCTTCCAAAACTGAACAAATCACCATTGACGAGTTCTGTAAAACAGAACTTAGAGTTGCTAAAGTTTTAGAGTGCGAAAAGGTTGAAAAATCTAAAAAATTACTAAAATTAAAACTAACTCTTGGCTATGAAGAAAGAACGGTAGTTAGCGGAATTGCCGAGTTTTATAAGCCTGAAGAAATGGTTGGTAAAAAGGTTGTTTTAGTTGCTAACCTAAAGCCTGCAAAACTTTGCGGAATTGAAAGCCAAGGTATGATTTTATGCGCTGAAAACGGCGATAAAGTTACTTTAATTGAGCCTAATCAAGATATGCCTGAAGGAAGTAAAATAAGATAATGACCGATTCCCACGCTCATCTTA
Organism: Christensenellaceae bacterium; assembly: GCA_045586885.1. Lineage (GTDB taxonomy): Bacteria > Bacillota > Clostridia > Christensenellales > Borkfalkiaceae > UBA4636. The sequence goes on from JAZNBE010000016.1 coordinate 103,648, forward strand.
GCGATTCACGTTATTTAGATTTACCTAAAATCGTAAAAGATTTTTTCGATTTAGGCGGAAAAAGAATAATCGATATAGGTTATAACGAAGAATCTTCAAAAAAAGCGAAAGATAATTCTAAAGAGTTTGAAAACGTGTTTTTCGCGTGTGGAATTCATCCTTCCGAGGCGTCAAAAAGTTATGATATCGGTGTTATAGGCAGACTTTTAGATGATGAAAGGTGCGTTGCGCTTGGTGAAATAGGCTTAGATTATCACTATGATAATTTTGATAAAAGTAAGCAATTTGAACTTTTTGAAAGGCAAATAATTTTAGCCCACGAAAAAAATAAGCCAATCGTTATTCACTCTAGAGACGCGTCTTTAGATATGTTGCAAATCTTAAAGGCAAACTCAAAATATTTAGATAAAGGCTTTTTAATGCATTGTTATAGCGAAACTAAAGAGCAAGCAAAAAACTATCTTGATCTTGGCGCTTATTTTTCGTTCGGCGGACCTATAACTTTTAAAAACAGTAATCGTGATGAAGTCGTTCGTTATATTCCAGTAAGTCAAATTATGGCTGAAACCGATTGTCCGTATCTTTGTCCACACCCTTATCGCGGAAGGTTAAACGAGCCTAAAATGGTAAAATTAGTTTATGAAAAACTTAGCGAAATTTTAGGTAAAAGCGTTTTAGAAATTGATGAGCAAATAGAGAAAAACGTTTTAGCGTTTTTTGGCAAAAGTGTGGCTATATAGCGATTAAACGCATATTTTTCAAGAAAAAAATTATGAAATTAAAAGAAATTATTCAACAAAATAACTTTCATTTTAATAAAAGGTTTGGTCAAAACTTTATCGATGACGATACTCTTTTAGAAAAAATAGTTCTATCGGCAGAAGTTTCAAAAGAAGACGTCGTTTTAGAAATAGGCGTTGGCGGTGGAACTTTAACTAGAGCGCTTGCAAACCACGCTAAAAAGGTTATCGGTTTTGAAATTGATAAAAACCTTGCGCCTGTTTTAGCGCAGTCGCTTAGTGGCGTTGAAAACTGTGAGGTTATTTTCAAAGACTTTATGAAGGAAAATCTCTCTTCCTTTGAAAAAGAATTAGGTAGCGAATATATCGTAGTTGCAAATCTTCCTTATTATATAACTTCACCTATTGTTATGAAACTTTTAGAAGAAGGAAAAAAATGTAAGCGAATAGTCGTGATGGTGCAAAAAGAAGTTGCCGAAAGATTTTGCGCTAAAGAAAACACTGCGGAATACGGTAGCATAACTCCTGCTATTGACGTTGTTAGCGATGCTAAAATCGTTTTAGAAGTAGGAAGAGAAAATTTCTACCCAGTGCCAAACGTTGATTCGGCGGTTGTTAGAATAGATATTAATGAGAATAAATATAAGTTAAAATCAAAAACGGCTTTTAGAGAGGCGGTAAGGGTAGCCTTTTTATCAAGGCGCAAAACTTTGGCGAATAACCTTATTAACGTTTTTAAAATATCAAGGAAAGATGCTGAAGATATTTTAACTTCTTGCCAAATCCCCTTAAACGCTAGGGGCGAAACGCTATCAACCAAAGAGTTTATTACTTTGAGCGAAAAACTTTTAGATAAAAAACTAGTGAAATAAAAAAACCACGCTAAAAGCCGAATCCCTATAAGTGCTTCGGCAACTAAATAAATCCGTAAACGGATTTGTGAGATTTGCCTATCGGCAAGTGATATTGCTAACGCAGTGATATTCGCCTGACGGCAAGTTGTGGATTTATTTAATATAACTTTGGCTTTGCCAAAATATAACTGCTTACGCAGTTGGCGTTCGCTACGCTCGGCTACACTGTTTACTGCGTAAACAATATCACTTTTAGCCACAAGGCTAAAAATATAACCATTTTAACTCTATCTTTTGTGGTAAAGATAAAGCCCACCATATTTCGCTTTTTTGCGAAGTATAGTGGGCTATACTTTTGTATTAAAGTAAAATTCCCTTATAGGAACTCCATAACTGAAAGCGTGGTTTTTTCTTTACGGCTTTATAAATTTAAGAAAAAAGTGACAAACGAAACGCTTGAAAGCATATATTAAAACGGAAGGATAACTTTTTTAAGGAGGTTACAAAATGTCATTTTTTTCCAACTTTAACTCAGATAGATGCCCTTGCCAAATTTCAGGAAACCCACTAAACGGCTTATGCGAAAAGGTGTGCCTTGAAGTCAACAAGGTTTTTGATGCGTGCATGAAGCAAAGCCAAGAAGACGGCGTTGTTTTAACGCTTACCGATTTAGTGCCTGAAAACCCAACTTACCCTTTAACGTTTGTAAGCGCAAGGTCAACTTCAACTCAAGGCGTTTTAACCAACGTTTCCGTTGATAGACTTCAAGATAGACCGAACTTTGCTAGAGTGCAAGTTACCGTAAACGTTCCGGTTCAAGTGCTTTATACCGACGCTAACGGTGTTGACGGCGTTGCAACATCTACCGCAAGTTTTTCTCAAGACGTAATCCTATTCGTTCCAGAACCATCGGTTATTCCATATAACGTTGAAGCAATAGTATCGCTAATTTCAACCGAAGGGGTATATTCTGCGGAGAATACTTTCACAATTTCAGCTTGCACAACCATAATTTTGAAAATCGTAATGCCAGTTCAACTTTTAATTCCAACTTACGGTTACGTTAATATTCCGCCTTGCCAAGAATACTCTCAAGAAATTTGCGCAGGCTTTTTCGAACTGCCATTATTCCCTAACGCAAATCAATAAGTGGGGCTATAAGTCGATTAATTAAGGTTTTTGATAAAAAATAAAAAAATTTTAAAAATTTTTTCATAAAAGCATTGTTTTGGTAAAGTTTTATGATAGAATAATATCATGATACTTTATTTTGACACGGAAACCACCGGACTTACGCCCGGACGAATAATTCAACTTTCTTACGTTTTAGATTATGGTAACAGGCAAGAATTTAAAAATTTTTATTTTGCCGTTGATTACATAGATCCGTCTGCCGCTAAAATTCACGGTATTACGGTTGAAAAATTAAAAGTCTTATCAAGGGAAAGAACTTTTAGCGAATTTCAAGACGAGATTTACGATGACTTTATAAACGCTGATCTTGTTGTTTCGCATAACTTTAATTTTGACTTAAACTTTATGATAGCCGAATTTAAGTATTTAGATAGAATTTTTCGTTATAATGAAAGTTTAGATACTATGCGTTACTTTACGCCAATTTTAAAACTTCCAAGAAAGAGCGGTAATGGTTATAAATTTCCTAAACTTGACGAACTAGCAAGTTTTGCCCAAGTTTTTCCTTACGACGTTACTAAATTCGTTATGAAAAACTTTAGTTCTAGTTCTTCATTTATGCACGACGCTAGATACGATACTTCAATGATGTATTTATCCGTGCAAAGCCTAAAAGAGAAGTTTGTTGAATTTAAAAACTTAATCGATAGTTATTTATAATAAGAAAAACGGATGCTTTCTCATCCGTTTTTTTGTTGTTAAAATTTCTTTTATTTTACAAAAAAGTGCGCCTATAAGTTGATTAAACGCCTTTTTTTGTTTAGTTTTTCCAATTTATAGGTTCAAGATTGTTATCAATTAAAAACTTATTAGTTTTTGAAAAAGGTTTCGAGCCGTAAAAACCGTTGTAACAAGAAAGTGGGCTAGGGTGAGCCGATTCAATGATTTTATGGTGCGATGCAATTAGTTTTTTCTTACTTCTTGCATTATTTCCCCAAAGAATAAAAACGACTGGCGTTGTTTTTTTAGAAACGGTTTTTATGACTTCATCGGTGAATTCAGTCCAACCGCAGTTTTTGTGCGAGTTGGCTTGACCGCGCCTAACGGTAAGAGTTGTGTTTAAAAGAAGAACGCCTTGCTTTGCCCAACTTTCAAGGTTGCCGTTCTCATTGCAAATTCCTAAATCGCTTTCAAGTTCTTTGAAAATGTTTACAAGAGAAGGTGGGTTTTTAACGTTACCAACGACAGAGAAAGAAAGACCGTGCGCTTGGTTTGGCTCGTGGTATGGGTCCTGCCCTAAAATTACTACTTTCACGTCCTTAAAAGCCGTTAGTTTAAAAGCCGTGAAAATATCGTTCATAGGTGGGTAAATGGTGTGATTTGAATATTCTCCAATGAGAAATTGCCTTATTTTTTTGTAAAGAGGGCTAGAAATTAAATCCTTTAAAATTTCGTCCCAATCGTTATTAAACGTAACCATAAAAAACTCCTTAAAAACATTTTAACAACAAAAATAAATTTTGTCAATAACGACTATATTGCAATTTCATTGCAAAAGTTTGAAAGTTGTGGTAAAATTTAATGGTTATGAGTGAAAGATTATCTTTAGAGCAAATTTTAAAACTTGTTGAAAAACCAGCAAGATATATCGGTGGCGAATACAACGAGCCTAAAAACGAGTGGAAAGCCTTTAATTACTGCATGTGTTTTCCTGATATTTACGAAGTTGGAATGAGTAACCTTGGCATAAGAATAGTAACCGAAGCGCTTGAGAGCGTTGAAGGCGTTTTCGTTGACAGGTGCTTTTCGCCTTGGCATGATTTTGGCTCGCTCTTAAAAGAAAACGGGCATTATCTTTATGGTTTAACGTCTAAAAAGGCGTTAAAAGATTTTGATATGCTCGGTTTTTCGTTGCAATTTGAAATGTGTTATACCACCGTTTTATATATGCTTGAACTTGGTGGAATTCCGCTACTTGCAAAAGATAGAGGCGAAGAATTCCCTATAATTCAAGGTGGTGGACCTTGCGCTTTTAATCCAGAGCCTATTGCCGATTTTTTTGATTTATTCGTTATAGGCGACGGCGAAGAAGTTATGAAGAGCCTTGCTGAAATTAAACTATCTTCTAAAACAAAGAAGGAGTTTTTAGAAAAAGCATCCTTATTAGACGGCGTTTACGTGCCTTCATTTATGCAAGTAAAATATAGCGATAACGGGCTTATAGAAGGCTTTTTTAGTAAAAGCAAAGTCAAAAAAGCCGTTTGCTATAATTTAGATAACGCAGTTTTTCCATCTAAACAGTTAGTTGGAAACGTTGAAGCCGTTTTTGATAGAGCAATAATAGAAGTTATGCGCGGTTGCCCAAGAGGATGTAGGTTTTGCCAAGCCGGTTTTATTTACCGCCCTATTAGAATTCGCTCAAGTGAAAATTTAACAAAGCAAGCAGTTGATTTTATTAATTCCACAGGTTTTGACGAAGTAAGTTTAAATAGTTTATCGACTGGCGATTATCCGTATTTAAAAGAACTTTTAAGTTCGTTAAAGACAAGTCTTCCGTGCACACACGTTGCGCTTCCTTCGTTGCGCCTTGATAGTTTTGACGGCGATTTTATAGAGCAATCACGCAAAAACTCTCTAACTTTTGCGCCGGAGGCTGGAACACAACGCCTTCGTGACGTTATCAATAAAGATATAACCGAAGAAGAGATTGAAAGAAGCGCAAAAATTGCTTTCGAGCGTGGTTATACTTCAATAAAACTTTATTTTATGATGGGCTTACCAACCGAAACGGATGAAGATTTAGACGGAATTTGCGATATTGTTTATAAAATTCGCGATATTTATTCCGCCAACAAAAAGTTTGCAAAAGCGTTAAGAATTTCAGTGAGCGTTTCAACCTTTATTCCAAAGCCGTTCACTCCGTTCCAATGGTCAAGGCAAATAAACAGGCAAGAGTTTGAGCAAAAAATAGCAAGGCTAAAGCAAAGACTTTACGTTAAAGGCGTTGTTTTTAGTTGGAACGATTTCGACCTTTCGGTACTTGAAGCAGTTTTGGCTCGTGGCGATAGAAGGCTTGGGCAAGCGATTTTAACGGCTTATAAAAACGGAGCGTATCTTGATGGTTGGTCGGAGCGAATTAATTACCAAACTTGGTATGACGCAATCAAAAGTTGCGGTTTAGAAGTTGAAAACTATACTCGCAAAATGGATTATAACGAAACGCTTGCGTGGGATTTTATCGATATTATAGTCGATAAAGATTTTCTATTAAAAGAAGCCAAAAAAGCCGAAATAGGAGAAGTTTCAGGCGGATGCAAAAAATCTTGCAAGGGCTGTGGCTATCAAAAAACGTTTAAGTGTGATAACCGTAGGTAAATGAAATGTTAGTTTTTAAATATTCAAAACAAAACGGAGCGGAATTTATTTCGCATTTAGATACGCTCCGCCATATAAATAAAACGCTAATAAGAGCCAAAATTGCGGTTGAAAAATCGCAAGGCTTTAATCCGCACTTAAAAATATTTATGTCCGCACCGATTGCGGTTGGGTGCGTTACGAAAGCCGAGTTTTGCTTTGTTGAAACGAACGAACCTGCAAGCAAATTCCAACAACTTTTTAACGAGTTTTGCCCCGGCGGTTTTAAGTGCGAAAGCGCGGTAAACGTTAAGAAAAACCCAAACCTTGCAGGCGTTATAAATAGTTGTGAATATTATCTTTACGGCGATTTTTCTCGCGTTAATATTGACGAAATCATAAAAAGCCAAAGTTTTGTTGTTACTGATAAAAAGGGCGAAAGAAAAGAAGTTAGAGATAGAATTTTATCGCTAAAAAAAGAAGATGATAAACTCGTTGCTGTTTTCTCGTTTGGGAATAAAACGTTGCGCCCAGACTTGTTTTTAGTAGAAATTGAGAAGATTTACGGCGCAAAAAACCATAAAATAGAAAAGACCAAAGCGTTTTGCGATGGGCTTTTGGTTGAAGATTATCTAAAACAAAAAGAATTTTTGTTAAACTAAAATCGTAAACGCTAAAAAAGCCAAATAAAAACCACCGCCGATTCTAGGTATCCCCAAAAAAACGGCGGTGTAAAAAAAAGAGAGAAGTGTGGTCAAATTAAATATTACTTTCAGTTGAAGTTTTGTTTGGTAATATTTTCGATAGTTCGTTAAGGCGAATTCTTAACCTTTCGGCAATAGTGTTCTTGTTTTCTCCGTTTAGAAGTTGCGAAATCATAAAAGGTTTATCAACTACAAACGTTCTTTGCTTTTTCAAAAAATACATTAGATAGCAAGGTCTATCAATGCCTTTTTTAAGAAGCGTTTTAGCAAGAAGAACAAAGCCGGGGAAGAATTTTTGAATTTCATCAAAATAGCCTTTAGATGAATCTTCAGGAAAAACTAAAAGGCAATGATTTTTCTCGAGAGTTTCAACGCTTTGGTTAAGAGTTGATTTTAATCTTGCGTCTTGATAAGTAGGAATAAGCCTTAAGCCTCTATAAAACAACTTAGCAAACGGCGCGGCTATTAAGCAAAAGAGCCTAGAGAGAAATAAATTCCAATGCTTTTTTTGGTGGAAGTAGGTAAACGATAAATATTTATAAACGCTTTTTAAGTTCCCGTTCATCTCATGCGTTCCCCAAAAACGAAAGTTTTTAGTAAAATAAATTTCCATAGATAGTGGAACTTTTGCGCCAACGTGGTTAGAGATGATTAAGGAACCGTCTTCAATCTCGTTACCAACAAAGTGGAATTTAGGCTTTTTAATAAAAAGTTTTAGAAATTGCTTTAGGCAAACAAACCATTTTTTTCTATCGTTTCGCTTGTTTTTCATCTTTCCTCACTAATATTTTAACAAATAAAGGTTAAACTCATGTTAAATTATAACATATTTTTTTAAATTTGTAAAAACATATATAATTTTTTTGAAAAACTTTAAAAAAAAGTTTAAAATAAACTTTAGAGAACTTATTTACAAGGAAAAATTTATGGAATTAAAAGATTTTAGAATAATTGATTCGCACGTTCATATTTACCCATCTAAAATTGCCGATAAGGCCTCGCTTGCAATAGGCGAGTTTTATAATATTGAAATGGACTATCACGGTTCTATTGAAGAGTTGTTGAAAGAAAACGAAAAAACGCCTATCGTTAAGTATTTAGTGCATAGCGTTGCAACAACTCCTCACCAAGTTCATAGAATAAACGAATTTATTTTAAGCGAAATTACTAAGCACAAAGAATTTATAGGCTTTATGACTTTGCACCCTGACCAAACGTATGAAGAAATGAAAGAAGAAGTTGATTTTTGCATAGAAAACGGCTTTAAGGGCGTAAAACTTCATCCTGATTTTCAACGCTTTGCAGCGGACGGAGAAGAAGCGGAAAAGATTTATAAAGCGGTTGATGGTAGAGTTCCTATTTTATTTCACGCAGGCGATAAGCGTTATAACTTCTCTTCGCCTAAAATGTTAGCAAACGTTGCAAAACGCCACCCTAACCTAAATATAATATGCGCGCATTTTGGCGGTTATAGTGAGTGGGATAAAGTCGATGAATATTTAGGGCTATCAAACGTTTATTTCGATACGTCTTCTGCGTTAGAATATATCGGTCCAAAGAAAGCCAAAGAATTTATTGAAAAGTTTGGCGTTGAAAAGTTTTTCTTCGGCACGGATTATCCTATGTGGGATGCAACTAGCGAATTAGAGCGTTTTATGAAGATAGACTTAAACGATGAAGAGCGCCAAAAAATCTTAGCAGAAAATCTAGAAAAACTTTTAGGTATTTAGTAACTTAAAAAATGAAAAAGTGGGGCTATAAGTCCGAAATTAAGCAAAAATATTTAATTTAAATGTTTTAAGGGGAAATATGAAAACGATTAAAAGACTTTTTGCGATTATTTTAGCGCTAACCTTATTATTAACGCTTTTTGGTTGTAATAATGAAAATTCTCAAAACGAAAATTCATCTTCATACGGAAGAATAAGCATTGAAAAGAATTCTTCTAAAAACGAAGGTTCGTCTATTAGCGAGAACCAAAATCAAAGCGCTAGTGAAAGTCAAAATTCATCATCTTTAGAGAATAGTTCTTCAAACGGAACTTCAAATCAAGGCGGTTCAAGCGGTGGTTCAAGCGGTGGTTCAAGCGACGGCGTTTCCACGCCTGAAATTAATCCTAGCGCGGAATACCTTAAGGCTGTGAACGATAATAATTCTAGTCAAACGCTTGTAAAAACCAAATATAAAACGGCAGGCTCGGTTATAGCCGACGCTATCGTTACCGATTACGGCGCAGACCCATCTGGCGTAAACGATAGCACGCAAGCAATTCAAAACGCGCTAAACTACGTAAAGAATTTAGGCGGTGGAACGGTATTTATGCCAAGCGGAAAATATTTAGTAACTTCAACTATAGAAGTTCCTATGTTCGTGTCTTTAGTGGGAGATTGGAATAAACCGTTAAATTCTAGCGGTGGGTATGAACTTGAAGATAATTTTGATTACGGCTCTACAATTTTAGCAAAGCCAAGCCTTTTAGGAAGGATGTCGCCAAAAGATTTACCGCTTATATCGTTAAAAGGCGATGCAGGTTTAGTTGGTTTAACTTTTTATTACCCAGAGCAAAATATTGATAGTCTTAAAACTTACGGCTATACCGTTTACGCAGATAGCCCAGTTACAACCACTTTAAGAAATTTAACTTTTATAAACAGTTGCTACGGCATTGGCGTTTCTTTAAACAGTAGCGGAAACGAACTTGTAAACCTAGAAAATATTTACGGCACGTTTTTATTTAACGCTATAGCGCATAACTTCACTAGCGACGTTGGTTTTTACGATAACTTACATATTTCACCAAAATTTTGGCAAAAAGCCGAAAATGGCTATAATTGTAGTAACGCGTCAAGTTTAACTTCTTTTATAAACGATAATTTAACCGCTCTAATTTTAGGTGATTTAGACGACCAACTTATTTCAAACGTAAAAATAGACGGCGGTTTAGTTGGTATTAAATTTACAACGGGAATTAGAGATAGCGCAGGTTTTTGGGGAACTGTTTATAATGCTCAAATATCTTGCGAAACCGGAGTTTTTGCTGATTATCTTAACTCAAGAAGTGGCGCGGTTTTCACTAATTCAACGGTAGGAAAAATTGAAAACACTTCGCCTGTTGGTTGCATAAAACTTGCTAATTCCACTTTTTCATCTTCTGGCACGGGTAGAACAATTTTAGAGGGCGGAAACGTAGAAAGTGTGGCTATAAGCCCGTTATCGCTTGAATTTAGTAGTTCAACTAGAATGTTTATTGCGAAAAATTTATCAAGCGGAGGCTCAAACGATAATTCTTCGTCTCTTCAAAGCGTGTTAAATTCGGTAGGCGCTGAAGGCGGAATTGTAGTCGTTCCAAACGGCGTTTATAGATTAAACTCAACTATTTTGGTTCCTAAGAACGTTGAAATTCGTTCAACGCAATCGGTTTTTAGCAGAACAAATCAAAGTCAAAACGGTAAAAACGGCGTAGTGTTCGTATCTTACGCAAACGGCTCAACTTTTGAACTTGGCGAGAACGCAGGCATCGTTGGTATTAGAATTTGGCACGCGAAGAACGATTTTATTTCAGCAAAAACTGCGCTTGATAATAATTCGTATTCGCCTGATACTTCGATTAAAGCCGTTGGTAACAACGCATACGCTTATATGAACGAGAGCGTTGGCGCGTATATCGGTTACGATTTTTCTTCGTGCGATAATCATATTTTAAAAAGTAACTACGGAATTTCGTATAAAACGTTTATAAAAGCGGGTGGAAAGAACGGCATTATTAATCAATGCCTTGCAAACCCTAACTTTATGACGCGTTCTAACCTTTACGATTATTTCGATTCTTCATCTTCGATAGTAGATAACTGGAAGAGAATTAGAAATAGCGGTGAAACCAACGAAGATTTTATTCTTCTTCGTGAAGATATTGGAAGAACCCACACGAAGATGGTTGAACTTGAAAACGCAACGAACGAAATTGCTCTTAACGTTTTCTGTTACGGCGAGGCGGGGCTTTTCAGTATGAAAAACTCAACTTCAACGCTCATTAACACTTCGCTTGATTTTATACCTGATAGCAAGTTCGTTTACGAATTAACTTCGGGAGAGTGTAAAATCGTAGGTTCGCTTCGTGTTTACGGCACGTCGATAAAAGTAAACGGCGGAAGGCTTACGGCATATGGCAGAATTGCGTTTGGCGAAATCAAAGAAAAGGCATACGATTCTAGTGTAAATATCGTAGATGAAGTTGAATACGTATCGGCAAACGCAAAGAAAGTAACGCTATTTAATTGCGATTCAATTCAAGGCTCGTTTAACGTTACGTTAGATACTTCAACGAAATTTTTAGGCAGTGGTAGTTGGAAGTGGAAATCTACTACGCTTTCGGGAACTTTCTCAAGCGTTGATATTAGCGAATTTAAAAACGGATACTTGCATTTTTACGTATATTGTAGCGATATAACGAAGATGGGGAACGAAGGTCAAATTGAAATTTCATCTTCAGGCAAGTGCGACGTAAACGAATTAAACTGGAACGTTACGCAGTATATAACCAAAACGGGCTGGAACGAAGTATGGCTCGATTTGTTTAGCGGTGGAACAACTGGTGGTGAAATTGATTTGACAAAAGTTAATTTTATGAGAATTTATATCCTGAATTCTTCCGCAACTTTTTATATTGATAACGTTGAAGTTATCACAGATTAACATAAAAATAATCAAAAAAGCCTTCCAAACGTGTTTTAGAAGGCTTTTTTTGTGAAAAAATTATGAATATTAGCAACAAATTTCAAAAAACTATTGAAAATAAGTTGTAAAAATGATATTATTTACTTAACTGTCGAAAAGTGTGTTTTTTTGGCGTATGAATAATTTGTGAGGGAATAAAATGAAAAAATCATCTAAAGTTATTGGGATAATAGTTTACGCAGTAGCGGTTGTTATTTCAGTTTTAGCGTTCGTTTTTGCCGATGCGCTTAACGGTTTAGGAACTGAAGGCTTTGTTAAATTTGTTCCAAGTTTAGCAAAAACCTTTCAAGCGCTCACCGTTGCTATGACTATTTATATTATTGAACTTGTTATTTTTAAATCGGTAAAAGATAAGAAGAGAAAAAGTTATCTTAAAAATTTATCGTTATACACGTTAATTTGCATGACGATGTTAGCAGGTTTACGCTTTTTAGGCGCGCCTATTGCGGCTATCACTATGTGCATAATTCCTTGCGTAGCGGTGTTTATGGCGCTTGCGTTTATCTTAAAACCTTCAAAGAACAAAAAGATTGGCGCAGACGATTTAGTTAGCAAAATGGTCAACGCGCTTGGTGGACCTAACAAACCTCAGGCAGATGAAGAGACTGAAGACGATAACGAAGACGAAAATGAAGAAGAACAAATTACCTCTCTTGACGATGATACTATTGAAGATATAGTTGAAAGAGTTGTTGAAAAGGTAAAAGAAGTTGCCGTTTTAACTGAAGACGATAAAGAAGAAATTATCGAAGGCGTTGTTGAAAGATTAAAAGGCTTATCAATCGTAAAAGAAGTTATCGTTGAAAAAGAAGTTGTAAAAGAAGTAGAGAAAGAACCTGAAATCGAAGAAGTTGAAGAAGACGACGCAGTTGAAGAAGTTGCTATTGCCGCGGTAGATGCTGATGAAGTAGATGAAGAATATTCTTACTTAAAGAAGAGTTTCCAAGCGAAGATGGTCTTAGGCGATGCAAAGAGCAAAGATTATTATAGCGAAATTAAAAACGCATTGTTATCGCATAAGAGGGTTCACTCAACTATTAGTTGGAAGGGTGATAGATTTAATTACGGTAGGTCAACCATTGCAAGATTTGCCCTAAGCGGAAAGACGCTTTGCTTGTATCTTGCGCTTGACCCTGCAAGTGAAGATTTACCTGTTACTACTTTCCACCAAAAAGACGTTAGCGATAAGAAGGCTTTTGCAGATACTCCGTTCATGTTTAAGTTAAAGAGCGATTTAGCGTTAAAGAGAGCGCTTCGTCTCGTTGATATTTTAGCAGAAAATAACGGTATGCAAAAAGACGATAAGTATGAAAAACAAGACTATACTAAAGACATTAAGAGAAGGTCTATTGAAAAACTTATCGAAGAAGGCTTAATCAAAGAAGCAACTGGAAAGAAACCAAACTTTGGTAAAAAGTAAAATAAAAAAACTTAAAACGAATAATCACCCAAGCAAAAACGCTTGGGTGATTTTTTGTTATAAAATATAGTCTAAAAATAAAAAACCCTTTGATAATCGACTTATCAAGGGGTTTTTAGTAAATTAATCTAAATTAATTTTTTCATCAACGATATATTCAGGGCGGTTTTTAACTTCATCGTAAACTCTTCCAAGATAAAGATTTGTTATTGAATGCGATAACAGTAAAACGGAAACGCCAAGCGCAATCGTTGGGAAAAGCCAAGCAGTTAACGGCAATGTAATTTTCAAGCACGCTAAAACTATAAACGTAATAAAGCAAAGAACTGATAAAATACTGCCAAGTAAGCCAAGCTTGAAAGATAGTGATAACGGATAGTTACTATTTGCAACGATGCCTGCTTTAGCAAGGTTCATCATTTTCTTTAAGGTGTAATGCGTTTGACCGGCAACTCTTTCCTTTCTTTCAAAATCAACGAAAGTTTGTCTAAAGCCAACCCACGATTCAAGCCCACGCAAATATTTTTCGTGTTCTGGAAGATTAACTATAACGTCTAAAACCTTTCTAGATAGTAACTTAAAATCACCGGTGTTTCTAGGCATATCAACGCTAGAAATTTTAGCAAGGAATTTATAATAAATGGAGGCGGTTACCTTCTTAAAAAGCGTTTCACCTTTCCTTGCGATGCGCCTTCCGTGAACAACGTCATAACCTTCTTTAAACTTTTCAACCATAACCGGAATAACTTCAACCGGGTCTTGAAGGTCGCAGTCAAGTTCAACGGCGCAGTCGCCGGTAGCGTGCCTAAAACCGCATAAAATTGCAGGTTGTTGACCGAAGTTCCTTGAAAAGTTTATAACTTTAACCTTGCTATCACTACTTGCAAGGGCTGCTAGTTTTTCTTTTGTATTATCCTTTGAACCATCGTTTACGAAAATAATTTCGTAATCCATATTATCTAAAGAAGATAAAACTGGCGTTGCCGCTTGATAAAATCTTTCAACGGTTTCTTGCTCGTTATAGCATGGAACAACTACGCTAATTTTCATTTTCTGCCTCCTTGCTTTGTTGAATTTTTTGCTCGTCTTCAAAAGGCTTGTCCTTTTTGAAAATGAAAAGTTTTCTCGTTACGTAATTATAAACTAAAACGATAAGCGTCATGACGATTTTAACAATCCACTCGTTTAAGCCTAAACGGTCGAAGAAAACGAACATACCAACTTCGTGAAGTAAAAGCCCTATCGTGCTAAAAAACGTAAAAACTAAAAAGCCTTTTAGCGATTTTGACTTACCTTTTTCATTAAAAACGAAAATAATAGATAAAAGGTAGTTAGCCAAAAGCCCGAAAACAAAGCCTAGCCCCGTGCCAAACAGGGTAGCAATCGTTTGAGGCTCACCTAGCGCGCCGTAAAATACGTTAAAGAAACTAGGGTAGAGCGACGGCTCGAAAAAGTAAAGAGTTACGCCCATAACCAAAAAGTCGATAACGGTTGCAAGACCGCCAACTAAGATAAACCTTAATATTTCGCCAAACAAGGTTGGTTTGTTAATAAATTCAAGAAATTTTTTAATCATAAGTAAAATTATAATAACAAAAAAACGCTATTTTGTCAACGGCATTTAGAAATTTCTAAAATTTATTGAAAAAATCAAGAGTTTTTAAGAGTTGAAAAGTTATCTTCAAGAGAAAAGTCGCAAATTTTATCGTTTTCAAAAGCGCACGAAAAATACTTAGCCTTTGTTTTATAAATTAGTGAAAAAACGTTAGGGAATTTTTCGTTGCACGGCGGAATTATGGTATCAAATTCACCAAAAAAAGTCTTGACTAAATCAAGGTTGTTCCTTAAACTTTCAACTAAATAATTTTGATAATTTCCACCAAACATAACTTCTTCTAAAAATGCTTGTGTTTTTAAAAGTTTGCTTTGAATATTTTTAGGTTCGTTGCGCTTAATTAAGTAATTTGCTCTTTTTTCAATACCTTGTTTAAAAGAATAGACCGCGCGACTAACGTAATCGCAAACGCCACGAGAAAACTTATCAACGGTAAAACTATCGTCATCAATAGAATAATTTTTGCAACAACTTGAAAAAACGCATTTAAGTGGGTGGCAAGAAAAAACGCTTAATGATATCAGTTTATCTTTTAGAATAACGAAAAAGTAATCCTCACGCTTTTCAACTAAAAAACTTTTAGGAGTAATAGGAACTTCAATTTCACAAAACGAGTTAAAACCATCGATTAAAATTTTAGTTCCGCCGTTTGATACTATTGTTAAATTATGCTCTATTCCGCTTGCCACAAAAGACGAAGTAAAAAGCGTTTTAAACGGTTCGTTGCGCTTTTTGATAGGCTCGAGATAAAACAAAAAGTCGTCGTATAAGTCGATTATCTTAACGTTTTGAGAAAAATCTAGGTGAGAAACTGGCACAAAACTAGTAAGGTAATCATTTGGCAAGATGAAAGTTAAAAGGTCGTTTTTATCTATAGCGCAAGTTTTAACGTTTTGAGAAAAAGAAAAAAGATACGAGTTGTTTTTATAGCAAAGTGCTTTTAAGGGTGAATAAAAATATGCTTTCATAATTTCATTATATTAGAAATTTTTTATCGTTATGTTTTATATTTTGAAAACTTGGCAATAATTACAATACAAATTAATTTTTTCAAGGAGTAAATATGAAAGGTTTTAACGAGCAAGAAATTAAAAGATTGTTAGATCAAATTCAAGAGGCGTCAATTAACGGAAAGAGCCTATCAAACGTTTTTGAAAGTTTTGCCATATCTACGGGGAGAGCAAAAGGTAGCGTTAGGAATTTTTATTACAAACTGTTGAAAGATAGCAAAACTGATTACGCTTTGCAACAAAAATACCCACCGCTAAAAAACTTGAAAGCGGAAAAAAGCGTTGCGTTTTCAAAGGAAGAAGAAAATAGTCTAATCGAAAAGATTGAAAACTCTAAAAAGAGCGGAAAATCGGTTAGGCGAGTTATTATGGAACTATCCGGCGGAGATGATAAACTTGCTCTTCGCTATCAAAACAAATATCGTAACGCAAAAACAAAAGAGCAACTTAAAAACAAGGGCGATAAAAATCGAATAAAAGAAAAGTCTTTAAAAGCGTTAGAAGACGCTATTGATTCTTTAGTTGATAGAATGAATAGAACTATGCAAAAAGAAATAGACCGCTTAAATAAGAAAGTTCAAGACTTAATTTTAGAAAATAAAAGCCTTAAAAAGCAAATAGGCTTGGGCGTTGTTAAATCGTATTTTAACGGCGCAATAAATTTTAATAAAGATGAAGAATTAAAGTAAGAAGTCCGCCGATAAGTTCGTTATCGGCGGTTTTTTATTATGTTTTCATAAAAATAGAAACTAGAGAATATAATACTTAAAGGAGTTTATTTATGGAAAATCAATGCATTGAACTAAAAGATAGGAAAAACTTAAAAGTAACTTGTGTTTTAGAAGTTTTAGGTTTTAGCGATAAAGAAATAAGGCTACTTCTTTCTAACAAGCAAAAACTTTTAATAACTGGCGAGAAACTAAAAGTTGAGAGTTTTTCTAAAACTAGCGGGGAATTTTTACTAGAAGGTCAAATAAATTGTTTAAAATATCAAGGGGAAAGAATAGGCGCGATTAAAAGGATTCTTAAATGATAGGCGTTGAAAATCAATGGGAATTATTTTTGGCGTTTTTTTCTTGCGGAGTTTTATCTGTTTTAATAAGTCAAATTTTAGCCTTTTTGCCGTCGATATTTTTTTATAAAAAGCGTAAATTTTTTATAAGTATTGCGCTTTTAATTTTTAGTTTTTATTATTTTGTGAAAACGTCAATAATTCATCAAATTCCTAGGGTTAGAGTTTATATGATAGTAAGCGAAATTTTAGGTTTTTACTGTTATTTCAAGAGTTTTTATAAACTGCTTGATTTTTTGACTTTTGTTTGTTATAATAAATTAAGTAAAATATTAAAATCTAACAAAAGGGGGATGCGTCGTGGAAGAGCAAAAGTTAAGAAAACTAATAGCGTTAATCGTTCCAACTGCAATTTTACTACTTGTAATTTTGTTGTCGATTATGATTTATCAAATGATAGCAATCAAAATCGCAAACGATAAAGTTGACGCAATCAACCAAGAAATTGAAATAATAAGGCAAGAAAACGAAGAAAAACAAGATGAAATAGACCTTTGGCTTAACGATTGGAAAATTGAAGAAAAGGCAAGGGAGTTGGGCTGGCTTTACGGTTCGGATAAGTGATTATGGTTGCCGTTATAGATATAGGTTCAAATTCCGTTCGAATTAACGTTTATTCGAACGGAAACGTTATTTTTAGAGCAAAAATTAATTCTAGGCTAGGCGAAGGCTTAAATTCTTCTGCTACGCTTTTAAAAGAGCCTAAAGAGAGAACCATTAAAGCAATCTTATCTTTAATGGAAAAGGCGAAAGGTTTAGGTTGCGAAAAGTTCTTTGGTTTTGCAACCGAAGCCGTAAGACGTGCAAAAGACGGTTTAGAGTTTTTGGGTGAAATTAAAGAAAAAACTTGCCTTACCGTTGAACTTTTATTAGGCGATGCAGAGGCGGATATCGGGCTTATAGGCGCGCTTTCTAATGCCGACGGCGCAATTTTAGACGTTGGCGGAGCGTCAAGCGAACTTGCAATTCAAGAGAACGGTAAGAAGATTTATTCAAAGAGTTTGCCAGTTGGCGCAGGCATACTTTTTGATAGTTTTCACGACGAAAAACTATCCCTTACAAGTTTTTGCAAAGAAAAAGTGAAAGAATATGGGTTCGTTCCAAAAATTAAAAAACTAGTTGGAATAGGTGGCACGGCAACGGCTATCGCGTATTGTCTTTTAAACCTTGAAAAATATTCGCCAGAGAAAACTCACGAGTTTTACGCTAGTAAAAAAGCGGTGGAAGAACTTGTTGAAAATATGAGTAAAATGACGGTTGAAGATAGAATTTTGAACTACCGTCTTGGCGAAAATCGCGCCAAAGTAATTTATAGTGGCGCAACTTTTCTATTAGAAGTATTAAATTATTTAGGCATCGAAGGTTTTTTCGTTAGTGAAAAAGATAACCTCGACGGATATTTAGAAATCTTAAAAAGGGGTGGGATTGTTGAAAACTAAAAATTTAATATTTTCAATTATTCTCATAACGCTAGTCGTTTCGGCGGCAGTTATCGCCTTTGTTTTAGGGTTACAACTTTCGCCTTACGAAAACAGACTAAAAACTGTTTTGATTGCGCTTTTATTAAGCGTAGCGTCGGGAGTTTGTTGGTATTTAGTTCATAATGCAATGCACGAACTTATGCACGCTTTGTTTTGCGCTGCGTTTGGCGGAAAGGTAATAGAGATTGCTTTTTGGGGCATTAGGTTTTACCGAAAAGGTGAAAGATTTAAGTTAGGTTTTTCACTTAGAAGTTCGTTTGCCGGATGGACAAGTTTTGTAACGCTTAGAGCAAAAGAGAGTTATAAAACGTTGTATTTCTCATTGTTTGGCGGTCTTTTAGGAACGCTAATTACTATTATTACTTGCGCTGTAACGTTTAGAATTTCATCTAGTTTCTTTGGTTATTATTTATCAATAATAGGCTTTTTCGTTCTACTTTATCTTTTAATTGTAAATTTCATTTGTGATTTTCCTTCAAACGACGGGCATTTGTTGTTCTTAAGAAACGAAGGTTATAGCGATTTTTGCAACACGGCGATAAGATTAGAAACGGAAGGCTATCTCTATCACGGCAAAAGTTTAACCGAAATTGAAAGTTTCGATATGCTAGAGACGTTTGCCGAAGAGAAAAAACCTAACTATTACGATTATTTAACCTTGCTAGAAACTGGCGATATAGAAAGCGCTATAACCACTTTAGAAGAAATTGACAAGAACTTAAAAAGTAGCGATAACGAACTTATAGACCCATTTATTGAGAGAATTTTTATTTATTCCGTAACGAATAACGAACTTGAGGCGGATAGGGCGTTCGACCTTTGTGGTAACGCGCTAGAAGAAAGTTTTCCGGACGCAATTCGCGCTCACGCCGTTTACAGAAAGTTAAAGGGCGAAAAAGACTGGTATTTGTTGCTTAAAGAAAGTTATTATAAATCCCTTGATTTTGTCGAATTAGACGGCTTAAAACGCTCGTTTAGGGCAATAGGTGATAGGTTTTTAGATTAAAACTTAAAATTTTTTAACCGCCAAACGAAATTTGGCGGTTTTTTTATGCAAAAAAGTCTAAAAATTTATTAAATTTTTATAAAAAAACCCGTTAAAATTCGTTTTATGAAAAGATAATTTGAAAAAACGCTTTACATATAATAATAAATAATATATAATATTATTTAATTAACAAATTATATATTAATGTTAAAAGATTATTTTAAGGAGAGCAACAATGTCCGACAATAAGGTAAACGGCGTTTACGGCGAGAGTCAAATTCAAGTTTTAGAAGGCTTAGAGCCAGTTCGTAAGCGCCCTGGTATGTATATCGGTTCAACCGATACTAGAGGCCTTCACCATCTCGTTCAAGAGATAGTTGATAACTCTATTGACGAAGCGTTAGCAGGTTATTGCAAAATGATAACCGTAACTCTTAATAAAGACGGTTCTTGTTCGGTTACCGATGATGGTAGGGGTATTCCTACCGATATCCACCACGCAGAAGGCATTTCGGCGGTTGAAGTTGTTTTAACCAAACTTCACGCAGGCGGTAAATTCGGCGGTGGCGGTTACAAGATTTCGGGCGGTTTGCACGGCGTTGGTTTATCGGTAGTAAACGCGCTTTCAGAGTGGCTAGAAATCGAAGTATGCCAAAAAGGAAAAATCTTTAAACAAATCTATAATAGGGGCGTTCCGCAAGCAAGGCTAGCGGTAGTTGGCGAAACTCAATCTACTGGAACGAAGGTTACCTTCTATCCTGATAGTGAAATTTTCGAAACTACCGAATTTAGTTATGATAACTTAAAGGGAAGGCTCCGTGAGTTATGCTACTTAAATAAGGGCTTACGCATTAAAATTACTGATGAGCGTGGAGATAGTCAAAAGAGCGATGAATTTTGCTTTGAAGGCGGTATTTTGCACTTCGTTGAAGATTTAAACGCAAACAAGAACGTTCTTTTCCCTGAGCCTATCTATTTTGAAAAGGTTTACGGTGATAACGTCGTTGAAATTTCTCTTCAATATAACGATAGTTATAACGAATCGGTTTACGCTTTCGCTAACAACATTAACACTGAAGAAGGCGGAACGCACCTTGACGGCTTTAAGGTGGCTTTAACTAAGCTTATAAACGAATACGCTCACACCTTAAAGATTATAAAGGATGACGATAAATTATCAGGCGAAGACGTAAGAGAGGGCTTAGTTGCCGTAATTTCGGTTAAACTTCCTGAACCACAATTCGAAGGTCAAACCAAGACTAAACTAGGGAATAGCGAAATGCGTGGGCTTGTTCAAAAGGCTATGCAAGAAGCGTTCGGCGCGTTTTTAGAAGAAAACCCTACTAGAACGAAAGAACTTATCTTAAAGTCGGTAACGGCAAAAAGAGCAAGAGAAGCGGCTAGAAAAGCAAGGGAAGCAACTAGAAAATCAGCCTTTGAAGGGGGAGCGCTCCCCGGTAAACTTGCGGACTGTTCTGAAAAGGACGCGTCTTTATGCGAAATCTTCTTAGTAGAAGGTGATTCCGCAGGTGGAACGGCAAAGCAAGGCAGAGATAGAAGATTCCAAGCAATCTTGCCACTTCGCGGTAAGATTTTGAACGTTGAAAAGGCAAGAATAAATAGAATTTTAGAAAATGAAGAAATCAAGGCTATGATAACTGCCTTCGGTGGCGGTATGCAAGACGATTTCGACGTATCTAAACTTCGCTATGACCGCATTATTTGTATGACCGATGCCGACGTTGACGGTAGCCATATTAGAATTTTATTACTAACGTTCTTCTTCAGGTTTATGCGTCCGCTCGTTGAACAAGGGCACGTATATATTGCTCAACCACCGCTTTATAAGGTTACGAAGAACAAGCAAGACCACTATTTTTATAGCGACAAAGAACTTAACGATTTCTTAGCGGAAAACGGCAAGTGTGAAATTCAACGCTATAAAGGTCTTGGCGAAATGAACGCTGAGCAACTTTGGGAAACAACTATGAACCCTGCAACAAGAACTATGCTTAGAGTTACGATGGAAGATGCAATCGAAGCCGATAATACTTTCACGTTGCTTATGGGCGATAACGCAGAGCCACGCCGCGCGTTTATTGAAAATAACGCAAAGCTTGTTAAAGACCTTGACGTATAGGAGATGACTTATGGCGAAAAAACCATCTAGCCCTGAACTTACTCAGGAATTTAAGAAAACCCTTGAACAAACCAAGGTTATAAATATTGAAGTTGATAACGAAATGAAACGTTCGTTTATTGCATACGCAATGGCGGTAAACGTTTCAAGAGCAATTCCGGACGTTCGCGACGGCTTAAAGCCTGTTCATAGACGTATTCTATATTCTATGAACGAAATAGGCTTAACGCCTGATAAAGCGTATAAAAAGTGCGCGACCATCGTCGGTGACGTGCTCGGTAAATATCACCCTCACGGCGACTCTTCGGTTTACGACGCGCTCGTTAGAATGGCTCAAAGTTTCTCTATTAACTTACCACTTGTTGACGGCCACGGTAACTTTGGTTCAGTTGACGGCGACCCACCGGCAGCGTATCGTTATACAGAAGCTAGAATGAGCAAGTTAGCCGTTGAAATGTTACGTGATATCGATAAAGAAACGGTAGATTTCTATCCTAACTTTGACGATACCAGAATGCAACCAACCGTTCTTCCTGCAAGATACCCTAACCTTTTGGTAAACGGCGCGGACGGTATAGCCGTTGGTATGGCAACGAATATTCCACCGCACAACCTAACCGAAGTTATTAACGGCGCGATTGCCGTTATGGAAAACCCTGATATAACTATTGAAGAGCTTATGGAGTTTATTCCTGCTCCTGATTACCCTACGGGCGCAATCTTGTTAGGAAGGGCTGGAATTAGGCAAGCATACTTAACGGGGCGTGGCGGTTACGTTTTACGCGCTAAGTGCGAAATTGAAGAACTTGCAAACGGTAGGCAAAGAATTATCGTTTACGAACTTCCTTACCAAGTAAACAAGCAAAAACTTATTGAAACCATAGCGGATATGGTTAAGAACAAAAAACTTGAAGGCATTTCTAACGCTAACGATGAATCCGACCGCCAAGGTATGAGAATTGTTATCGATATCAAGAAAGATGCTAACGCTCAAGTTGTTTTAAACTCGCTTTATAAACATACCCAACTTCAAACGAGCGACGGCATAATTTTATTAGCGCTTGTTGACGGCGAACCGAAAATTCTTAACCTAAAGCAAATTTTAGAAGAATATATCAAGCACCAAGTTTTAGTTACTGAGAGAAAAACTAAGTTCGACCTTGCTAAAACCGAAGAGCGTGAACATATCGTAAAAGGTTTAGTTATCGCTTTAACCGATATCGACGAAGTTATTGCAATAATCAAAAAATCAAAAGATAGATACGAAGCCAACGCAAACTTAATGGCTCACTTTGAACTATCCGAGCGCCAAGCCAACGCAATTTTGGAAATGCGCTTGCAAAGATTAACTTCTTTAGAAGTTGAAAAGTTAAAAGAAGAACTAGACGCATTAGAAAAAACAATTTTAGACCTTAAAGATATTTTGGCAAAACCAGAAAGAGTAAGACAAATTATTAAGGACGATTTAACCACTATAAGAGATAAATATAACGTTGAACGTCGCACAGAACTATCTTACGACCCTTCGAACATTGACGATGCCGACCTTATCGAAAGAGAAGACGTAGTCGTTTCAATGACTCACTTTGGTTATATTAAGAGACTTCCTGTTGCCGAATACCGCGCGCAACATCGTGGTGGAAGGGGCATTACTGCTCACAAACCAAAGGAAGAAGACTTCGTTGAAAAGATGTTCGTTTGCTCAACTCACGATAGACTTTTATTCTTCACCAACTACGGCAAGGTTTACTCTGCTATTGCGTTCACTATTCCTGAAGCGCAAAGAACGGCAAGGGGAAGGGCGGTTATTAACCTACTTCAACTCAACGAAGGCGAAAGAGTTACAACCGTTATGCCTTGCAACGAAGATGCAGAAGGCTTTATTTCAATGGCAACTAAGCGTGGTCTTATCAAGAAGACTAAGATTAGCGAATTTGCTAACATTAGAAAAACTGGTAAGATTGCTATAAATCTTGCTGAAGACGATGAACTTGTTTCAGTTAATATTACTAACGGCAAAGAAGAATTTATTATTGCATCTCGCCAAGGCAAGTGCATAAGATTTGCCGAAACGGACGTTCGCCCAACTGGTAGAGATACTCAAGGCGTAAAGAGCATTGAACTAAACGACAACGATGAAGTAGTTGATTTTGCGGTAATTAAAGAAGACTATGATATTTTAACTATTTCGTCTAAGGGCTTTGGTAAGAGATCTTCACTAGACGATTACAGATTGCAATCACGTGGCGGAAAGGGTGTAAAAGCCGGTAACTTTGATGAAAAGACAGGCCTATTAGTAAATATGAAGCTCGTTCTACCTGAAGAAGACGTTATGATGATAACCGACAACGGAACGATTATTCGTATGGCGGCTAAAGAGATTTCAAAAATCGGTAGAGATACTAAGGGCGTTATCGTTATGAGAACTGACGATAATTGCGAAATCGTAACCGTATCTATTACCCCTGCAAGTGAATCTTCTAGCGCAGACGAAGAAGATGAAAACGGCTTGCCGGAAACTGAAAACGGCGAAGATAACGGCTCTCAAGACACTCAAAACGGCGAAGATAACGGCTCTCAAGAATAACTAAAAAGGCAAGCGTTTCGCTTGCCTTAAAATATTAAAATTAAATTTATTGAAACGGCAAAAGTGGGGCTATAGGTCGATTATTAGCCGTTTTAGGAGGAAAATATGATTTTAGATTACAAAAAGAACTTAAAAATTTACGAAGGCGTAAACAAGTTTTGGTCAAAAATTGAAAAGTTTATAAGTGAGAACGACTTAAAATCAATCGAAAAAGGCAAATACGATTTAGGCGACGAGTGTTTCGTTAATATTTTGGAATCAAACCCAACCGTTAGCACTAAGTGGGAATCGCATATTAAATATATCGACGTGCAATATATTATAACGGGTAGCGAAACTATCGAGTGGCAATTCATTGATAAAATGGAAAAAACTACCGAATACGATGCCGTTAAAGATAGATATTTAGGCGTATCTAGCGGTGAAAAAATTGCAGTTAAAGAAGGTATGTTTATGGCGCTTTTCCCAGACGACGCGCATTGCCCCGGAATTAAAGCCGAACACGATTTCTTAAAGAAAGCAGTTTTCAAAATTAAAATTTAAAAGTTAAAGATTATTTTCAAAAAACAACGATAAAAGCATTGACTTTGTTATTCGGTTTTCGTATAATTAATTTATCGTTATCACAAGGTAGCGTGTGGGCAAAAGCCGTCTTAAAAAAGTAATTATCGTGCTTACAAGAGCGTATTTTAACTCAAGGTTAAAGGGCGCTCTTTTTATTTTTTTAAACTTTCAATTTTAGGTGATTTTATGAACTCAAGAAAAATGACTACTACTAAACTTATAACCTATACCGCAGTTTGTATTGCGCTTTGCTTTTTATTGCCAAGAGCGTTAGATTTTGCGCCAACTATAAAAAAAGCGCTATCGCCTGCGCATATTCCAGTTTATTTATGCGGTTTTATTTGCGGACCTTTTTACGGAGCAATTTGCGGTTTGCTAGGGGCTTTAATAAACTGCCTAACGGTTGGGTTTAATCCGTCAACGTTGACTATGCTTTTCGAACTTACCGCTTACGGGCTTTTCTCTGGTTTAGCGCTTAAATTTATAAAAACTAGAAGACCTATTGCCGATTATATTATCGCAATGGTTATTGCTATGCTACTTGGAAGAGTGGTTGGCGGTTTAGTTAGAGCGTTATTCCCTGCCGTTTTTGCAAACGGTGGCGTTTATTCCATTTCACTCTTTTTATCTGGTTACTTTGTAAATAGCATAGTTACGATAATAATTCATTTGATATTAGTTCCTGCAATCGTTTTCGCGCTGTCAAAGGCAGGGCTTATAGAAAACCGTAGTAAAAAATAAAAAAATGAAACTATATTAAAAAGCCTTTTTCAAGGCTTTTTTTTATTTTTAATTGAAATACTTTACTAAAAATGATAGTTAATATATAATATATAACAAGTAAAAAGTTATCGAAGGGAAAAATGAAAAGACTTGTTATAAAAATAGGCTCGTCTTCTTTAGTTAAGAAAAACGGGCAAATAAACGAAAAAAATATCACGACGCTCACTAAAGAGATTAAAAAATTGAAAGATATGGGCGTTGAAGTTGCCTTAGTAACTTCTGGCGCGATTGCCGTTGGGTTTCCTAAACTTGGCTTAAGTAAAAAGCCAACTCAAATGGCGAAAAAGCAAGCGTGCGCCGCGATAGGTCAACCTGCTCTAATGAGTGAATATGAAAAATATTTCACTAAAGAAAATATCGTTTGCTCGCAAATTTTAGTAACGCACGATGATTTTGGTTCAAGAAAAAGGATGAACCACTTAACCGAAACGGTTGACGCGCTTTTTCGCTTTGGCGCAGTTCCTATCATCAATGAAAACGATGCTTTGACCGACGATGAAATTAAAGTTGGCGATAACGATACTCTATCGGCTATGACCGCCTTAACTATCGGTGCAGATCTTTTAGTTTTGGTAACCGACGTTGACGGACTTTTCGATAGCAACCCAAGCGTAAATAAAGATGCAAAACTAATTAAAGTAGTTGATGAGATAAACGGCGAAATTTTGAAAAAGGCAAGTGGGACTTCTTCTAGCGTTGGAACGGGCGGTATGAGCACTAAATTAAAGGCTGGTTTAATCGTTACGAACTCTGGAATTGATATGCAAATTATCAACCAAAGAAGAATAGAAGACCTATCAAAAGTTTATGAAACCAACCTTGGCACAACCTTCAAAAAGCAACCAAATAAGCGCCCTATAAGGCAATCTTGGCTTATTTATTGCGCAAGCGTTGAAGGGCAAATTTACGTCGATAACGGTGCTATAGACGCACTTTTGAGAAGAAAAAGCCTATTATCTTGCGGAGTTAAAAAGGTTGAAGGCTCGTTTGATAAGGGCGTTGTTATAAACGTTTGCAACCAAGAAGGAAAGGTTTTTGCTAAAGGTATAACGTCTTTTAGCGATAACGAAATTAACGAAATAATATCTAGCGGTGATTCGCATATTATAGTGCACGCAAATAACGTTGCCGTTTTGGAGGAATAATGATAGATTTTTCTAGCGCGTTACAAGGCGCGAAAGAGTTAAAAAACGCATCTTCAAAAGTTAAAAACGACGCTCTTTTGGCGATTGCTGAAGGGCTTGAAGAAAAAGTTTTAGAAATATTAAAGGCAAACGAATTAGATATTGAAAAGGCGAAAGATAACGGCGTCAAGCCGACTATGATTGATAGACTTCGCTTAACGAAAGATAGAATTTTATCAATTGCAAGCGACGTTAGAAAGGTTGCTCTTTTACCAGACCCAGTTGGTGAAGTGGTAGAGAGTTTTACAACTGAACAAGGGCTCAAAATTAAGAAAATTAGAGTGCCGTTTGGGGTTATCGGCGCAATTTATGAATCTAGACCAAACGTAACGGTTGATATTTCAGTTCTTTGCATAAAAACTGGGAACGCGTGCGTTCTTAAAGGCGGAAAAGAAGCCGAGAAAACTAATAAAGTTTTGGTTGAAATAATTAAAAAAGCCGTTAAGCCGTTTATTTATGAAGGCGTTGTAACCTTGCTTGAAAGCGATAGAGCGTTAATTCAAGAGTTAATTACGGCAAGAGGCATGGTTGATTTAGTTTTTCCAAGGGGTGGAAAAGGGCTAATTGATTTCGTAGTTCAAAACGCAACCGTTCCAGTTATTGAGACCGGCGCAGGCGTTTGCCATATTTACGTTGAAAAAACGTGCGACGTGGAAATTGCAAGAAAAGTTACGCTAAACGCAAAAATCTCACGCCCATCCGTTTGCAACGCTGCGGAAACTTTATTGATTGACGAAGAAATTGCTCCAACCGTTTTACCTATATTAGAGAGCGATTTAGTTAGCGCAGGCGTTACGCTCCACGCTAATAAAGAAACGGCAAAACTTCTCAAAAACGCAGTTATTATGGATGATAACGATTATGCTACTGAATATAACTCGATGGATATGTCGGTTAAAATCGTAAAAGGCGTGGAAGAGGCGATAGAGCATATAAATTCGTTCGGCACGCACCATAGCGACGCAATAATAACGAAAAACGATGAACTTGCTAAAAAGTTTACAAGCGAGGTTGATAGCGCTTGCTGTTACGTAAACTGTTCAACTCGTTTTACCGACGGCGGTTGCTTTGGCTTTGGAGCGGAACTTGGTATTAGCACTCAAAAAATGCACGCAAGAGGTCCTATGGGCTTAAAGGAAATGACTTCTTATCACTACGTCGTTGAAGGAAATGGTAACGTAAGATGAAAAAATTTGGAATTTTAGGCTTTGGAAAAATGGGCGGAGCGTTCGCAAGCGGATGTTTAGGCTCGCTCTATAATGCCGAAGAAATTATAATTTTCGATAAAAACGAAGAAAGCGTTGAAAGGGCTAAGAGTTTAGGTTTTTCGGTTGCGAAAAGCCCTAAAGACTTGTTTGAAAGCGCAAAAATTATTCTTCTTGCCGTAAAACCGCAAGATTTAGCAACTTCTTTAGGAGATGCGATTACCGAAGGTAAAATTGTAATATCTATTTTAGCGGGCGTTAGCCTTGAGAAATTAGGCGCTTTGTTAAAGGGCGCAAAAATTGCAAGAGTTATGCCAAACACTTGCGCTACCATAAAACAATGCGTAAGCCTAGTTGCTTTTAATAATTTGATTAGCGATAACGAAAAGAAGGAAGTTTTTGCTATTTTAGATTGCGTTGGTGGGCGTGAAGAAGTTGAAGAAAGGCTTATTGACGAACTTATTCCAATAAGCGGAAGTTTTACGGCTTACTCTTATTTGTTTTTCAAATATTTTGCTGAAAGCGCAAGTAAAAGTGGCGCGGATTTAGAACTTTGCTTAAGGCTCGTGTGCCAAACGGCGATAGGCTCGGCGAATATGGTGCTTAATTCTAATAAGAGCGTTGACGAGTTAATTAAGGACGTTTGCTCGAAAGGCGGAACTACTTTAGCGGGTTTAGAAAAACTAGATACCGAAGAATTTAGAACGGCAATTGAAGAGTGCGTTGTCGCGTGCTCTAAAAGGTCGAAAGAACTTGGAAAATTATCATAAGTAAAAAATTGCTCGAAAAATGTAAAAAACGGACATTTTGAGAACGAATTAAAAATTTGAAAATATAAAAAATACGCATAAAAAACAAGAAAGTTTTGTGTTTTTCGCTTTTCATATTATATAATATAGTGCTCTATAACGAGCGAAAAACACAATATCTTGTGCCTAAAAAAATAGTTATAAAAGTTGTAAAAAAAATTAAAAAAATCGTTGAAAAACGGTTGACTTTACATTTTGATTATAGTATATTTAATGGGCTGTGTCATAAGGGTTGAGGTAAAAAGTTACTTAAACCAAAGAAAAAAGCGCTTACTGCGCTCTTTTTTGGAAGATAATTTTTACTGACAAATGTGGAGTGTAATCTCTGCGACTAACCGCAACCTTAAATTTAGTCATCTGCTAAAAAACACACGGCGCAGATGATTTTTTTTAAGTTCGAATTGCGAAACACACGGCAAAGTTGTTAAAATGCTAAATAAAGCAAAAAGCTTTGAAAAATAGGTTGATTTTGCTCTTTAGCGTCCATTGACCGTGGATAACGACTTAAATGTTAGTATAAAATGGAGGAAAAACAAATGGCAGGTCAAAAAATTAGAATTAAGTTATCAGCTTACGACCATAACATGGTTGACCAAGCAACGGCAAGAATCGTTGAAACGATGAAGAAAGCAGGCGCTAAGATTAGCGGTCCTATTCCACTACCTACTGAAAAAGAAATCGTTACAATTCTTCGCTCACCACACAAGTATAAGGATTCTCGTGAACAATTTGAACTTAGAACTCACAAGAGACTTATCGACATTTACTCAACTAACGCTAAGATTTTGGATAGCATCCATCTTCCAGCAGGTGTTGACGTTAAAATTAAACTTTAATTTTTGAAATATATACGGAGGTGAACTTTATCAATGAATAAAGCAATCATTGGAAAAAAATTAGGTATGACGCAGATCTTTTCCCCAGACGGAAAAGTAATCCCAGTTACCGTTATCGAGGCTGGTCCTTGCTCAGTAGTTCAAGTAAAGACTGTTGAGAGAGATGGCTACCAAGCAATCAAACTCGGTTTTGACAAAGTTAGTGAAAAGGCGCTAAATAAGCCAGAACTTGGTCAATTTAAGAAAGCAGGCGTTGAGCCACAAAGAGTATTGAAGGAATTCCGTTTGGAAGACTGCTCTTCATACGAAGTTGGCGCGCAAGTTACTTGCGACGTTTTTGCAGTAGGCGATAAGGTTGACGTTATCGGCACGACTAAAGGTCATGGTTATACCGGCGTTATTAAAAGATGGAATCAACATAAGTTAAGAGCAACCCACGGTGTTGGCCCTGTTCATAGAGAAGTAGGTTCAATGGGCGCAAACAGTTCTCCATCAAGAGTATTCAAGAACAAACACCTTGCAGGTCAATACGGTTGCGAACAAGTTACCATATTAAACCTTGAAGTTGTTATGGTTGATTTAGCAAGAAACGCTATTTTGGTTAAGGGCGCAGTTCCGGGACCAAAAGGCGGTTACGTTTCGATTAGAAACAGCGTTAAAGCATAAGGAGGGAGCGAGATATGCCAAGTGTTAAATTATATAATATGAAAGGCGAAGCAAACGGCACTATCGAGTTGTCTGAAGCACTTTTCACAATGGAATATAACGAAGCGCTCGTTCATCAAGCAGTTGTAACAAGACTTGCTAATGAAAGACAAGGAACGAAGAGCACCTTAACTAGAACTGAAGTTCGTGGTGGTGGAAAGAAGCCTTACCGTCAAAAAGGAACCGGTAATGCTCGTCAAGGCTCGACTAGGGCTCCACAATGGATTAAAGGTGGCGTAGTATTTGCTCCAAAGTCAAGAGACTTCTCAAAGAAAATGAACGTAACGGCAAAGAGAACTGCTCTCTTTACCGCATTATCTAAAAAGCTTAGCGATAACGAATTCTACGTAATTGATGAACTTGCAGTTGAAAACGGCAAGACTAAAGAAATGTTGGCTTTCTTAAAGGCTTTCGATTTCGATAAGACCGTTCTTATCGTTATGGATAAGAAGGACGAGTTAGTAGTTCGCGCAGCTAGAAACATTAAGAAACTTAACACGATTCCTGTTCAACAACTAAACACTTACGACGTTGTTAAGAACAAAGTTATCGTATTATCAAAAGGTTCTATTGAAAAATTACAGGAGGTCTATGGAGAATAATGGAATCAAGAGATATTATTTTAAGACCTATTCTTACTGAAAAGAGTTACGCTGATATCGCAAACAAGAAATACGTTTTCGAAGTAGCAAAAAAGGCTAACAAAACTCAAATCAAGTTTGCAGTTGAAGAATTATTCGGCGTAAAAGTAGATAAAGTAAACACTATTAACTGTAAGGGCAAGCTCAAGAGAATGGGCCGCAACGAAGGTTACACTCCTGCCTATAAGAAAGCAATCGTTCAATTAAAGGCAGATAGCAAGGGTATTGAGTTCTTTGACTCATTATCATAATGGAGGGAGATTATGGGTATTAAAAGATATAATCCAACTTCCCCTGCTCGCCGTTTTATGTCGGTAAGCACTTACGAGGAAATCACCTGCACTAAGCCAGAAAGATCACTCCTTGAAGATATGCGTCATACCGGCGGTAGAAACGCTCAGGGTAAGATTACCGTTCGTCATCACGGCGGTGGAAATAAGAGAAAATATCGTATTATCGACTTTAAGAGAAATAAAGACGGTATCGAAGCAACCGTAAAGACTATCGAATACGATCCAAACAGATCTGCTAACATCGCGCTTGTTTGCTATGCGGACGGCGAAAAGAGATATATTCTTGCGCCTTACGGCTTAAACGTTGGCGATAAGATTATCAGCGGTGAAGGCGCAGATATCAAGGCTGGTAACGCGCTTAAACTTGCAGATATCCCTGTAGGTACGATGGTTCACAACATTGAACTTCAACCCGGTAAAGGTGGTCAACTCGTTCGCGCGGCTGGTATGTCTGCTCAACTTATGGCAAAAGAAGGTAAACTTGCAACCATCAAAATGCCTAGCGGTGAAATGAGATACATCCCACTAAACTGCAAAGCAACCGTTGGTCAAGTAGGTAATTTAGATCACGAAATTATCCGTATTGGTAAAGCAGGTAAGAAGAGACATATGGGTATTAGACCTACCGTTCGTGGTTCAGTAATGAACCCTTGCGATCACCCACACGGTGGTGGTGAAGGTAAGTCGCCAATTGGTCGTCCGGGCCCTGTTACCCCATGGGGTAAGCCAGCTCTTGGTCATAAGACTAGAAAGAAAAAGAATAAATCAAACAAGTTTATTCTTAAACGCGTAAATTAAGGAGTTGAATTATGAGTAGAAGTGTAAAGAAAGGACCTTACGTGCAAGCAAAGTTGCTCGCAAGAATAGAGGCTCTAAACGCTGAAAATAAGAAAACCGTATTAAAAACTTGGTCAAGATCATCAACCATATTCCCTCAAATGGTAGGGCATACGATTGCTGTTTACGACGGAAGAAAACACGTTCCCGTATACGTTACAGAAGATATGGTTGGCTGCAAGCTCGGTGAGTTCGCTCCAACAAGAACCTTCAAAGGCCACGCAGGCGCTAAAACGACTTCGGGTAGATAGGAGAATAGATTATGGCAAAGAATATGAAATTAAAAACTGCGCGTATTCAAGAAACTAAAGATAGAAGACCACGCGCATGTGCTAAATACGTAAGAATTTCTCCGTTTAAGGTAAGAGTAGTTCTTGACCTTGTTAGAGGTAAGAACGTTAAAGAAGCAGTTGCAATCTTAGAAAACTGTTCAAAAGCAGGCGCTGAGCCTATTAAGAAAGTAGTTATGTCTGCTGCGGCAAACGCTGAACATAACCTTCAAATGAACAGCCAAGACCTTTATATTGCTGAATGTTATGCAGATATGGGTCCAACCTTAAAGAGAATGCAACCAATGGCTCACGGTAGAGGCTTTAGAATTTTAAAAAGAACTAGCCACATCACCGTAATCTTAGATGCTAGGGCATAAGTAGGAGGAATTTATGGGACAAAAAGTTAATCCACACGGACTTAGAGTTGGCGTAATCAAGTCTTGGGACACTCAATGGTTCGCTGACAAGAAGGAATTTTCTGCTTTCTTAAAGGAAGACTACGAAATTAGAAAATTTATCAAAGTTAAATACTATGCTGCAGCAATCTCTAAAATTTTGATTGAAAGAGCCGCATCTAGAATCAACATTACCATTTACACTGCTCGTCCAGGCGTGTTAATCGGTAAGGCTGGCGCTGAAATCGAAGTAATTAAGGCAAGCCTTGCAAAACTTTGCAAAGGTAAGCAAATTGCAGTTAATATTATTGAAATTAAGAAACCTGATTGCGACGCGCAACTTGTTGCTGAATCTATTGCTGCTCAACTCGAAAAGAGAGCATCTTTTAGAAGATGTATGAAGCAAGCAATCTCAAGAGCAATGAGAATGGGCGTAAAGGGTATCAAAACAATGGTAAGCGGTCGTCTTGACGGCGCTGAAATTGCTAGAACTGAACAATACCACGAAGGTTCAATTCCTCTACAAACCTTAAGAGCAGATATCGACTACGGTACTGCAACCGCTAAAACCACTTTCGGTGTTATCGGCGTAAAGGTTTGGGTTTACAAGGGCGAAGTTCTCGGCGGTATGAAGAAAGAAGGAGGCGAAGCTTAATATGTTAATGCCTAAAAGAGTTAAGAGAAGAAGAGTTCACCGCGGTAGAATGACAGGCAAGTGCACTAAAGGAAACAAGCTTGCATACGGTGAAATCGGTCTCGTTGCAGATAGTTCTGCATGGGTAACTTCTAACCAAATAGAAGCAGCGCGTATTGCTATGACCAGATTTACAAAGCGTGGTGGTAAGGTTTGGATTGATATCTTCCCACATAAGCCAGTAACCAAAAAGCCGGCTGAAACCAGAATGGGTAGCGGTAAAGGTTCAGTAGAATACTGGGTAGCAGTAGTTAAGCCAGGAAGAGTATTATTCGAAATGGCTGGTATTGAAGAATCAATTGCAAGAGAAGCGCTTCGTTTAGCAAGCCACAAACTTCCTTGTAAGTGCAAGATTATCAAGAAAGAAATTATTGAAGAAGGCGGTGAAGGTTAATGAAAGCAAAACAAATTCACGATATGACCGATGAAGAGTTAATGAATAAACTTGCTGAATTAAAAGACGAGTTATTTAACCTTCGTTTCCGTCACGCAACCGGTCAACTTGAAAATCCTAACGTATTAAGCGTTGTTAAGAAGGATATTGCAAGAGTAAAAACGGTTATTAGAGAAAGAGAAATCAAGAAGGCTTAAGGAGGTTTACAATGAGAAATTTACGTAAAGAAAGAGTAGGTATCGTTACCTCCGATAAGATGGATAAGACTGTAGTAGTTACCGTTGAGCAAAAGTCAAAACACCCGCTCTACAAGAAAACTATTACAACTTCGAAGAAATTTAAAGCTCACGACGAAGAAAACGCTTGCGGTATCGGCGATAAAGTAAGAATCGTTGAAACTAGAAAACTTAGCAAAGATAAGAACTGGCGTGTAGCTGAAATCATCGAAAAGGCTAAGTAATCGGGAGGAGTAAAATGATACAACCACAATCAAGATTAAAAGCAGCAGATAATTCTGGCGCAAAAGAAATTATGTGCATTAAAGTTCTTGGCGGATCATTTAGAAAGAGTGGTAACATTGGTGATATTATCGTAGCATCAGTTAAGACCGCTACTCCTGGTGGTACCGTAAAGAAAGGCGACGTTGTTAAAGCGGTAATCGTAAGAACTAGCAGCGGTTTAAGAAGACCTGATGGCACTCACATCAAGTTTGACGATAACGCAGCAGTTATCATCGATAACCAAAAGCAACCTAAGGGAACTCGTATTTTCGGGCCTGTAGCAAGAGAACTTAGAGAGAAAGACTTTATGAGAATTATCTCTCTTGCACCTGAAGTATTATAAGGAGGAAAGCGAAATGAAAGTTAAGAAAAACGATACTGTTTACGTATTAACTGGTAAAGATGCCGGCAAACAAGGTAAAGTGCTTTCAGCTTTCCCAAGTGAAAACAAAATCAAAGTTGACGGCGTAAACGTTCAAAAGAAGAGCAGAAAGGCTCGTTCTGCAAAGGAAACTAGCGGAATCGTTGAACAAGTTGGCAAAATTGATGCATCAAACGTTTTAGTTATCTGCCCAGCATGCGGTAAGGGAACGAGAGTTCAATACGAAATTATTGCTGATAAGAAGATAAGAAAATGCGCAAAGTGCGGTGCTCCACTTGATGAGACTGCAAAGAAAGAAAAGAAGGCTGCAACTAAGAAAGCAGCTAAAAACAAAAAGGCTGACGCCGAATAATTAAGGAGATTTTATAATGGCAAGTAGTAAGACTCAGGTTGCTAAAGAAGCTGCAACCGATTCAAAATACGTAAGCCGAGTAAGAGAGCGCTATTTCAAAGAAGTAGTTCCTTATCTTATGAAGCATTTTAACTATAAAAACGTAAACGAAGTTCCAAGACTTGTTAAGATTACCATCAACGGTGGTCTTGGCGATATCAAAGATAATGCAAAGAGCATTCAACAAGTTCGTAACGAACTAGGCCTTATTGCAGGTCAAAGACCAGTTTTAACAACTGCTAAAAAGTCAGTTGCTAACTTCAAGGTAAGAGTTGGTATGAACGTTGGCGTTAAGGTAACTCTTCGTCAAGATAGAATGTATGATTTCTTTGACAAACTCGTTTCAATCGCGCTACCAAGAGTAAGAGACTTTAAAGGTGTTCCAAACAAGTCTTTCGACGGTAGAGGCAACTATGCTATGGGCGTTAAAGAACAACTTATCTTCCCTGAAATTCAGTATGATCAAATCGAAAAGATTAGAGGTTTCGACATTTGTTTCGTAACCACCGCTAAGACTGATGAAGAGGCAAGAGAACTCTTAAAGGCACTCGGAATGCCTTTCAAGGCGAATTAAGGAGAACGTGAAATGGCAAAAAAAGCAATGATAAACAAACAACAGAAAACTCCAAAGTTTTCTACTAGAGCATACACCAGATGTAGCATCTGCGGTCGTCCACACGCGGTTATTAGAAAATATGGTATTTGCCGTATTTGCTTTAGAAACCTTGCTTATAAAGGGCAAATTCCGGGCGTAAAGAAAGCGAGCTGGTAAAGGAGGAAATAGAAATGACAGATCCTATTGCAGATATGCTTACAAGAATTAGAAACGCGCTCGTTGTAAAACGTGATTTTGTTGAAATTCCACTATCTAACACTAAAAAAGCTATTGCTCAAATTCTTCTTGACGAAGGTTACATCAACGGCTTTGAAGTTAAGGGTGAAGGTATTGATCAAAAAATCGTTGTAGAATTAAAATACGGCGCAAAGGGTGAAAAGGTTATTACCGGCTTAAAGAGAATTTCTAAGCCAGGTTTAAGAATTTACGCTGGTTACGATAAGCTTCCAAAAGTATTAAACGGTATGGGTATTGCTATCGTATCAACTCCAAAGGGCGTAATGACTGATAGAGAAGCGAGAGCAAAACGTCACGGTGGCGAAATTCTCGCATACGTTTGGTAAGGAGGAAGGTTTAGTATGTCAAGAATTGGTAAAGAACCTATTAAAATTCCTGCTGGCGTAACTATTGAAGTTGGTCAAGACCTTATCACGGTAAAAGGACCTAAAGGCGTTTTAACTCAAGACTACGATAACAGAATTAACGTAGCGATTGAAGGCGACAAAGTTGTTTTAACAAGATCGTCAAACGAAGGTCCAATTAGAGCAAAACACGGCTTATACAGAGCGCTTATCAACAATATGGTAGTAGGCGTAACTAACGGCTTTGAAAAGGGACTTATCGTAAACGGTGTTGGTTGGAAAGTCAACATGCAAGGCGATAAACTTATTCTTAACGTTGGTTTCTCACACCCTGTTGAATTCACCGCTCTTCCTGGCGTAAAGCTTGCTTGCCCATCAGCAACTGAAATTACCGTTAGCGGTATCAATAAAGTTGACGTAGGTCAAGTAGCAGCATCTATCCGCGCTATTAGAAAGCCTGAACCTTACCACGGTTACGGTATCCGTTATAAAGACGAAGTAATCGAACGTAAGGAAGGTAAGACTGCTGGTAAGTAAAAGGAGTAAAGTGTAAATTATGATTACTAAAATTGATAAAAATCAAGATAGATTAAAAAGACATTCTAGAGTAAGAAAGAAAATTAGCGGAACTAGCGACTGCCCAAGACTTTCAGTATTTAGAAGCCTTAACCACATCTATGCGCAAATCATCGACGATACTACTTCTTCTACGCTCGTAGCAGCATCTACCGTTGAAGCAGCTATTGCTAAAAACGTAAACGGAAAGACTAAGAAAGAAGCAGCAGCAATCGTTGGCAAGAAACTTGCAGAAAAGGCTCTTGCTAAAGGTATTACGCAAGTTGTTTTCGATAGAGGCGGTTATATCTACACTGGTAGAGTAGCAAGCCTAGCAGACGGCGCAAGAGAAGCCGGACTTAAATTCTAAAGGAGGACTCAATAATGGCAAGAGAAAATAGACCACAGAGAAGACCTGAAGAAAAGGACGGTCTTGTAAAGAAAACCATTTGTATCAACCGTGTAACAAAGGTTGTTAAGGGTGGTAGAAAAATGCGTTTTGCCGCAGTTGTAGTTTGTGGCGACGAAAACGGCAGAGTTGGTTACGGAATGGGTAAAGCAAACGAAGTTCCAGAGGCTTTAGAAAAAGCAACCCAACAAGCAAAGAAGAATATGGCACCTATCGCTTTAGACGGAACTACTATCCCACATAGCGTTGTTGGTAAATTCAGCAGAGGTTCAGTATTAATGCTCCCCGCTGAAGAAGGTACCGGCGTTATCGCAGGTGGTCCTGTTCGTGCGGTTATGGAAGCGTGCGGTATCAAAAATATTAGAACTAAATCTCACGGTACGACTAACCCAATCAATATGGTTAAGGCAACGATTGAAGGTTTGAAAGAACTTAGAACTGCTGAACAAATCGCTCAACTTCGTGGCAAAACCGTTGAAGAGATTTTAGGTTAAGGAGGCTTAAAATGGCACAAGTAAAAATTACCTTAGTTAAAAGCACAATCGGTTGCTTAAAGGTTCAAAAAGCTACTGTTGCATCTTTAGGTCTTACCAAAATTCATCAATCTAAGATTTTTGAAGATAACGCTTGCTTACAAGGCAAAATCGCAAAGATTAGCCATCTTGTAAAAGTTGAAAACGTTTAAGAGGTAGATTATGAGATTAGGAAATTTACAGCCGGCAATCGGCTCAAGAACTTCTGCCAAGAGAGTTGGTAGAGGTATCGGTTCTGGAACGGGTAAAACGAGTACCAGAGGTCATAAGGGTCAATGGGCAAGAAGCGGTGGCGGTGTTCGCCCTGGTTTTGAAGGCGGTCAAATGCCACTCGTTAGACGTTCTCCAAAGAGAGGTTTTAACAACCATTTTAGAAAAGTTTATGCAATCGTAAACCTTGACGTTTTAAATAGTTTCGAACAAGGTTCAGTTGTAGATTTTGAAACTTTATATGCTGAAGGTCTTATCAAAGAAGTTAAGAACGCAATCGGTCTTAAGGTTCTAGGTAGTGGCACTATCAGCGTTGCTTTAACCGTAAAAGCATCAAAGTTTTCTTCTTCTGCTAAAGAAGCAATCGAAAAAGCCGGCGGCACTTGCGAGCTAGTTTAATTAAGATTGTTTTAAGCGGAGGGTGATATGTTTCAAACTTTAGTAAATGCTTTTAAGGAAAAGGAAATTAGAAAAAAGATTTTCTTAACTCTTCTTCTAATTTTATTATACAGGGTAGGATGTTTCGTCCCTGTTCCGGGTATTGGAGCGCACCTTATTTCAGACACTCAATTAGGTGACGTTTCATATCTCAACATTTTAAGTATGATGACTGGTGGCGCGCTAGCAAACGGCACCTGGTTCGCTATGGGTATCGGCCCTTACATTAACGCATCAATTATTATTCAACTTTTGACCGTTGCAATCCCTTCACTTGAAAGACTTTCAAAGATGGGTGAAGAAGGTCAAAAGAAGATCTCAGCAATAACCAGAATTGGCGCGTTGATTATTTCTATAATTCAAGCCGTTGGTTTATTGCTTAACTATGGCGATGCTCTTAAGACTTCCGCAACCGGAGGCACTCCGTTAGCTGCAATGTTAGGCGGTCAAGTATGGCTAGCATACGTTATTGCAGTTATCTTCTACGCATCTGGTACGCTCGTTACCGTATGGATTGGTGAAAGAATTACCGAATACGGCGTTTCTAACGGTATTTCAATGCTTATTTTCGTAGGTATTTTATCAACCGCAGGAACGATGTTCGTTCGTATGATTCAAGCTGCTTTCTTTGGCGGTGGTGATTTAAACGCTTTCTGGAAACTTCTAGGTTATATCGGCGCAATCATAATCATCTTTGGTTGTATCGTATTAGTTGACTTAGCTGAAAGAAAGATTAAAGTTCAATACGCAAAGCAAGTAAAAGGCAGAAAGATGTATGGCGGTCAGTCAACGGAAATTCCTATCAAGGTAAACGCTAACGGCGTTATGCCACTAATCTTTGCGTTCTCTATCGTATCGTTCCCAGAACTTATCATGTCGATGTTCTGGCCGGGAAGTAACGCCCAAATTTGGTGGCAATCACACATGGGTACGGATTCTGTTCTATACATGGTAGTTTTATGCTTATTGATTTTATTCTTTGCATACTTCTATTCAATGATTCAGTTCAATCCGGAAGATATTTCAAAGACCATCCAACAAAACGGTGGATTTATTCTAGGAATTCGTCCTGGTAAGCCAACTGCAGAATACTTAAGAAAAATTCAAAACAAGATCACGTTATTCGGCGCAATTTTCTTAGCGTTAGTTGCTCTCGTTCCTGCGCTCATCTTTAGATGGATTGACCCTGCGTCATCATCTGTATTTAGCGCAACAGGTATGTTAATTTGCGTATCGGTAGCACTTGAGTTTAACACCGCGCTCGAATCACAAATTATGATGAAGAATTACAAGGGCTTCTTAAAATAAAAACTTGTAACAAGATTTTATGAATTTAATTCTATTAGGCGCGCCCGGCGCTGGTAAAGGAACTCAAGCATCATTGCTTTGCGAAAAACTTAACGTTCCGCATATCTCTACGGGTGATATATTTAGAAAAAACATAAAAGAACAAACTCCTATCGGTATAGTCGCAAAAGGCTATATCGATAAGGGGCAACTTGTTCCCGACGAGGTTACCGTTGAAATCGTTCGCCAAAGGCTAAAAGATGCCGATTGCGCTAACGGATTTATGCTAGACGGTTTTCCAAGGACGGTAGAACAGGCTAAAGCGCTTGCAGAGTTTGCGAAAATCGACGTTGTTATCAACATCGAAATTCCGCTAGAAAGACTCTTAAGGCGTTTAACCGGTAGGCGAGTTTGTGCCAAGTGCGGAGAATCTTATCATATAGATTTCTTAAATGGCGAAACAAAGTGTTCTAAGTGCGGTGGTGAACTTTATCAACGCGCGGACGATAACGAGCAGACCGTAAATCAAAGACTTGAGGTTTATACTAAACAGACGGCTCCTTTGATTAGTTTCTATAATGACGCAAAAATTTTGAAAAACGTAAACGGAGATTTATCCGCGAGCCAAGTTCTCGAAGAAATCATGAAGGTTTTGTAATGATTTACTTGAAAAAGAGCGAAGAGCTTGAAAAAATGAGAAAAGCGGGAAAAATCGTTGGCGACGTTCTAAAACTTTTAGAAGATAAAATCGCTATCGGTATGAAAACCATTGAACTTGATAGGTTGGCTTACGACTATATCACTAAAATGGGCGCAAAGCCATCGTTTCTAGGCTACGGCGGTTTTCCTGCAAGTATTTGCGTTTCGATTGATGAAGAAGTTGTTCATGGTTTTCCGTCGGAGAGAGTTATAAGAGAAGGCGAAATCGTCAGCATTGACGTTGGCGCGTTTATCGAGGGCTTTCACGGTGATGCGGCAAGGAGTTTTTACCTTGGCGAGACCAAAGCGGAAAAGAAAAAACTTGTAAAAGTAACCAAAGAATGCTTTTTCAAAGGCGTTGAAACTGTTATGGAAGGAAGCGCGCTGGGCGACATCGGCTCGGCAATCCAGACTTACGCAGAAAGCCACGGCTATTCGGTAGTTAGAGAAATGGTAGGGCACGGAATAGGCAGAAACCTTCACGAAGACCCATCAGTTCCAAACTACGGAAAGAAAGGCGTTGGCGTAAGGCTTAGAAAAGGTATGACGCTTGCTATTGAACCAATGATAAATTTGGGTAAGAAAGACGTTATCATAGACGGCTGGAAATGTATAACTAAAGATTTAATGCCATCGGCTCACTATGAAAACACCGTTGCTCTTACGGAAAATGGCGTAGAAATACTCACTCTTTAAAATAAATTTGGAGGAATATTCGTGTCTAAAAACGACGTAATCGAGGCAGAAGGCGTAATTATTGAAGCGTTGCCAAAAGCAGAGTTTAAAGTCAAATTATCTAACGGATACGTAATCACGGCTTATATTTCTGGTAAACTTAGAATGAACTTTATCAAAATTATCCCGGGTGATACCGTAAAGTTAGAAATGAGCCCTTATGATTTAACAAGGGGTCGAATAGTATGGCGTAGCAAAGCCTAAAAAACAGTTAATCTAAATAAACGGAGGAATTAAAAATGAAAGTTAGACCGTCAGTTAAGCCTATGTGC
This sequence comes from Christensenellaceae bacterium, assembly GCA_045586885.1. Lineage (GTDB taxonomy): Bacteria > Bacillota > Clostridia > Christensenellales > Borkfalkiaceae > UBA4636. Next base: position 144,701 of record JAZNBE010000016.1, read on the forward strand.
GATAAGTGCAGGGTAATTAAGAGAGAAGGCAAAGTAATGGTCATCTGCTCCAAAAACAAAAGCCACAAGCAAAGACAAGGCTAATGGAAATTCTTTGCGCTTTTCTTGTGTTAGCAAAACGCTTGTTTTAAGTTGTAGTTTTTAGCGATTATTAGCCTAAAACGTAGCAGTTTTCTCATTCCAAGCAAAAGAAAAGATGCAAATCAAATATATAAAAAATTCTAATTATTTTACATTTTTTGGAGGTTAAGAAAAAATGGCACGTATTTCCGGTGTTGATTTACCGAGAGATAAGCGCGTAGAAATCGGCCTTACCTATATTTTCGGTATCGGCAGACCTACCGCATGCAAAATTTTGAAAGAAACAGGTGTTAACCCTGATACGAGAGTTAAAGATTTAACTGAAGACGACGTTTCTAAAATCAGGGATTATATCGAAAAGAACCTTCGCGTAGAAGGTGAATTAAAGACGGAACGTTCTATGAACATTAAGCGTTTAATCGAAATTGGATGTTTCCGTGGCGTTCGTCATAGAAAGAACTTACCAGTTCGTGGTCAAAGTTCTAAGAGAAATGCAAGAACCAGAAAAGGTCCTCGCAGAACTGTTGCTAAGAAAAAGACGGCATCAAAGTAGGAGGTGTGAATTATGGCAGTTAAGAGAGTCATCAAAAGACGTAGAGAAATTAAAAAGATCGATAAAGGTCAAGTTCACATTAAGTCTTCTTTCAACAATACTATCATCACTTTTACCGATACTAACGGTAATGCAATTTCACAATGCAGTTCAGGCGCATTAGGTTTCCGTGGCTCAAGAAAGTCAACTCCGTTTGCTGCTCAACAAGCATGTGAAACTGCTGCAAAAGCCGCTATGGAACACGGTTTAAGATCAGTTGAAGTATTCGTTAAAGGTCCAGGTCAAGGTAGAGAATCTGCAATCCGCGCGCTTGGCGTTGTTGGTCTTGAAGTTACTTTAATTCAAGACGTATCACCAATCCCACACAACGGTTGCCGTCCACCAAAGCGCCGTAGAGTATAAGGAGAAAAATTATGGCTAAATATACTGAATCAAAATGTCGTCTATGCAGACGTGAAGGTGCTAAATTATTCTTAAAGGGCGAAAGATGCTATAAGTCAACTTGTCCTTTCGAAAGAAGACCAGTGGCTCCGGGCGTTCACTCTGGAAAGAGAAAGAAAGTTTCGGAATACGGCTTGCAACTTCGTGAAAAACAAAAAACAAAGAGAATTTACGGTATTTTAGAAGGTCAATTTAGAAAATATTATGAAAAAGCTGACCGTATGAAAGGTATCACCGGTGAAAATATGCTTTCTTTATTAGAAAGAAGACTTGATAACGTTGTATTTAGAATGGGTATTGCCGTTTCTAGATCACAAGCTCGTCAACTTGTAACGCACGCTCACTTCACAGTAAACGGCAAAGCAGTTGATATTGCTTCTTACCAAGTTTCACTAGGCGACGTAATCGCTGTAAAGGAAAACAAAAAGGACAACAAATATTTCTCTCAACTAAAAACTTTAGCAAAGAGTGGAACTATGCCAAAGTGGGTTGAGTTCGATCCAGAAACACTTACCGGTAAGGTCATTGCACTTCCGCAAAGAGATGATATTGATGCTCAAATTGCTGAACAAATGATCGTCGAGTTATATTCTAAATAATATTAGAGTATGGCTATTCGTGAGAATACTCTCACCACAAATCATTTATAGGAGGTAAGTTTCCCATGATGGAAATAGAAATGCCAAAAAGGGAAGTTGAAGAGAATCTTCAACGCGACTATTGTAAGGTTGTCATCGAACCGTTAGAAAAGGGTTTTGGTTCAACTTTAGGTAATAGTTTAAGAAGAACTCTTTTATCTTCACTCCCTGGCGCTGCCGCACAAGGCATCAAGTTTGCTTCATCACTTGGCGTAAAGCACGAGTTTTCGTCTATTGACGGCGTTAAAGAAGACGTTTCGAATATTATTCTCAACGTAAAAGAAATTGCGTTCAAAACCGTTAGCACCGATCCTACTTTCAAAGAAGTTGTAAATCTTTCAAAGCAAGGTCCTTGCACGGTAACCGCGGGCGACATTGAGGTTCCTGCCGATATCGAAGTTCTAAATCCGGAACTAGTTATCTGCACGCTTGACGAAGGCGTAAACTTCTCAATGGATATCACCGTTGGTCGTGGTCGTGGTTATAAAGGCGCAGAGCATAATAAAACTAGCGAGATTGATTATATCCCTGTTGATTCCAAATATTCACCTGTAAAGAAGGCTTGCTATAGCGTTGAAGAAATCCGTGTAGGACAAAGCAACGATTATGACAAGTTGACTTTAGAAGTTTGGACAAACGGCGCATTCTCGGGCAAAGAAATTATTTCTCTTGCCGCAAAGATTGTTGAAGAACACGTTCATCTTTTCGTAGGTCTTAGTGAGTCAATCGGTTCACTTGGAATTTTGCGCGAGCAACCTGAAGATAAGACGCTTGGCAACTTGCATAAGAGCATTGAAGATATGGATCTTTCAGTTCGTTCTTACAACTGCTTGAAGCGCGCGGGAATCCATACCGTAGAAGATTTAACTCAAAAAACTATGGATGACATGTTAAAGGTTCGTAATTTAGGTAAGAAGTCGCTAGACGAAATCACCTTAAAACTTCACAGTTACGGACTATCGTTTAAGGAACAGGAGGATTAATTAAAATGCCAAGAAAATTAGGTATGACTACCACAATTAGATTGTCAGTATTGAAAAATCAAGCGTCTAAATTGCTTTGGTATGGAAGAATTGAAACCACTCAACAAAGAGCAAAAGAATTAAGACCTTACGTTGAAAAAATTATTACCGCAGCTATCAATTCTTATGAAGATACTATTGAATCAACAGTAACCGTAACGGATAGCAAGGGCAAAGAAACCACTAAAAAGGTTATCAAGGACGGTCCTAATAAACTCGCTGCTAGAAGAAGAATTATGGCTAAACTTCACGATTTACAAGAAGTTAAAGCTAAAGGCGAATCAAAGAGAGAGTTCAAAGAAAGAACGCAAGGTATTAACCATCCGTTAATCGAAAAACTCTTCAATGAAATCGCACCTAAGTATGCTCAAAGAGCAGAAGAATTAGGTCAAAAGGGTGGCTATACTAGAATTTACCTTTTAGGCGAACGCCGTGGCGATGCTGCTGAAAAGGCAATTATCGAATTAGTTTAATTAAAAGAAAAAGCGTAGCATCAACGTTTGCTACGCTTTTAATTTTTTTAAAAAGTTGAGATAACGGGCTTATAGCCCCACTTTTTGAAAAAAATTGAAATTTTATATTAAAACCATTGATATTTTATTAATATTTATGATACAATAAATAGAACAACATAAGGAGAGACGTTTTATGAAAAAGTGCAATTATTGCGGTGGCGTTTTAGAAGATAACGCAAATTTTTGCGAATTCTGCGGCGCAAATCAAATCAAAGAAAATCAAGTTAATCAACAAAATCAATCTATCCAAGAAGGTCAAAATAATAATCCGTTTAACCCTGCTGAAAGAGTTTGGGGTATGGGTTGGTATAAGTTCCTTATCAATTTTTGGCTAATTTTTATGGCTGTAGTTTTATTCATTGTAAGCCTTCCATATTTAACTGGCTTAATAAGAGATGATTTATTAGGTAACACGGCTAAAGAGTTTTATTTTTATTATCCTTTATTGAAAGGTCTTGACGTAACTTACGGTATTTTGCAAATATTAGTCGGCGTTTTTGCAATAGTTACTAGAGTGTATCTTGCTAAGTTTAAAAAACAAGGCCCAAATTTATTTTTAATATTCATAATTGTAAATTGCGCTATTGACTTCTTATTTATTTTATTTGAAGCAATTATTTTAAAAGATGCCGCATTAATTTCAGATTTGTTATTCAATATAGCGTGGTGCTTGGTTGTATTTTTTAGTTTTCGTAAATATTTTAATAATAGAAAGCATTTGTTTGTTAATTAAAAACAAAAAATTATGCTCGAAAGAAAATTTCTTTCGAGCATTTTTATTTCAAAAAATATGTGTTAATGAAGTTATAGCCCCACTTATTCTAATTCATCTAGCGTTTTTGAGTAAGAAGGGAGAATATTTTTAACAAAATATTCCACTTCTTTTTCTTGCATTTTTTCAATATCTTTCCAAATAGCGATTTTTGCTTTTTTAAATTCAGGGTTAGATGCTTTACATTCTTCAACGCATTTAACGTATGCCGCAATTCTATCTGCTTTTTTTACTATTTGGTATTCGCAAGAAGAAGTATCGGGAAGAAGTGATTTTCTATATTCTTCTTGAAGTTCTTTTGGAAGAGTCGATAGTAATTTTTCGCAAGAATTTTTTTCTAAGTCTTTATAAGCCGAGTTAATTTCTTTGTTAAAATATTTAATGGGCGTTGGTAAATCACCGGTAATTACTTCGCTACTTTCGTGGTATAAAGCGTAAAGAACAACCTTTTCAATATCGTAATTTTTTTCAAAATAAACGTTGCCAATAACTGCTAGTGCGTGGGCGATAAACGAAACCGCGCTAGTATGCTCCATGATGTTTTCTTCCACAACAGAATGCATTAAACTCCAACGCTTAATATATTTCATCCTAGCCATATAAGCAAAAAAATCGTAAGTCATAAAATCACCTTAAATAATTAGTATTATGATTATACCAAACCAAAGCGCAAAAAACAAGAAAATTTTAAAAGACGATTGAGAAAATTATAAATTATTAAAAAAAAACGGATTTTAAGTTAATTTTTGAAAAATATCAATTTTTATTAAGGTTTATATTGTTTTTTTTGCTAAAATAATGTAAAATTAAATGGTAATAAAAAATAGTAGGTGTTTTATGAGTTTCGTTGAGATTAAAGACCTTAAAAAAGAATACGTAGGCGGTAAGATTGGCGCGTGCGACTTTAATTTAACAGTAGAAAAGGGCGAATTTATAGTTCTTTTAGGTGGGCATGAGGCAGGTAAATCATGCGTTTTAAGAATGTTATCTGGCTTAGATGAAATAACTAGTGGCGAATTCAAAATCGAAGGCGAGTTAATGAACGGAATTCAACCAAAGGAAAGAGACGTTGCTATCGTTTCAAGAGGCGCTGGGCTTTATCAACACCTAAACGTTTTCGATAACTTAGCGTTCGGCTTAAAACTAAGAAAAGTTCCTACCGCAGAGATTGAAGATAGGGTTTACGATATGGCAAACCTATTAGGCATTACTGGTATTTTATCAAGAAAGCCAAAATCAATTTCAGCGTTTGAACGCCAACGCGTTGCAATAGGAAGAGCGTTAGTTCGTTCGCCAAGAATAGTTTTCTTAGACGAGCCTTTCTCTGATTACGATGGTGATTCACGCCTTCAACTAAGAAACGAAATTTTAAAACTTCACCAACGCCTTGGCGCAACCTTTATTTACGCAACGTCAAACGCAGTTGAAGCCATGACCTTAGCCGATAGAATTGTGTTTATGGAAAAGGGTAAAGTTTTGCAAGTTGGAACGCCTAAAGAACTTTACGATAATCCTAAAACCGTTTCTATCGCAAGATATATCGGTAAACCGCCGATTAACCTTTTCGAAGGTGTAACGGACGGCGAAAATTTCGAATTTTTCGGCAATAAAATCTCGCTTGAAGGAAAGGTTAAAGATAGCGCAAAATCACTTGAAGATAAATCCAAAAAACTTCAACTAGCAATTCGCGCGGAAGATGTTTCTCTTGGGGAAGACTTCCAAGCAGTGTGTCAAGACTATCAAAAAATTAATGAAGAAAAGGGCGTTTTGACTTTCACTATCGAAGGCGACAGAAACGAACACTTTGCAATAATTTTAGGAACGTTTGACTTTAAGCAAGGCGAAAAAGTTGGTTTAAAATTTAATAAAGAATACCTATCTTTATTCGATTTAGAAACCGAAATTAGAATTTAATTAGATAAAATAGTGGGCGTAGCGAAATTTCGCTACGCTTTATTTGTGTTCAAAAAATCTTAATAACGGGCTTATAGCCCCACTTTTAAGACAAAATTCATATTTTTTAGACAAAACTTATTCCGTTTTTTCGTTATTTTTATTCTAAAATGGGAATAGGTGAAAAAATGTCGAGAAAAATTGTTATAACGAGTGGGAAAGGCGGAGTTGGTAAAACTACGATAGCCTGTTTCCTTGCATCAAAACTAGCGAAACTTGGCAAAAGAGTTTTGGTTATAGATTTAGATTTTAACCTTAACAATTTAGACGTAGTTTGCGGTGTAGAAAATAAAATAAATTACGATTTGCAAGACGTAGTCGAGGGCGTTTGTAGGGTTAAGCAAGCGCTCGTTGAGTGTGAGCGTAATTTTTATATTTTAGGTTCAAGCCGTAGTTTTTCTTCAAGCGTTCACGGTCAAAACGTAAAACTTCTAGCCGATGGGCTTTCAAGCGCGTTTGATTTTATTTTTTTCGATTGTCCAGCAGGGGTTGATAACGGTTTTCATAGAGCGCTTGCTTGCTCGGACGAGGCAATCGTAGTAATAAACTGTTACCCTACTAGCCTTCGTGATGCCGATAAGGTTCTAAACATACTTAAAAGTTATAAGTTAAAGGACGTTTATCTCGTTGCAAATAGAGTGCGAAGAGATTTAGTTTCAAAAGGTAAAACGCTAAGCCCTGAAGAGTGTGAAGAAATATTAAAAACTAAACTTCTTGGCGTAATTTATGAAGACGATAGCGTTTTAATTTCTCAAAGCGGAATAGGTAACGTTTCAAATTCTTGTCAAGCAAGTTTTAGACTGCTTGCAAAAAACCTGATTAAGATGAACGATAGTAAGAGTATGGTTTATAAAAAATTCTTTGAGAATTTTCAAGAAAAATTTAAAAAAGGAGTAAAATGAAAAACTCTTCAAGAATTAAAAAGATGATTGAAAGCGATAGGTTTGGCTTTGTGAACGGCTCGCTTAATTTAATTAAAAGAGATTTAGAAAACGTTTTGAACGAATATTTTTGCTTAACTTCGCCTTGTGAGATAGAATTTTATGGCGAAGAAGAAAACTTTGACCTAATTATAACTATTAAAGGCTCTGCGGTAAGAAGTTTTAATATGTTAAAATAGCAGATTGATTTCGTAAATTTACAACTAATATAAAATACACTTTACAAAAAATTAAATACGTTTCGTTATATTAATGCGCCTTTATTTATAGAATAAATAGAGGTGCTTTATGTTTTTTGATATTTCAAGATTACTTGGCGGAATAGCCGTATTTTTATACGCTCTAAAACTAATAAGTTCAAACGTTGAGAAGGTCGTGGAAGGAAGGCTTTTTGATTTTATAAGGCTGTCAACTAGGCGAAAAACACCGTCTTTATTTTTAGGGATGGCGGTAAGCGGTATTGCTCAAAGTAGCGTTGCAATCAATATGGTTTTAATAACTTTAGTTGATAGTGGGGTAGTGCCTTTTTTAAGCGCTTGCGCGGTAGTTATAGGCACGAATATCGGCACTACCGTTACCGCTCAAATAGTATCGCTATCATTTTCTTCCTTTTCACCGCTTATGGTGGCCTATATTCTAGCGTTCATAGCCGTAATCTTGTCGTCTAAAAAGCACCCTAAACTAAACCTTGTTCTTTCAATATTTTTAGGCTTTTCGCTAGTGTTTATCGGCATAGATATAATAACTCAAGCGGCGTATGCAATATCTGGCTATAAGTGGTTTAGAGTGGTTTTTTGCGTAGAAAACGACTTGTTATTAGTGCTTAACGGTTTTGTGCTAACGGCAATTTGCCAAAGTTCGTCGGTAGTAACTAGTCTTTTGGTAATAATATCGGCAAGCGGACTAATGAGTTTTGAAAACTGCATATTCGTAATATTAGGCGCAAACGTGGGCGCGTGCGTAGCCGTTATAATTGCATCGCTCGATAAAGGGAAAACCGCAAAGCAAGTAGCAATTTTTAACGTATTATTCAACGTTTTATGCGGAATAGTTTTCTTTGCGTTAATGCGAGTTTTCAAGGGCGCGATCGTTAGTTTTTTCGTAAAAAACTCATCCCTTCCAAGAGCCGTTGCTAATTTCCACACGGTATTTAACGTTGTTGGAGGGTTTATTTGTTTACCTATCATTAAATATTTGTGTAAGTTTTGCGATTTTTTAACTAATTTTTCGTTTGTAAGTTTAAAAAATTTTATACCTGTCAATAAAAAAGCAAAAAACAACCAAAACGCTAAAAATATCAAAAAAACGGCTAAAAATTTGCGTTCGCAAAGTTAAATAATTGACTTTTTTATCGTCTTTAGATATTATATAGTGGAAAATAAATTTAAGGAGTTATTCTCATGAATAAAAAATCTATTAAAGACGTAAACGTATCAGGTAAAAGATGTTTAGTTCGCGTTGACTTCAACGTTCCTATGAAAGACGGCGTTATCACTGATGAAAACCGTATTAACGGCGCGCTTCCTACTATTAAATATCTAGTTGAAAACGGCGCAAAGGTTATTTTATGTTCACACCTTGGCAAGCCACACAACGTTCTTGACGAAAAGATTAAATTAAACAAAAAAGAAAAGAAAGCAGTTGACGCTCTTCCTGTTGAAGAACAAGCAAAGGCAACTGAAGAATATTTAGAAAAGGCTAAAAAAGATATCAAGAAATTCACCTTAAAGCCAGTTGCTGATAGACTTGGTGAAATTTTATCTAACGTAAAGGTTACTTTTGCTACCGATACCGTAGGCGCGGACGCTCAAGCAAAAGTTGCTCAAATCAAAGAAAGCGAAATCGTTGTTCTTGAAAACACTCGTTTTAACGGTGGCGAAGAAAAGAGAGAAGAAGAATTCTGCAAAAAACTTGCAAGTTTTGCCGATATTTTCGTAAACGATGCATTTGGAACGGCTCACCGTTCACACGCTTCAACCGCTGCTATCGTTGAATACGGTTTTGTTGAAACTGCAGTTTGCGGTTTCCTAATCGAAAAAGAATTGTCAGTTATGGCAGACGCTTTAGAAAACCCAGTTCGTCCTTTCGTTGCGATTTTAGGCGGCGCAAAGGTTGCTGATAAGCTTAACGTTATTTCTAACCTATTAGAAAAGTGCGATTCACTTATCATCGGCGGCGGTATGGCTTACACCTTCTTAAAGGCTCAAGGCAAAGAAGTTGGCGCGTCTTTAGTTGACGATACTAAACTCGACTACTGCAAGGAAATGATTGAAAAGGCTAAAAAACTTGGCAAGAACTTAGTTCTTCCTGTTGACTCTGTTGTTGCTAAATCTTTCCCTAACCCAATCGATGCTGAAATCGAAGTTGAAACGGTTAGCGTTGACAATATTCCAAGCGACCAAATGGGTCTTGATATCGGCGCAAAAACTTGCGAACTTTATAGCGGTTTAATCGCATCTGCTAAGACTGTTATTTGGAACGGACCTATGGGCGTTTTCGAAAACCCAATTTTAGCGCAAGGTACTAAGACTATGGCAAAAGCATTAGCAGACGCTAAAGACGCTACTACTATCATCGGCGGTGGCGATAGCGCGGCTGCAGTTGCTCAACTTGGCTTTGCCGATAAGATGACTCACATCTCAACCGGTGGCGGAGCATCACTTGAATTATTTGAAGGCAAAGTTCTTCCGGGTATTGCTTGCCTTAACGAAAACAACTAATCTAAAAACGTAAGATAACGAAGTTATAGACCGACTTTTTAAACAACTTCTAAGGAGAAATTATGAGAAAACCTATTATTGCAGGTAACTGGAAAATGAATAAAACGCCACTTGAAGGCGTAAAGCTTTGCGAAGAATTAATCCCACTTGTTAAAGACGCTCAATGCGACGTAGTAGTATGTCCACCAGCAACCGATTTATATCAAGTTGCTCAAGTTATTAAAGGCACTAACGTAAAACTTGGCGCTCAAAACGTTCACTTTGCAGAAAGTGGCGCGTTCACTGGCGAAATCTCTGCCGATATGCTTAAGGAAATCGGCGTTGAATACGTTATTATTGGACATAGCGAAAGAAGACAATACTTTGGCGAAACTGACGAAACCGTAAACAAGAGAACTTTAAAGGCTTTAGAAAAAGGTTTAACCCCTATCGTTTGCGTTGGCGAATCTTTAGAAGAGAGAGAAACCAACAAAACCGAAGCCGTTTTAAGAACTCAAGTAGTTGAAGGCTTTAAGGGCGTTGAAGATATCACTAAACTCGTTATTGCATACGAACCAATTTGGGCAATCGGCACTGGTAGAACTGCTACTAGCGAACAAGCAAACGAAACTATCGGCTTTATAAGAAAAGTAGTTGCTGAACTTTTCGGCAAAGAAAAGGCAGAACTCGTTCGTATTCAATACGGCGGTAGCATGAAAGGTTCTAACGCTAAGGAACTTATGTCAATGTCGGAAATCGACGGTGGCCTTATCGGTGGCGCATCATTAAAGGCAGTTGATTTCTCTCAAGTTGTTAATTACTAATCTTAAATATTTTTCAAACGAAAAATTCCGCTTAGCAAAAAAGCGGAATTTTCAATGAGGTAAATAATGAAAAAAATGAGTATAAGACCAGTTTGTCTTTTAATAATGGATGGCTACGCTTATAGCGATAAGGTAGATGGAAATGCAATAAAAATTGCTAATAGCGGTGTTATAGACGCACTTTCTGAAAAATACCCATCAACAAAACTTGGCGCTAGCGGTATGGACGTTGGTCTTCCTAACGGTCAAATGGGCAATAGCGAAGTAGGGCACTTAAATATTGGCGCTGGTAGAATAGTTTACCAAGAACTAACCAGAATTACCAAAGCTATCGCTGACGGGGATTTTTTCGAAAACGAAGAATTATTAGGCGCAATCAACAACGCTAAGATTAACGGCAAAAAACTTCACCTTTACGGATTGTTATCAAACGGTGGGGTGCATAGCCATATCGAGCATCTTTTTGGTCTTTTAGATTTATGTAAAAAAGAAGGCTTGAAAGACGTTTTCGTTCATTGTTTCTTAGATGGAAGAGACGTTTCTCCAACAAGTGGCGCGTCGTTCGTTGAAGAACTTCAACAAAAACTTAACGATTTAGGCTCGTTTAAGATTGCTAGCGTTTGCGGAAGATATTACGCAATGGATAGAGATAACCGTTGGGAAAGAGTTGAAAAGGCATACGATGCTTTAACTATCGGCAACGGCGAAAAGTGCGAAGACGCGGCGGAGGCTGTTAAATTAAGTTATGAAAACGGCGTAACCGACGAGTTCGTTCTTCCTACTAACGTTTGCGAAAACGGAAAGCCAATAGGTCTTATTGAACAAGGCGATTCTATCGTATTTTTCAATTTCCGCCCAGATAGAGCAAGAGAGATAACTAGAGCCTTCTCTCAAGAAGATTTTGCAGGCTTTGAAAGAAAAACTGGTTTCCTTGCTCCATATTACGTATGCTTTACTCAATACGACGCAACTTTCAAAGGCGTTAATATTGCGTTTAAGCCACAAAGTTTAAAAAACACGCTTGGCGAATACCTTGCGGACAAGGGCTACGTTCAACTCCGTATTGCTGAAACTGAAAAATACGCGCACGTAACGTTCTTCTTTAACGGTGGCGTTGAAAAGCCTAACGCAAACGAGCATAGAGATTTGATTGCATCGCCAAAGGTAGCCACTTACGACCTTCAACCTCAAATGAGCGCGCCTGAAGTTACCGAAAAGGTTTTAGAAGAAATTGCAAGCGATAAGTTTGACGTAATTATTCTAAACTTTGCTAACTGCGATATGGTAGGTCATACCGGTAGCGTTCCTGCAGCGGTTGAAGCGGTTAAAACGGTTGAGGGCTGTATGGATAAGGTTGTAAAAGCCATTTTAGCAAAAGGCGGTTGCGCACTTATCACGGCAGACCACGGTAATGCCGATAAGATGTTCGATGAAGACGGCTCGCCTTTCACTGCTCATACGACAAATCCAGTTCCTTTCATCGTTGCTTGCGATAAATACGTTGGCTTTGAACTTCGTAGCGATGCAGTTTTAGCGGATATTGCGCCAACTATGCTTGAAATTATGGGCGAAGAAATCCCTGAAGAGATGACTGGCAAGAGCATTTTAAAGAAATAGAACGAAAAAAGTTTATCAAAATAAATAAAAAAATGGTTAAAAAATAATACTTGGCTAAAAACTTTTGCAAAACACTTGTATATTTGTAATTTATGTGTTATAATTTTTAAGCATTTTGGAAAAAATATTAGGAGCAATCTTATGTTAAATAATTTATTAGTTGATATGAACTTATTGTATAGAGCGCTTAGCTTAACTTTCGTTATCGGCGCGGCATTATGTGCAATATTTATTATAGTCGTTGTATTAATTCAACCGGGTAACTCAAGCGGTATAAGCGCGCTTGGTGGAAATTCCGATACTTTTTATAACAAGGGTAAAGGCAAAACTTTAGAAAGTAAGCTTAAAAAACTTACCTACGTTTGCATCGGTCTTATCATTTTATTTATGGTTGGGTTCTACTTAATTGATTTACTTATGGTATTCTAACCAAAAAATTAAACGGCTACAAGTTAGCCGTTTTTATTTTGTTTAATTTTGATATTTAGGTTAAATATGAGTTCACAATTTAGAGAAAAACTTTATCACAACTTCAAAATAGGCTTATATGATGGAAAGCCCTTTGGCTTAATATTAAAAAGAGAGGCAGGCTTTGGCGTATCGCCAAGGGATTTAGAAAAAGGTCTTTCAATTTTAATAGATAGCAAAAAAATCTATTTTAAAGAAGGCAAATACTATCTTTCGCATAAAGATTATAAGGTCGAACAAGAAAAACCTCTTGACGAAAAATTCGTTCAAGGTGTTTTAAGGTGCAACGAAAAAGGCTTTGCTTTTATAACTACGGAAGATGGAGAAGATTATTTTGTTTCACCGCAAAATTTAGGTCAAGCCTTGCACGGCGATACCGTTCAAGCAGTTTTAGTATGGGGAAGGGGGACTAACGATTCCGTTAGAGTAGTAAAAGTTCTAAAGCGTGGAATTACCACTTTGGTTGGAACTCTTTTTCACGATAACGGCTCTTCATACGTGCGCCCTGATGAAAAAGCGTATTTATGCGATATTTTTATTCCAGATAGATTTTTATTTAACGCAGACTCTGGCGATAAAGTTTTTATTGAAATAACGGAATATCCTATCAATCGTTGCCCTATAGGTAAGATTATTTCTATAATAGGCAAGCAATACGAACTTGCGACGGAAGAAAATTCAATAATTATTTCATTAAAATTAAACCGCGAATTTGATGAAAAACTTATGCAAAAAGTTCGCTCAATTTCTCAAGAAGTAGGCGATAACGAAGTTATAGGCAGACTTAATTTAGAAAACGAGCAAATTTTCACAATCGACGGCGATACCGCAAAAGACTTTGACGACGCCGTTTCTATTAAAAAAGATGAAAAGGGGCATTATCATCTTGGCGTGCATATTGCCGACGTTTCAAACTACGTATCTTTTAAAGGTGAAATTGATAAAGAGGCTTTTGAAAGGGGAACTAGCGTTTATTTTCCAGATAGAGTTATTCCAATGCTACCTTTTGAACTATCGAACGGTATTTGCTCGCTTAACGAAGGTGTTAGAAGGCTAACGCTTTCCGTTTTTATGGAAATTGACACTACCGGCGAAGTTGTTGATACGAGTTTTGCCGAGAGTTATATAAAAAGCGTTCGCCGAATGACTTATAAAAACGTTGATAAAATTTTAGAAGGCGATAAAGAACTTTGCGAAAAATATAGCGATATTTTAGATAGTCTTTTACTTATGGATGAGTTAAGAGAAGTTCTGGAAAACGCTAGAAACGATAGAGGCTATATCAATTTAAGCATAAAGGAAGCCGAAATCTCATTTGAGGGCGAAAAATTTGAAATAGAACTTAAAAAGCCAACTCGCTCGACTAAACTTATTGAGCAATTTATGGTTTTGGCAAACGAAGCGGTTGCGAACTATTTATTTTATCAAAGTTTGCCATGCATTTATCGTGTTCACGAAAAAATTACGCCTGAAAAGTTAGATACGTTAAAGAAATTTTTAAACGCGCTTGGCATAAAATTTATCACAAAGCGTGATGAGTGCTACCCTAAAGATATTCAAAAGTTACTATCTAACGCAATTAATTCTCCTTTCTTTGCGGTAGTAAATAGAACGGTTTTAAGAAGTATGCAAAAGGCGAAATATTCAACTGAAAATTTAGGACATTTTGGGCTTGCCTCAAAATGTTATTGCCACTTCACTTCACCAATAAGAAGATACCCAGATTTATGCGTTCATAGAGTTTTAAAGGCGTCGCTTAACGGAAGAATTTGGGAGTTAATCGACTTATACGAGGACTTTTGTCAAGTTGCAGCCGATAATTCATCTAAACGTGAAAAGATAGCGGAAGAGGCTGAACGCGCCGTTGACGATTTATATAAAGCAAAATATTTGCAAGATAAGATAGGCGAAACGCATTTTGGGGTTATTAGCGGAGTTGTGTCAACAGGCTTTTTCGTTGAACTTGATAACACTTGCGAAGGGTTCGTGCCTTTAGAGTTATTGCCAAAGGGTAAATATTCATATGATAGAGATAACTTCTCTCTATCATCTAAGTCAAGAACCTTTAAATTAGGTCAAAAAGTAAAGATTGTAATCGTTGGGGTTGATTTAACTTCAAGGCGAGTAGATTTTGCGCTTGCATAAAATTGCCAAAACTTACTTTTTCATTTATTAAAAAAATTTTTTTTAGGTATTGCAAAGTTAAAAAAATTGTGTTATATTATAATAGGTAGTAAAAATGAAGGTTATTTGCGAAAACAAATCGGCTCGGTTTGAATATTTTGTTGAAGACGTTTTAGAAGTTGGAATTTCGCTTGATGGTGGCGAAGTTAAATCTATACGTAATGGCAACGTTAGCCTTAAAGATAGTTACTGCTCAATTTATAAAAAGAGTTTATTTATTAAAAATATGCATATTGCAACTTACGATAAGCTTAGCGCATATAATAGTAAAGACTCTAAGCGCGATAGAAGGCTTTTACTTCACAGGAGTGAAATTACAAAACTTACGCAAAAAGTTCAAGCCAAAGGCTATACCATAGTTCCGTTAAAACTATATTTCAAGGGTTCTTTAATAAAACTTGAAATAGGTCTATGCAAAGGTAAGCACACTTACGATAAAAAGAAAGTGCTTGCTGAGCGAGATATTCAACGTCAAGTTGAAAGAGAGTTAAAAAATTACTAACGTAATTTATAAAATACAAAGGAGTTTTAAAAAATGGCAGGTAAGTATCACATTTCAAAAAGAGCAGAAGACGGCAAATGGCAAGTTAAGAAGGAAAAAGCAGAAAAGGCTTTAAAACTTTTTGACACTCAAAAAGAAGCGATTGATTACGCTAAACAAGTAGCAGGTAATCAAGAAAGTTCAATTGTTATTCATAAAGAAGACGGCTCTATTAGAAAGCAAAAATATTAAAAAGATGGGCTATAAGTCCGTTAATTAGGTATTTTTAATGCGCCGTAAGTTTTTTTACGGCGTTTTTATTTGGGGTTGCACCGGTTTCGACTGTGAGCGAAAGGGAGAGCATAAGCATACCGAAGACGCCAACTCTTCGTTAAAAGTGGCATTAAAATTAGCTGACAATAGAAGTTTAGCATTAGCTGCGTAATTTAGCGGCTCGTTCTTTTCTATCATCCCATCGGATAGAAAAAGAGCGTCATTTAGATGGGAAGCGTTTTTGTAGTTGAAAAGCGTTGCAAAAATGAAACAATAGCTAATTACGGTTTCCGTTTTGAGCCTTACCAAGAAGGAAACAAGAGAAAGGGTTAAGGCTAAGTATGTAGAAAGTTCTTTGGTTTGCACGCAACACGAGGGTTCGACTCCCTCCAACTCCACCATAAAAGGGCGATAAAAAAGATATCGCCGCAAAAAGCCTTGATTTTTCAAGGCTTTTTCGCTTTTTTAGGGCGAAATTTTTATGTTCGATTTTGAAGATGAAAAATGGGTATTTTCCGATACCGAAAGGATTTGAACTCCCGTGAGAACAAAAACCGCCCAACACACACAGCACAGAGAAAGAAAAGCTCTGTGCTTTTTTTATTGCCAAAATTAAAAATTGAATAAAACATAGTCGAGCCGAGTGATAGAAATATCCTCGGCCTTTTTTTCATTTAAGGAAGAAAAAATGATTTTTGCCTATTGACTTTCCTAAAAATATAAGCTATAATAAAATTAAATAATTATATGTTGAATTGTTTTATAAGGAGAGCGTATATTATGAAAAAATTTTTCGCATATGTCGTTTCCATTTTTCAGACAATCCTTGGCATAAGCGTGGTCGGGATTATGACGTCGAATATGGAGAACAAGATCGTGCCCGTTATCTTCCTCGCTGTTCTTTTGGCTGTCCTTGCGTTGGCTATGGGACGGCTTAGAGAATGTGTTCAGTTCTTCCCTTATCTGATGGAGTTCCTTTTGGCACCCATCGCCTTCGTTCGTATCCTTTTCGGAACGATTATTAGCACGCGCTTTCAAGGAAGTAGCCTTGAGTTGACCTTTGATGACGACAACGTGATCGCCGCCATCTTTGGCTACCTGTTTTACATCGAACTCGGAAGTGAATTCCGTATGGGGCGGGTGGCAAATCTAATTTTGATGGCTTTCTTTGTTCTCCCCCTATCCTTTTTGATGGCATATGGTCTTTTAGGAATGATTGGGAGCGTTCCCGCTTTCCTCGCGGGTTTGAATATCACGCTACTCAACCCCGTTTTATCTTTTTTTATCCTCTTCCTCTCGGCAGCGTTCTTGGTGTCAATTCGCGGTTGCGCTGTGACGGTTGAAACCTACAATAGCAACTATAAGTTTGAGCATCGAAGCGGCGCGAAATTCAAGACATATTCCAACAGCCCCCTTTCCCTGACCAACGACGCCATCGAAGCGGGCTGGGGTAAGGTGAGTGGCGGCTTTGAAACGCATATTTCCATCTACCTGATTTTGACACTTTTGCTCAGCCCCATCCTTTGCATTACACTGACGATCGGCACTATTGTCGCCATCCTTTCCTTGTTCATCAGATCCCTCTACTCCAATGTCGGGCAATTGGACTTCTATGAGGTTCCCCTCGGCTTCCTGCAAAAGATTCTGCACTTTTTCTTCGCTTTCGTTATCTACCCCTAATTAGGATGCTGAAGCGGTTTCATACAAGATCGGTGTCTTGTCATAAAAGTCGTTTTTTATTCATTGCGAAAGCAATGGCATATCATCACGGAATTGATGATATACACGCCTTTCGGCATGATTAGGACGCGTCAGTTCAAACCTAAATAGATAAACGAAAAAATATCTTTTTTATCGCCCCTTCACAAAAAAAGCAACGGCTGATTGCCGTTGTTTTTTTTGAATTGAAGTATGACGGAGGGAGTCGAACCCTAACGAGCGTATGCGAGTAAAACTATATAATAATTTTTGGCGTTGAACTTGTTCAACCAAAAACGCAAGCGTTT
>JAZNBE010000017.1:0-36475 GCA_045586885.1 Christensenellaceae bacterium
ATGTCGGCTCGTCACATCCTGGGGCTGTAGCAGGTCCCAAGGGTTCGGCTGTTCGCCGATTAAAGTGGCACGCGAGCTGGGTTCAGAACGTCGTGAGACAGTTCGGTCCCTATCCATCGTGGGCGTAGGATATTTGAGAGGCTTTGTCCCTAGGACGAGAGGACCGGGATGAACGCACCTATTGTGCACCTGTTGTTACACCAGTAGCATAGCAGGGTAGCGAAGTGCGGATGAGATAAACGCTGAAAGCATCTAAGCGTGAAACTCGCCTCAAGATAAGATATCCCAACCTTTAAGGTTGTAAGACCCCTTATAGACAATGAGGTTGATAGGTCGGAGGTGTAAGTGCAGTAATGTATTCAGCTGGCCGATACTAATAGGTCGAGGGCTTATTCTCAAAAGAGAATTAAAGCGAAGAAAAAACGTACCTTGAACAAAAAGATCAGAAAACCCAAAAGCCTTTAAAGTAATTTGTTCCTATTTACTATGTAGTTGTGAGTCTTCATAAAGACTTAAAAGATTTAGTATACATCAGTCGAAAAAGGTTTTAGCGAAGTGAAAGTGTAACTAAAAAGATAAAACGGCTGTTATATAACCATTGCGGTGGCGATAGCGTTGAGGATCCACCTGTTCCCATTCCGAACACAGAAGTTAAGCTCAATTGCGCTGAAAGTACTTTGCTGGCAACGGCACGGGAGGATAAGGAGCTGCCGCATTCAATTATTCCTCGTTAGCTCAGCGGTAGAGCAATCGGCTGTTAACCGATGGGTCGTAGGTTCAAATCCTACACGGGGAGCCAAGTGAAACCTAATCCGAACTATCGGATTAGGTTTTTTCTTGGCTCTAAGTGTAGAGATTTGAAAAATCCTTAGCCGAGCAAGGCTTTCGCCTTGCGAACGCCGTGAACTTTAGTTCACTCACGGGGAGCTGTCACGCAGTGACTGAGGGGTAGAATAATTTTATCTTTTTGTCCCTTTAGTGTATAGGTTTTATTGACAAATAATATTTCTTTTGCTAAAATATTAATACCATTAGTAAATAATTTTCACAATTTCTTAAAAAGGATAGCCGAGATGCTAATATCGGTTTCGGGGTAACTACCCGTTTATATCGGAAATTGTTGGGTTTGCCCTTAAAGTTTAACACAGTAAGCACCGTTTTGAGGAAGTTTGATGTGCTTATAAAATCTGAACCCGTGGTAGTACACGAATAGGGAACGTGTCATGAAAGTGCAACACGAACGGCAGCAATTTTGTTTTTTAGCGATTGCAAAATTGTGTTCTATAAGATTAATGCGCGCAGAAGGAACTTCCAAAATTAAAAAACAAAGCAGTTAGTATAACACTAACTGCTTTTTGTTTGTTAAAAATTACTCTTAGCCTTACACACTTTAGGTCGTTGTATGGTAAAACTACGCCCTAGTGGGATTTGAACATAAAAACAGCAGTTAACGTCAACGCTTTTATTGATTTTTATAAACACGCGCTGTTGTATAATTCTAAAAATTTAAGGTTCAAATCCAGACGTGGTGAGCGTTTTTCTCAAATTTCACAAATGTGTAAAATTCAAATAAGCGTATTTATACAAATGTGTTATTAGTGGATTTAAGAACTAGGTTATAATTTTATGATAGACACATTATATTGTTCCGTTAATTCAATTTTAGGAATATTTATTATATATAAACCCTCAAAACCACTTGACATTATTCCTAAAAAACGTTATACTTATAATAGGAAATTTGTAATTGTTTCAAGGAGGTGCTTGAATGGAATATATAAAAGTTTCTCAAGCAGCGGAAAAATGGGGAATATCCTCACGTAGAGTTAGAATTTTATGTGCTGAAGGAAAAATTGACGGTGTTATTCGCAAGGGTAAACTCTATATGATTCCTGAAAACGCAACAAAACCCAAGGATGGAAGATTTTCTAAAAATAGCATATTTGACGCAATAGAATATAAGAGGGAAAAACTAAATTCTATGCGTCCACTTACTTATGGCGAATTAAATCGACTAAGACAAGAGTTTATGATTGAATTTACGTATCACTCTAATGCTATTGAAGGGAATACGTTAACACTTCAAGAAACGGCGATTGTCCTTGAAGGAATGACTGTTGACCAAAAACCATTGAAAGACCATCTTGAAGCAGTAGGGCATCGTGATGCTTTTTTATACGTAAGAGATATCGCCACTAAGGAAGTTCCTTTAAATGAGTCAACGATTAAAGACATTCATTCGCTTGTTTTAATGAATCAACCTGAAGATAAGGGCGTGTATCGTCGTATTCCCGTTCGCATTATGGGCGCATTCACCGAACCTGTTCAACCCTATTTAATTGAACCGAGAATGACTGACCTTCTCGCCAAGAATGAAGAGCGCAAAACAACTATGAATATTATAGAGCGTATTGCTTTATTTCATCTTGAATTTGAAGGAATTCACCCATTTATTGACGGCAATGGAAGAACTGGGCGTTTGATACTTAATCTTGAATTGATTAGAAATGGTTATCCTGCAATTAACGTTAAATTTTCTGACCGTAAGCGTTATTATGAGGCATTTGATTCATTTTATCGTGATAATAATGCTAAACCCATGATTAACCTTATTGCAGAATATGTTAGCGAACGTTATGATGATTATTTTAGAATTTTAGAGAACGAGCAGTAATAAAGAGACCTTTAAATTGAACTTATCGAAAAAAGGATTAAAGAATTATAAACTAGAAAAAGAGACAAGGTAAAAAGAAATTTTTAAGCAAAAGAAATAATGTATTAAGAAAAACAAAGGAGAAAGGAAATGCTTGTTAGTCAGGTGTTGAATGATTATTTAAAGAAATACCCCATATACAATTCAATAAATTTTTCGATTGACAGCAAAAGCGAATCGGAAAATTTGCATCCGCTTTTTGTCCTTACTCAATATATAATTGATAAATTTATTTCAGACGGAAATAAAAGGATAGCAATAGTATTGCCAGATAACGAGTGCAATATTTTGCCTTTAATTATTGCTAAATATTTTTCAAACGTTAAGTATGAATCTGACTATGCGGGTAGCGTTTTAGAAGATATAGAAATTGGTCAGCATATTCGGTTGGGAAAAGCCGTTGTTGAATTTGGTGGTATTATTGAAGATGAAAACGAAAAACGTAGGTTGGGGCTTGCTAGACCAGAAAAATACATAAAATTCACAACGGGAAGAAAAGAAAAAACTACTGTTTATTGTCCAGTTAATGGCGTTCATTATTTATTTGAAAAAACTGAAGGTGCGCTTTCTTTGTATAAAGTTTGGAATGAGGCACGAAAAGAAGCGGAGGAAAAATTAAAAAATGCAGATGGCTTCATAACTGCATTGAAAGTTAAACGTACTGCATTAAGAAAAACAATAGCGCTATTATCGGCAAAAAATGATTTTAAAGAATTTACTGATACGCTTTATATAAATGGGCAGAACTTTGAAGACGCAGTTGCATATGGAGAAATAGACTTAGATAGCCCAGATAAATTTAAGTTATATAATAAGGGTAGGTTAGATTGTCTGCCTTCAATAGCTGTTACCACAAAAATAGAAGAAATTTATTATTTGTTAAAAGACAAAACTATAAAAGATAAAGTTTTTGCTGTTTTTTCTACGCTTGAAAAGTTTGATGAAATAATTAGCAATCCAGATACGTTTAAGAAAATCCTAAAACAAGATATTCCGTTTGTTGCTTTCATTCCTGAAAGCGGCTTTGAAAAATGTCCATTATTAACGGATTTTGGGTTTGATTTGTGGCATTGGAAACCGTCAACAATGAAAAGTGAAGCATTATTGGTGACTGCAAATAAAACGGCAAATGGAAAGAATAGAAGTTTATTCGGTAGATTTTCTGAAAAAGTTAATAGAGCAGCCTTGTCTGATTTTAAGATGGAAACATCAAATAATAAGAGTTTGAGAAAATTGGTTCGTTTAATTAGTTCCTTGTCTCAACAAGCGTATAATGCGGATAATATTTTGCGTCAGTTCGTTCGTAAGGTATGGGCGTTCCAAAATAAATTAACTTGGTTGCTTTGTCCTATAGATGGTAAAGTAAGAAACGAACTTGAAAAAGAAATCGCCGAATTGAGTGAAATCTGGGAAACACAAAAGCGTTTTTATTCTGGACAGGCGATAGAAGCGATGATAGAAGAGATTTTGGGAAATTTTGTTTCATTATTAGATGAAGAGAAGCCTGCAAAATTATTAAAAATTGAGAGTTTCTTTTCCAAAATTAATGGGAATCAAAAATCTATATTGGTATTGCTACCTAATAAATATCAGTATTTCCCTGAAACTTTTGCGTACATAAATTCTATAAGAGGGAACTGTAATATACGGTTGCAAACATTGTCAGATTTTTATTCAAAACAAGAAAAGTCTTTCGATAGTGTCGATTATTTAATAGTGACGTGGTTTGATAAGGACGAATATATTCACATAAAGCAAACTTATTGTTATGAAAATTTGGTGTTTATTTTATATGATTACGAAAACAAGTGGCGGGAGCGTTATGTTAAAAGGTTTGATGAATGCATTCCACACGAAAGTATTAAAAAAACAGCCGACAAAATAAGTTTCGCTCAAGAAGATATTTACGATAAGCCGTTAGACAGAATATTTACCGAAGATACTGAAGAGTTTGATGAAATATCAGATTATAACATCCCGAATACCATTATCAGAGCAACTTTTGGTAATACTGGGATAGAGCAAGATTCAGCAGAAGCAATAGAGTGTGTTCCAGTGTTACTTTCTGAGGAAAAAATTGCGTATTTTTATCCAACGCATGATGTTATTGATGTGACTGGATTGTCAAAAGGTGACATCGATAGACCTACAAAAAAGGATGCTATAAAACTGAAAAGGGGAGATAAAATATTAATTCGTCAAAGTGATAAAGATATTATTCGAGAAAAAGCGGATATTTTGATGGAGCAAAAAGGCGAGAATGATTTGCGCGCTCAAACTGAGATTTGGTCTACCTTATTGAGTGTTTATGCAGAACATAAGTCTATTGTAGATGTTTGCAGAGCGCTTAATAATGAAGGAGGCGAATGTACTTTCCAACAAGTTAGGTATTGGCTATCTGGAGAAACAATAATGCCAAGAGAAAAGGAAGTTTTGATAGCAATAGGAATTGTTGCTTCTCGTGTTCCCGAATTAGAAGAAATGTGTGAAAAATATTTAAATGTAATAGATAGTATCTTCGAGGCTGGGCGTAAGGTACAAGGTTATCATCAAAGTGCTGGCAGATGGCTTACTAGTGAATTAAAAAACAGGGCGCAAGAGATAAAATCTATAGCAAACAATAGCATTTCTCATGGTGAAGTTGAAGGTATAGGAGAAATTCATATATATACCGTCGAAGACGTCTTAAATAAAGAAATTATTGGTAGAGCAAGAATTAATAGAATAGAGGATTTGTACTAATGGCAAAAATGTTTCCGAAAACTTTCCCTGAAGGTTCGTCAAGTTCTGGGGAACGTAAAGTGTTTGAATATTTCAAAGATTATGCACCAGCAGATTGGTTTGTGTTGCATTCTTTTCGTTTGCCAAGACATAAGGTTGTTGTTTTCGGAGAGGCTGATTTTGTGGTTGTTGCACCTAAGCTTGGAGTTTTTGTTTTAGAAATAAAATCAGGTGGCGTTGGTTTTGATGGTTCTGACTGGGTTTTTATAAATCGTAATCATGAAAAATCCTATAAAAAGAGAGGTCCATTCCAACAAGGACACGATGCCATGTTTGAAATCGAAAGGATAATCGTAGAGAAATTGGGTGCATCTTGCAGTCGGACAAATTTAATGTATGGCTATGGCGTAATTTTTACTGATGAAGCTAATTTCCCAATATCAACTATAACAGAAGATGAAAGTTGGAGATTGTGTCAAAAAACAGACAATAATGATTACTGTGCATTTGTCAAAAAACTACACAAGAATTTTGTAGAAGAGTTGAAACAACTAGGAAAAAGAGTGCCCGCAGAATTAACGTTTGCAACAGCTGAAACAATAGCAAAAACATTACGTCCAATCGTTGATTGCGTTGTTCCGTTGAAAAGTTTTGTTCAAGAGACGGAAAAAGATATCATTTCTTTAACAGAAGAGCAATATGCTTGTTTAGATGATATTGAAATAAATGACCAGATTGTAGTAACTGGTGGTGCGGGAACAGGAAAGACTTTAATAGCTGTAGAAGAAGCAAAAAGAAGCGCTGAAGAAGGAACTGTGGCATTTTTCTGCTATAATAAAAATCTTGCTGATTTTATAAGAGGAAATATCGACAAGGATAAGATTTCTGTTTATTCTCTACATGCGTATTTAACTAAAATATGTGGAGTAAAAACTGAAGGGTTCGAGAAAGATGATGAGTTTTTTGAAAAAATATTACCACAATTAGCTTGTGAAGCAGTCAAAGAGCAAGGGATTTGCTTCGATAAAATTATAGTAGACGAATTTCAGGACTTATGCACAGAAGAATATTTATCGTTTTTTGATAAGGTTCTCAAAAATGGCTTAATGGAAGGTAAGTTTACTTTTTACGGTGATTTTGCTAGGCAAGCCATATATAAAGATGCATCTTTAACCACGCTAAAAAATATTGCTTTTTTTGCTCGAAAACATTTGTCAATTAATTGCCGGAATACGTTGTTTATAGGTAATGAATTGATAAATATTACTGGGTACGAAGATAAACAGTACAGATTGAAAATCACAGGTGAACCAGTAGATTTCTTCATTTGGAATGAGAAGGAAGAGCAGGGCGCAAAACTTTTGGAAACTATAAAAGATTTGAAGAAAAAAGGTTTCAAATCATCTTCAATTATGGTTTTATCGCCAAAGAGAAGAGATAGGTCTATTGTTGGGCAATGTGATGAAGATGAATTTTTAATTGGAAATTATGGAGAAGATAGTTCTGCATATTTAGCTATGTTTTCTACGGTACATGCATTTAAAGGACTAGAGAGCGAGATAGTTATTTTGGCTGATATAGAAGATTACTCTGATCCACAATTAATGTATATAGCTTTAAGTAGAGCAAGAAGCAAATTAATCGTATTGGAATCAACTGGCGCGTCAAAACAACGAAAAAAACTTACCGTTGCGAGGTAAAAAATGGGCGAAAGAGAAAAAGTATTAAAAATTGTTAAAGATATTTTGGTTGGACCTAATCCATTGCCTGGATTTACACAGGATAATGGGGAAGAGATTTTATTTTGTGATTCTCCTTTAAAAACTTATGTAACGGGAGTATTGTTTCCTCAAGTAAAAATAAGCGAATGCGAACTGGAAGATAAAGAGGAAGAGAACGTTGAGGAAATAGAATCGGATATCCCATTTGAAACGGTTGCTCCAGCATCCAAAATGATTGGCGATAAAAATATTGCGGAACCTTCTATTGAAGCTGAAACGTCAAAAATTAATAATTTTCGCCAGTCGGCAATGGGTATAACATTATGTATTCCAGATACAGTGGATTTTGCTGACGTTAAGATATCTGTAGGCTCTTATACGGAAGGTATGTCTACTGTTCCGATGGAGAAGAAAGATGATAATGGAAATAGAATAATAGTTCGTTCTGAAAAGGAAAGAAAATGTTATTATAGAAAACAAAACAATGCAGTTTTGAGATTAAATAGTGATAATCTTCCTAATAAAACCAAAAGACATAAAGAATATCAATTATTTGATACTGAAGGTAAAGAAATAAAGGGATTAGGAATTACAGTAACTTTTAGATTAAGAAAACCGCAAGAAGGATTTACTATCTATACAATTACATTAATAAACACTAATCCTGGCACAGAAAAGAATATTGACGCAACGGATTGTTGGTATCAATGTGCTTTTTACGTGGAGTGCAATGCAAAGTTATTGCCACTACCAGCTAATTTTTGTGCTGAAATTAAAGATGACGATTATCAATTAAACGCATTATTGTATAGAGACGTAAAAACCTATGCAATTGGACATGGCTGTGCTGCTACATGGAATGATACCGATGTTCCTACGGTTATTACTGCATCGGTTATGCCAGAATATGAAGTTAAGCCAATAGTTCCGACGACGTCAAATGCTACATTATCCATGAAAATGTATGCATTAGATAAGGATGCAACTTTTTCTGATTTGCAAGTTTTATGTGACGAATACAGGGAATGGATAGTTAAAGAAGAAAAGAAGATTATAGATATTCCAGGTGAAACATTTAAGCAAACTGCAAAAAAACAAGTAGAACTTTGCAAGGTTTGTTTGGATAGAATGGAAAAAGGAATAGAGTTATTAAAATCAAACGAATCGGTATTAAAAGCCTTTCAATTGGCGAACAAGGCGATGTTGTTACAGCAATTACATTATAAATTGCCTCTTACCGAATACGATAGTTATAATAACAAAACGTTTTCATTTGTTTTGAAGAATGAAATTGTTATGCCAGATTTTGATGACGAAACTACTTGGTATAATAAAGAAAAAAATGTATACGGTAAGTGGAGACCTTTCCAATTAGCGTTTATCTTGTTGAATCTCAATTCGATATATAAGGAAGATTGTCCAGAAAGGGATATTGTAGATTTAATCTGGTTTCCGACGGGTGGCGGAAAAACTGAAGCATATTTGGGATTAACCGCGTTCACCATATTTATGAGGCGTATTAAAAATCCTAATGATTTTGGTACGACCGTAATAATGCGCTATACGTTAAGACTTTTAACTGCTCAGCAATATGAAAGAGCGGCATCCCTTATTTGTGCCATAGAGAAAATCAGGTCTGAAAATGAATCATTATTAGGAACGGAACGCATTACTATCGGTTTATGGGTTGGGGATTCTTTGACTAAGAATAATTCGTTAGAAGTTATTTCTAAAATTAAAGATATTAGAGCAGGAAAAACTAGTGAAAATGTTTCCGTTATTTTAAAATGCCCATGGTGTGGAGCAAGTATGGAAACTTTTAAAACCGACAAAACGGCGCAAACACCAGGTTATGAAATATCTCCAGATAAAAAGCATGTTGTTTTTAGATGTTGTAATGAAGACTGTGATTTTTCGGATGAAGATTTTGATTTGCCGTTAAATCTTTTTGACGATGAGATATATGCAAAACCTCCAACATTATTATTTGGAACTGTTGATAAGTTTGCTATGCTTCCTTATAGACCAGAGGCAAAAAGTTTGTTTGGTGGGGATAACGAAAGGACACCGCCTGAATTAATTATTCAAGATGAACTACATCTCATTACGGGTCCATTAGGTTCTGCTGTTGGATTATATGAGACTTTAATAAATGAATTATGTGTAAGGAACGGTAAAAAACCAAAAGTTGTTGCCTCAACCGCAACTATTAGCCATGCAAAACAACAATGTAATGCTTTATATGCATGTGGAGAGGATAAAGTTTTTCAATTTCCAGTGCAAGGAACTACATATAAGGATTGTTTCTTTGCAAAAGAAGCAGAAGGCAAGACTGGTAGAAGGTATGTTGGTTTATATGGTGCGGCAGCATCCTCATCGGCGACAGCATCAATTTATACTTTTGCAGCGTTTTTATATGCGGCAAAAGCTATGAAAGTTGAAGATGAAAAATTAAGAGATGCTTATTGGACAAACCTTGCTTATTTTGGTAGTATGCGAGAACTCGGTCAAGCGGCTACTTGGTTTATAGCGGATATTAAAGAGCATTTAGAAGTTATTTACAGAAATAGGCTGGAATCTTCGCTATCTTCTACTGATAGAAGATATATATACGAAAGTGGATTGGCTGAATTAACAAGCCGAATGAGTAACGACGAGATTCCGAAAATCTTAAAGAGTTTGGAAGTGAAGTACGGCGGCAACGAAAAGCGTCCGTTAGACGTATGTTTAGCAACAAATATGATTTCTGTTGGTGTGGATATTTCTAGATTAGGATTAATGACTGTTACGGGTCAGCCTAAATCTATGTCGGAATATATTCAGGCAACTAGCCGCGTAGGAAGAGATTCTAATGCTCCTGGTTTGGTTTTTATCATATATAATACTTCTAAATCGAGAGATAAATCACACTATGAAAAATTCCAGTCTCAACACTCGAAATTATATTTTAGCGTTGAACCTACTTCTGTAACACCTTTTTCAAGGCCGCTTAGGGAAAGAGCTTTACATGCTGTTTTTGTTGCATTGCATAGATTTTTTATTGAAAAAGATAATAGAGATAACGCTAGAAGAGTACCAACTGATGCAGAATATAAAGAGATAGTAGATGTAATAGTTTCTCGTGCAGAAGGGATTGACAAAGAAGAAATAGAAGATATCAGGAAACAACTTTTTTCTAAATGGGGAGAATGGAAGGCGTGGTTGCCTGAAAAATTTCATTCGTTTGTGATTGGTGAAAATGCACCTTTATTATGCCAAGCTGGTACGATTAAGCCTACAGCTTGGGAAGATAGAGGTTGGGAATCTCCAACATCGATGCGAAGTGTTGATAGAGAATGTGGGTTAACATGCAGCAGGGCTTTAAGGGTAGAAAAGGAGGAAGAAATAAATGGCTAAGAATAAATATTCTATTAGAAGAGACGGATTAATTTCTCCTTGGGGTGTTGGCGCAATAGTTCCATTTCCGCATGACGAATCTCTAATGGTTGCAGGGCTTGATTTCTGGTTTGATGAAAGTCACAGTTTTGAAGATTTTGTGATTGTGGATGAAAGACTTTCTAAAAGACTTGGAGGAAAGGAATTTGTTATGCCTCCAGATTTTAGAGATTATTCGCAAGATGCGAAACATGCTGAAATGAAGATACCTGCTGTCAGATTTCCTCTTTGGCATTATTGTCCAGTATGTGGCAATATGGAAAAAATTGGCACAGCAGAACAAAGGAAGCGCTGTTCTGGCGAGATTAGAAAGGCTAATGGAAAAGAAACTTATTGTTCCAAAAACAAAGCTAAAGGGAAAACTCCGTTTTTGGTTCCAGAGCGTTTTATAGCTGTTTGTGAAAAAGGACACATAGAAGACTTTCCTATAATGGAATGGGTTCATAAAAAGAGTGATAAACCTATCACAGACTCATGTAAGTTAGTTAGAAGCACTGGTGGTAGTTCCGCATCTCTTTCTGGTATACATTATACATGTACTTGTGGTGCAACAGCGACAATGAGTGGTGCTTTTGGCTGGGATGCTTTAAGTAAAATTGGTTATACTTGCACAGGTAATCGTCCGTGGCTGGGTAGTGAACAGAATGTAGAATGTGGCGAAAAATTGTTGGTTTTACAACGTGGTGCGTCAAATGTTTGGTTTGCGGATGTAATAAGTTCGGTTTATATTCCAGTTGTTGAACAAAAAAAGAATAAAGAGACCCAAAATTGCATTGAAGCTGGTATAAAAATATTAAGTTCATCTAGAACAAACGGAGAAATTGATCTTGAACTTATAAAAAAGTTTGTTAAGAGCAGAAAAGACTTTGAGCCTGAAATCGATGAGAATCAAGCGATTGAAGAAATATACAAGAAAATAGCAGAAGAAAAAGAGTATATTCCACAAACAGAGGATGAGTATAGGAAACAGGAATACGATATATTAATAACTACAGCTAGAACTTCAGACTCTGAGTTATATGTAAAAAATTATCCTATACAACTGTATAACAATCTAGATTTTTTAAAAAGCATTTCGTTAGTTCATAAATTGAGAGAGACAAGAGTTTTTCAAGGATTTAGGAGAATTACTCCTGATGGGGATAGTGAACCTGCTCAAATTTCAGTTAATGAAATGCCATGGTTGCCAGCAATCAAAAATAGTGGCGAAGGCATTATGTTTGAATTTGATCAGGAAAAACTTTTATCTTGGGCATGTAAAGAAAAAATTATTGCAAGAACAAAAATTATAGAACAAAACTTAAAAAATTCAGGCAAATTTAAAGATGAGATTTTGAATCCAGCATATGTACTGTTACATACGTTTGCCCACTGCTTAATAACAGCGTTGGCGAGTGAAAGTGGATATTCGAATGCATCTATTAGAGAAAAGATATATTGCAGTAAATTTATAGACGATAAAGCGCCAAATATGGCAGGGGTTCTTATTTATACTGCATCTGGAGATTCTGAAGGTTCTCTTGGTGGTTTAGTAAGACAAGGCTTACCAGGAAGAGTAGAAAATATTATTGCTCGAGCTATAAGCGAAGCAAAATGGTGTGCTGCTGACCCAGTATGTATTCAAAGTACAGGTCAAGGTCAATATGGTTGTAATTTAGCTGCGTGTCATAACTGTGCGCTTTTGCCAGAGACATCTTGCGAAAACAAAAATATGTATCTTGACCGGGGATTATTGATAGGAACTTTAGATGATAATACAATAGGATATTTTAGTGATTATGAAGAAGATTAAAGCAATTGACCTTTTTTCTGGTTGTGGTGGAGTATCTATAGGCCTTACCAAAGCAGGATTTGATGTTGCATGTGCTGTAGAAATAGACGAGGCGGCAGTAAAGGCTTATAAAAATTACTATCTATTAAAAAACGTCAACGTTATACAGGACGATATTTGCAAATTATCAGGAGAAGATATTCTAAAAGCGGGAAATGTTTCTAGAGATGAGATATATTTACTTGCGGGATGTCCTCCTTGTCAAAAGTTTTCAATGCAGAATCGAATTAATAATTCTGATGAAAGTAAAATAGACGAAGTAAAAAAACTTTTGATGGAGTATAAAAGGATAATCAAAGAAATCTATCCACCTTTTGTCCTAATGGAGAATGTTCCAGGGATTAGGTCGTCGTATGGGGGCAGGATAATTAAAGAGTTTATTTCGGAATTGGAAAACGTTAATGCATCCGCTAAAGAGCGTTATAAAGTAGTATGCGATGTGGTAAATGCTGCAGATTACGGAGTACCACAATTAAGAAAAAGATTTGTATTACATGCTGTTAGATATGATATCTATGAGATATTACAATCTAAAGGGATGGATGTTTCTTTGCCAGAAACAACACACAGTAAAGATGGAAAAGGTGACAAGAAACGTTGGGTTACAGTTCGTGAAACTTTTGAAGGCTTGCCTAAAATTTCTGCAGGAGAAAGGTACAGTGATGACAAAATAAAGAATCACTATTGTGCGAATTTATCTGATATAAATATTGAGAGGATGAAGATTATTCGTGCTAATGGCGGGACGCGAACGGCGTTGCCAGAGCATTTAGTGTTAAAATGCCATAAAAAGTATACTGGACATGCAGATGTGTACGGCGTCATGAATCCAGACTCTCCAGCGCCAACGATGACAGGCGGGTGTTTAAGTTACTCAAAAGGAAGATTTGGGCATCCGTTTGAAGATAGAGCAATTTCTGTCCGGGAAGCCGCTCGCATACAGACATTCCCCGATGATTACGTGTTCGGAGAGAGTTTAACCAAGGCAGCATTAGAAATAGGAAATGCTGTTCCTATCAAACTTGTAGAAGCAAGCGGAAAAGTATTATTGAACTCAATACAAGAGTTCAATAAAATATAGTATTATTGGAGATTTATATATGTTAGAAAAAATATCCAATTATAATAAAGAAATGTTAATTTGGGCGAGAGAAGACAGCCATATTCCTATAGATGAAGTTAAAGAACACTTTAAGGATATTGAAGAATGGGAAAAAAGAACTCTTTTCCCCAACTATTCCGAATTAAAAAAATTGGCTAATTATTATAAAAAACCACTAGCAACATTTTTCTTCCCTGAAGAGCCTAAGATGAAAAGCATTAAGTTATCTTGTAGGACATTGCCTAGTGAAGTCTATAAGGATTTATCTCCAGCAACAATACGTATGATTAACTATGCAAGAGCGATGCAGTTAAATTTATACGAACTTTTTGACGGTAAAAACCCTAATCCAATATTTAAGGCGTTAAATAGTGATATTGATTACGAGGAAATAAGGAAACTTTTAAATTTTTCTTATCAAAAACAATACAAGCATAGAGATAGTACACAAATGTTTAAATATTTGCGTGATGCGGTGGCTGAGTTGGGGATTTATGTATTCAAGAATGCATTTAGAGATGACACTATTTCTGGATTGTGTTTATATGATGAAGAGTTTCCTGTAATATTAATTAACAACACTACTGCTGCCTCTAGACAATGTTTTACATTGATGCATGAGTTATATCATATACTTTCAGCAACGAGTGGCGTCGATTTCCGTAGCGATGAAGTTATTTTTTACCAATATGAGAATGATTCGAATTATCAAGCTGAATTAAACTGTAATTTGTTCGCAGCGAAATTTTTTGTTCCAGACGATGAATTAAAGAATCATTGCCCAGTAAGCATTGATGAGAGTGCTATTGAACTATTATCAAAAAAATTCAATGTTAGTAGAGAGGTAATTGTTAGAAGGTTATATGAAATAGATAGAATTACTCATACACAACTAAAAGAGTTTGTTGAGCAATATGTTGGTGATTGGTATTCAAGAACAACAAAAAATAGCAGTGGAGGGGATTATTATTCAACGCAAAGCGCATATTTTGGCGATGCATATTTATTGACAGTTTACCATCAATATTATTCAAATAAAATAGACGCCTTAAAAGTTTCTCAATATTTGAACATGAGCATAACAAATGCTTCTAAATTAGCCTTATATAAAGGGTGGGGGGAAATTAGATGATTTACGTTGTTGATACAAATATTTTCTCCACTATATTTAAACAGTTGAAACCAAAGAATGTTTTTGAGGAGCGTATTTATAACCCCTTAGATGTTCTTATGAAAGAAGGAAAAGTGATTTCAGTTGATGAAGTTTACGAAGAGTTAGAAAGTGCTTTTTCCAAAAAAGAAAATGATTGGGATTGGTTTAAATCAAACAAGGAAAGTTTCCAGTATTTGACTAATGATGAATGTAAAATTCTTATGGACATTTATAAGAATGAAAAGTTTCGAGAAGGAGTAAAGGAAAAAAGCATTAGAATGGGCTCGCCTGAGGCGGACGCCATGATAGTTGCAAAAGCCATTTCTTTGGGGGCGATAGTTGTAACAAATGAGGCAAATAATAAGCCTAATGCGGAAAAACTACCCAACATGTGTGTTGCATATAAAGTAAAGTACATAAAACTTGAAGATTTTTACCAAGTGCTTAGTAATATTAGTTTAGGGAAAGAAGAATTAGAAGGTGTTAATGTTAGAGAAACTTTAGATTTAGAGTAATCAATAGCGGTAGGTTTTCTACCGCTATTTTGCTAACAATAACAGTACTCTTTTAAAGAGTAACCGTCCAATGTGTCCAAGTGTCCAGCCTAATAAAACTAAAACAGACTAAAATCCACAAGCATCCCTTACTGTCCATTTTTAAAAAGTGTATTTTGGACGGTTGGACAGTTAGGGCGGATGTGTATTAAAATAAGACTATTTAATTTTACCGTTAGACTACGCGCTAAAATTGGCGTTTTATAGCAAAAATTAAGACCTATAAGAGCATTTCCACGCTTTTATAGGTCTTTTTTAATGTGATTTTTAAGAAAAACGGCACGATAGATTTTGTCCCACACACATACCCTAAAAACGAGATTTAGTCCCACACATACATCTTGCACTTACAAAAAAGCTGTAAGTAGCAAAAAAGACGAGATTTATTCAATCTCGTCTTTTTTATGCGTTAGAAACTGGATAAAGGCGTATAAAACGGAATATTTATTCGCTCAAAAAGTTGGGCGAAAATGTTACAATTTAGAGCTGTCGTTTTGCGATTTTCCGGAACCTATAGGTTTTGAACTAACGACGTTGTTGAAAAGAGTTGCTAAGTTTTATAAAATGTGATATAAATATTTTACTTCTTATTAAATTCGAGGTTTTTATTTGTGGAAATAAAAGTTAAAATGCATACATTATTAAATAGACTCGCTTTTTGGATTCTTTTTCCTATATTTATAGTTGCAAGTTATTTTATCTATAAAGATGCTGCAAGTAATGAATTAAGAATAATTGGGCTATCTATATTACTAATTTTATTTGTTGGAGTAATGTATTTGTTTCTATTTAAACTTTGCGTATATGATTATGCAATTTTTAAAGCAGAGGGTATTGAATTGCGTACGCCTTT
Organism: Christensenellaceae bacterium; assembly: GCA_045586885.1. Taxonomy (GTDB): domain Bacteria; phylum Bacillota; class Clostridia; order Christensenellales; family Borkfalkiaceae; genus UBA4636. The sequence continues at coordinate 16,084 of JAZNBE010000017.1, forward strand.
TAAGAAAAAAGCCTTTTTCAAATATAATGAAGTATATGCTTGTTTTGCGGAGTATACTTCTATTATAGAACAGAAAAAATATTTAACTTTTACAAGTAAAAAATATAATTCTGTTGTTAGCCATATTGATACTTCAAAATTTGGGAACACGTTAATTCTTAATAAGATGCAAGTTGTTTATGTGCCTATGAATGAAAAACTTATTGTTTTTTTAAAGGAAAAGGTTGATTTGCAATGGATTGCAAGCAAATAAGCCAAAGTAAAGGATAAATACATGTAAATATAATCAAATGACAGCTTTTTTATAAGTGTAAGACAAAAGTCAGGGTCTATAAGCAAAATGCTTATAGACCTATATTTTTTGTTTTCTCGCTAAAATCGGCGTTTTACAGTAAAAATTAAGACCTATGAGAGTATTTTTATGCTTTTATAGGTCTTTTTTAATGCAATTTTTTAGAAAAATCTCACGATAGATTTTGTCCCACACACTTTAATCCGTTGTATGGTAAAACTCTCCCACACCTGGATTTGAACTATAACATAAGAAATAGTTGACTTTTTATTTAATATATGATATCATAACATTATAATATTATGATATCATTATAAAACGGAGATTATGATATGAATAAAACAAAAACGCCAACGGTTGATAAGGTTACGTTTCCGTTACGTTTACCACCAAAAATGTATAAGCAGATTAGGGAGAAAGTAAACGAAATTAAGGAAAATGAAAATTACGCTTATAGCATAAACGACTTTTTAACGGAAATTATCGAAAAGGGGCTTGGTAATCAAAAATGAGTACAAATATTTCAAAAGTGAAAAGAGAAGAATTATTAAAACAGGTAGCAGAAATCCGCAATAAGCTGATGGAACACCAAGACGAGAACACGAACCAGTTGCTCGTCTATTTGTCGAATATTGAAAAGGATATCAACGGTAAAAAATACGGTTTAGTTTTTGAAGAACACCGTGAGGCGGTTGATGAACTTTTAGAAAACAACGTCCCTGTTTTAATTGAAGATGAAAGCTTTAAAATCGATAACGGCGGTCAGCAAAACTTTCTTATCGAAGGCGACAATTTGGCAAGCCTTAAACTTTTAGGAAAAACGCACAAAGGAAAAATCGACTTGATTTATATTGATCCGCCTTACAATACCGAACATAAAGATTTTGTTTACGACGATGCTTTTGTTGTCAAAGAAGATGGATTTAAACATAGCAAGTGGCTTTCTTTTATGAAAAAAAGGCTTGATTATGCACATAAACTATTGTCTAAACAAGGCGTTATTTTTATTTCGATTGATGACCACGAACAAGCGCAATTAAAACTTTTATGCGATGCTATCTTTGGACAGGATAATTTTATAGCACAAATAATTTGGGAACGAGCTTTTGCTCCCGTTAATCTTAAAAAACACTTTTCAGAAAGTCACGATTACATTCTTTGTTATGCAAGAGATATATTAAATGCTACTTGTAATGGTTTAAAGAGAGAGGAATCGACCAACAATAGATATTCAAATCCTGATAATGATCCGAGAGGGGCGTGGACATCTTCGGATATGACTGTCGGTCCAGAGATTAAAGAAAAACGATACGAAATCATAACACCAAATGGCACAAAATTGCTACCTGTTTCGGGGCGGTGCTGGTTATTTACAAAAGAACGCTTTGAAGAGATGGTTGCGGATAATCGTATATGGTTTGGTGAAAGTGGCGGGAATATGCCACGAGTGAAAAAATTTTTAAGTGAAGTTAAACAAGGCGTTACTCCTATGACAATATGGAAGCATACCGAAGTAGGACATTCTCAAGATGCAACAAAGGAACTAAAGACAATTTTTGACGGCGAAGCAAAATTTACTTACCCTAAATCCATAAGACTTATACAACGCATTTGTGGTTTATACGGAAATAAAAACTCCACTATTCTTGACTTCTTTGCTGGTAGTGGTACAACGGGACATGCTGTTATGAAACTTAACGCAGAAGACGGCGGAAAGCGTAAATTTATTCTTTGTACGAATAATGAAAACAATATTTGCCGTGACGTAACGTATGAGCGCATTAAGCGCGTTATTGCAAAAGAAGATTACAAGGCAAGCTTAAAGTACTATAAGGTGGATTTTGTACCGATTACCGAGCAAGTTTACTACGAATATGCGGACAAGCTACTTCTACACATAAAAGAACTTGTTGAGCTTGAAAACGGGTTTGATTTTGACGGCAATAAAAAGGTTGCAATCTGCCTTACTGACGAAGACTTGCAGGAATTTGTAATTTCGCTTGGCGATGCAACCACCTATAAGGCGGTTTACGTTGGTCACGACGTATTCGTCACCCCTGAAATTGAAGTCAAACTCAATTCCTTGGGTATCAAAATTAACATTATTCCCGATTACTACTACGGCGAATTAAGAGGATAAACATTATGGAAGAAAAAAAGTATCAGGTATTTATTAGTTCTACATATACAGATTTGATTGAGGAACGTAAAAAAATTGTTGACGTAATTTTAACCGCAGGATGCATACCTGTTGGCATGGAAAATTTCATTGCAACAGATCAAGAACAATTAAATGTGATAAAAAGAATTATCGACTTGTGCGACTATTACGTGCTTATTATAGGTGGTCGATATGGTTCTATTGATCCTAGCACAGGAAAAAGTTATACGGAATTAGAATATGAGTACGCTATTGAAAAAGGGATTCCTGTACTTGCCTTTGCAATTAATGACACTGTTAATCTTTCCGATGATAAAAAAGAGGCTCTTGACTCAAACAAAGCAAGACTTGCATTATTTAGAGAAAAAGCTTTAACTAATAGACTTGCGGGAATTTGGGGAAATAAAGACGAGCTTGCATACAAAGTTTTTGCTGCTATAACAAATGCAAAACAAGAATTCGAGCGCCCCGGTTGGGTTCGTGGCGGTAAATTTAATAGTCAAACTCTATTAGACCAAATTGTTTCGTTAACGGAAGAAAATAAAAAGTTAAAAGAAGAAAACGAAACTTTAAAGAAAAATGAAAATGTAGCACTGGTAGACAATGCATTTTATAAAAAGAAAATCAAGTTGCATTATGAAGAAGATATTTTCTTTTTCGTGTCAGGAATGACTATAGGTAAACGAGATATTGAAATCACCTATGAAGAAATATTCAAGCACGTGTCATTGAGTTTTTTAACAGAAAATCCACAAAAAGAATTTGTAAAGGCTATAAATGGAATTGTTCCAGGTTATCACACTACAACTAAAGCAATTTTAGAAATACGAGCACAATTTCTAATTTTTGGATTAATTGATGTTAAAAAAGTAAAACAAGGGAAAGAGTCTGTTGAAATGATTTCATTAACGCAAAAGGGTTTAGACGAAATGAAACGTTTGAACGCTCAATAAGGAGAAAACAAATGAACTTAACGCTTAAAAACTTTCAAATGAAAGCGATTGCCGATTTGAATTCGGCATGCAGACAATCAAAGAAAGAAATCGTTTTGAAAAGCTGTACAGGTAGCGGTAAAACGATAATTTTAACACACTTTATCGACCGTTTTATTAAAGAAAACCCAAAAATGTGTTTCGTTTGGTTTACTCCTGGTAAAGGTAATCTTGAAGACCAGTCGAAAGCGAAAATGGATTTATATATTCCGCAAGCACAAACAAAGTTGCTTTCGGATGTTTTAACGTCGGGTTTTGAAGAAAACGACGTTGCGTTTATCAACTGGGAAATGGTTACGAATAAGAAAAATAATGCCATCCAGGACAGCGAGCATCAAAACCTTATGGATAGAATCCGTGCAGCACAGTTGGATGGTTTGCATTTCATTGTAATCGTTGACGAACAGCATTTTAACAACACTTATAAAGCCAACGAAATCATTAACCTTTTCAAGGCTGACAAAATTATTCGTGCGTCCGCTACCCCGCTCAACTACGGTAACGCATTTATGATTGAAATCGACGAAGAAGATGTTATAGCGGAAGGACTCATTAAAAAGGCAATATATATCAACGAAGGCATTCCTCAAAATACCGAAATCGAGAACGAAGAAAAGTATTTGCTTGAGCTTGCACTTGAAAAGTATAATCGCCTTGTAGAAGAATATAGAAAAGTAAACAGCAAGGTAAATCCTCTTATTGTTGTTCAAATTCCAAATAAATCAGAAGAAAAACAAGCAAAAATCGAAGAAATTTTAGAAGAAAAAGGTATTACCTACTTAAACAAGCGCCTTGCCGTTTGGCTTTCTGACCAAAAAGAAAACCTTGAAGATATTGACAAGCTTGATGCTAAACCGATGGTTATTATCATCAAGCAAGCAGTTGCGCTTGGTTGGGACTGTCCTCGTGCTCAAATTCTTGTAAAGATGCGTGATAATATGAGTGAAACGTTCGAAATTCAAACCATCGGACGTATTCGCCGTATGCCAGAAGCTGACCATTATGATAATACACAACTTGACCATTGCTATATTTACACGCTTGATAAAGCCTTTATTGAGTATGCTAAAAAGGAAAGTGGCGCTCACGAAGTTAAAAAGGTTTTCATAAAACCTGAACATAAAGCGTTTAGGCTTACAAAAGAATTAAAATCAGTAAATTATTTTGAGAACGACCCTGTTACTTTGCTTAAAACGGCGCATGCGTTCTTTACAAAGAAGTATGAGTTGACTACTGCTGTTAAAGCTAACCGTACGGCTTTTGAAGTAAGGGGCAAATATAAGTTTGATGAAAATATCCTTTACGATTCGCAACAAGGTACAATGATTGTTACGGACAACCAGGAACACGTTCACGAACTTGCTTTGAGCCGTAAGTTAAGCACGCACTCTGATGGTCGTTTATTCCACCATTGCATTGGCGAAATTGCTGACGCTGCTGGGGTTAAATACGACAGCATGGTAATAATTTTACGCCGTTTGTTCGACGAAGGCGTTAAATACTCAAATAAACTGTTGAGTTTGCAAACCAAACACCTTTATGCTTTTGTAATTAACAATAAGGCACTATTAAAGGCAGACTTTAAGGAATCGTCTCATTCGGGTATACAAGGCGTTATTTCCACCTCTCAAAAGAATACTGTTGAATTTGCTTTCCCGCAAGAATGCACCGTTCAGTATGCTCCTAATTCACATAAGGAATGTAAGCATAACGTATATGACGGATATTTGTTAAGCCGTGCAGGTAAATCTGAAGTAGAGCTTGAATTTGAAAAATGGTGTGAAAAGAATTCCGACTGGTTCTATAAAAACGGCGATAAAGGAAACGAATATTTCTCAATCCTTTACACAAACGATTATGGTAAACAAAAGCTGTTCTACCCTGACTATATTTTAAGCATCCATAACGAATTGTGGATAATTGAAACGAAAGGCGGTGAAAATCGTAGCGGGTCAAACGCAAATATTGACGAATTCTCTGAAAAGAAATTCAACGCTTTAAAAGAATATATCGCAAAATACGGCATGAAAGGTGGCTTTATTGTTCTTGACGAATCGGGTATTGATAAAGAACTTTATATCACCACAACAATGTTCCATAAATTCAGCGACGACCGTTCCGAATATACGCTTTTAAAAGATTATTTTGATTAAAAAATACTTTTTGTCCCGCACAAATACCCTAAAAAAGAGATTTAGTCCCACACATACAGTATGAAACCTTAAGATTAAAATCAGTTGACTAAAAAGCGCCGCCCATAAAAAGGGCGGCGTTATTTTTTTAAGGTGCGTCATAATAAAAAACTAAAACGTAGGGCTATAGGTCGGTTAGACGACCTTTTTTGTGTGATATATAATTTTAGAAGAAGAAATTAAAGCCTAGAAGGATTGAAAAATTAAAAATTTTATGAAAAATTCTTGACAATGAGTTTTTTTAGTGCTAAACTTTTTTCAACTTAATATTAATGGCTACGACGAAGACGGATGCTATCAAAAAGTTTTTTACAGAGAGTTAGGGTAGGTGTGAGCCTAGCAAAAACTGATAGAATCTTATCACTTCCGAGTTGAAAGCCCCAAAGGGTAACCGAGTAGGCGTTTTCCGTGTTTGCTACGTTAGTGCATAGAAGTTGCTAGACTTCGAAGAGGTAGTGAAAACTGCAATTTGAGTGGTACCGCGAGTATATTATACCCGTCTCAAAGAGATATAGTCTTTGAGACGGTTTTTTATTCGTTATAAACTTCGTTATGCTGCGTTTCTGCTACGCAAAAACAACCTCGATGACCAAAAAGGTCTATCTCGTCTGTTTTTACTAGCGAGCCTTGCCTAACTTGTTTCTAACGCCTAAAAAAAAGAGAGAGCGAATAGGTGTGCTTAAGTCTAAATTTCGTTATACTGCGTTTCTAACGCCTAAAAAAAGAGAGAGCAAATAGGTGTGCTTAAGTCTAAATTTCGTTATACTGCGTTTCTACTACGCAAAAACAAATATATAATAAAACAAAAAATTTTTCAAGGAGGTATTAGCCATGAACACAAACAACACTTATAACACGCTTAGCGAAATTGCAACTAGAATTAAGGAGCTTCGTGAAATTATGGGCATTTCTTGCGAAGAAATGGCAAAGAAAACTAACGTTACGCTTGAAAAGTATTTATCATATGAAAGCGGAAAAGTTGATATTCCGTTCTCTTTTATTCATAAATGCGCATTAGAGTTTGGTGTTGAAATGATTGACCTTTTAGAAGGTCGTTCGGCTAAACTTACAACTTATACCGTTACTAGAAAAGGTCAAGGTCAAGAAACGGCGAAAGAGGAGGGCATTGATATTGCTAATCTCGCGCCAAAGTTTAAAGATAAACTTGCCGAACCTTACTACGTTACTTACGAATATTCTCAAGCGCAACAAAACAAGCCTATTCATTTAACGACTCACTCAGGTCAAGAATTTGACCTTGTTTTGAACGGAAAGTTAAAAGTTCAAGTAGGCGAACACGTTGAAGTTTTAGAAGAAGGCGATAGCATTTATTATAATTCGTCTATTCCGCACGGTATGATTGCCGTTGACGGAAAGGACTGCACGTTCGTTGCGGTAGTTATGTCTGGTGACAAAACGGAAGAAACGGTTGTTAGAAAAAGCGTTATGGCGGCTAAAAAGAGCGAAAAACTCGTTTGCGAGAAGTTCGTTGAAACTAAAGAAAACGCTAAAGGTGAATTACAATCTATTAAGTTCAAAAACACCGAAACGTTTAACTTTGGGTTTGATATAGTAGATAAAATTGCCGAAAAATATCCTGAAAAACTTGCAATGCTTCATCTTGATAAACATAAGACTGAAAGAAGGTTTACGTTTAAGGATATAAAGCGCGCGTCTAACCAAGTGGCAAATTATTTTACGTCGCTTGGCATAAAGAAAGGCGATAAAGTTATGCTGGTTCTTAAGCGCCATTATCAATTTTGGTTTGCGATGGTGGCTCTTCATAAACTCGGCGCAGTTGCAATTCCTGCAACCAACCAACTTAAAGAACACGATTTTGAATATAGATACAATTCTGCCGGCGTAAAGGCAATCGTTTGCACGGCTGACGGAGATACTTGGGAATACGCCGAGAGAGCGGCTAAAAAATGTCCGCAAGTTGAAAAACTTATAATGGTTGGCGGAAAGAAAGACGGCTGGCACGATTTCGATAAAGAATATTCGTTATTCTCAGGAAAATTTGAACGCTCTAAAGATTGTTCGCAAGGCGAAGATTCGGCGCTTATGTTCTTTACTTCGGGAACGACTGGCAATCCTAAAATGGCGTCGCATAAACATACTTACGCTTTAGGTCATTTTGTAACGGCTAAATATTGGCATTGTTGCGAAAGGGACGGCTTGCACCTAACCATTTCGGATACGGGCTGGGGTAAATCGCTTTGGGGTAAACTTTACGGTCAATGGCTATGTGAAGGCGCGGTTTTCGTTTACGATTTTGATAAATTTGACGAAAACGATTTACTTCCTATGTTTGCTAAGTATAATATTACTACTTTCTGCGCTCCGCCTACAATGCTTAGAATGCTTATCCGTGGCGACCTTTCTAAATACGATTTATCTTCAATCCACCATATGACGACTGCCGGCGAGGCGCTTAACCCTGAAGTTTTTAATCAATTCAAAGCCGCAACTGGTTTAGAGATTATGGAAGGTTTTGGTCAAACGGAAACTACGCTTGCTATCGCTAATCTTTTCGGCACAACGCCTAAAATCGGCGCTATGGGTAAAGCAAATCCGCAATACGACGTTGATATCGTTGACGCCGATGGAAAAACAGTTGCGCCCGGCGAAGTTGGCGAAATCGTTATTCATACCGATAAAGAAATTCCTTGCGGACTCTTTAGAGAATATTACAAAGACCAAGAAAAAACTCACGAGGCTTGGCACGATGGGCTTTACCATACCGGCGACACCGCTTGGCGTGATGAAGACGGATATTTCTGGTACGTAGGTAGGGTTGACGACGTAATTAAATCGTCAGGCTATAGAATTGGGCCGTTTGAAATTGAAAGCGTTATTATGGAACTTCCTTACGTTTTAGAGTGCGGTGTTTCCGCTGTTCCAGACGAAGTTCGTGGTCAAGTTGTTAAGGCAAGCATCGTTCTAACTAAGGGCACTGACCCTAGCGAAGAATTGAAGAAAGAAATTCAAAAATACGTTAAGGACCATACCGCTCCTTATAAATATCCTAGAGTCGTTGTTTTCCGTGATGAACTTCCAAAAACTATTAGCGGAAAAATTCAAAGAAACAAACTCTAAAATTTAACGTATCTATAAAACCTAATAGTTTTTTAGGGAAGGTTTAGGTGAAATATGTATTTTAACGAACTAAAAGTGGGTATGACGGTAGATATCGAACCTGCAATCATAGAAAAAGAGAAAATGCTAGAATTTGCAAAGAGTTATGATAATATTCCACTTCATACCGATGAAGAATATGCAAAGAAAACACCGTTTGGCAAACTTATTGCGCCGGGCGTAATGTCTTTTATGTCTGTCTGGGCGAAATATTTAGAAGTAGATTTTTTTGGAGAAGAACTTCTTGCCGGTAAATCTACTAAAATAGAGTGGTTTAAGCCTGTGTTTTGTGGCGACGTTCTAAAGGGAAAAGCAATCGTTACTTCTCTTACGCCACGCAACGAAAAGAACGGAATAGCCGAAGTTACAATAAAAGCCTATAATCAAAACGGAGAACTTGTGTTGACGGGAGTAACTGAAGCGATAGTAAAAATTAAAAAATAAGCAAAAGAAATCGCTAAAACTATAGGCGATTTCTTTCTTTTGAAAAATTATAAGAATTGAAAAAGTTGGGCTATAGGTCGATTATTTAATAAAAATTATAAAATTTTTGTTATTTTATTTTAAATAAAGGCAATAATGAATAAAGAATTTGAAGGCTAGTAAAATGTCAAATATAGTAGGTTTTAATCTTGACTTTTCTATAGTTTTGTTTTATAGTATTTATTAACAAAAAATAAACTTTTAAAAAAAATAGAAATTTTATAAAGGGGTAGTTATGATAAGTAAAGATGTTTTTTACGTTGGCGTCAACGATAAAAAAGTTGATTTATTCGAAGGGCAATATAGCGTGCCTAACGGTATGAGTTATAACTCATATGTGATAATGGATGAAAAAATTGCTGTTTTAGATACGGTTGATATTGTTTTTTTTAACGAGTGGATTGAAAACGTTGAAAAGGTTTTGGGCGGAAAAGAGCCTGACTATTTAATAGTTCAACATATGGAAAGCGACCACTCTGCAAATATTTTTAATTTCATAAAGAAATATCCGCAAACGAAGATAGTTGCCTCTAGCAAGGCTTTTATTATGATGAAAAACTTTTTTGGCACGGATTTTTCTAGTAATCAAATAGTTGTTGGTGAAGGCGATAAACTCTCACTTGGTAAGCATGAATTAACCTTCGTAACGGCGCCTATGGTGCATTGGCCTGAAGTTATCGTAACCTACGATTTTACCGATAAAATTTTATTCACTGCCGATGCTTTTGGAAAGTTTGGCGCGTTAGATTGTGAAGAAGATTGGCTAGAAGAGGCAAGACGTTACTATATTGGAATAGTTGGAAAATACGGCGCACAAGTTCAAGGCTTATTGAAAAAGGCAAAAGCGTTAGATATTCAAATTATTTGCCCTCTTCACGGCCCTGTTTTGAAAGATAATTTAGGCTATTACTTAGGCTATTATGATAAATGGTCGTCATATCAAGCAGAAGAGAACGGCGTTTGCATTTGCTACACTTCAATTTACGGCAACACTAAAAAAGCCGTTTTTGAACTTAGCGAAAGTTTAAAAGAAAAAGGTCAAACGGTAGTCGTTCACGATTTGGCTCGTTGCGATATGGCTCTAGCCGTTGCCGATGCGTTCCGTTTTTCTAAACTCGTTCTTGCAACTACTACTTATAACGCGGATATCTTTCCGTTTATGAGAGAGTTTATAAGCGGTTTGACGGAAAGGAATTTCAGCAACAGAACGGTTGGCTTTATTGAAAACGGAAGTTGGGCGCCTATGGCAACCAAAATTATGAAAGACCGCCTTGCAAATTGTAAGAATTTAACTTTTACTAATACTTCGGTTAAAATTACGTCGGCTCTAAACGATGAAAGCCGAGCAATGCTTTTAGAATTATCAAAAGAACTTTAATAGAAAAGCAATAAATTTTTACTAAATAATTAAAATTTAAAGGCTAAAAAATAAAGGGTAAATTTATGAGAGAAGTTCTACTAACTGCGTTTGGCGTTGGCGGAGCGACGCTTTTAGGCTCGCTACTAGGTTTCGTTATTAAAAAACCGTCGCAAAAACTAAACGATGGAATTTTATCGTTTGCGGCGGGGATTATGTTGGCGGCGGCAATAGTCGGGCTTATAATACCATCGCTTGAATATAATGAAAACTTAGGCGTTTTATTTGCCGTAATCGGCATAATACTTGGCGCGCTTTTTCTTAATTTTGTTGATAAACTAGTTCCTCATTTACATAAACTTTCCGGTCAAGATATAGAAACGCACCAAAACAATAAAAGAATAGATAAAATTATTTTATTCGTTATTGCTATCGCAATACACAACCTTCCCGAAGGAATTGCTGCAGGCGTTAGTTTTGGCGACGGAAACGTTGGCCACGCGCTATCGGTATCTCTCGGTATTGCGCTTCAAAACGTGCCTGAAGGTATGATAATAATAGCGCCTATGCTATCGGCTGGAATTAGCAAGAAAAGAACGCTGTTTATTGCTACGATGACTGGCGTTGTTGAAATTATAGGAACGCTAATAGGTTATTTTTTCGTAAGTATTTCAACTGCAATTTTACCGTTTGCTCTATCTTTTGCAGGTGGAACTATGCTTTACGTTATTAGCGATGAAATGATACCAGAAACGCACTCTCACGGAAACGAAAGGCTAGCAACTTACGCGCTACTTCTTGGTTTTTGCGTAATGCTTGTTCTTGATTTCTTCCTTGCTTAAAAAATAAAAAAGCCGTAACACGTTATCGTGTTACGGCTTTTTTTTATTCGTTTTCTTCATTTTCGTCTTCAGGCTCTTCGTGTTCCTTTCTTATTGCATCGGCAACTTCTTCAAGGTCTTTAACCATAGAATCTAAAAGTTCCTCATCGGTCATTTTTGAGCGTTCTTCCGCTCTTTTTGCTCTTCTATCATAAAGGTCTTGAAGTTCTTTTTGGTAATCTTCTAAAATTTTTTGTAATTGTTCGTCATCCATAAAAAACTAAAACTCCTAGTTATTATTTGAAATCTTTTTCTTTTCACGGTTTGATAAAAACAAGTTAATAATTAGCATTATACAAATCATTAAAAGTTGAATTGTTGCCATTAAAACGAAAACTAAACCTATGCTTGGCGTGTTTCTAAAAGTTAGAAATAGGCTTAACGCCGTGAGCCACCCTGCTAGCGATAACGATATTATTTCAACGCGTTTCTTTATGCAAACGATAAAAACGAATACGCTAATTGCTGATAGCGGAGTGATGTAAAGTAGAATTAGCCAATAGTTAAAAGAAGAAACTTCTAAAATTGCTAGAACCATAATGGCAATGCACGCTAAAACTAAAAGGCAGGCGTTAGCAAGAAGTAAGAACATAATTTTCGTTGTAAAAAAACCTTTGCGTTTAGGTTTTTCTTGGGTGGAAACGTTGTTTTTATTATCTTCCTTTATCGGCGAAATAAGTTCGTCAACCGTAATGCCAAAAACTTCGGCAAGGCGTTTAAGAGTGAAAATACTAGGCGTTGTTTCGCCGTTTTCCCATTTAGAAACGTTCTTGTTTGAATATTGAAGTTTTTCTGCTAGTTCAAGTTGCGAAAGACCTAATTTCCTTCTATAATATTGAACGTTTTTAGCAATTAATTCTTTTTCATCCATAATAAAATTTTATCACAACGAAAAATAAAAAACAACAAAAAATAGGGCAATATGCTAGAAAATAAGCGTTTCGCTTAAAAAGCGAATTGAAAAAAGTAAGTTTAGAACAAAAAATTTCAAGTTCCCTTGTAAAAAAAAGCGAAGAAAAGTAAGATAAAAAGGTATTAAATTAAAACCAAATTTTCGAGGTGGGTTATGAAAGATTTTTTAATAAGTTGTTGTTCACCCGTTGACTTATCGGCTAAATATCTAGAACAAAGGGGCGTTAAATATTTGCCGTTTAAGTTTTATCTTGCAGGCAAAGAGTTTTTAGACGATTTAGGAAATTCTATATCTTACGATGAATTTTACCAAGCAATGAGAGACGGCGCAGATACTAAAACCACTCAAATGAACGTTGAAGATTATAACGAATATTTTTCTAAACTTTTAGAAAACGGCAAAAAAATTCTTCACGTAACTTTATCTAGCGGATTATCTGGAACGAGTAACTCGGCAAAACTTTCGGCAAACGAAATTAACGAAAAGTATGGCGAAAAAATGGTTTACGTAGTTGATTCCTTAGGCGCGTCTTCAGGCTATGGGCTACTCGTTGATAGACTTTGCGACCTAAAAGAAGAAGGAAAAACCATTGAAGAAGTTTATAACTGGGCGGAAGAGAACAAGAAAAAAGTTCATTACTGGTTCTTTACCACAGACCTTACTTTTTTCGTAAGGGGCGGTAGAGTTTCGAAGGTGAGCGGTTGGGTTGGAACGCTTTTGAAAATTTGCCCACTTCTTAACGTTGATAAAGATGGAAAACTTATTCCTCGCCAAAAGGTAAGGGGTAAGAAAGGCGTAATAAAGGCGATAGTTGAAAAAATGCTCGAACACGCTCAAGACGGAACGGACTATAATCAAAAGTGCTTTATTTCTCACTCGTGCTCAGAAGAAGAGGCTTTAGAAGTTAGACAAATGGTTGAAGAAAACTTCCCTAATCTTTGTGGAAAAGTTATGGTAAATTCTATAGGAACTACGATAGGTTCTCACTCTGGACCCGGCACGGTTGCGTTATTTTTCTTCGGAGACGAAAGAGTTGATTAAATTTAAAAAATGCGCGATAACGGTGTTATAGCATAATTAAACGGCTTTTGCCTTAAAGCAAAAGCCGTTTTAATAATTTATTTTTTCGGTTTTAGTTAGAAAATTCAAAGCAACCAAGGTCTATCTTCGAGCCTTGAATTCTAGTCTTTCCATCTAAATCGTAAAGAGCGTAAGATGCGGTAACTCCACTATCTATTGCAGGTGAAGATGAAGTTAGGCTAAAGTCAAGACTGTCAACGTTTTTAAACTGTGGATTTGAATAAATTGCGTTGTTATCAATTTGACTAAAGGCAGTAATTCCAGTTATCGTTTCGCCGTTGATTTTGAAAAGGGCGCTTTCGCTAGTCGAAGGCGAATAGTAAAGGTTGTTGTTATAACTTACGTTTATGCGGTTTTGGGCGCTTATCGAACTAGATTCGTAAACGATATAGTAAGATGCGTCGCTAACGTAAAATACGTTGTTATAAATGCTTACGGTATCTACCATAGTGATAGAAATTTGACCGCTTGACGCTTCGCCGTTGTTGACTACGGTATTGTTATAAATTTCAACGTTTTTAACAAAGCCTGCAACGTCTTCGTTGTAACCGCCAACGGCAATACCTTTCTCGCTGTTATTATAAACTAGGTTGTTACGAATAATAATATTTTTAACTGGATACGCGTCAATTCTATTTTCAGAGCCGATTTCAATTCCGCCTTGAGAATCGTGCGCGCGGTTGTTTTCAAAGATTACGTCTCTTGCGCCGTCGCAATAAAGAGCGTAACTTCTAGCGTAAGGCGAATTACACATAGATACGTCGTTTCCGCGAACTACAACGTAGCGCGCTTGGTCGTCTTGAGTGCCTGCAACGTCTCCCCAGTTGCCTGCAATATCTATGCCGATATTACCAGTATCTTTAATGGTGTTGTTAATAACGTTAATATATTCGCAATTTCCAACGAAAGTTAGCGCTTCGCTCCAACCGGTAGTGCAATCGTGAATATTGTTGTTATAAATTAAAAAGTTGTTATGCGGTGAGCCTTGTTTCGTGCCACGGAAACTTATAACGGAGCCGTTATTATGTTCGCCGTCTAAAGCCGAAACTCTAATATTATAAAATTCGTTATTCTTAATAATAATATGGTTTATGCCGTTTCCGCTTGCGGTTATGCCTTTAGCAGCGCTCGTTGCCACGTTATCGCAGAAAATTAAACCTTCAATAATAAGATAGTTAGAAGTACCTAAATGGAAAAGCCCCGTTGAATCAACCGCCGAAATTTTAACCGTTTCGCCGGGGTAGTTGGTGATGGTTACGTAGTGGTCTTTATTGCCTTGCGCTAAATCGTAAAAATAAGTTGAGCCGTAAGTTCCTTCTCTCATTATAATAACGCCGTTTCCACCGCTATTTATTTGAGAACTTGCTTTTGAAAGCGCCTTTTGTAAGGTTAATAAAGGCGAGCCTTGAGTTCCGCTATTTGAATCACTTCCGCTAGGAGAAACAAAAATAGCGTCGCTAGGAATATCGTTTACCGTTTGAACTTCTCTTTCGCTACAATTTTTAATCTTTGCAACGAAATCGTCGTCGCCGTATAAAATTCCGTTAAGATACGTAGAAGTTTGTGAAATTTGAGGATTTTCTTCCCACTTAGCAGTAAGAGTTATATCTTGAGTAATTGGCGAAGAAAAATCATATTCTAAGTTGTTAAAAGTCCAGTAAACGAAGTTATAGCCCGACTTTGTTGGGTTTGAAGGCTTGGTTGCCGTTTTTCCTTTTTCAATTTGTTGCGCGTTTATTTGATTTCCGCCAAGCGTATCGAAAGAAACGGTAAAATATTCCGTTTCAGGCTCGGTATCTTCAATTTGGCTAGCGCTTCCCGTTGTAACGGTAAGAGTTTTCAAGCCTAGGTTTTTAGATGCGGTGTAAATTCCCGTTACGGTTATAGAAACTATTGTTTTAGAGCCGTCGAATTCAACTTCTTGCGTTCCTTCTTGCTTGTTGATAGGAAGTTCAACGCTAATTTCGCTAGTGGTTGAATCTTGATAGGTTGCTATTATCTTATAAGAATTAGCAGAGCTTGAATCTAAACACTTTCCAACTACTTCAACTTTAGCGTAAGTGGTGGAAAGGTTGTTTAAAGTAACGTAGTTATCAACCGTCTTTAACTTCATATAAGGCGAATTGTAATCGTTATTTTTCCAAGTGAAGTTGTCTAAAGTTCCAGTTTTTCCAGTTTGCGAGCCTGCGTTAAAGACGAAAACTTCAACTGCGGTTGAATTTCCGCCAGAGCCTGAAGAGGTAGAACTTGAAGAAGTTTGGCTTACTGAACTTGAAGAAGTTTGGCTTACTGAACTTGATGAACTTGAAGAACTTGATGAACTTGAAGAACTTGAAGAACTAGGCTTAGCCGAAGAACTAGAATTTACGGAACTAGAAGAAACCGAATTTGAATTAGCGGAACTACCAGAAACGACGGAACTAGAACTTTCAACTGCCGAACTAGAACTTGAAGAAGTTTTGTTTGCCGAACTTGAACTAGAATTAGAACTTATTGAACTTGATTGCTCGTCAAGAGAAGGGCTCGAAGAACTAGAAGTTGGAAGCCTTGTTGGGCGAGAGGAACTTGATTGATTATTTTCGCTATTTTTATTACAAGACGATAATAAAAGCGAAGATAAAACCATAAGTACGCATAACGCTAGACATAATAATTTTTTCATAAATCTCCCTTTTTTAAAACATTTTATATTTTTTTAACAATAAAAGTTAGGCTATAGAGCGATTATCTTGTGTTTTTGTAAATTTATATTCTTGATTATTGATTGAAAACTTTAATAACTAGTTTTCTTAAATAGATATAAAGGTAGCACACGCCCATAATTAGAGCGAATAAAATAATATTGAAAATAATTCTATTAAAAGGCGGTTCGCCAATTAATTTGTTTAAGATAAAAAGAATAATATTGCTAATTAATAAAAAAGCAAGAGAGTGTTTTCCGGCAAGTTCTAAAATAGTAAATTTTCGAATAACTTTGCAAAGTAAAAAGTAGCAATAAACGGTAAAGAACGAGCCTAACACCCACGATAAACTTGGTGGAAACCTTGAAGGTAAATATCCAAATTTTGCAACGTGCAAAAGTAAAAGAAGTGAACTAAAAAGCGAAATGAAGAAAAGTTTAATATCAAAAACGATATTATTTTCGCTCAAATAAAAGCCAAGTAAGAAGTAAAAGCCGTATTGAACGATAGGAAAACAGTTAAAACGATTACTTCCTAAAAACACGCCGAAAAAGTCGCTAGTTACGGTTGAATAGTTAAAGCCTGTAAACAAAAGGCATAAAACGGCAATAATAGAAAACTTGATTTTACTTCTGCAAAGTTTTTTGATTGGTTTGAAAAGGAAAATGTTTACCAAGAAAACGAACGCAAAACTTATTATAAATTCGCTAAAACCCGGAATATTTCTTATCAAAATTAGGTCAATGATATTAACGAATTTTGCGTTTTGCAAAAGTAAAAGGCTAACCGTTCCAGATACGTAAAACGCAAGAAGTGTTTTTATAAAGCCTATAAACATCCGCTTTTCAGCATCTTCTTTATTCGAATAGGCTATAGGGAAAACAAAACCTAAACAAAACATAAAGCCTGAAAAAGAAGTTAGACCTACGAAAATCGTAAAAGGCGTGTCAATAAGCATTTCGCCCGTATCTAAAACTTCTGGGAAAAACATCAAAACGTGGCATAAAATCATTAAAAAAACCATTATGCCTTTCATAATATCAATGCTATTATCTCTTTTTCGTTGTGTTAAAATTGTTCTTTGCATAAAAACATTATAACATAATTATAATAAAACGCCATAGGTTTTGCGAAAATTTTTGCAAAAACAAAAAATTTGCTCAAAATTTGCTAATTTGATTATTTTTCGTTTGACAAAAGAATATAATTTGTTATATATTGTTAAAGGAATTAGCAATGGCTAACAAAAGTTTTTTAGGAGAAAAAAGTGAGACTAAGCGACGCTGAAATCGAGAAAGAATATATCGTTAAATCCATCGAAACCGATGACGAAGAACTTAACGCGTTTTTGTTTTCGCTAGGGTGTTATAGCGGTGAACCTATCACTCTTATTGCTAAAAGAAACCGTGGGTTCGTCGTTGCTATTAAAGACGCGCGCTATAATATTGACTTAGAACTTGCTCAAGCAATTATTGTTTAAGAAAAATAACGTAAGTTATTTTTTTTAAGGTCGAGTTAGCAACGGCTAACACAAAAAAGTGAAAGTAAAATTATATAATAAATTTTTGTAAACTTAATCAAAGTTTAAAGATTTTGAAAATATAATAAATATAGAAAAAATATTTGAAAAGAAAATGCAAAGCAAGGAGAAAAAATGAGGATTGCGTTATCTGGCAACCCTAATAGCGGAAAAACTACTATGTTCAACGCGCTAACGGGTAGCAATGAAAAAGTGGGCAACTGGGCTGGCGTTACGGTTGAGAAAAAAGAGCAAAAAATTAAAAAAGCGTTTTGTCCAAGCGAGGGCGAATTTATTGCGGTGGATCTTCCGGGCGCTTATTCTATGTCGCCGTTTACTTCGGAAGAGAGTATTACTAGTTCTTACGTTAAAAAGGAAAACCCTGACGTTATTATAAACATCGTTGACGCTACTAACCTATCTAGAAGTTTGTTTTTCACAACTCAACTTTTAGAACTTGGAATACCGGTAGTAGTTGCGCTTAACAAGACGGACGTTAATAAGAAAAAACATACTGAGATTGACGCCGAACTTTTATCTAAAGAATTAAAGTGCCCTGTTGTTGAAACAATTTCAACTGCTCACGAAGGTTTAAAAGAAGTTGTTGATAGAGCCGTTAAAAGCGTAGGGTTGGCGCAAGAGGCCCCCTTTGTTCAAGGCGAAATTGATTTAACTGACAAAAAGGTTGTTGAAGAAGCGGATAGGGCTAGATTTGAATTTGTAAAATCGGTTGTTGCAAAAGTTGAAAAGAGAGAGGTTTTAACTAAGCAAACTACTTGGCAAGATAAACTTGACGGTATTCTAACTAACAAGTGGTTAGGTCTTCCTATTTTTGCGGTAATAATGTTCTTAGTTTTCGGTATATCGCAAGCGTGGTTAGGGCCTTGGATTGCAGACCTTTTCGTAGGTGTTTTAGAGGCAGGTCAAGAGTGGGTTGCTAGCGCGATTGGAAGCGATGGAATTTGGGCTTCAATGCTCGTTGACGGCGTTATAGGCGGAGTAATTGCGGTTATAGGCTTTTTACCGCTCGTTATGGTTATGTATTTCTTGATAGCGCTTTTAGAAGATTGCGGTTATATGTCAAGGGCGTCGGTAGTGTTAGATCCTATCTTCAAAAAGGTTGGTCTTTCTGGTAAATCTATTATTCCATTCGTAATAGGAACGGGTTGCGCAATTCCGGGCGTTATGGCTTGCAGAACTATTAGAAACGAGCGTGAAAGAAGGGCAACCGCTATGCTAACTCCGTTTATGCCGTGCGGTGCAAAACTTCCAGTTATCGCTTTATTTGCAGGCGTATTCTTTGAAGACTCGGCTTGGGTTGGGGTAACGATGTATTTCGTGGGTATTGCCATTATTTTATTGGGCGCGTTACTTATTCAACTTCTAACTGGTCATAGAAATAGAAAATCTTATTTTATTATTGAACTTCCTGAATATAAACTCCCAAGCCTTTGGGGCGCGGTTAAATCAATGTTCTCTCGTGGTTGGGCGTATATCGTAAAAGCAGGAACTATTATTCTCGTTTGTAACTTCGTAGTTCACGTAATGCAAACGTTTAACTGGTCTTTCCAAGTGGTAGAGGCTAGCGAGTCTATCCTTCACGATATAGCAACTCCGTTTGCTTACGTTATCGCGCCAGTTGTTGGCGTTGTTGCTTGGCAACTTGCGGCGGCGGCGGTTACCGGCTTTATTGCTAAAGAAAACGTTGTTGGAACGCTTGCCGTTTGTTATAGCATAACTAACTTTATTAACGTTGACGAACTCATTTTAGAAAGCGGTTCGGCAGAAGTAGCGATGGTGTTTGGAATAACCAAAGTTGCGGCGCTAGCGTATTTAATGTTTAACCTATTCAGCCCGCCTTGCTTTGCGGCAATAGGGGCTATGAATAGCGAAATTAAAAGTAGAAAATGGCTCTTTGCAGGTATTGGCTTACAATTTGCGGTAGGCTTTACGGTAGCGTTCCTTGTGTTCTTCTTCGGCACGTTATTTACTAGCGGTTCGTTTGGTAGCGTTTGGATGCCTATCGTTGGGTGGATTATAGTAGGACTTATCGTTGCTATTTTTACATATCTTATCATAAAGAAAAATAAGGAACTCAAAAAAGAGTATGAGTTAAAGGCGTAGTATGGGAAGTGGCGAAATTATAGCAATAATTATTATTGCAATCATTATAGGTTTGGCGGTTTTTTATATTATAAAAGCCAAGAAAAGCGGTAGAAAATGTATAGGTTGCCCTGACGGACATTCTTGTCCTCACAAAAAGGGTGGCGGAAAGAATACTGGCGGTGGTTGTTGTTGCTGTAAAGAATCGCCGCAAGAAAAAGAATAGTTAAAAAACAAAAAACCGCCGATAGCAAAACTATAATAGACATAGGGATTTTTAAGCAATAACAAAAGTATAGCCCACTATACTTCGCAAAAAGCGAAATATGGTGGGCTTTATCTTTACCACAGAATAGTTAAATAATTTAGTTATATTTTTAGCCTTGTGGCTAAAAGTGATATTGTTTACGCAGTAAACAGTGTAGCCGAGCGTAGCGAACGCCAACTGCGTAAGCAGTTATATTTTAACCTACGGTTAAAGTTATATTATATTTGCCACAACTTTCCCGAAAGGGAAAATAAAACTTTGCGTAGCAAAATATCACTGCTTTTAGCAATATAACTTGCCGTTAGGCAAATATAGTTGTGGCGTAGCAATAA
>JAZNBE010000018.1:0-2952 GCA_045586885.1 Christensenellaceae bacterium
GTTATATTTTAACCTACGGTTAAAGTTATATTATATTTGCCTATCTTTCACTACAAGTGAAAATATCACTTTGCGTTAGCAAAATATCACGCCGAAGGCATATCACTTGCCGTTAGGCAAATATAGTTGTGGCGTAGCAATAATCCCTATCGCTACGCCACTAAACGCTATGGCTTTTTTAAATGCTAAAAAAAAGTAAAAGTGTGGCTATATGTCGATTAAACTAGATTTTGCTTGTTAAAGACCTATCTTTTAACGCATTTAAAGGTTTAATTAAATAAAGAGAAATAGGCACGTTTATTAAAAGATTAATTAATGTTGAAGGAACTCTTACGGTGGTAAAATAAATAAAAACCGTAGCGTAAGTTTTTCCACTAGAATAATACATATAGTAACAAGCAATCGTATTTATAACGATTGAACATAATAAAACGCAAATAACGTAAGAAATGCTTGCGTTAAGGTAAGGGCGTTTTTTAGTATAGCAGAGGAAAATGCCCGGGAAGAATCCCCAAAGACCGCTTGCTAGAGCAATTAGCGGATTATAAATTCCAGTTGGCGCGATGATTGCAGCAATTAAGTCGCCAACAAGCCCAACTAAAAAACCGTTGATAGGGCCTAGCATTACGCCTGCAATAAAGCCTGCCGTTGGAACGAGTGATAACTTAGCGTCTATAGTTCCTGCGCACAGTGCGTTCATGCCAACGCAAAACGCCGTTAAAACTGCAATCGATGCTAGTTTTTTAGTATTAGTGGTTTTGTAAACGTAGTTTGGTTTGAAAATGATAGTAATTGCAAAGAAGATTGCAAGAACGGCTAATAAAACGGCGTATAAATACCACTCGGTTAAAATATTGCCAAAAATTTCAACAACGTCAAAAGATTTTGGCGGAATATAGGCTAAAAGATTGTTCATAAAACTCCTTACGAGCCCCGATAAACAAAAAAGCTCTCTAAAAAAAGAGAGCCGAAATTGCAACGGACGCGGATAGATATCGCAGGAATAACCTTTCGTTTGCAAACAACATCCCGTTTTGCAACACTTAACGCATCTACCCTACTCTGCATTTTTTATTACGTTTAAATATTAAAATATCAAATTCTAAAAGTCAAGTAAATTTGCAATATAATAATTATTTTTAAGTTTTTACGCGTTTTGATTTGATTTTTTTAGTAACTTGAAGTTTTTAAATTCATCAACCGTTAGAACGCCGAAAATAAATAAAAGTAGCACTGAGAAAATTAGCGTTAAAACGCAAGATATTACGATAGTTAAAAAGGTTGTCGTAACTCTAACTAAAAGGTTTGATAAAAGTAGCGAAAAGGTTGCGCTTGGAATAATTGATAAAAAGCAAAACAACAAATTCCGTTTATATCTAAACTTATTATTACAACACTTGTTTAATAGCCTTACGTTAAGAATACTCGTTAGCGTATAACTCAAAAGATAACCTACAAGCAGTGATAAAATTCCTATAACCGCCGTTAAAAAATAAATGCATAAAAGCATTAACACCGCGCTCAAAACGTAGTTTAAAAGGGTTAAGCGTTCCTTATTAATTGAATTTAGTAGGCTATTAGTTATCATAGAAACGCTCATAGGTAGCATTATTATAGCCGATAGAGAAAGATAAAGCCCAACGTTTTCGTTTGAATAAATAAAAAGGCAAATTTCACGACCTAAGCCTATGAAAACAGGAATAATAAGGGATGAAAAAACTAGACAACTTGTAAAAGTTTTTTGAGCGTTTTGAGTAAGTTTTGAAATATCGCCGGCGTAATAGTTTTCGGAAATTTCCGGCACGATAACTAAAGCGATTGAGCCTATTACGGTTGATGGAATAAACAAAA
Organism: Christensenellaceae bacterium; assembly: GCA_045586885.1. Lineage (GTDB taxonomy): Bacteria > Bacillota > Clostridia > Christensenellales > Borkfalkiaceae > UBA4636. The sequence goes on from JAZNBE010000018.1 coordinate 1,852, forward strand.
GCGGAAGAGCCATACCGCTAACTTCGCCAAAAGAAGATAAGGCTTGAGAAGTCGTCATACCAAAGGCAACTAGTCTAAGCGGTAAAATAATTGATATTAAAGACGATAGGGCGGCGGTTATCGTCCGCATAGCCGTTATAGGCGACGACGATTGAATAAGCGGTTTTAGTTCTTTAACGGGGTTAGAAAGTCTGCCGTGTTTTAAAACGAAGACTAAAGAAGACAACGTAAACGAAATAGTGTAAGAAACAAAAACCGCCGTGCCTGCTTTTTTAGCGCCGTCAAAAAAATCGGTGGCTTTGCTAATTAGAATAACGCCAACAACCGCCATAGCAATCTCTTCAATAAGTTCGATTAAAGAATACGATAAATAATCTCTATTTCCCCAAAAATAACCGCGAATAACGGCGTAAACGGAAGTTATAACAACGCCCGGGAGAATAATTATTAAAATATCGTAGGCTCTAGGGTCGGCGAAAATAAAGGTTAATTTATCCTTAAAAGCAAAAAGGCAAATAGTTATAGGAAGGCTAATTAGAAGGCTTGTTAAAATGCCGGCGGAAACAACGTCGTTTTCGGCGTTTTTATTTTTTTGGGCGCGCCTTGCTATCATAAGTCGTGAAATGGTTATAGGAATACCACTAGAAGTTAAAGTTATTATAACGCCTATGATTGATAGCGCAATTTGGTAAAGCCCTAAGCCCTCCGCGCCGATTGAACGCGAAAGATAAACTCTATAAATAAAACCTATAAACCGCTCTACGCAAGAAAAAATGGTAACTAGCGCAACGGTTTTAAATATTCCCTTAATTTTATCACCTCAAAGTTATAATTTTGTGTTTGTATAAATATATTCATACTATGAAAAACTTATTATTACAAAATTTTATTTATACCGTTGAAGAAGGTGAAAAAATAGTAGATATTGCCCTAAAATTTATGGTTTCGCCCTATAAAATCATAAAAGAAAACGGATTAAAAAGAGAAGTTAAGGTTGGTCAAAAAATAATTATTTCTTTGCCTGAAAAATCATTTTTACTTTTACCCGATAGCGAAAATTTATCTAAAGAGTTTTTTGATAGTTTAGATAAATCAAACGCA
>JAZNBE010000019.1:0-32548 GCA_045586885.1 Christensenellaceae bacterium
ATATTCCTCACTGCTGCCTCCCGTAGGAGTCTGGACCGTTTCTCAGTTCCAATGTGGCCGATCACCCTCTCAGGTCGGCTACCCATCGTCGGCTTGGTGGGCCGTTACCTCACCAACTACCTAATGGGACGCGAGCTCATCTCTATCCGATAAATCTTTCATCCAAAGAAGATGCCTTCAAAGGATAATATGCGGTATTAGCACAAATTTCTCTGTGTTATTCCCCAGATAGAGGCAGATTGCTCACGCGTTACTCACCCGTCCGCCACTAAGATAAGAAAGCAAGCTCTCTTAACTTCGTTCGACTTGCATGTGTTAAGCACGCCGCCAGCGTTCGTCCTGAGCCAGAATCAAACTCTTAAGTTTAATTTCATAAAGCCGAGCCGTTTTCACGACTCAACTGCTCTAACGATTTTCGTTATTTGCTGACTGTTTTTTTTGGTACATAAAATATACTCAAATTATTGACAGAAACTTATTCATCAAAAAAATTTTGAATCAATTCATTTCCTTCTATTCAATTTTTAATCTACAACTAAGGCTGAACGACCGTTCAGCGAGTGCCGTCTTTTTTTGCGACAGCCTAAACATAATAACACACTAGAAATGCTTTGTCAACAATTTTTCAAAACTTTTTGAAATTTTTTTAAATTTTTTTCAAAACTTTTTGAAACACCAATTTTTCTTGATTTTGCCAACGATTTTCACGCTAGTGAGTGCGTTTATTAAACTACATTTTATACTATTTGTCAACTGATTTTTAAAACTTTTTTCGACTTTTTCTAAACTTTTTTTTAGCGCACAATATATTGTGGTTTTGTCTTTTTACTAAACACAATTAAACGGAAAAGCGATATTTTTCCTTTTCCTTTTTCATTATACGTAAATAAAACGAAAAATGCCCCAAACTTTGCTCGTTCAAAGCTTTAAGGGCATTTTGCTTTCATATTATATAATATATAGCGTTTTTTCGTTCTTGTTCTTATACTATTAAACTTTTTTAGATTTTGGAAGTTTTAATCAACTTTAGTGATTTCTCCGCCGCCAAGACAAACTCCGTCAAGATAAAATACCGCAAACTGACCTAAAGTTGTTGCTCTTTCCTTTTCTAAAAGTTCAACTTTTACGCCAGTATTTAAAAATTCAACCTCGCACGGTTTTTCCATTTGGCGAAAACGAGTTTTAACCAAACAATTAAACTTTCCGCTCTTTATAGGAAGAAAATCTTTGCCGTTAATAAAATTAGGTTTTTCAACGAAGAAGGTTGACTTAAAAAGTTTTTCTTCGTTTCCGTGCGTTACGATAATCTCGTTTTCTTTAGCGCGCTTTTCAACAATAAACCATCTTCCGCCGTCTTCCCCTGCTTTTCCGCCCAAATTCAAGCCCTTTCTTTGACCTAAGGTATATTTGAAATGACCGTCGTGTTCGCCTACGATTTCACCGCTTTCAGTCTTAATTTTACCCCTCTTTTTAGGAATAAAGTTTTCAATAAAGGTTTTGAAAGGAATATCTTTAGCGATACAAATATCGCTCGAGCCCTTTTTGCTTGCCGTTGGAAGAGAAGAATTTTTTGCAATTTCTCTAACCTCTTCTTTCGTTAAATCTTGCAAAGGGAAAATAACCCTTTTTAAAATATCTTCAGTAACTGCGTTAAGAAAATACGTTTGGTCTTTAGACTTATCTTTAGGCGCAACCAAAACAAGCCTTCCCTCTTTTTCTTCAATCTTGCAATAATGCCCAGTTGCTATAAAATCGCAACCATATTCGCTTGCTAAATCTAGCATTTTACCAAACTTAATTTCTCTATTACACAAAACGCAAATATTAGGCGTTAGCCCGCTTTTATAAGCGTTTAGAAAAGGCTCGAAAACAAGTTCGTTAAATTCTTTAGAAAAATCAACGTGGATAAGCGGAATATTTAACAAATCGCAAACGGCCTGCGCGCCATCTAAAGAATTGTTTCCGTCAAAAGTAAAGTGCGCGCCAACAACGTCAAACCCCCTATCTAACAAGAGTTTTGCCGCCACCGAACTATCAACGCCACCGCTTATTCCAACTAAAACTATTTTGTTTTTTACCTTTTCCATAATAAGATTATATAAAAACCGATTATTTTTGTCAAGAAAAGATAAACTCATAACCCCTTGCCAAATTAAAAGATTGACAACCTTTATAAAAAAAGTTAAAATAAAAAAAGAAATTTAATATTTGCGCCCGTAGTCTAACTGGATAAAACAAAAGCCTCCGACGCTTTCGTTGTGAGTTCGAGTCTCGCCGGACGCACCAAAAAGGAACTTTTTACAATAAGGAATTTATGGCAAGAAAAAAACATTACAAAGACAACTATTTTCGTAAATTTAATAGAAAATCGTGGATAATATTTGCCTTTTTTATCGTATTTTTGTTTGGGCTTGTTTTTTACTTAAACAGCCCGAAAACTTTAGAGTTTAGGAACTCAATTGTTGGCAAGTTATTGTTATGCTCGGTTATTACGGCAATTTGCTTAGTCGTTGCCTTTTTAAAATCTAACGAAATTCCTTGGCTTGGTAAATCGGCACTAATAGGCTTCTCCATTTTATATACGCTTTTTAATTTTGTTTCTATTGGAAGATACACTCTATTAGTTTTTTATATTTTTGGCATAATTTCAATAATAATAGCAATTTACTTATATTTTAGAAAACACGTTTCGTATAGTTCCATTATTTGCGTTGGTTGTTTCTCTCTTTTAAGCGCGTTTATGGTGGTTTTGGACTTAAAAACGGTGAGCGACTTCACCTTTTTATTGCCAACGCTAATTCCAACCGCAGTTTTGACGATAATTTCAATATTTTTAACGATTAAGTTTAGCGAAAAACTGAGCAAACAAAATAGAGTTTTCGTGCCTTTAGCAGCGCTTATGTTTTCGTTCTTTGGAATTTGGATGTCCTTAAACCTATTCAACTTCGTGTTTGATAACTCTTTGCCTTCTTACGAAACTTACGAAATTATTGAAAAAGAAATAAACACAGGCGGTCGCTCTCCAACCACCTATGATTTGACCGTGAAAAACAACGAACGAGAGTTCGAAATTTCCGTTTCGGAAACTTCTTACTATTCTGTTTCGGTTGGAGAACAAATTACCATAACTTTTTACGAGGGCGCGCTTAAAGAAGCCTATTACGTTTACGAACCAAATAAAAATTAAGAATAAAAGGAATACTTATGAAAAGAAAATCTAACTTGGGAATTTTTATTGCTTTTATTGTTCTTTTTGTTTGCGAAATTATATTTTACATAACCGACAGAGAGATTAACAACCTTATCTTAGCAATAATTTGCTTTGTGTTTGCTGTTGGGCATATTGTTATTCAATTTTTCGTTTTCAAAACCAAAACCTTCGTTATAACCAAGCAAAACGTATATTATAAGTTTGGCGAAAACATAATAAAAAACGCAAGCGTTTTAAAGGAAAAACAAATTAAAAGCGAGAAAATTAAACAACTTTTCGGCGTGGAAACGGCTAAAGTTTGTCGCTTTGAAAATAAGGTTGGTCGGCTCCAATTCGAACTTATTCAAGGCGTTAACGACAACACTCTCTTAATAATCACCGACGAAGTTGAAAAGACAAAGAACTTCCAAGAAATTAGAGACGTTTCGAAAAAAGATAAAAAGAAAAATTTTGACTATCTTTTGCAATTTGCAACCGTTAAGCCCTTAGAAAAAGATGATAATATGCTTGACGTTAAATATTCGAAAGATAGCCTAAACTGCGTTGCCGTTTACAAAACCGAAAACGGTTTTGTTTTAAGCCCTTGTTGCTACGTGTTACAAAATAGGTTTAGCAAAGAAAAACATATCACGCTCGAAATCTTTGATTGGAGCATATTTTACGCAGAAGATAAAGAAGATTTAAGCGCTTTGGAAGATAAACTCTTTTCTTCTTTTGAAGAAGCCGAAAAAGGCGCAATGGAATATTTAGAAAAAATGACTTTCTTCTGCGACACCTTCTATCTTTATAGTTTCTAAAATTTAACATTATGATAAAGCAACGTTTAACTGACTATAAACCCATAATTTTAATAGCGACCATCGTTTTGGCTTTTGTTTTAGGTAACTTCCTACCAAGCCTTGGCGGAGTTTTCTCAAACTATACTTTTTTTGATTACTTCTCGGTCATAACCTTTACCGAGATGGCAATTTTCGTTGTTTTTATAAAAGAAGACGAAGATTTTCAAATTGCAGTAAAAATAACTATTCTTGCATTCCCTGTAATTGATATTTTAGGAACGTTCTTCTTAAGCGATAAATTAGCAAGCATAATTTATATCGTTTACGGCGTTTTATCATTTATAATTTTTGCTATTTTTATCTTTACAAAAAGCAAGAAACACACGTCTGCAACGATATTTTCTTTTGCAATGATGCTTCGTTCGTCTTTAACCCTTCATCATATGCACCTTTTGAACGAGGGTATTCCGTTCTTCTTACCGCTTACCGTAATTTCGATAGCGTCCTTACTCGCAATATTATTCTACTTTTTTAAATTCAAACGCGAAAAATTAGGTTTTTTTAGAATTATTCTAAATTCAATCGTTATATCCGTTATGTTCACCGTTTTTTCTTTCGTAGCGTTAAAGGGCATAAATTACGCTTTTGATTTTTCTTCGCCAACCGTAAAAACTTTTACCGTAACCGATAAAAAAGAAGTTTTTAATTATAGAGCGGAAGAAAAAGAACTACACGTTGAAAACGAAAATGAAAAATTAATCTTAACCGTAACCGATTATGAATTTGAAATCGTTAGCAGTGGCGATGAGATAACTATTTATTTTTATGACGGCGCATTAGGCGAAAACTATTACGTTTTTAAAATTCTTAACGATAATTAAATTAAAACTTTGATTTTTTGTTAATAATCGACCTATAGGCTAACTTTTGTGCATTTTAAACACAACGAAAAAGAGAGAAACGAAATGTTTCTCTCTTTGTTTTTTGTTCGTTTTTTATTTTTTAGTGAAAGCGGAAATTGCATCGCTAATTTTTTTATCTTTTGCTTTAGAGCCGAATTTATCTACTTGCACGCTGTTTTTCTCGCCGTGAGTTAAACAACCAGCCCCGCCAACGCAACCTCCAACGCACGCCATACCTTCAATAAAGTTTGCGTCTAAAACGCCTTCTGTTTTTCTTAAAAGCGCAACCTTGCACGCCTCAATTCCGTCGCAACTAATAGGCTTTAGGTCAAAATCAATTCCTTGCTCTTTCAAGCCTTCTTCAACTGCGGACGCAAGACCTCCGCATCTTGCGAAAATTCTCCCAAAATACGATGCGTTATCAAGTTCATCTTCTTCAAGTTCGGCAATGTTAATATCTTTGCTATCAAATAGCGCTTGCAACTCTTCAAAGGTCAAAACCACGTCTATATAGTCTTTAACGCTATCTTTTTGCGCCTCGCCTTTCTTCGCGGTGCATGGGCCGATGAACACAATTTTGCAGTTTTGATCAAGCCCCTTTAGATATTTTCCAAGCGACGCCATAGGCGAGAGCGTCCCCGAAATTTGCTCTTTTAACTCTGGGAAAGCCGTTTCAACGTATTTAACGAACGCAGGGCAACAAGAACTTGTTAAAAAGCCTTTTTCGGCAAGTTCTTGAGATTCTTTTTGCGCTACCATATCAGCGCCAAGAGCCGCCTCTAAAACGGTATCAAAGCCCAAAACCTTCAAGCCCTTAACCACTTGCCCCGTTTTTGCATAAACGAACTGGCTGGAAAGCGCAGGCGCTACCATTGCAATGGTCTTATATTTGGTATTGTTCTCGCTGTTTTTCAAAATATCGATAGCGTTTAAAATAAACGACTTATCCGAAATTGCGCCAAACGGGCATTGGTAAACACACGCGCCACACTCAATGCACTTATCGTTGTTAATGCAAGCAGCGTTATCTTCATTGATACTAATTGCCTTAACCTTGCACGCTATTTGGCAAGGGCGTTTGCGGTTGATAATTGCCGCAAAAGGACAAACTTTAGCGCACATTCCGCACTCAACGCATTTGGTTTTATCGATATGTGCCACGTGATTATGGTCAAAAGAAATTGCGCCGTAGCGACAAACGTCTTCGCACCTATGCGCTAAACAACCACGGCATGAAGAAGTAACCTCGTAGCCTGCGGCTGGGCATTCGTCGCACGCAATATCGATAACCTCAATAACGTTCGGGTTAGAAGTATCACCGCCCATAGCAAGTTTTACTCTTTCGCCTAAAATAGCCCTTTCCTTATAAACGCAACAGCGCATAGTAGGAACTTTGCCGGGCGAAATAATTTTAGGTATGTCAATAACGCTTGCTTGTAAAGTGCCGTTGAAGGCTTGCCTAGCAACCTCTCTTAATACCTTATATTTTAAGTGTTGAATTTTTGTATCAAATTTTCTCATTTCTACCTATAAAACCCTTTGCCAAAAAAACGGGTTTTTAGTTTTATTTTTTAGTCTTGTTTAGCAAACATTATTTAAATTTTTATAAAAAGTCAGGCTATAGGGCGATTATCGGCTCGTTTTTTAAAAAATAGCCTAGAAAAAACTAACCTTTATTTTCTTTCCCATACGCTTTAAGCAAGAAGATAATTCTTCAATTATATTCATTTTAATGTTAAAGTTTATAGGAATATTTGGGTTTTGATGCGCAGGGTTTATCGCCCTTCCAACGAAAAAGTTAATATCGGTAGCCTCTTCAATTAAAAGCCTAGCAATTGTTGAAGCGCCGTCGTTTTCAACGCCCCACTCTTTATAGGTTTCGTTATCTTCAAGGTAGTCTTTAGCAAAATTTAAAACTCTACTCATTGTGATAACGCCTTCGGTAACAACGTCAACCCCCTCGATTTTTCCAACGGGTGGAAGGTCTGGGCGAACGAAATCCATCTTTACTTCAAGCGGTTTTTTAAGATATTCCGCAACGATAGTAGAAGACGTGCCACCGCAAACTATATGCTTACCCTTTTGCGATAAGAAACTAGAAACCATTTTCTCGTTATCGTCATAATCGGCAGGCGGGCCGAACATTAAATTCATCGGCACTCTTTTTCTTACCTTTACTACAACCGAAGTTACGTCATCGCCGGGCGCGTTTTCATAAAGCCTATTGCACTCGTCAACCAAACTCGCGGAAATAACCTTTGCCGATTTAGTTTTTTTGGCTTCTTTTTCTAAAAAAACGGCAATATCTTCTTCCTTCCAACCAAATTTAGAAACGTTGCCAATGCCTGCGTGAGGGCAACCGTCCGTCATCGCAACGAAAAGGTCGTTTTCTTTAAGTTCTATTATGGAATGAAAAATTTTCTTTCCACCGATTATTTTTTGGTCCTTTTCGTAATCTAACTTTTTACCGTCTCGTAAAACTATCACGTGCGGATTATCATATTGAATAATTTCGATACTGCTAGAATTTATCAATCTAAAAATGGTAAACGTTGAATAAGCAATACCCCTTTTAGAACAGACTGGAAGCGTTTGAGCAATAGTTTCAACGCACTCTTCGATAGAAAGCCCTTCGGCTAGCATCGTTGAAATAATTTTAGAAGTTAGCGTTGATAAAATGCTCGCCTTTACGCCGCTACCTAGCCCATCGGCAAGAACGATAACGGTTGCGCCGTCTTCCTGTTCGATAACGTCAATATGATCACCGCAAAGTTGCTCGCCGTGATGATTTATGCTCTTATAGCCAATATCAACGCACAAATCAATCATCGGTAATAGACTCCTTTAGTTTTGCAAGCGCAATTTTCGTTTCGGCAGTCGTTTCACCTAAGAGCGACGCTATTTCTTGAACAACGCGCATTTGTTTTTCAACAACCTTATCTGCAACGGAAACGGTAGCGGCACATATTTCTTCTTTGTGGCGACGCTCGTATTCTTCTTTTGTTACGTCTTTCAAAATAATAACTATAAGATGCGTTGCCCTATCGTAAGCGATAGATTGCTCGAAATATTTATTATATTTTTTGTAATATTTTCGCTCGTCGCTAATAGTTTTCTTATCTTTAAGAACTCTCTCGAAATCTTCAGCGTCTAAAATTTTAGCAACCGATTCACCAAGAAGGTCGGTTTCGTTAGAAACGCCCACCATTTTCAAAGCCGAGCGGTTGATTTGTTGAATTTCAAGCCTATCGTTTAATGCGATAAGTCCGTTAGGCGTGTTTTGAATAATGGACGCCGAAAAACTCTCAGCTCTTTCCTTAAGATACGGCAAGCACATTGAAAATTCCGCTTTACCTTGGAAAATAGCAACGGCTTTTTCACGGCAAGTATTATAACCGCAAGAACCGCAATTAAGTTCGTCTTTTGGTTGCCTTTTGCCCATCTTAACTAGAATTTCTTTAAGTTGGCTTTCAGTTGGTTTTAATTCGTCTCTTTCAATTTTAACAAACTCTTTTTGAAGGTTTTCTTTAGTTTCTTGCTCAAAATCAACTTCGCCAGCCCTTTTAGAAACTTCCAAATAATTCTTTATCGGCTCGTTGAAATATTTTTGCATAATCGGTCCGCCAACGCAACTTCCTACGCAAGCCGACATTTCTATAAAGCATTTAGAAATATTGCCTTTTTCAATGTTTTTTAATGCGTTAATGCAATTTTGAACTCCGTCAACGGCAATGAAAGAAAACCCTTCTTGCTTTTTCGAAAAACTCTTAATAACGCCACCGGTTGTAGGGAAAATCCTCGTTTTGCCACTAACGTTATCGCCATTTTCAAGCCATGGCTCAGTTTTTTCAACGCTCACGCCGTAAAGGTTAAAAAGCCTATTTAGTTCTTCAAAAGTCATAACTTCGTCAACAGCGCCTTTTGAGCCTAACGCCTCGTCCTTTTTAGCAACACAAGGCCCAACGAACACGGTTTTCACGTTAGGAAACCGCTTTTTAATATCTTGGCAATGCGCTTGCATAGGGCTAACCACTTTAGCCAAGCAACCTAAAAGATTTGGGAAATATTTTTGAATAAGTAAGTTTACAGAGTGGCAACAAGAACTAATCAAAACGTCATATTCTTTCGTTTCGAGAATTCTTTCGTATTCTTCCTTCACAAACTTTGCGCCAATAGCGGTTTCTTCAACACCGAAAAAGCCTACTTTTTTAAGCGCTTTTTCAAGGGCAAAAAAGCCTTGCGGAAACGCACCGATAAAGGACGGCGCAATGCTTATAAAAACCTTTTCACCGCTATCTAGCATATTTTTAACCGCAATAGTGCTATCTGCAATCTCTTTAGCGTTCTGTGGGCACACCACGAAACACTCACCGCACAAAATGCACTCGTCTTCTAAAACGTGGGCTTGATTTCCTGAAAATTTGATAGATTTTACAGGACAATGCCTTATGCACTTATAGCAGTTTTTGCAGTTAGATTTTTTAAGTTTTAGAAAATTTGCCATAATGCTCTCCAAAAACTTAACTTAAGCAAAATAAAACTTATTGAAAATTTTTCAAAGCCTTATTTAACAAGCGGTAAAACTCTTTCCATAAAGAAACTTTTTGCTTCGTCTTTAGAAATTAAGAATTTTTGACCGTTAAGTTTAACGGCAACTTTTTTCATACCGCAGTTATTCATGCAGAACGATGCGCTAAAATTAATTTTATTCGCTAAATCGTAATCATCAATTAAGCACTTGAACGTCATTTGAACGTCACCCGCGCCGTTTACGTGGCAAGAACTACCGATACATACGCTTAAATCAACCATAATTTTATCTCCTTGAAGTTTTTTCGATTGCATAGTAATCGCGCGTAATTTTTAGCATAATCATTATACCAAATTGAAAAAACTTTTTCAATAGTTTTTTAAAAATTGTGATTTTAGTTTATTTTTTCATAAAATTTAAAACTAAAGATGAAATGCCGTTTTTTTTCTTTTTTATTGGAAAAAGCCACCAAAACAACTAAAATTTCCAATAAAAAACGGCTTGCAAACAGTTATTTGCAAGCCAAAATGTGCCGTTAATCGACCTATAGCCTAGTTTTTTAAAGTATTTACTTAAAGTCTCTTCCCGAAAGTTCGTCTAAAGAAATTTGAAAAATGTCAGCAAGTTTTATAAGACACGATAGCGTTGGCTCTGTTTTTTCTTTTTCCCACTCGCTAACACATTGCTGGGTAACACCCACCATTTTCGCAAGGGCTGTTTGAGATAGTTTTTTGTCTTCTCTAAATTCTTTCAAATTTTCTGCAAAAGCTTTTTTCATATTATTTATTTTACAATTATTTTTGTATTTTATGTTGACTTACAATTATAATTGTGGTAAAATTGCTAAAAAGGAGAAAGGTAAATGGAAAAACAAGAATTAATAAATCACCTTTATACCATTCGTGCAGGTTTATCATACATTTCGAGACAAACAGACGTTGAACGGCAAATTAGCCATGAAATCAATCAAGCCGAAACCGAACTTCAAAGGTTAAAAACAAATCTCATATATGAAAAAACTCGACCTAATGAGATTTACGAAAAATGCATTCAACCTAACGAACATCAAATACGGGGAATACAACTAAGATTTGGTGTACAAAAAACTAATCTTTTAAATGTTTTACTTCGCGAGAAGAAAAAAGATATGAGAGATGGTGTCTTATGGGCTCTTGGTTTGTTTGCCGCTTCATTGCTATCAATATTCTTTTTGCCTCTTAGTGTTGGCTTAATGCTTGGCGGCATTGGCACCCTTGTCGCAACCTCAAAGTATGTTAAAGAAGATAAGGAACTTTATAGATTGGTCGAAGAAATAAGTCTTGACAAACCTATTTCAACGGAACTTCAAGACAAATTATTAAAAAAATATAGTTCTTATAACGAAATATTTATTTCTTATCGCAAAATTAAAGAAGTCGAAAAATTTTTGGCTAATTATCAAACTAAAATAACAGAAGCTGAGGTGAAAATAAAAGAAACAGAAGAAGAAATTAAAGAACTTGAAAAACATCTTGCTTTATTAAACCAAAACTCACTGCCTATTTTATCATCTTGCAAAATAAAAATTACTCAAATGCAAACCGCTCTTGAAGAAAATTATCAAACGCAAATAACCATTGCCGATTGGGCTAACATTGACCTTCTAATTTTCTATCTTGAAACAGGAAGAGCAGATGACTTGAAAGAAGCATTGCAATTGGTAGATAGGCAAAGGCAAACAAACCAAATTGTTAGTGCAATTAACCAGGCAAGCGCCGCTATTTGCTCTTCGATTCGCACAGGATTTTCTAGGCTTGCAAGAGCAATTAAAGAAGGGCTATCTATTATTTCTTATCAAATTGAGAAAAACTATCGAAAACTTGATGAAATTAACTCAAACATTTCAACATTAAGTTCTGTCGGAAACAAAATTGCTTTTCAACAAGAAAAGCTCATAACTTCAACAGAAAAACTTATCAGCGACACCGAAATAAGCAATTCTTTGCTTGAAAAAGCAAATCGGTCTTCAGACGAATTATTAAACGATTTAAGATATCATCAAAACACTTGGCTAAAAGCATAAAAAAAGCGATGCACTGCATCGCTTTTTTTGTTTAATCGACCTATAGCCTAGTTTTTTAAAGTTCCACAAGGTCGGTTTTAAATTTCTCGTAATATTTATCAAACTCAAAGGCAACTTTCTTTTTATCGTGCGCATCGCTAGATAAAACGAACTTCCCGCCTTTAGATAAAATATATTCCACTAACTTTTCATCAGGGTAAGGCGAAGTTCTATAGCCTCTTGAAATTGCTCCAACGTTTACTTCAAATATAGTGCAAACTTTCATAATTTCGTCAATCGACGAAAAATATAATTTGTAATATTTCTTATCTTTATTGTTAAATAGAGAGGTTTTTTCACTAAACTTTGTTAGAAGGTCAATATGCGCAATAACGTTTGGCTTTACTCGTTTAGTAAGTTCAACAAGGTTTTTTAAATAAGCCTTCAAAAGAAGTCTTTCGTCGCCTTTAAAATATTTTTTTATTGTTTGGGCTAAACTTTCTGGAGTATAGTCTAACGGTCTATAAACGCCGGGAGCAACTTTTACGTAGTGCGAAGATGCAAGAACGTAGTCAAAGCCGTCGGTAGGGGTTTTTGAAAGCGCGTCTTGCTCAACACCGCATAGAACGTTGATTTTGTCTTTATATTTCTCCTTTAGCGCCTTCATTTCTTGTTGAAAAAGACTAGTTTGCTCGATTGAAATTGTAAAAACTCTATCGAAAGCGCAATAAGAGTGCGCCAAAATTCCAACTGTTTTCAAGCCCTTTTCTATTGCCGTTAAAACAATTTCTTCGCAAGTTGACGAGCCGTCGCAATAGGTTGAGTGAATATGATAATCACAGTATGCCATTAGGTCATTTTCTCCTGTTTAACCTTTTTATCGATAACGTGGCGAGAAGATAGTTCATCGTAAATATCGTCAAGCGTTATACCCATTTCAATCATTAAAACCATAACGTGATAAGTTAAATCAGCAATTTCGTAAATAGTTTCTTTCTTATCGTTGTTTTTAGCGGCAACGATAACTTCAGTAGATTCTTCGCCAACCTTTTTCAAAATTTTATCAAGCCCTTTTTCGAATAGATACGTGGTATAAGACCCGTCTTTTTTCTCGGTTTTTCTTCCCTTTATAAGTTCCATCAAAGAACCTAGCGAAAACTCGTTTAAACTATCGCTCTCATATAGGCTATTAAAAAAGCAAGACTCTTTGCCCGTGTGGCATGCCGGGCCTTCTTTTTCAACTAAAACTACTAACGCGTCTTTATCGCAATCGGCAGTAATTGATACGATTCTTTGAAAATTTCCGCTAGTTTCGCCCTTTAACCAAAGCGCGTTTCTTGAGCGAGACCAAAAACAAGTCAAACCCTTTTCAATAGAAATCTTTAGGCTTTCTTTATTCATATAAGCAAGGGTTAAAACCTTTTTAGAGCGCGCGTCAACAACGATTGCAGGGATTAGCCCCTTTTCATCAAATTTCAACGTTTCAATATCAAAGTTAATCATAATAATACTCCTTATTTTAAGTTAGTCTAACGTTAATTCCGTTATCAAATAGCGTTTTCTTTAAATCTTTAATTTTAATTTCGCCAAAATGGAAAATTGAAGCGGCAAGCCCTGCGTCAACTTTTGGTAAAGTTTTAAAAAGCGTTATAAAATCTTCGCAAGACCCAGCCCCTCCCGACGCTATAACGGGAACGGAAACGGCGTTTGATACGGCGTCTAGCATTTCAAGGTCAAACCCTTTTTTTACTCCGTCGGTATCGATAGAGTTTAGAACAACTTCGCCAGCGCCGTTATCAACGCATCTTTTAATCCACTCGATACCTTCTTTTCCGGTGTTTATTCTTCCGCCGTTTTGAAAAACTCTATAAACGCCGTCAACTCTTTTAACGTCTGCCGAAATTACTACGCATTGGCTACCGTATTTTTTAGCGGCATTTAAAATTAAACCGGGGTTTTTTATTGCCCCTGAATTTACGCTGACTTTATCCGCGCCACATTTTAGCACTCTATCAAAATCTTCAATGGTATTTATTCCACCGCCAACGGTTAGCGGAATAAACACTTTTTTAGCAACTTCGGTTAAAATATCGGTAAATAGTTTTCTGCCTTCAAACGATGCGGTAATATCGTAAAAAACAAGTTCGTCAGCGCCTTGCTTTGAATAATACTCAGCAAGAGCAATAGGCGAAGAAACGTCGTTTAAGCCCTCAAAATTTACGCCTTTTACAACTCTTCCATTTTTAACGTCTAGGCAAGGAATAATTCTTTTAGTTATCATAAGCCACCTTTAAGCAATCTTCAATTTTTACTGCGCCTAAATAGTAGGCTTTCCCAACAATCGCGCCGTATAAGCCCGTTTTCTTAAGTTTTTCAATATCTTCAAGGCACGAAACACCGCCTGACGCTACGATATTAACCTTTACGTTTTTTATAAGATTTTCATAAAGCGAAAAGTTTGCGCCTTGCATAGCGCCGTCTTTAGAAACGTCGGTGCAGATGATTGTTTGAACGCCTAATTTTTCTAGTTTTTTGCAAAACTCAATTCCTGAAAGTTGCGTTTTTTCAAGCCAACCCTTAACGGCAACGAAACCGTCTTTTAAGTCAACGCCTACTGCAATTTTTTTGCCGTATTTTTCTAGCGCTTGTTTTAAGAAATCTTCGTTCTCAACCGCAGCCGTTCCTAAGATAACCCTTTCAACGCCTAACGATAAATATTTTTCAACCGTTTCTAAGTTTCTAATTCCACCGCCAACTTCAACTTTTAAAGAAGTTTCTTTAACGATTTTTTCTATTATTTCAAAGTTTTCAGTCGTTCCGTTTTTTGCGCCGTCAAGATCGACAACGTGTATCCATTTTGCTCCGCTTTTTTCAAACTCTTTGGCAAAAAAAGGCGGATAATCGCTATATACGGTAACTTTTTCGTAATCGCCCTTTAAAAGCCTAACGGCTTTTTTGTTTAATAAATCTATTGCAGGAAGAATTTCCATCTTATAACTCCATAAACGCTTTCAAAATTTTAAGCCCGACTTCTCCGCTCTTTTCAGGGTGGAATTGGCAACCGTAAACGTTGCCTTTCCCTACCGACGCGGTAAGATATTCTCCATATTCGCAAACGGAAGTTACGCTATCGCAAAACGCTCCGTAATAAGAGTGAACGAAATAAACGTGCTCGCCTTCTTCAACGTATTTGAAAATCGGGCTTTTTTTGCCCACGAATTTTAACGCGTTCCAACCTATATGCGGAATTTTAAGCCCTTTTGGTATAACTTCGCTAATTGCCCTAACTTCGCCTTTGATAAGCCCAAGTCCTGAAAATTCGCCGAACTCGTAACTTTTTTCGAACAAAAGTTGCATACCAAGGCAAATTCCAAGAAGTGGCGTGCCTTCTTTTGCTTTTGCAATCAAAACGTCGCTAATTTTAGAAGAGAACAACTTTTCACGAGCATCTCCAAACGCGCCAACGCCCGGAAGAACTATT
The DNA here is from genome assembly GCA_045586885.1 of Christensenellaceae bacterium. Lineage (GTDB taxonomy): Bacteria > Bacillota > Clostridia > Christensenellales > Borkfalkiaceae > UBA4636. The sequence goes on from JAZNBE010000019.1 coordinate 14,946, forward strand.
TTATCGGCTTTTTTAATCGTTTCAATATCTCCGCTAACTATAGCGTTTTCGCCAATTTCTAAAAACGAACTTTTAAGCGAAAACAAATTTCCAACGCCGTAATCAACAATAACGAGCATTATAACACACCTTTAGTAGATAAAACCTTATCTTTATTTTTTTGGTCGATAGCAACGGCTTTTCTCATAGCCCTACCGAAAGCCTTGAACGCGCCTTCGATAATGTGGTGAGAATTTGCGCCGTAATATTCGTTCACGTGCAAACAAATTTGAGCATTACGCACAAACCCTAAGAAAAACTCTTCAACAAGTTCAGTATCGAAATCGCCAACTTTTTGTGCTGGAATTTTAAGGCTTGAAACTAATAAAGCCCTTCCGCAAATATCAACGGCGCACATTATTAAAGATTCATCCATCGGCACGGTTTCGCTACCATAGCGGTATATACCCTTGTTATCGCCAAGCGCTTTTTTGAAAGCAAGCCCCAAACTTATGCCAACGTCTTCAGTAGTGTGGTGGAAATCAACTTGCCTATCGCCTACGCACGAAATATCAAGGTCAAAACTTCCGTGGCGAGCAAATAAAGTTAGCATATGGTCTAAAAAACCGCACCCCGTATTAACGTTTGCAATACCATCGCCGTCAAGATTGAGCGAAAGTTTAATATCTGTTTCGTTAGTTTTTCTTTCAATTAAAGCCGTTCTCATAACGAATTTTCTCCTAAAATTTTCTCTATAACAGCGAATAACTTTTGCATATCGCAAAACTCGCCGATTGTAATTCTAATATAATCTTTAATTCTTGGTTTATCAAAATGGCGAACTAAAATTCCGTTCTCTTTAATTTTATTAAACAGTTCTTTTCCTGAAATTTTATCGCTTTTCGTTAAGATAAAGTTGGTTGACGATTTAAGCGTTTCAAAGCCCAAGCCCTCTATTTTTTTAACGAAAAAATCTCTCGTTTCTATAATCTTTTGGCAGTTCAACTTGAAATAATTATCGTCTAAAATAGCGCCAACGCCCATAGCCATCGTCATTTTATTTATATTATAAGGATTAGTCGAATAACGAATCGTTTCAAGGTCTAAAATAAGTTTTTCGCAAGCAATTCCAAAGCCAAGCCTAGCCCCTGCAAGCGAACGAGATTTCGAAAAGGTATGAGTTACCAATAAATTATCGTATTTATTGATTAATTTAACCGCGCTCTCACCGCCAAAATCAACGTAAGCCTCGTCAACTACAACTACGCTACTAGGGTTTGCTTTTATAATTTCTTCAACGCTCTTTAGCGGAAGATTTATTCCAGTAGGAGCGTTAGGGTTGGCAAGAAAAATCGTTCCTTTTGCGTTTTTGAACGCTTCAACGTTTATAGTAAAGTCATCGTTTAGCGGAATAATTTTAGATTGAACTCCGTGAAGTTTTGCAAAAACTTCGTAAAAGCCGTAAGTGATATCGGCAAAAACGGCAGGAGTATCTTTATCGCAAAAAGCGTTAAAGGCAAAGTTCAAAACGTCATCCGAGCCGTTAGTTGCAATAACTTCGGTTTTCTTAACTCCAAGATAAGTTGCGTAAGTTTCTTTTAAGTAAGATAGCGTAGCGTCAGGATAAAGATTAACCTTTCCAGCCTCTTCGCCGGCTAGTTGAACAGCAAGCGGAGACGGAGCAAAAGGCGATTCGTTTGCGTTTAACTTAATAAAATCTCCTTTTGGTTGCTCACCGGGAACGTAAGGCGTTAAATTATTAAATTTTTGACTAAAAAATTTGCTCATTTTCGTTCTTAAATTTTTTCTAATATTTTATTCGTTTTCTTCAAGTCTAATCAACGCGCTTTTTGAGTGAGCCGTAAGCCCTTCTTTTTCGGCAAAATAACAAACGGATGGCGCAAGCTCAACAAATGCATTTTTTGTAAAATAAGTAAACTGCGTTTTCTTCACGAAATCGTCAACGGATAAGGGGCTAGAAAATTTAGCCGTTCCTGAAGTTGGCAAGGTGTGGTTTGTTCCAGCCATATAATCGCCAAGCGCTTCTGGGCAATATCTTCCTAAAAATACCGAGCCTGCGTTTTCAACCTTATCAACGTAATCTAAAGCGTTGTCAACGCAAATTTCTAAATGCTCTGGCGCTAACTCGTTAGATAATTCTATCGCGCTATCAATACTATCGCAAATAATTATCTTTCCGTTATTTTCAATAGACTCTCTTGCAATTTCTTTTCGTGGAAGGCTTTCTAACTGAACTTCTAACTCTTGTTGAACTTCTTTTGCTAAAGAAACGCTATCGGTTATTAAAACCGCGGTAGCAAGCCTATCGTGTTCGGCTTGAGATAATAAGTCTGCCGCAACGAATTTAGGGTTTTGACCTTTATCGGCTATAACCAAAATTTCGCTAGGGCCTGCTATCATATCAATAGAGACTTTGCCAAAAACTTGTTTTTTAGCCTCGGCTACGAACGCGTTCCCCGGTCCTACTATTTTATCTGCCTTTGGAATAGACTCCGTTCCGTAAGCGAGCGCGCCTATTGCTTGCGCTCCGCCAACTTTAAAAATAGTATCAACACCGGCAACGTAAGCCGCCGCTAAAATTTCCGGCGCAATTTTGCCTTTAGAGTTTGGTGGCGTTACCATAACAACTTTTTTAACACCTGCAATTTTTGCGGGAATTGCATCCATTAAAACTGTTGATGGGTAACTAGCCGTGCCTCCCGGAACGTAAAGTCCGGCAACACGAACCGGAATAATTTTTTGACCGATTACCGCACCGTTATCCTTCTTTATTATAAAGCCTTCTCTTTTTTGTTTTTCGTGGAAGGCTTTTATATTTTCACTTGCCTCTTTTAATACGTCTAAAAACTTCTTATCAACAAGCGATAATGCTTCGTCAATTTCTTCTTTTGTAACTAAAAGTTGGTCTATAACTGCGTTATCGAACTTTTTATTATAGTAAAAGAGCGCCTCGTCGCCACGCATTGAAACGTCTTCAAGAATTTCTTTAACTATTAATGATACGTCTTTTTTCGCGTTTACACGTTCAAAAACTTCTTCTTTTTTAAGTTCTTCTAAACTGAAAATTTTAATCATAATTAACCTAATAAGTTTTGAATTGAGTTTTTAATTTGTTCTATTTTTTTGCGCTTGAACTTAAAACTTGCTTTATTTGCAATAAGCCTAGCCGATATTGGCAAGAACTTTTCAATTACCACCAAATCGTTTTCGGCAAGAGTTTTTCCAGTTTCAACGATGTCAACTATTACGTCCGCCAAAGATAAAATTGGCGCTATTTCTATTGAACCGTTTAACTTAACGATATCAATATCTCTTCCTTTTTTGGAATAGAAATTCGACGCTATATTTTTGAACTTGGTTGCAACTACTAGCGTTTTTTGATTATCGTCAACGAAATCTTTTTTCGCCGCTACCGCCATAGAGCATTTACCCATTTTTAAATCAATTAGTTCATACACTTCAGGCTCGTATTCAAGCAGAATATCTTTACCGGCAACACCGATATCAGCCGCGCCTCTTTCAACGTAGATAGCAACGTCGCTTGGTTTTACCCAAAAAAATCTAATTGCTTTTTCTTCGTTTTCAAATATAAGTTTTCTATTAGGCTCTTTTATTGACGGGCACTCAAACCCTGCCTTTTCAAATAAATCGTAAACCTTTTCGCCAAGCCTTCCTTTTGGAAGAGCAACGTTAATAAATTCCATAACCCACCTAAAGCGTGATAACTTTTTTTACTTTTACGTTTTCAGGAAGTTTCCTTGCCAAAAGACAAGTTTTTCCACTATCTATTATTTCTTTTTGTTTTTTAAGCGCGTCGATTTCCGTTTTATCGCTAAAAACAATGCAACAATCAACTTGGCTTTTTTCTTTTTCGTTAAGCCTTGAAACACCGTCAAGATAAACGGCAAAACCGATTGCTTTAGATTTTTTATTCATCTTTTTCATTAGCCTATCATACTGTCCGCCGGATAAGACTTTAGAATAAAAACCTTTAATAAAACCGTTAAAAACAAGTCCGTTATAATAGTTCACGTTTTCAATAACTGAAAAATCAATGCTTATATTTTTGCTAAAACCTAAACTGTAAAGCGCATCAATTACTTTAATTAGTCGGTCTATAACCGCGTTATCGCATACTTTTCTTAATTTTTCTAAAAGCGGAAGAACTAAATTTTTGTCGCCGAAAGTTTCAACAAGTTCTATTATTAAACCACTCTTTTCGCTCTTTTCAACACTTTGAAGTAAGTTCTTAATTTCAACCGAATTTTTCTCGGCTATAAGTTTATAAAGTTTCTTCTCGGTTTTTTGGTCAACGGCTAAATCTTTAATAACCGCTTCAACTACGTCTAAATCGCCGATATCTAGAGCAAAGTCTTTTGATAAATTTTCTAAACTTTTAATAGATAGCGTTAAAACTTCAATTATTTCTAAATCAGTAACGTTTCCTAAACACTCTAAACCCGTTTGCACGATTTCTTTAAAAGTGCCGGTGCCTTTCGATACTCTATAAACGCTCTCGTTATAAAATAATTTGTTGCAAGTTAAACTATCGTCTTTTGTGTTTTTAATAATAGATAGCGTAACGTCAGGCTTTAGCGCCATAAGTTTTCCAGTTTTATCGGTAAAGGTGATAACGCTATCGCTAATTAAAAACTCTTTATTTTTCGCGTAAAGGTCATACTCTTCAAACTTGTTCATATTATATTTTTCATAGCCGTAAGATAAAAACAAACTTCTTAATGAAAAATTGACCTTTTCTATTGAAGATAAAACGCTCTCGAAATTATTATTCATTTTCGCCACCACAATTTAGCCTATCGATAACGATTTTATAACCGCCCGTGCCGTAAGTTAAACATTTATTAACTCTACTTATCGTAGCGGTTGAAGCGCCAGTCTTTTTAGAAACTTCGCCGTAACTTGTTTTATTTGTTAAAAGTTTAGCAACCTCTAAACGCGAAGTCATATCTTCAAGTTCTTTAATAGTGCAAACGTCTTCAAAAAACTTTTGAGCCTCTTCAACGCTCTTAAGTTCTAACACGGCTTCGAATAACGAATTAAATTTTTCCATAAAATTTTGAACCATAAAAAAACCTCTCTCGGTTTATTGCTTTATCATTTTAGCACGCTAAAGCGGTAAAGTCAAGAACTTTTTAATAGTTTTTCAAAAAATAAGGGCGATTTTTCTCGCCCTTTAAAATAATAAATTTTTTAGTTTCGTTCTATAAATTTTATTGCAGATAGCGCGTCTTTAGCGTAAAAACTTGCGCCTATTATTTTAGCGTATTCTTCGGTTAAAACCGCACCTCCAACTATTACTTTGCAATCAATCTTTTGATTTTTTAACTCGTCTATTACTTTTTTCATTTCGGGTGCAGTGGTAGTCATAAGCGCCGAAAGCCCTAAAAATTTTGCGTTTTCATCTTTTACCGCTTGAATAATTTTGTCTTTACAAACGTCTTTGCCAAGGTCGATAACTTCATAGCCGTAATTTTCAAAAAGTAGTTTTGCAACGTTTTTGCCGATATCGTGAATATCGCCTTTTACGGTTGCTAGAACTATTTTTTGCTTTTTTTCTTGGTTTTTAGGAAGAGTGCCCTTTATAACTTCGAACGCCTCTTTTGCCGATTCAGCGCTCATTAAAAGTTGTGGCAAAAAAAGTTTTTTCTCTTCGAAAAGTTCGCCGACCAAGTTTAGCGCAGGGATTATATCTTCGCTAACGATTTTCAACGGCTCTTTTTCTTTTAGAAGTTCTTGGCACTTTGTTTTTGCCAAATCTTTCAAACCCTTTTTTATGGCAAACGATAAATTTTCGTCCGTTTTTGGCTCTATAGCCCCACTTTCTTTAATTTCGCTTGTAGAGTAAGCAATAAATTCTTCTAAGTTTTCATCTTGACCTAAAAGCGCTTTTGCCGATTTATAAACGTTCACCATCTCAACGGAATAAGGGTTAATAATTGCAACGCTTAAACCGCGTGATATTGCTAGCGCATAAAAAGTTGCGTTCAAAATTTGCCTATTCGGCAAAGCAAAAGAAACGTTAGAAACGCCAAGGCTAGTTTTAACTTTTAACTCTTTAGTTATTTTTTCAAGCGCGTCTAGGCAAACTATTCCAGCATCTTTTTCAGCGCTTACCGCCATAGCCAAAGTATCGACTATTATATCTTTTTTATCTATGCCGTAAGTTTTTGCGGTATTGATTATCCTTTTAGCAATTTCAAACCGACCTTGAGCCGTTTTTGGAATACCGTTTTCGTCTAGCGTTAGCGCAACTACGACTCCGCCGTATTTTTTAACTAGCGGAAAAACTTTTTCCATACTCTCTTTTTTGCCGTTTACGGAATTTATAAGCGGTTTGCCGTTATAAATTTTGAGCGCTTTTTCTAACGCTTTAACGTTTGAAGTATCTATTTGGAGGGGAACGGAAACGACTTGTTGCAACTTTTCAACTACGTTTTCTAAAACTTCTTCTTCTAAAATTTCGGCAATTCCTACGTTTACGTCTAAAACTAAAGCGCCCTTATCTACTTGGTCAACGCCTTCTTTTAAAATATAAGATATATCGTTTTCGATAAGCGCTTGCCTAAACCGTTTCTTGCCGGTTGGGTTTATGCGCTCGCCAACCATAGTTAGTTTATCTAAATAAACGGCGTTTTTATAGGAAGAAACAACCGTCAAATTTTTATTTTCAATAGTTTTTGGGCGTAAAGATTTAGTTTCTTCATAAACGGCTTTAATATAACTTGGAGTAGTTCCACAGCAACCGCCTACGATTGAAACGCCCTTTTCAACTGCAAGTTTTATTTCTTGGCTAAACTCTTTTTCTAAAACGTCGAAACAAGTTTTTCCGTTTATAAGCGTTGGCATACCTGCGTTTGGCTTAAACAAAACAGGTGTGGACGAAACTTTTAAAATTCGCTCTATTACCCTTTCTAACTTTTTAGGGCCGAACGAACAATTAGCGCCGATTGCCGAAACGCCCAAGCCTTCAAGCATACAAACCATAGCCTCAGGGGTTGTGCCTTGAGTTAATAAACAATCTTCGCCGTAAGCGTTAGATACGAAAATTGGTAAATCGCACACCGACTTTGCGCCTAAAACCGCGCATTTTGTTTCAAGGCAATCGTTCATCGTTTCGATAAATATTAAATCAACGCCACACTTAGAGCCTATTTCAGCCGTTTTTGCGAAAATGGAAATTGCTTTATCTACGTCAAGTTCGCCGAAAGGCTTGAATAATTTACCTAGCGGACCAATATCTAGAGCGATAAACTTTTCGCCCTTGTTTTTGGTAAGTTGTTTAGCCTTTTTCGCGTTTTCTACGGCAGACACTATTATCTTTTCAAGCGTTGTTTCATCAAACTTTATAAGGTTCGCGCCAAAAGTGTTGGTTGAAACCACGTTCGAGCCGGCATCGAAATATTCTTTATGAATAGCAATAATATCTTCCGGGCTTTCCAAATTCAAAAGCTCGGGCATTTTTCCAACTTCTAGTCCTCGCTCTTGCAAAAGCGTGCCTAAACCGCCGTCTAAATAGAGAATATTATTTTTTAAATAATCTAAAACTTTCATTTCTTTTCTTTAATTCCTATAATTGCCGTTACCGATTTTGAAGGCGTCATAATAAGGCTATCGTTTAGCGTTACTCCCAAAAGTTTTTGAGCATTTAAAATTTCTAAAATTTTAGGTTGGCAAGATAGTGGAATTTCGCCATAGCCCGGGCTAAAGCGAGGGGTTATCTCGTTTGATAGCGATAAGTCTTTTTCAAACTTATCTAATAGACTTTCTACTCGCTCGCTCCCTACCGCGTGGCAAATTGACTGACGGAGCGCCGATAGGTAAGAATACTTCAAAATTAGCCTATCAACCGAAAGCCCAACCGTTGCCAAAACCAACAAAACGTGTGAACAACCTTCAAGCCTTTTTATTAAATTTTTACTATCCGTTTTATAAAAATCTAGGTCTATAACACCGTTATCACGCAAAATTTCAATTTTCTTAAAAGATACAACTCTTTTTTCTTCTTTTAAAACTTCTTCTATAACGGCGTCTATTTCCGCTTCTAACTCTATCGACACGTCTTTTGCCCTAAGGTAGCGAAAAATCTCTTTTTTATTGACTTCTATTTTAGGATAAGTTAAAACTTCAACCATTAAATTTTACCTAAAATATTACTTAAATTTTCTTGAATTTTTTTAGCAACGTCAGGCTTATTCATAGAATAAACGTGAACGTTAGTAATTCCGTTTGCGTATAAATCTATAATTTGGTCGGTAGCGTATGCAATTCCTGCTTGTTTCATAGCGTCAGGGTCAGAGCCGAACTTATCAACCAAAGTTTTAAAGCGTTGTGGCATAAAACTTCCAGATAGTTTTATTGCTCTTTCTACTTGGTTGGCGTTAGTTATCGGCATAACGCCAGCAACGATTGGAACTTTTATTCCTTTTTCTCTAATTTTATAAAGGAAACTATACAAAAGATTATTGTCGAAAAACATTTGCGTAGTTAAAAAATCACAACCGGCGTCAACCTTTTCTTTAAGATAAAAAATATCTTCTTGTTGGTTTTTGCTCTCCGGATGAATTTCGGGATAGCACGCACCGCCTATGCAAAGATTTGGAGCAATTTCTTTAATTTCTCTAACAAGTTCAACCGCGTGATGATAATGCCAAGACGAGCGATCGTCGTTTTGCATTTCTTTTGGAATATCGCCACGGAGCGCCATAACGTTTTCAATTTTAGCGTTTACGATATCTTTAATTTTTTGTTTTACCGTTTCTTTTGAAGATGAAACGCACGTTAAGTGAGCAAGGCTTTCAACGCCTTGCGTTTCTTTTATGGTTTTTGCAATATCAAGCGTCCACTCGCTAGTTCCGCCACCCGCGCCGTAAGTTACGCTAACGAAAGCGGGTTTTAATTTTGCAATTTCTAGCGTTGCGTTTTTAACCGAATTAAAATTATCGTTAGATTTTGGCGGAAACACTTCAAACGATAACGATAAATTTTCTTTATTTAATACGTCTATTATTTTCATTTTTTCACCTAAAAAACAAAAATTTTATTAGATAACCGACTTATAGCCCAACTTTTATATTTTTTTCTCGCCGTTTACGATTTGGAAATAGTCTTCGTAGTTTGCTTTAAGAAGGTTTGGAATATCTAATGAATATGGGCATTTAGAAACGCACTTTCTACAATTTATGCACGTTTCAACCTTTTTCATTTCGTCTTGCCACTCTTTAGTTAGCCAGTTCTTTGAAGGCGCTCTTCTTACCATTTGCGAAATTCTTGCAAGTTGGTTAATGGTAATTCCCATAGGGCACGGCATACAATACCCACACCCACGGCAAAAACTTCCTGATAATTCTTTTTTATCTTTTTCGATAAGTTCTTGAACGTCTTTATCGAATTTAGGCGGATTATCAATAAACGAAAGCCACTCTTCTAGTTCTTGTTCTCTTTGAACGCCCCAAATAGGTAAAACGTTAGAAAAGTTTGATATAAACGAAAACGCTGCTTTAGAGTTGGTTATAAGCCCACCCGATAGTCCTTTCATTGCAATAAAGCCAACGCCTTTTTCTTTACATAAATTAACCAAAGCGATATCTCTATCGTCGGCAAGATAAGAAAAAGGAAATTGGAGCGTAGCATAAAGCCCTGATTTTGCTATTTCTTCACCAACGCCTATTTTGTGAGCAGTTGCCGAAATATACCTTATTTTACCTTGCTTTCGAGCCTCTAGCATACATTCGTAAAGCCCAGAGCCATCGTTTGGCGAAATTAGCCTTTTTGCGCAGTGGAATTGATAAATATCAACGTAGTCGGTGCGTAGGTTTTTTAAAGAAGTGTGCAAATCGCGCCAAAACTCTTCCGGAGTTTGAGCGCCGGTTTTGGTTGCTAAAAAATAACTATCTCGTTTGATATCTGCAAACGCTTCGCCTATTTTTTCTTCGCTATCGGAATAAGCCCTTGCGGTATCGAAAAAAGTCATACCGCCATCGTATGCTCTACGTAAAATTTTAACGGCGTCTTCTTTGTTTCTTCTTTGAATAGGGAGCGCGCCGAAAGCGTTTTGTATTGTAACGATATCAGTTCCGTCAAGTCTAAAATTTTTCATAATTAATCCTTTAGGGTAATTTCTTTAAGGTAAACGCTACCAAACAACCGTTTTTCCCAAGCGACTTTTTGAGTTACGGCGGTTAAAACGTAAAACTCGGTAACGTAATCAATGTAGTTAATTCCGCCAGTTTTATTAACGGAATAAAGCATAAGTTTAACCAAATATTCGCCAGTTGCTAAATCACTTAAATCAAGCGTTGCAACAATTTTGTTTTCGCCTTTTTTCATTGAGAGTGGCTCTTTGTTTGCGCTAGAGCCTATAACAATTCCTTCCGGCGAAGAAATGGAGAAATTAAGATAAAGATTATCTAATTCTTCTTTGCTTTCAAAATTAAGTTCGAATTCGTTTAGGTTGTTTTCTAAAACGTTTAAATTACTGTTTTGTAATAGGGCTTGTTTTGATAGGGCTCTTTGGCGCTCGAATTGAGTAAAATCTTTCTTGGTTTCGCCCATCTTTTTAATATCGCTATTATAAATTTCAATGGCTTTTTCCGTTTCGCCGTCGAAAATAATTTCGCCCTTTTCTAAAACGATACACCTAGAACATAGCCTTCTTATAGTATTCATATTATGGCTAACGCATAAAACGGTGCGGTTTTCTTCTTCAACGGCTTTTAGAATTTTCTCAACGCACTTTTGCCTAAAAGCGCCGTCGCCGACCGATAAAACTTCATCCATTATCATAATATCGCTATCTAAATGCGACGCTACCGCAAACGCAAGTTTTACTAGCATACCGCTAGAATAACGCTTGGCTGGGGTATCGATAAATTCTTGCATTTCGGCAAAGTCGATAATAGTTTGCAATTTCTTATCAATCTCTACCTTTTTCATGCCCAAAATAGCGCCGTTAAGATAAACGTTTTCTCTACCGGTAAGTTCTGGGTGAAAACCAGTGCCTATTTCTAAAAGCGATGATATTTTACCATCGTATAAAATCTCTCCGCTAGTTGGCGCGGTTATTCTTGATAAAAGTTTTAATAGTGTTGATTTGCCTGCTCCGTTTCTGCCGATTATGCCTACACATTCGCCTTTTTGAACTTGGAAAGAAACGTTGGAAACGGCATAAAATTCGCCTTTCTTTTCACCGATTTTTTGGTTAGGGTCTTGGCTCTTTTTTATTTTTGCAAAGAGCGTTTGCACGTCTTCACGAAGTGTTCCTGCTCCAAACTGACCGCGACGATATTTCTTTGAAACGTTTTTAAATTTTATAACGGTCTTTTCCATAATTACACCATATCCGCAAACGTTCTTTCAACTTTATTGAAAAGTATTGTGCCAACAAAAACTATTATAATAGTTACCGCCCACGAAATTAGATAGAAAACAAGGTCAACCGAGCCTATTCCTAAAAAGCCGAATCTAAATAAATTTACAACAGGCGTTACTGGGTTTAGCATATACACGCTATAAAAAGTTGTGCCTTTTACTAGACCGATTTTATCCATATCGTAAGCAATTGGCGTTAAATATTTCCAAATTTCAACGCCGAAAGTAATTAGCATTGCTAAATCGCGATATTTTACCGTAATAGAAGAAATTATCACACCGAAACCTAGTGCCAAAAGCCCTAGTTGAACGATGATAATAGGTAAAAATAGCGCGTATAAATTTAGGTTTATTTTCGTGCCGAAAGCCATAAAACCTAATAGCACTAGCATAAACAAAATAAACTGGATTGTGAAAGAAATTAGTTTTGAAATAACGGAAGAAATTGGCATAACGAGCCTAGGGAAATATACTTTTGACATTACCCTTGAATTATCTCTAAACGTTCTAGCAACGAGCGTAAACGCGCTTGAAAAATAAAGCCATAAAATCGTTCCGCTAAGATAGAACAACACCGTTGGCACACCGCTTGCCGATAGCCCTGCTAAAGAGCCGAAAACGAACGCGTAAACAAACGTAGTTAAAAGCGGTTGCAAAATTGCCCATAAGGGACCTAAAATAGTTTGCTTATAGTTTGCAACGAACTCTCGGCGAACGAAAAGCGCAATTAAATCTTTATAGGCTAAAACTTCTTTAATTTTTAAATCGAACAAGCGATGCGATGAAGTTATTTTGTGCTCGAAGGTTTCCACAAAAATTCCCCTTGTTTGTTTTGTTTATATTATAACTTACCCTTAATATTAAACTAAAAAAACATACTTGTCAATAAAAAGCCTAAATTTCAAGTTTTAAAAAAACTTGATTTTTTCCTCGCTTTTTCTTTTTTTATTGCATAAAACAATTTAGAACCCGCTTAAAAAAACTAAAAAGTGGGGCTATAAGCCCGTTATCTTAATATTTTTCATAAAAAAAGTTCAGGGCAAATTGCCTTGAACTTAATTTTTTTAAGTTTGTTTTTGTTTTTTTCTTTCATCACGCTTTGATAAAATCTTCTCAATTATCATAAGCGCAATACCAACGATTAAGAACAGATAATACGCTACCATTCTCCAACTCAAAACACCCCAGAACAATAAACCGCCGGCGATATAGGTTGAGAAAATTGAATAGAAAGAAATTTCCGCCGCGCCTGAATTACCCGGCGTTGGTATAAACGTTACGGCGCAAGTACAAATTACGCAAAGAGTTAATATTTCGGCGTAGTTTACCATATCTTGCGTAACACCGCAAAGGCGCATTATAAAATATGGCAACGAGAAAACCGCAAGGTTATAACCAAACGCGCAAAGAAAACCTAAAATGGTTGCAAAACTATATTTCCCAAAGAAGAAAGTTATGCACTTTGCGTATTCTCTAATGCTATTTACTGCTTTTTCTTCAAAAACTTCAGGGTTTTTAACTATTCTTATCCATTTTAAAAATTTTGTTACGAACGATGCTAAAAAGTTACCTACTTTTGGCATTATTGAGAAAACCAAAATTCCTAGCGGTAAAAACGTGTTAAAGCAAATGCCTACTATCGCCATTACTTTTATTACCGGCGAAACACCCATAAACCCTTGCCATAATAATAAGCCTATGGCTAGAGCCATTGCCGCAAATTGACCTAAAGAATAACTCGTTATTGATACGCCCGACGCTATTGCGCCCGGAACGCCTTTTTTCTTAAGATAATAAATTTCAACCGGTTGCCCACCGCTACCTAGCGGAGTAACACAGTCGTAATACTTACACATTATAGCAGCCGATAAGCCTGTTTTAAAAAGCCCCCTTCTTTTTAACGACGCTCTTAAAAGACAATATCTTTTCAAGCCCTTAAACAGTAGCGCCAAACAAAATAGTAAAACTGCGTAAATACCCCACTCTAAATTTTCAAGCATAATTTGGAAAACTTCAGAAAACGGGACTTTTTCTTGATTTGATGATACGTCTATTAAAGCGGTTGTTAAAATTGCGATTGCGTTGACGAAAATAAAAAGAATTGTCAAAAGCGTTTTTTTAGGTAGCCCCTTTGCTTTTGGAGGCGATTCTTCTTTTTGAGTCGGCGTTACGCTTTCGTGCTCTAAAAGGTTGTTTTTAACCTCGTTTGAAAGTTCTAACGGCGCGCGCTCTCGAATATGCAAGTAAATATCTTCATCAATAAAAATTTGATACTTTCTTTCTTTCTTTTTCATTAAAACCTTTAATTTATGATAATTTTTTATTCAGCTTGAACTTTTAGTTTAATTTTGCAAGGAAGTTGAGAAACAAGTTTAATCTCTACGGTATATTCGCCCAAGCTTTTAATAGGCGCGGAAATAACGATTTTCTTCTTATCGATATCATAGCCAGCCTTTTTTAGCGCGCCTGCAACGTTATCGTTAGTAACCGAGCCGAAAATTTTACCGTTTTCGCCGCTTTTAACAAGGCAAACTATTTCTTTGCCGTTTATCTCTCTAGATAAATCCATAAGCCTTTTTAATTCTTCACGTTTATGGAATTCTTCGGCTTCTTTCTTAATTTTTAGGCTATTAACTTCAACAGCCGTTGCTTCTTTTGCTAAATTTTTCTTAAAGAGCATATTGCGAGCGAAACCATCGGATACGTCTAATACGTCGCCCTTCTTTCCCGTGCCTTTTACGTCTTGCAATAAAATAACTTTCATAAAACAATCTCTCCAAGAATTATTCCGCTTGTATTTAGCGGTTTAAACATTTTAATATATTTTTTAAAATATGTCAAATATATCTTACAAATTTGCACATATTACTTGCAAGGAGGTTGTTATGGACTGTGTAAACAAAGGCGTTCTATGCGACGTAACTTGCTGCAGACACAACGAGGACGGCTGTAAATGTAGGTTAGATACCATTAAGGTTACTAACGATTGCGCCGATTGTACTTGTTGCGGTAGCTTTTCAAAAATTGAAGACTAATTTTTGAATTTCTTTATTTTAAGGGCTTAAAAATTTATAGATTAAACGGCGTTTAATTTATGAATTTGTTTCTTGAAATAATTTTTGGAAAGCGAAAAAACTTTCTTTCAGGTGGCTTTAGCCACCTTATTTTTTTATTTTTCATTATTTTTTTAAGTTTTTTTATTATTATAACCTTTTACCGCGTCTAAACTTTACATAACCTAAAAAAAATATTGACACCAACGAATATTTATAGTATTATTAGAAAAAGGAATTCTAGGCGGTGTTTTTATGGTTGATTTTGATAAAATTTCGGTTGACTGCAATAACGATTGCGATAGTTGCAACCAAAAGCTTGAATGTGAATTTTTGCTAGCCGAAACGGAAGAAGAAAAGGCTTTGGCAAAACAAAAACTTATTGAGCGTGATAATGAAAACCAAAAGGCTCAAGAACCTACTGAAGAAGTAGTTGAAGAAGTTGCGGAAGAACCTACTGAAGAAGTAGTTGAAGAAGTTGCGGAAGAACCTAGCGAAGAAGTCGCAGAGCAAGACGACGCTGACGACGAACTAGAAGAAGAAAACCAAGACGAAGAGCCTGAAGAGGAAGAAGAGCCTGAAGAGCCTACCCCTGAACAGCCAAGCGATGAAAAGCCTAAAAAAGAAGAGTTTATGCTAACCTCTCCTGAAAATCTTGAAGAGATTATGGAAAAGGTTTGCTGTAAGCGCGGTAGAAAACTTATTTACAGACCTAACGAAGTATTGTTCGAAGGAACTTACAAAGTTTTAGGAACGGATAAGAAAAACGAAGAAGGCATCAAAGTTAAAAATATTTTAGACGCCGAAATTAAGCAAGGCGTAAAACTTGGGTATCTTGATAAATACGACGGACTTAAATCTAGCGAAATAAAAGAAGAATACGAAAACGACGTTTTATATGAATTTGCAGAACAAGAATTCAAAAAGACGGGGCTTGTTTTAGATAACGGAAAAATTAAAGTTTACGTTTTCGACTGGGACGGCAAGGCTTTACATCACGTTGGTTTCGTTGATGAAAGTTTGGCAAGCGATTTAACGCCTTACCTTGAGGCAAAAGACGAATATAGTTTTGACGTTTGCGGAATTATAACCGGCGGTAAAGCAAAACGCGTTATTAAAGGCGACGACGGAAAGATTAAAATCGTTAAAGAAAAAGACGGCGATATCGGGCTTGAAGTTGACGTTTCTATTATTAAAAGAAAAGACTAAAATTATAAATTTAAAAGGCTTTAGGTGGTTCATCCTAAAGCCTTTTTTTGTTTCAAAACATATAAATTTTTAACTAAATAGTTTTTGATATTTTCCTGCAATTCCACTATGCTTTGCAACGAAAGACGGCACTTCTTCTTTTTCGTTCAAAATTAAAACGTTTGATTTTCGGTTTTCTTCATCATAGTAGAAAAGTTCTTTATTAGTATCGAAAGTTGTATAATCTAACGCCGTTTCAACGTCGCAAGCGTTTGGGACGAAAGACGTTCTAGACGAAACTCTAGTTGCGTTGTTTCCATCGCAGTTATAAAAGAAATCGTTAAAAGACTTTATCGCCGCGCCACTGTAAGTTGCCGACGAGCCTATTTTCATAACGTTTTTGCAACTGTCGAAATAGTTGTTTTCGCTAAAAATATAAGCGTTATCGTTAGCGTTCAAGCACGAATTGCAACTAGAAAAATGGTTGTTATAAATATGAATATTAGAGTGCCTTGTAAGAGGTAAACGCGATTCGCAACCATAAAAATAGTTATGGTGCATAGTTACGTTTTTTGTGTTAGATTCGCTATTTGAAGAAATTAAAACGGTCTTTTTGCACTCGTAAAATCTGCTATAAGATATGGTGATATCAGCCGTTTGATTTAAATCGATTGACCCATCTCCCTTATATTTATCTCGCTCACCAGTTACGTCCCAGTTATTTTTGCCGGCTAAAAAGACGCAGTTTGTTACGAAAAAGTTTTTGTATGGGTAAATCTTGTTAGTTCCGTTCGTAGTCGTATAAAACGAAACGGCGTCTTCAGTATAACTATCGAAAGTTAAATTTTTAACTTCTATTGAATTGCAATCTCTAAAAGTTATTCCCCATTGATAAAGCGACGCGTCTTCAAAAACGCCTTCCAAAGTTACGTTGTTAGCGTTTTTTACCGTAACCATATTGAAGTTACAATCATCGGCGTAAACTTCTTTTCCCTTAAGTTCTGCATATTTACTTCTATCATAAACGATGGTTTGGTTTTTGGAAACGGTTGAAATATTGTTTAAGTAAACTCCGTCTTTTGTGGTTAAATAATTATATTTTTTGCCTTCTTTTGCGTCCGTTACGGAGCATGATAGCCCTAAAATATTTTCTTCAACTTTATTTTCAAATTCGTTTTCAAAAAAAGTGTCGTCAAAATTAGAGTTATCTATAAGGCGCGGAGGGATATCTTTTGCCTTCCATTGATTTGTTTCGATTTTGCCTTCAATTCTTATTAGAACTGGCGACGTTGCGTGCCTTAAATTAGTTAAAATATCGGCAATACCAACGTATTGTTTGCCCGAAAAATTTGCCGTAAGCGTATTTTTGTTTTGATTAGTTAAATATAAAATTGTTGTATTTTCCTTAAGCGTTCCGTCAATATTATAAGCGCCAACGCCGTCGGCTTTGTTAAAATGAGCGTAGCCAGAACGGTCAATATCGCTAACGGAAATATCGGTTAAATATTTTTGGGAAGTTGCTCCGTTTTTGGTTGCGTCAACCCTAACCGAATAACTACCGCTTTTTAAGCCCAAAATTTCGGCTTTTACTTGGCTTTCGCTTACCTTTATTAAATTGCTATCTAGCAGTTTATATTCGCCGTTTTCTAAATAATAAACGTTATAATCTACGCCTTCGTCTCTTTCTATCTCTACCGCTATTAAATTATTTCCACCTTCCGCTTTTGCTACAATATTTATCTCATTGCTTGATAAACCGCTACTCACCGAACTATTTTGCTGGTTTTTATTATTGCAAGAAACAACGTTTACAAGCGTTAAAAATAATGCCAAAAACAAAACTATAAATTTATTAAATTTTTTATTTTTTTGTCTCTTTTCCATAAATTTCTCGCTAAAAGCAATTTAAAGTTTTCTTTATTGTTTTAGATTATAACATTTTGAAAAGCGTTTGTAAAGAAGAACGCAAAATTT
>JAZNBE010000020.1:0-63167 GCA_045586885.1 Christensenellaceae bacterium
AAAAAGACAAAAATTAAAAAGTTTTTTTGTTAATGGAGTTTGTGTTGTTGTTACTTTTTCCGCATTTGTAAAAGGTGTTGAAATCATCTCAAATTTATTTAGAAATTTTAAAAAATAAAATTTAGTTTTATTTAAGAAAAGCTAAAAATTAAAAAGTAAGAAAAGTATGAAGAAGAGAAAAAAGCCTTTCGATTGAAAGGCTTTTTGTTTACTTATTTATTATCTGCACTCGTCGGCTTTGCCTGCGCAACCTAATACGTTTACAAGTTTGTGCTCAACCATTTCTTGAACTGCTGCTCTTGCTGGGGTTAGGTATTGGCGTGGGTCAAAGTCAGATGGGCGTTCTGCAAGGTGTTGACGGATTGCTGCGGTCATGCTAACTCTTACGTCAGAGTCGATATTGATTTTGCAAACTGCCATTCTTGCTGCTTGGCGAAGCATATCTTCTGGAACACCGATAGCGTCTGGCATTTTTCCGCCGAACTTGTTTACGATTGCAACCTTATCTTGTGGAACAGATGATGCGCCGTGTAATACGATAGGGAAACCAGGAAGTCTCTTTGAAACTTCTTCTAAAATATCAAATCTAAGTTGTGGCTTAGTGCCTGGTTTAAACTTGTAAGCGCCGTGGCTTGTTCCGATAGAAATTGCTAAAGAATCGCAACCGGTTTTGGTGGTGAATTCGTAAACGTCGTCAGGGTCGGTGTAAGAGCCTTCGCCGGCTGCAACCTTAACTTCGTCTTCAACACCTTCAAGTTTACCAAGTTCCGCTTCAACAACAACGCCGTGGTCGTGAGCGTATTCAACAACTTTCTTGGTGATTTCAATGTTTTCTTGAAGTGAGTAGTGGCTTGCGTCAATCATAACGGAAGTAAAACCGTTATCAATACAACTCTTGCAAATTTCAAAACTATCGCCGTGGTCTAAGTGCAAGCAAATAGGAAGACCTGATTCTTCGCATGCTGCTAAAACGAGGTGGCGAAGATAGGTAGGGTTTGCGTATCTTCTTGCGCCTGCTGATACTTGAAGAATAAGCGGAGCGTTTTGCTTAACGCCTGCGTTTACGATACCTTGGATAATTTCCATATTGTTTACGTTGAACGCACCGATAGCATAACCGTTCTTATACGCTTGTTCGAACATTTTGGTTGACGTTACTAATGGCATAAAAAATTATTCCTCCAAACTAATTATTATTGCTATTATACAACAAATTACCTACCTTTTGCAAACGAAATTGCCTAGATTTTGCCAAATAAACGCTTAATAATTATAGAATAATTATTTTTTCGGCTTTAAGTTTAATTGCTGTTGATATTATTGTATAAAAACTAACTTAAAATCGTTGCAAAAAAAACAAAAAGAAGTTATAATTTATAAAAACCTAATCGATGATTGTTCGGAGAGTAAGTTATAAAACTTAAAGTTTCCCAAAACGTTGAAATTTCGGCTTTTTGGCTAAAACTTTTATAGCAAGAAAATTTTAGTTTTTCCTTGCTGTTTTTAGGTTTTAATTTTATTTATTCTCCGTCGCATAATGCGGCGGTTTTTTATTGGAGGAAGTTATGAAAATTGGAGTTATTGGTATCATTATTGAAAAGGATAAGGCTAACGCTAAAAGCGTTAATGGTTTGCTTAGCGAAAACGCTGAAATTATTATTGGGCGTATGGGCGTTCCAGACGCTTTAAACGGCGTTTCGGTTATTAGCCTTATCGTTAAAGGCACGAACGAAGACATTTCTAAACTTACCGGAAAACTTGGAAGGCTAGAAAACGTTAAAGTAAAATCGGCTACTTGCGAAATTGCATAAGTTTGCCTATAACTTCATTAAACGCAGTTTTTTAAACATAATAATAATATTTAAGGAGATAAATTTATGAAAAAATTTGCTTTGGTTTTGACTATTGTTTTATCAATTCTCTCACTTGGGCTTTTTACGGCTTGCGAAAAGAGTGATAAGACTATCGTTATTGCCGCCCCAGACGGCGCTCCAGCTTTAGCGCTATTTTCTATGATGGATACTTGCAACACTTTAGAAGGTTATAAAATCGAATATAAAATCGTTAGTGGCGCTAGCGATATTACGGCTATGGTAACCAAAGGCGAGGCTGACGTTGGTTTTATGCCAACTAATATTGCCGCAAAACTTTATAACGGCGGTGTTGATATTAAACTTTTATCGGTCAACGTTTTCGGCGTTCTATATATGGTTGGAACTACGCCTATTGAAAGCCTTGAAGAACTTTACGGAAAGGTTATCGTAAACATTGGAAAAGGCGGAACGCCTGACCTTGCGCTTAAATATATTTTAGATAGCAAGGGCTTAGAATACGTTGAGAGCGACGTTAAGGTTGAAGGTAAAATTGCTTTAAGTTACGTTAGCGCGGCTAGTGAAGTTGCGGCTAAAATAAAACTTGGAAAAGCGGAATACGGTGTGCTTGGAGAGCCTGCTGCTAATAAAATTTGCTCGGCAACGGGCGCTAGCATCGTTTTAGATATTCAAAAAGAGTTTAATAAAATTGCAGGAAACAACGCGTTCACTCAAGCGGGGGCGGTTGTTGGTAAAAGAGTTTATAAAGACCCTGAACTTCTTTACGCTATTTTAGATAATTTGGCACAAAACCACGATTACGCTTTTGAAAACGCTGACAAGATTAAAGGCGTTTTACAAAAATACGGTAGCGGTTTAGACGTTGATTTTAACGCCGAAATTTTAAGCCGTTGTAATCTTGGTTGCGTAAAATCAGGTGAGTGCAAAGTTCAACTTGAGGCTTACTATAATTCGGTTATCGGTTACGATAAGAGTTTTATCGGAGGAAAACTTCCTGACGACGAGTTCTATATAAATTAAAGGCTTTAAAGATTATTAGTTCATTATTTTTAAAAGGTAAGGCAATATGAAAAAAACGTGGTTTTTGCCTATTATAACTTTCGTTGTGGTTATTCCGGTTTGGTATCTTCTAGCGCTATCGGTTGGCGCTGAAGTTATTATGCCGTCGCCTCACAAAGTGGTTATTGAAGCGGTAAATTTGTTTTTTACTAAAAACTTCATAATTGCAGCGCTTAACAGTTTGTGGAAAATTGTTTTAAGTTTTATTATATCGCTTTTGGTTGCTCTTCCGCTTGCGATTTTATCTTCACGCTCAAAAGTTTTTGAAAAACTTCTATACCCAATAGTCGTTATCGTTAGGGCAACGCCTACTATGAGTTTAATTTTCCTATGCCTTATTTGGTTTTCATCTATAACAAGCCCACTAGCCGTTTCGTTTGCCGTTTTGTTTCCTTTGCTTTATTCAACTTTTTTAAATGGAATAAATAATATCGATAAACGACTTATCGATATGGCTAAAGTTTACAAAGTGCCAACTAAAAAAATCGTTTGCGATCTGTATCTGCCGAGCGTTTTAGTAAACGTTTACGGTGGGCTTGTAAACGCGCTTTCTTTTAACGTTAAACTGGTACTTGCGGCGGAGGCTCTATCTTGGGCGAGAGATTCTTTAGGCTCGATTATGGCTAACGCTAAAGCAAACATTGAAGTTGCAAGACTTTTTGCCGTTACTATTTTTGCAATTTTATTAAGTTATTTATTAGAACTTTTATTAAAACTAATTAAGGAATTGGTGGTGAAAATTTATTATGCCAAAACTAAATAATATTTGCGTTAAGTGGGGCAATAGGTCGATTTTCAATTGTTTTTCACTTGAAATAAAAGAAAATAAAGTAACGGCTATTTTAGGTAAAAGCGGTGTTGGTAAAACTACTTTACTTAACGTTATTGCTAACCTTATTCCTTTTAGCGGAGAAGTTTTAGGATTTTATGACATTTCTTACGTTTTTCAAGAGCATAGGCTTTTGCCGTTCACTACCGTTTATAAAAACCTTGAGTTTGTTTTGGGCGATATGCCGGAAGATAAGAAAAGGCAAAAAATTGATGAAGTTTTGACTATCTTGAAAATTTCTAACTTAAGCGAGCGCGTTGCTAAAACGCTATCTGGTGGGGAAAAGCAAAGAGTATCGCTTGCGCGCGCGTTTCTAGTGCCTAGTTCAACTATTTTATTAGACGAGCCTTTCGATTCGCTTGATCTAGGGCTTAAAATTTCTATCATTAACGATTTTAAGAATTTATTAAAGGCTTTTCCTAAAACCTGCGTTTTCGTAACGCATAGCGAAATGGAAGCAATTTATCTTGCGGACGATATTTTCGTTCTCGATAATAACAAAGCGGAGTTTATAGGTAGCCCTAAAAAGATAGAAAAATCGTTCGGCGATAGCGTTGACGATGATTTAAGGCGAAAAATATTTGAAAAACTTTTATAAAAATTTGTTTTCTTGGGAATAATAACTATTAGCAAGCCAAAATTAAAAATCGTATAATATAAGGGGCTTGCACGAGGTTATTATGATTAAGCGAGGCGATATTTTTTATGCCGATTTAAGCCCTGTGGTCGGTAGCGAACAAGGCGGAGTTAGACCCGTTTTAATAGTTCAAAACGACGTGGGTAATAAGTATAGCCCGACTATTATCGCTGCGGCGATTACTAGCAAGCTTACTAAAGCAAAACTTCCAACGCATATTGAACTTAACGCTATTGATTACGGCTTGGAAAAAGATTCCATCGTTCTTCTAGAGCAAATTCGCACTATTGATAAGCGAAGGCTCAAAGAAAAAATCGGCTCGATTTCACCTAATCTTATGGCAAAAGTCAACGTAGGGCTTGCTATAAGTTTGGGCTTTGAACAAAAAAATGCAAATTAAAATTTATTGAAATAAATTTTCCGTTTGTGGAAGGCTTTTCCGCAAGCGGTTTTTTTACGTCGTTTTTTTGACGTTTTATTATTTTTTTGCGGAATTTTGCAAAATTAAGGTTTATTTTGGGTTAAAAAACTCCTTGTTTTTTACGTAGTAGCAATTTTTTTTAAAAATAGTTGAAATTTGGTAGCGTATGTGATAAAATGTTTAGTAACGAACAAAAATACTTTAGTATTTTTTGGAGGGTTTATGAACTCACTACTTCTTAAAAACTATTTCACTCTTTTTGAAGGCACTAAACTTCAAATTAATATTTATTATTACGCAATTTGCATTATGCTAGGTATGCTAGCCGCTGCTCTTTGCGCTATTCCGCTTTTCAAAAAACGTGGATTTAATCCCGAAATGATTTTGGACGTTATGATTGCAATTATTCCGCTTTCTATTATTTTCGCTAGGGCTTGGTACGTCGTTATGGACCTTGACCAGTTCACGGCTACTAGTTTCTTTAGTAAAGAATACGATCCTGACGGCGTTTTTAGTATTAGGCTTGCACTTAGTTTCCGTGATGGCGGTATGGCTATCCACGGCGGTATTTTGGGTGGCGCGATAGGGCTTATTATTGTTTCGGCTATCAAAAAAGTTAAAGTGGGTAGGCTTTGCGACCTTGGCGCGTCGCTCTTGCCACTAGGTCAGGCTATTGGTAGGCTTGGTAATTACTTTAACCAAGAAGTTTATGGCAAGGTTACCGATATTACTTGGTTCCCTTACGCTACTTTTATTGAAAAAACTGGTCAATATCACGTGGCGCTTTGTTTCCACGAAATGTTCTTGAACCTTTTACTTTTCATATTCCTTTACGTTTTCCTTATGAACTATAAAGGCAAGAGAAACGGTTACTCAGTTGGGTTCTATTTCTTGTTCTACGGCATTATTCGCGCCGTTATGGAACCAATGAGAGACGCTGAGTTTAATATGGGTAATTCCGAACCGATTTTAGGCTTGCCTGCTATGACTTGGATTTCTATCCTAATTATTATCGTTGCGGTTGCTCTTTTGATTTACCTTTTCACTAAAGATATAAAAGATAAAGATTATTGGTGGAAGGGCTTTTTCAAAAAACAAGATTTAGACGGCGATAACGACGCAATCGCTAATTACGGCGATGAAGAAGTTGTAAGTTTTGTAGGCTCTGCAAAGATTTCGGGCAAAGTAGTGTCTCCTCGCTCTAGTGATTTCGACGAGAACGTTTAGTTTTTTGTGAATATTGTAAATTAGTTTGTTTACGTTTTTTAATTTTAAAAATTTTATAAGGAGTAAGATTATGTTAGAATCTACGGCAAAAAAAGTTAAAAATACCAGACTTTACACAATAGGCTTTATTGTTTCGCTTTTACTATCGCTCGTATTATTTTTAGTTATGCAGTTTGCGGTAGGTAAAGAAAAACTCGGTTTTGCGCCTATTTTATCATTGTTTTTTGGAATATTCATCTTAAGCGGTTTGTTCTTTATTACTGTTGCTTTATTAAAGAGGAGAACCTTAGTCCTAGTTTTCGGTGGCGGAATTTTTCTTCTAGGGCTTTTAATTTTACTTTTATGCCTTAAAGTTTTATGGTGGGTTGTTTTAATCGTGTTCTTAGTGCTATTGATTGCTCTTTTCTTATCGACTTTTATAACAAAAGCGCCTCAACTTGCTTTGGAATTTGATAACGCGCCTGATAGCGATAGACCTTCTTTTGAAGAAAGACAGGCTCAAAAAGACAAAGAAGACGCCGAAAAACAAGAAAAACCACTTCCTGAAATTAAGTCTTTCAAAGATTAACGCTTACGCGCCGAAATCTTTCGGCGCTATCTTTGATTTTTGATTGCTTTGAAAAACTCTATTATCTTTTGTAACCTTCTTAATTAGGTTGACTGTTTTAACCTACAAATTACTATTTCTACTACTTGTGAAAGGGTTTTAAAACCTTGGGGGCTTTTATGGAAAGAAATTTTTCGCTTTTGACCGACCTTTACGAACTTACTATGATGAACGGCTATTACCTTAACGGACGCCGTGATGAAATTGCCGTTTTCGACGTGTTTTTTCGCCAAAACGCTCTAATTACTTATTCTGTTTGCGCTGGTCTTGAACAAGTCGTTGACTACCTTATTAATCTTAAGTTTAGCGATGAAGATATTGACTATCTTCGTAGCCTTAATATTTTCGACGAAGGTTTTTTAGATTATCTTAAAGACTTCCGTTTTAGTGGCGACGTTTATGCCGTTCGCGAAGGAACGTTTGTTTTTCCGGGTGAACCTATTTTAACTATCAAGGCTAACGTTATTGAGGCTCAACTCGTTGAAACGGCTATTTTGAATTTAATTAACCACCAAACGCTTATTGCTACTAAAGCGTCAAAAATTTGCTATGCCGCAAACGGTGATTCGGTTATGGAGTTTGGGCTTCGTAGAGCGCAAGGGCCTGATGCCGGCGTTTACGGCGCTAGGGCTTCGATTATCGGCGGTTGTTCATCAACTTCTAACGTTTTAACGGGTAAACTTTTCGGTGTAAAACTTTCCGGAACTCACGCTCATAGTTGGGTTATGAACTTCCCAACCGAACTTGAAGCATTTCGCGCTTACGCTAGAACTTATCCTGATTCTACCACGCTTTTAGTTGATACCTATAATACGCTAGAGAGCGGTGTGCCTAATGCAATTACGGTGTTTAAGGAACTTCGTGAAAGTGGGCACGAGCCAGTTGCGATAAGGCTTGATAGCGGAGACCTTGCTTATTTAACGAAAGAGGCAAGGCGTATGCTTGACGAGGCAGGTTTTGAAAAAGTTAAAATATGCGCGTCTGGTGATTTAGATGAATACTCTATTTATTCGCTTAAAAACCAAGGCGCAAAAATCGACCTTTGGGGCGTTGGAACTAAACTTATAACTAGTGAAGATATGCCGGCGCTAGGCGGTGTTTATAAACTTGCAGGAACGTATGAAGGCGATAAGTTTATTCCTAAAATTAAACTTTCGGATAACAGCGCGAAAATTACTAACCCGGGCTTTAAGACAGTTTACAGAATTTACGATAAAAACGGTATGGCAAAGGCTGATATTATTGCGTTAAGGGAAGAAAAGTTCGACGAGAGTTTACCGCTTACGATTACTCACCCAGTTGAGCGTTGGAAAAAGAAAACGTTTGAACCGGGCGAATATTCCATAAAAGAAATAACCTTTAAGGTTATTGAGAACGGAACTCTTTGTCAAAAACTTCCAGATATTAACGAGATTAAAGCGTTTGCTCAAACTGAAAAGCAAAGTTTCTGGGATGAATATAAGAGACTTGATAAACCGCATATTTATAAAGTGGATTTATCCGATAAATTATACGAATTAAAAACTGAAATGATATCACAATTAAGGAAAGGTTAATATTTTGGGGTTGTTTTCGAAGAAAAATAAAATGCAAGAAGAAAAACTAAAAGCCTTGCAAAATGAAAATATGAAGTTAAGAGCGCGCCTTGACGCCGTGAAAGAAAAGGAAAGTTTTATCGAAAAAACGATTAAAGAAAATGAAGATCTTAAAAAAGAACTTCAAGAATATACCTTTTCAAAAGAGAAATCGGCAAAGGCTATGCTTGAAGCGCAACAAGCAGTTGACGAACTTAAATCAACTGCGCTTTATAAGTATTTATTAGAAATAAAAACGCTTAAAAATTATAGAAAAAAGTTGGAAGATTTTTTAAGTTCTTCCGAGCCAGTTTCTAAAAAATGCGAGATAATCGACTTATTGGCAGACTTATTTGATGAAGTTGACGATAAAAACGCTAAAGAAAAGGTCGAAAAGGCAGTTGAAATTTTAGATAATGGCAAAAGGGAAGAAACTTGTTCTTGTGAATTAGAGAGCGAGTTTAATCTTGACGAGGCTCTTAATCCTGACGTTGAGATGACCTTAGAAGAACTTTGCAAAGAACTAGGGGTGTTTAAGGGGTAATATGCTATACGCAATAGTTTTTGTTTTAATAGTTTTAGTCGATCAAATATCTAAAGCATACGTTGACGCTAATAATATAAAACAAGTCGTTATAGACGATATTTTTTCTATTTGGAACGCGCGAAATTCCGGCGCGGCGTTCTCAATGTTTAGCAACGAAGATTGGGCGCAAACGTTTTTTATTTTGCTAACCGTAGTTGCTATTTCGTTTGGGCTTGCGTATCTTATTCTAAATAAGAAAAACAGCAAATGGCTAAACCTATCTATCGCTTTTATTTTAGGCGGAGCAGTTGGGAATTTTATCGATAGGTTAGCAATGGGCGAAGTTAGAGATTTTCTTTTCGTTCACTTTTTTGCAAACTGCAACGTTGCCGACGTTTTTATTTCGGTTGGCGGTGTAATGTTAGTTTTATATTTTCTTTTCTTTGACAACGACGCTATTTTTAAGAAAAAGCCTAGCCAAAATCAATTAAACAGCGGAGAAAGCGGTGAAGAAACTTGAGTTTTTAGCAACTGAAAATTACGATAGGTTAGACGTTTTTTTGTCAAGCGAAACTACTTTTTCTAGGTCGCGAATTAAAAACCTTTGTCAAGATGGGCTCGTTTTGATTGACGGCGCTTTAGTAAAACCTAGTAGAGCGGTTAAAAAAGGCGAAACAATAGTTGTTTTAGAAGAAGATTTGAAAGAACTTGATTTAACTCCGCAAGATATTCCGCTAGATATTATTTATCAAGATGAAGATATAGCGGTCATTAATAAACAACAGGGTTTAACGGTGCACGCAGGCGGTGGAACTTACGGCGATACGTTAGTGAACGCGCTACTTTATCATCTAGATAGTTTGAGTGGAATTAACGGCGTTATAAGACCCGGAATAGTGCATCGAATTGATAAAGATACTTCAGGGCTTTTAGTCGTTGCAAAGAACGATGAGGCTCATTTGAGTTTAGCAAAACAAATTGAAGAAAAAACGTGCAAGCGTTGTTACCTTGCCTTACTTGAAGGTGTTGTTAAGAGCGATAACGGACATATAGCCACACTTATTGACCGTTCTCCTAAAGATAGAAAACTTATGTGCGTTTCAAAAAACAAAGGTAGAAACGCCGAAACTGATTATTCGGTTAAGGAAAGATTTTCATCTAACACGCTCGTTGAGTTTTCATTAAGAACTGGAAGAACGCATCAAATAAGAGTTCACGCAAAATATATGGGGCACCCAGTTGTTGGCGATAAAGCTTACGGCTTTAAGAAACAAAAGTTTGAATTAAACGGTCAACTTTTGCATGCGTATAAACTTACATTAGTTCATCCAAGATTAAAAGAAGAAATGACTTTTACCGCTCCACTTCCTGATTATTTTGAAAGGGTTTTGGGCGTTTTAAGAAATAAAAAATAAAAAAACGGCGGTTATTAAACCGCCGAAAAATTAAACCTGTTTTTATAAATCGTCTGCATCCTGAATAGGTTTTTCGCCTTTATCTAAAGGCAAACCGGTATAACTTCCGTTAGGATCGAACGAAGAAGAAAAACAGTTTTTATTTTTTGTTTTTTTCTTATTCTTTTTCATTAATTACAATCGTTAGTTTTTTGTGAATTTTTGG
The DNA here is from genome assembly GCA_045586885.1 of Christensenellaceae bacterium. Taxonomy (GTDB): domain Bacteria; phylum Bacillota; class Clostridia; order Christensenellales; family Borkfalkiaceae; genus UBA4636. Next base: position 10,333 of record JAZNBE010000020.1, read on the forward strand.
TGCTACCTGATTTCTTACCAGAACAATTTTTGTTTTTCACGGATTTATCCTCCTTGTATTACTATTTTGCGTCAAATTACGATATTTATTCATAAATTTATTAAAATGAAAGATTTTTTAAAAAGTTTAGAAAATTTCATATTAAATAAAGTTTTCCCGCATGATTTAACTTGTAATATTTGCGGATGCGAAATCTTTGACGGACAACCTTTTTGTAAAGACTGTTTTTCAAAAGTTAAATTTATTGAAACTTCTTTTTGTGAAAAATGCGGTAGATTAACGGTGGAAAGCCAAGAAAAATGTCAGTCTTGTAATCACGAGTGGGCGGTTGATAAGGCTAGAAGTTTATTTGCGTATTTAGGCTATGGTAAGTTTTTGGTGCAAAATTTGAAATATAATAACGCAAGGTATCTTGCTGACGTTTTTGCAAAGAGTTTGGAAGAAGTTTGCGTTAAAAATATGTTTGCTCCAGACGTTATAACTTTCGTGCCGATGGATGAATTATCTCAATATAAGCGGGGCTATAATCAAGCCGAACTTTTAGCAACCGCTTTGGCAAAAAGGTTGAATTATGAAGTTATAGGCGGACTTATTAAGAAAAAGCAAACAAAAAATCAACAGAGTTTAGACTTTTTTGAAAGGCAACGAAACCTTAAAAATACTTTTTCCGTTTTAGACAAAGAGTGTTTTAAGAATAAAAAGGTGTTACTTATCGACGACGTTTTAACAACTGGCGCTACTTCTAACGAGATTGCGCAAGTTTTGAAAAAATCAGGAGCGAAGTCCGTTTATTTATTGACTTTAGCATCGGTTACTAAAAATTACGTAACAATTCAACAAAACTTGCAAAAAAATGACGCGCTAAATATGGACATAGATCAAAAAATATAGTAAAATATAATATAATATTAGAAAAAATTACCAAATTTGGTTGTTTGGAGGCAGTAAATGGGGCTTATTAGGTATATTCTTGAATCTGATTCGAGAAAATCTATTAAAAAAATTAGCGCAATGGCTGATAAAATTTTGGCGCTCTCGCCAAAGTATGAGGCTATGACTGACGCTGAACTTAAAAATCAAACGAATATCTTAAAAGAAAGACTAAATAATGGCGAAACGCTTGACGATATTTTGTTCGATGCGTTTGCCGTTGTTAGAGAAGCAAGTTTTAGAGTATTAAATATGCGTCACTATAAGGTTCAACTTATGGGTGGTATTTGCGTGCATCAAGGCCGTGTTGCCGAACTTAAAACTGGTGAAGGTAAAACGCTTATGGCTACTCTTCCTTCATACCTTAACGCTCTTAAAGGCGAAGGCGTGCACGTTGTTACCGTAAACGATTACCTTGCTAAACGTGACGCTGAGTGGATGGGTAAAGTTCACCGCTTTTTAGGTTTGACCGTTGCCGTAAACGTTCACGGTATGGACGATAATCAAAAACGCGAAGCGTATAAGTGTGATATTTTATACGGCACGAATAACGAATTTGGCATTGACTATCTTCGTGATAATCTTAAAAAGAGATTGCCTGATATGGTTCAAAGAGGTTTATCGTTTGCTATTATCGACGAAGTTGACTCCATTTTAATCGACGAAGCGAGAACTCCGCTTATAATTTCAGGCGCGGGTGAAAAATCTTCTTCACTTTACATTGACTGCAATAGGTTTGTTAAGACCTTGAAAAAGGAAGTTGATTTTACCGTTGATATTAAAGATAAATCAGTTCAAATTACTGAACAAGGCGCAACTAAGGCTGAAAGATTTTTTAATATTGAAAACCTTGGCGACGCCGATAATGCCGACCTCAACCACCATATTCAACAAGCGTTAAAGGCTCATCATATTTTCAAAAAAGATAACGATTACATCGTTCAAGATAACGAAATTATTATAGTTGACGAGTTTACCGGTCGTCTTATGATTGGTAGACGTTATTCCGAAGGCTTGCACCAAGCGATAGAAGCCAAAGAAAACGTTGTGGTTAGAAGTGAAAATAGAACGCTTGCTACCATTACTTTCCAAAACTATTTTAGACTTTATAGAAAATTATCTGGTATGACGGGAACGGCTAAGACCGAAGAAGAAGAGTTCAAAACTATTTACGGACTTGACGTTTTGGAAATCCCTACCAACATGCCTATGATTAGAAAGGACCATAACGACGTTATTTTCTCTACCGAAAAGGGTAAACTTCGCGCTATCGTTAAAGATATTAAAGAGCACCACGAAAAAGGTCAACCTATTCTCGTTGGTACGGTTACCGTTGAAAAGAGTGAAATGATTTCAAGGGCGCTCCTTCGCGAACGCATTAAGCATAATATTTTAAATGCTAAAAACCACAAGAAAGAGGCTGAAATAATTGCTCAAGCAGGTAAGAAAGGCGCTGTTACCATCGCTACCAACATGGCAGGTCGTGGAACGGATATCTTGCTTGGCGGTAACCCTGAATATCTTGCAAAGCAAGATTTGAAAAACAAAGGCTATGAAGATAGCGACATCGAACTTGCTATTTCCTTCGTTCAAGACGTGCCTGAAAACGTTGTTGCGCTTCGCACGCTTTATAACGAACTTCTTGAAAAACATAAATCCGTTACCGAGACTGAAAAAGAAGAAGTTATGAAAGCAGGAGGTCTTAGAATCGTTGGTACGGAACGTCACGAATCAAGGCGAATTGATAACCAACTTCGTGGACGTGCTGGCCGTCAAGGCGACCCCGGTGAATCGGTTTTCTATATTTCACTTGAAGACGACCTTGCCGAAAGGTTTGGCGGTGAAAGAATGAAATCGGTTTATAATGCGTTCAAGGTTGATGAAGATACGCCGATATCTGTTGGTATGATAACTAAGGCTATTGAAAACGCTCAAAGAAATATTGAAGGTAGAAACTTTGGTATTAGAAAGCGTATTATTCAATACGACGACGTTTTGAATACTCAACGTCAAGTAATGTATGAAGAAAGAATGAAAGTTCTTCGTGGCGAAAATATTCACGAAGATATTTTGAAACTTATTCCTGATTTCGTTGCGCTCGTTTTAGAAGACGCTATTTCAGAACCTAACAAACCGCATACGTGGAACGCTGATAAAATAAATACGGCTTTAGAAAACCGCGCTCTTCCTAAAGAAACTAATTTCATTACTCAAGATAAACTTGAAAAGTGGGATTACGGTTACTTGGTTGAAAAGTGCGTTGAAAAAACCATTGAATGTTATGAAACTAAAATTCTAGAAGCAAAAGAATTAGGCGTTGATTTTAGCATTATCGAACGCGACGTTTTACTTATGGTCGTTGATAAACATTGGATAAGCCATATCGACGCGATGGATAAATTAAAACGCGGTATTTCTCTTCGTTCTTACGCTAATGAAGACCCAATTCATGCCTACAAGAAAGAAGGTATGGAAATGTATGAAGAGATGACTCAAGCAATTCAAGAAGAAACGGTTAGACTTTTATTAAACGCTAACGTTACGGTTACTCAAAAGCCGGCAACTACCGAAAGAAAGGTTTTCACAACGAGCGGAGGTTCTTCTCAAGGTGGGCAATATAAAGCGCCTGCAAGCGTTGGTAGAAACGATCCATGCCCTTGCGGTAGTGGTAAAAAATATAAGCATTGTTGTGGTAAAAATGTTTAATAACGGGCTTATAGCCTAACTTTTGATTTAATTTTATAAAAAATAAAGTTCGTTTTTTTAAACGAAAACGAACTTTGTTTTGAAAATTTTGGAGTTATTATGATTAGAACTGATCTTTATTACGATAAGTTAAAAGAACTTCGCCAAATTTTACAAGAGGCAGGATACTCTCTTTGACTTAAGTAAGGCAAAGAAAGATTTAGAAGAAATTGAAAAACAACAAGAAGACCCTTCCGTTTGGGCTAATCTTGAACTATCAACCGCGCTTGCTAAAAAAGCGCAAAGTTTAAAGAAGAAAATCGATTTATTCGACAAGGCTTATAAAACGTTGAACGATGCCGAAGAACTCGTTGCGCTGGCTGCAGAAGAAGACGATGATTCTTTTCTTCCTGAAGTTGACGCGGAATTAAAAACCGCAGAAGAAGAAATAGAAAAAATGCGTTTATCTACCCTTCTTAAAGGCAAGTATGACGATATGAACGCGCTTATGACGCTCCACGCAGGCGCAGGCGGAACTGAGGCTTGCGACTGGACGGAAATGCTTTATAGAATGTATATTTGCTATGCCGAAAAGCACGGTTATACTATTACCGAATTTGATAGACTTTACGGTGACGACGCAGGCATTAAAAGCGTTTCGTTTAGAGTAAGCGGTGAGAACGCTTACGGCTATCTTAAGAGTGAAAAAGGCGTGCATAGGCTCGTTAGAATTTCGCCGTTCGATGCAAATTCTAGAAGGCATACTTCTTTCTCTTCGGTTGAAGTTATGCCTGAAATTGAAGACGACGGCGATATACAAATTCGACCAGAAGATTTAAAAGTTGATACTTTTAGAAGTTCGGGGGCTGGCGGTCAACACGTAAACAAAACGGAATCTGCAATTAGAATTACGCATATTCCTACTGGTATTATAGTGGCTTGCCAAAACGAGCGAAGCCAAGTTCAAAATCGTGAAATGGCTATGAAAATGCTTATGAGTAAACTTGTGGAACTTCGTGAAAGCGAACGTATGAAGGAAACTCAAGAAATCAAAGGCGATATTAAAAAAATTGAGTTCGGTAGCCAAATTAGAAGTTACGTTTTTTGTCCTTATACGCTTGTGAAAGACCATAGAACAGGCTTTGAAACCGGTAATATTCAATCGGTTATGGATGGGGAACTTGACGGCTTTATTACGGAATATTTGAAAAGATCCTAAAAATTAAAATACAAAAGATAATTAAGAAAAGATATGACTTATTATGAGAAAATGCAACAATCTGTTATAAAGAAAGACGCTATCATTTTAGGTATAGAGTCTTCTTGTGATGAAACCGCCGCGGCAATCGTAAAAGGCGGTAGGGTTGTGTTGTCTGAAGTAATCATATCGTCGGCGGAAGAGCATAAAAAATATGGCGGAGTAGTGCCGGAAATTGCATCACGCGCGCACACTGGCGCCGTTTCTAACGCAGTTATGGGCGCTATTGAAAAGGCAGGGATTACGCTTAAAGAAATAGACGGCGTTGCCGTAACTTACGGCGCAGGGCTCTTAGGCGCGTTGCTAGTTGGTTTATCTTACGCAAAGGCACTTGCGTTTTCTTTAAATGTTCCGCTTATTCCAGTTAGTCATATTAGGGGGCATATGTCGGCAGGTTATCTTGCTGATTTAACGCTTGAACCGCCGTTTATTAGCGTTTTAGCAAGCGGTGGGCATACGGCTATTGGCGTTTGCCACGATTATTTTAATTATGAAATTTTAGGCTCGACGTTAGACGATGCCGTTGGCGAAGCGTTTGACAAGGTTGCTAGAGTATTAGGGTTGTCATATCCGGGTGGACCTAGTATTGAAAAATTATCTAAAAACGGAAACGATACCGTTCCTATGCCTAAAATGCTTAAAAACGACGGTGGTTATAATTTTTCTTATAGCGGACTTAAGACCGCAGTTATTAACTACGTGCATAACAAAGAACAAAAAGGCGAACAATATTCAAAGGAAGACGTTGCTTATTCGTTCCAAAAAGCCGCTATTGACGTTATAGTTGATAAAGCAATTAAGGCTTCCATTGAGAAAGATATCAAAACCATAGTAGTTGGCGGAGGCGTTGGAGCAAACGCATATTTAAGAGATGAGTTTACTAAAAAGTGTGGCTATAAGTCGATTAAACTAGTTTTACCACCAAAATCTATGTGCACGGATAACGCATCAATGATAGCAAGCGAAGGCTATAGGCAATATTTAAATAGAAATTTTGCGGACCTTGATTTGAACGCAAGAGCAAGCGTTCCGCTAAAATAAGGAGAAGAAGATGAAAGAAGTTATAGTAAATAAAGAAAATTTCGAAACAGAAGTTTTAAAAAGCCCAATCCCCGTTGTCGTTGATTTTTGGGCTAGTTGGTGTGGGCCTTGTATGATGCTAGCGCCTATTTTAGAAGAAATTTCAAAAGAGCGTGACGACGTTAAAATTGCAAAAATAAACGTTGACGAAGAAATGGAACTTGCTATGAAATTTAACGTTGACGCTATTCCTTGTCTTATGCTTTTTAAAGATGGCAAACTTCACTCTCAAATGCAAGGTTATAGACCTAAAAATTTTATTGAAGAATTTATTAACAAATAATAATTAGAAAAAGGCTAACGTTTTTCGTTAGCCTTTTTTATTAAAACCGCCCGATAATCGACTTATCGGGCGTTTTTTTTCTATTAAATTAAAAATTTAGATAAAACGAAATTTATTTTTTCTTCTTAAATTCCTTCATTCCGTTAGTGCTACCGCCGTCGCAAAGAACGTCAACGCCGGCAAGGTAACCGTTTCTTTCATCTGCAAGGGTAGCAAGCGCAAAACCTAATTCTTCAGGCTTACCCATTCTTTCTTCGCAAGAGAACGGAATAAGCATGCCGCCGTCTTCTTTTTCAAGGTTACCCATATCGGTTGCGATAAGTCCAGGGCTTAGCGATACTACTCTAATACCGCTCTTTCCATATTCGAAAGCGCATTTCTTTGCATACCAAATAACGAAGTTTTTAGAAAGTGAGTAAGCAAAACCTTTGCGTTGATATTCACCTTTAGCAAGACCTGCGCGCTTAACAAGTTTTGCAACGAATTTTTCTTCGTCGGTTTCAGCAAGTAGATATGCTTTTTTTGGGATTATAAACGAAGGGAGAATATAACCTGAGTTTGAAGAAACGTCAACTATAACGCTACCTTCCTTCATAACTTTAGAAAATTCTTGGTTTACGTAAACAGTGCCAAGAGCGTTAATTTTGACAATTCCTTCAGGCGTTCCTTTCATTGCAGGCGATACGCCCGCAGAGTTTATAACGTTTTTAATTTCACCTAAAGATAGCGCAAATTGAACAAGTTCCTTTACGCTTTCACGATTTGAAGTATCGCAAGTTTTTGCGTAAGCTTGAAAACCTAGTTCTTTTAGCTTTTCAACCGCGCCCTCAAGTTTTGAAAGAGTTCTTCCTGAAATTACGATAATTTTGTCCTTGGGCATAAGTTTTGCGGCTTCAAAGCCCATACCGCTACCACCACCGGTGATTACACATACGTTTGACATTTTTCTCTCCTTTTTTGTTTTTATATTAAGGCAAAAGCCTAAAATGCTGAAGTGCAAAATTAGTCGATAACGGGCTTATAGCCCTACTTTTATTGCAAAACGTTATCAACTTTAATTGATTTTGCGTATTCGCTAGGCGTCATATCGGTAACGTTTTTAAATAGCCTTGAAAAATAGTGAACCGATTTAAAACCAAGTATATAGGTTATTTCGGTTAGCGTGTGCTCTTTAAGGCTAATAAGACGCTTTGCTTCATCAATTTTTAGTTTGTTGTAATATTTTATAATACTTGAACCAGTGTATTTTTTAAACACGGCTTTAATATAAGTTTTGGAAAAATATAGTTCTTTACTTATTGAGTCTAAGTCAACCGACGTCGTTACGCGACTTGTTAAAATTTCGATTATCTTTTCAACGATTTGTTCTGCGTGAACGGATACTGAAGTATTGTCGGTATGCTTTATCGATTTGTTTTGGAAGTTATTTCTAACTATTGATATTAGTAAAAGTTCTATTGAGTTTTTTATTAGTTGTTCTGCTCCAAAAGGCGCGTCAACTCGCTTTATCATTTTCGTTTGGTCGGCATCGTCTAGTCTACCTGAATAACTGTTCTTTCCTTCCAAAACTAATGATGCTAAAACTTCTTTTTCTTCCTTTGTCAAAACGAAAGTTTTGTTTTCAAAGAAATTCATCATTCTTCCGCTTGCTTCAAACGATATTATTACTGAGTTTGCAAAATTATCGTTTGTAGATATCGTATGACCTAAATTTGGCTTATGAAAACATACTTCGCCTTGGCGAAGGGTAAAAGATTTATCTTCAACGTGAATAGTTGCTTCGCCGTTATCAATGAAAACTAGTTCCCAAAAGTTATGGCTTTCCATTGGGTAACGGAATTTCTTACCATACCTAAAATAGTGTATGGTATAAATCGCAGAAACTTTTATTACGTCGTGTAGTTGATTTCTAAAATATACGCTATTTTTACTTTCCATAAGAATATTATAGGACAAAAGCATTAATTTTGCAAGAAGTTTTGTCCTTTTGTTCAAAAAATCTTTTTGTTTTATATATACAATAAAATAGTTTTTTGATATAATATAAATAGGCAACAAAAAAAGGAGACGTTTATGAAGTTCGTTCCCGTATATGAAAAAGATTTTCAACCTATAAGTTTGGCGCTTAGAGAATTTAGGCAAGCAGTTAAGCAAGAAAAGTCTAAAAAATTAAAAATTTGCGTTGAAAGAAACAAGGGTTATAACTATATTTTCGAAATGGATATTTTTGCGGATGAGGTTAAGAACGATATTAATTACCGCATCGCAGAGCGTATGATTAAGGCTGTTTTGTGGGTTGCGGGTGGCTATAAAATTTATATTTTAGGTTGCGATTATATTTACGAACGCATTAAAAAGGCTTACACGTTTGAAGGCGAACGCGCTTTTGACGTTGAGTTCTTTACAGGCGTTTACGAAAGAGATTTTGAAGTTGTTAAATGTGATGAAAACAATTTCCCTTCGCTTTCTAAGTGTTCGCTCAAAATAGGTGGGCACTTGAAAGGTTGTCGTATCGGTTTTGATGCGGGTGGTAGCGATAGAAAAGTTTCCGCCGTTATTGACGGAAAGGTCGTTTATAGCGAAGAAGTCGTTTGGCACCCTAAACTTTCAACCGATTATCGTTATCAATACGAAGGCATTAAAACGGCTTTCTTAACCGCTGCTTCTAAAATGCCTAGAGTTGACGCTATCGGCGTATCTTCAGCCGGCGTTTATATCGATAACAAGATTATGGTTTCTTCGCTATTTATTAAAATACCTAAAGAAGATTACCATAAACACGTTAAAACTATGTATCTTGATATCGCTAAAGAGTTAGGCGTTCCTATCGACGTTGAGAACGATGGCGACGTTACGGCTCTTGCCGGCGCTATGGAACTTAACGCAACGGGTGTTTTAGGTATTGCTCTTGGAACAAGCGAAGCCGGTGGCTATATCAATAAAGAAGGCAACCTTAACGGTTGGATTAGCGAACTTGCCTTCGCGCCTGTTGATATGAATAAAAACGCTATGGCGGACGAGTGGAGTGGAGATATTGGTTGCGGTGTTAAATATTTCTCGCAAGACGCGGTTATTAAACTAGCAACTAACGCAGGTTTTGTATTTGACGAAAAATTATCGCCTGCCGAAAAGTTAAAGGTTATTCAAGACCTTTTAAAACAAGGCGATCAAATGGCTAAAAACATTTACGATTGTATCGGTATTTATCTTGGCTATACGCTTGCTTTCTACGCCGAATTTTACGATATTAACAAGTTATTGCTTTTGGGTAGGGTAACGTCAGGCGAGGCTGGTTCTATTATTGCAAACAAGGCAAAACTTGTTCTAAAGGAAGAATTCCCTGAACTTTCTGGAATTGATATCGTTTTACCTGATGAATCTTCAAAAAGAGTAGGCCAAAGCATTGCGGCGGCTTCTTTGACGGACGTGGGCTAATGAAAAAATTTGCGCTTGCTAGCAAGAGTCCTAGGCGGAGGGAAATTTTAGAACGTTTAGGCTATCAATTTGATATTATTCCTTCCTTTAAGGAAGAAAAAATGGACTTAACTAAGTCTTGCTACGATATTGCAAAAAACCTTGCCGAAGTTAAAGCAAAAGACGTTTTTGAAAAAACGAAAATGCTTTCGCTCGGCGCAGATACCATAGTTGTTCTTGATGGCAAAATTTTAGGAAAGCCTGCCAATAAGTCGATTAACAAAGAGTTTTTGCAAAATTTAAGCGGAAGATACCACGAAGTTATAACCGGTTGGGCGGTTGTTGGCGAAGGTGTTTTTCTATCTGGCTATGACGTTTCAAAAGTTCTTTTTAACGAACTTTCTCTAGAAGATATTGAAAAATACGTTGAAAGTGGGCTTGGGCTTGATAAAGCCGGCGGATATGGTATTCAAGATGGGTTTGGTTTAGTAAAAAAAGTTGAAGGTAGTATCGATAACGTTATAGGGCTACCATCTGAAATTATTGACGGAGTGTTAAAAAAGTTGTTATGAAATCTAACGTGATTGCTATTGATTTAGGTTCGTCAAAAACGGCTATATATCGCGCGGACGCAGGGCTTGCTTTGTTCGAGCCTTCGGTTGTTGCGCTTGAGCGTGATGAAAAAAGAACGTTAAAATCGGTTGGTAACGACGCTAAAAAGTTGATAGGTAGGGCGGCGGAATCCACCGAAGTTGTGATGCCTATTTACGAATCGCTAATAAGCGACGAAAAGGCTACCGCTACTATGCTTGAAACGTTTATTAATAGAATTACTTTGCATAGGTTAAGCGCAAGACCTAGCGTTATTATGAACGTTCCTTGCGGTATTAATATTGAAGAACTTAAGAAATTTGATAGAGTTTTACAAGAGTGTGGCGTAAGTCAAGTATCGTTTGTGGAATCGCCTATTTTAACGGCTATAGGTTTAGGGCTTCCGCTATCATCATCTCCTATTTTTCTTATTGATATTGGCGGTGGAACTACCGAAATTTCGGCAATATCATCGGACGGTGTTATTTGCGGTATGAGCGTAAATATTGGCGGTAGAAGTATCGACCAAATGATAAGTTATTTTATTGAAGATAATTATATGCTAAAAATCGGTGAGTTGACTGCCGAAACTATTAAACACTCTATTGGAAGTTTGTTAGAAGGCGACCAAATGACTATGATTGTGAACGGTAGCGATACTATTACCGGAAGACCTAAAGCAATTTCACTATCTAGTAGCGATATGCAAATGCCTATTATCACGTTCTTTGATAAAATTTTCCAAATTGTTGGTATGGTTATGGCAAAACTACCTGCAGAAGTTGCCGCAGATATTAGACGTTCCGGCGTATATTTTTCAGGCGGTGTTTCTAAAATTGTGGGGCTTGAAGAATATTTCAATAAAAAGATGGGTATGCGAGCAAATCTTTCCACGAAAGGTGAAATTGCGGCTTTATACGGCGCAGGCTTTTTAACTACCGACAATAAGTTATTGAAAAAATATATGATAAAAACTAAATAAGAAAAACGTTAAAAAACCGCTCACTTTTAGGTGAGCGGTTTTAATGTTGAAAAATTTATATTAGTTGAACAAATCCTTAAAGGTCTTACTGAATTTAACAACAGGCGTTTTACAAGCTTCAATAACAATTTCTTCTTTAGTTTTAGGGTTTACGCCTTTTCTTGCTTCTTTGCCCTTAATTTCAAATTTAGCAAAGCCTGAAATGTGAACGTAATCACCGTCTTTTAACACTTCGGTTAAAGTTTCTAAAAACGCACCAAAATTTGCTTCTGCTTCCTTAATAGTTACACCTTGCTTGTCAGCCAAGTTTCTAATAAATTCATTTTTGTTCATAATTTTCCTCCTATGGGTTTGATTTTTTACAAATCTTATATAAATTATAACATAAAAAAATATAATTTCAACACTTTTTGAAAAATTCTTTGTTAAAATCTTATTTTTTCATCTTTTTAACATAAATCTAATAAAAAAATTAAAAGTAGGTTAAAAATTGCAGTTAAAATAAAATTGCATTACTAACCTTAAAAGTTGACATTTTTTATCGGTTATTATATTATTGAAATAAGGGAAAAGTTTTAAGGAGAAGATAAATGCAAGAAGATTTTGCTAGCGTGTTTTCATCAACTTTGGTTTTAGGGGAATACGAGAAAAGCGTTTTATCGCTACTTTCTAGTTACGATAAAGAAATTACTATTATAACTACCGATAATTATTTCTTAAAGTTCGTAAAACCTATTCAAACGCTCTTTAGTGAAAAAGGAAAAAATGTAAACGTTTTTTCTTTTTCTAGCGCCCAAATTACTCTCAATAAAGAGGAAGTTTTTGAAAACTCTAATATTGTTTTAGCAATAGGAAATAGTGAGTTAATCGACCTATGCAGGCACTTTTGCCAAAAAACTAATAAAGATTTAGTCGTTGTTTTAACTGATTTTATTATTTCTTCTTGCTTTAAGGGAAAGGTTCGAGGCGTAACGGAAAACGGCTTGTTTGAAACTAAATGCGCTCTTCCTAAAAAGGTTATAGTTGACTATAATATTTTAAGAGAACTTTCTAAAAAGCGTTTAGCCGATGCGTTTTGCAATTCGCTTTCAGTTTATTTTTCGCTTTGTGAATTGGAAATTTCCAAGCCTATAAAAAAACTTGATGAAAATAAACTTAAAATTAGTAAGTCATACGTTTTAAAAGCGCTAGATTATTTATCTTCAGTCGATAAAAATCAGTTTGAAAATTTGGTTATGGCGGAATTTTCTATCTCTTACGCGCTATTTATTTTAGATGATTTATTAGATAGTTCTAGCGAGAGTTTTGCGCTTGCGTTATCTTCAAAAACTGGTGTTTCTATTTACGAGTGCAAGGTAAAATGCGCTGAAATTTTGTTTAAAATTTATAAAACTGCGTTGCAAAAAAACCTTGCTTTGAACGATTGCTATCCTAATTATTTGCAATACGTTGAAGAATTTTCTGCAATTTTTAAAATTAAAGAAGACATAGTTTTAAAAAATTTTGAAACTTTAGAATACGAGCAACTTAAAAAAGATTATAATCTTATTTTTGATAATGGAAACAAAAGTCAAGTTGTTGACGATATGATTAAAAAATTCCAAAGCGTCAAAAATAATTATAGTTTTGTTTATAGCGCAAGGCAAAAAAGAGCCGTTTTTACTAGAAGTGATTTAATATCGGCGTTGAAGGCTTTGGGCGTTTTTGCAAAAGATTTTCTTAAAATATTATTTGATAGTGGGGTAATTGATAGCGTTGAGTGATTGTAATTTTAAAAATACGCTAAAAAATATTAAACTTTGTGTTTTCGACCTTGACGGCACGCTCTATATTGGCGATAAACTTATTGACGGCGCAACCACAGCGCTTGATGCCCTAAGAAAAAGCGGAAAGAAAATTTTATTTCTTACTAACAATTCTTCATCTTCAAGCCGTGATTATGAAATTGCTTTGAGAAACCGCTCGCTTTTTGCTGAGGGCGATGAGGTTTTTTCTTCGCTAAAAGCAACTTGTCTTTATTTATTAAAAAATAGAAGAGGAAAAAGAGTTTTTGCCCTAGCAACGCCAAGCGCTTTAGGTGAGATTGAAAGTTACGGAATTGAACTTTGCGATAACGCCGATATTGCGCTTTTGACTTTCGATAAAACTCTAACATACGATAAGATTGTAAACTTCAACTGTCATTTAAACGGTGGGGCGGAATATATTGCAACGCATCTTGACCTTGTTTGCCCAAGCCCGTGCGGACCTATTCCGGACGCAGGTTCGTTTGCGGAAACTTTTTATTTAGCGTCAAAAAGAAGACCGGATATCGTTATAGGTAAACCTTCAACCTTTATGGGCGAGGCTATTTTAGATGAATATAATCTAAAAAAAGAGCAAGTAATGATGTTTGGCGATAGGCTTTATACCGATATTCGTTTTGCTAATAATTGCGGTTTTTACTCAACGCTAGTTTTAAGCGGAGAAACGAATAAAGATATGGCTAATAATTCAATAGATAGACCAACTTTTGTTTTAGAAAGCGTTAAAGATATTACGAAATTTTTATAATTATTGTATAAACTGAATAATCGTTGGCAATAATCTCTACCAAAAAGGTGGAGATTTTTTTATGCGCTTTTTTCTACCATTAATTTCGCTAATTTTTTTAGTGAACGCCACGTTTTGTCGCTTTGATAATATTTTTCAAGGCTATGATGGAAAAGTTACGCTTTACTTATTATCAGCAAGTTCTAATTGCCAAATTTTAGAAGTCGATAAAAATGACGTAAAAAATTATAAAGACCAAATTAAAGGGCTGTCACTCGTTGGGTTAGATAGTAGTTTCGTTGAAGATAAAATCGAACGCTTTGACTTGGAAAAAGTTTTTGAAGAAGTGGGGGAGAATTTTTCTTCCGTTTATTACTATTCGCCTAAAATCCCTGCCTATAAGTTGATTAACGGTCAAAAAGTTAATTTTCACGTTGCTAAAATAAACGATGAATTAAGAATAGGTGTTCCTTTAATTTTTGGCTCTTTTTAGAATAGAAAATAAAAATTGTGTTAATAATAAAAAAACGATTTTGGAGGTTATTATGAGTAAAGAAACACAAGTTAGAAAATCTAGAACGATATTTTTAGCCATTGCGCTAGCCTTAGTTGCTGTTATCGTAACGGTAGTTATTGCGCTCTCCGTTGGGAAAGAACCAACTTTGGAAGCGCCTAAAAGTTCAAGCGCGCAAAAAGTAAGTTCTTCTAGTATGCAAGGCGGAAATTCTTCGTCTTATCAAGCGCCGTCTTCTAGCGATGAAGAAGATAATTCCACAACCCCTACCATTAAAGAAATTATTTTTATTATGCCGGTTGAGAACGGCGTTTGCATTAAAGAGTTTACCGACGATACCGTTGTTTTTAACCAAACGCTTAACGTTTACACAGGTCATATGGGTATGGATATTGCAGGCGATGAAGGCGCAAAAGTATTTTGTTGTTACGATGGCGAAATAGAGTCTATTACAACCGGTTATCTAGAAGGGACAACCATTACCATTAATCACGGCAACGGGCTTAAGAGCGTTTATAATTCGCTTGAAGCGTTAGAGGGCTTGGAAGTTGGTATGGTTATGCTACAAGGCGAAGAATTAGGCGTTATTTCGACTAACAATAGGCAAGAATATAAAGACGGCGCGCATCTTCACTTTGAAGTTTTAGAAAACGACGTTAAAATTTCACCTACTAAATATCTTTACGCTGATGAAAAATAGTAATAATTTAAAATATTAAATAGTTCTAAATAATACCTTCCAAGAGTATAATTCTTGCGGAGGTATTTATTTTGAAAAGGTTTATTTGTTTAAGTTTTTCAGTTCTTTTATTATTTTTTGCAGTTGCTTGCCAAAAAACGCAAGAAGAAAGAACTAAGTATAAAATTTCGGTTGAATATTTTGGTGAAAAATCTTTAAGTCTTGACGTTTCAGTTGAGTTTTACGCGCCGTTTTCTAACTACCAAGAAATCGTTTTTAACGCTTACCCTAACGCCTTTAGAGAAGGGGCTACTATTACACCTTTGGAAAAAAACGAAGGCTATGGTTCGCTTGAAGTAATTAAAGCAACGTGCAATCAAACTATTACTGAATTTTGTTTTGGCGGAAGTGATAAAAACCTTATTAAAGTTAAAACCGACAAAACCTACGATAAAGGCGAAAAGGTTGAGGCAACTTTAAAGTGTGGGCTTGTCTTACCGACTTCTAATTTGCGCCTTAGTAAAACTGAAAAAACAATAAACCTTGGCAACTTTTATCCATGCCTTGCGGTTTTTGACGGCGAAAAATATATCGAGTGCGAATACGGAAAGGTGGGCGACCCTTTCGTATCTAGCGTTAGCGATTATGAAATTGAAATAACCGTGCCGTCAACTTTCGTAGTAGCAAGCGGAATTTCAGCCGTTTCTTGCGACGTAGCGGAAGATAAAACTAGATACGTTTACGAAGAAAATTGCATAAGAGACGTTGCTTTCGTTTTGAGTGAGAATTTTTCGGTTGAAAGCAAAAAGTGGGGCAATAAGTCGATTAACTACTATTTTTATGATGATGAGAACGCGGAAAAAGTGTTAGATACGGCTATTTTAGCGCTTGAGTTTTTCTCTAAAGAGTTTTGCGAATATCCAAACGATAATTTTTCTATTGCAAAAACACCGTTTAACGCAGGCGGGATGGAATACCCTACGCTCGTTTATTTGAGCGATAGTTTAGAGTATAACGATTATATTTACGCGCTAGTTCACGAAATCGCTCATCAATGGTGGTATGGAATTGTTGGAAATAATCAACTAGAGCAGGCGTATTTAGACGAGGGGCTTGCGGAATATTCAACTTACGTTTTCTTTGACGAGCATAAAGAATTTAATATTGACGCCGACGCCGTTTTAGATAACGCAAGGCTATTATCTAGCGTGTGCGAAAGGGCGTATTTATCGCTTGATAGTAGTTACGTGCCAACGATTGAGAGAAATTTGAAAGATTTTAAAGGCGAATATGAATACGCAAATTTGGTTTATAATAAGTCGCTTATTATGATGAAAGATATTGAAACGAGTTTAGGTAGAGACAATACTTTGGCTATACTTAAAGGCTATTTACAAGAAAATAAATACCTTATTTCTTCAACGGAAAGTTTCAAAAAAGCGTTTGTTGACGTAACCCCTGTTATAAATTCTTATCTTAGCGGAAATAAAAGGGTAGTCCTTTAACTTAAAAAATTAATCAAAAAAATTAAAAAGCCTAAAAAAAGGTTGAAAAAAACTCTAAATTTAGGTATAATTTTATAAACTGAACGGAGAATTTTTATGCCTTTTTTTGATTATAAGTGCAAAGTTTGCAATAAAGAATTTCAAGAACTTGTAAAAAAACACGATGATAAAGTTTTTTGCCCAGACTGCAAAGGCGAAGCCGAAAAAATCTATTACGGCAAGGTTGTAGGCTCTATGGGCACTAAATCTTCGTCTTGTTCCGGTAATTGCAAAAATTGCAGTGGTTGCAAATAAAAATTGAAAACTTGTAAAAAAACGAACCGAAATACATCGGTTCGTTTTTTGTTGTTTTTCGTTAGTTTTCGTGTGTTAAAAATAAACTTAATTATTATTTGCAAAACGATTTTGCTTATAAAAACAGTATTGAAAGCACAATAAAGGGTAATGACTAAACGTCGTTTAACCGTTAATAAGTTCGTCAACGCTAATATTTAAAATTTCGCTAAGTTTTCGCAACGATTCAATATTAGGCTCGGTTCGTCCTTGTTCCCAGTTTGCATAGCAACTCTCCACAACGTTTAATGCCGTTGCTACTTGCTTTTGTGTTAATCCGCAAGATTTTCGCGCTTCTTTTAAGTTTTTGATAAATTTGATATCCATAATAAAATTTTACAATAAAACTACACAATCTGTCTTGACGCTAGATAAAACATCTAGTATATTAACGTTACGTAATATTTATATTTCAAATAGTTGGGAATAATATGAGAAGTTTAACGTGTTCGTTTTTTGGTCATAGAAAAATAGAAAACAATGAAGAGTTAAAGCAAAAAATAAAAGAAGTTATTGAAGATTTGATTGTAAAACACGGTTTTCAACTTTTTTATTTGGCAGTAGAAGTGAGTTTGATTATTTATGCCATTTGGTTGTTACGGAACTGAAGGAAAAATACGATATTAAGAGAATTGCTTACACTTGTAAAAGCGAAGCTTGCGCTCTCGAGAGTCAAAGACGGCAACTCGAGAAGAAACGTTTGGCTGTAATGCGGAAGGGGGTGTTTGCTCGGCGTCGAAGAAGAATTTGAGCATAAAACAAAATATCAATCTGGTAAGGCTTGTTACGTTGAGAGAAATCAAGCAATGATAAACGATAGTGATTTTTGCGTTTTTTATTACGATAAAAATTATAAGCCTGCGTTAAAAAAACGTTCAAAACGAAGCGTTTGCTACTATCAGCCTAAAAGCGGAACTGAAATTGCATTTTTATACGCTATGAGAAAGCGTAAAATCTTGATAAATTTGTTTCAAAATAGCGATTAAAATAAAATATCTATTAAAAATAAATATATTAATTATTGACAAACGGGCTTTTAAGTGTTAAAATTTAGCGTAGCGAATATTTGAAGCGTAATGCTTTTGGTACTTAAGGGAGTTATATTCATGAAAAAGTTTTTAAACTTATTATTAATTTTTGCGTTATCGCTTGCGATGGTTTTTACTCTTTCGGCTTGCAATAACAACGAAGAAGATTCTTCTTCAGCATCTGTTGAAACTGGCGTTACTTACGATATTGAAACTGAAGACGGCGAAAAATACGCTATCGTTAAGAGTTTCGCTTTATCCGACGAAGATACCGAAAAGGTTACTAAAAATAATTATGCCGATATAATGCAATCGCTTACCATTAACGAATACGTAAAAGACGGCGTTACTTACCCTGTAAAAAAGGTTGACGCTGGTGCGTTTGCTAACCAAGTTGTTATCGAAAAGGTTGTTTTCGGTTCTAACGTTGAAGAAATCGGCGCAGGTTGCTTGGCAGGTTGCTCTAACCTAAAAGAAATTACCGTTCCTTTCGTTGGCGAAAAGGTTGACGCGTTAAACAGCGCTAAAACTTTAGGTTATTTATTTGGTTCAACTGAATTTACCGGTGGCGTATCTTGCACCGTTAAATATAATGAAACTGGTTCTTCTACCTACTTCGTTCCTTCTTCTTTAGAAAAAGTTACCGTAACTGGCGACGTTATTTCTAACTACGCGTTTAACGGTCTTGCTATAAAGGAAGTTGTTTTATCAGGCAACGTTACCGTTCTTCCAGTTGGTTCGTTCTCTTCAATGACCGCTCTTATGAGTTTTGAAATTCCAGCAAACGTTAAAACTATTGAAAAATCTTGCTTTGAAGGTTCTTCAGTTTTATCTATGGTAGATTTCTCTAAGGCAACGTCTCTTGAAGTTATTGGCGATAAGGCTTTCTATAACTGTTCTTTATTAAACTATAGCCCATCTCAAATTAAAACTTTAACCCTTCCTGCATCGGTTAATACTTTAGGTCAAGATGCGTTTGGTTACTGCACTTCACTTCGTGGAGTTGACCTATCTGCAACGGCTATTACCACTATTAACAAAAACGCTTTCTATCAATGCGATATTTTAGAAGAAGTGGCTCTCCCTAATGGTGTTGTAATTAAGTCGGGCGCTTTCATTGGTTGTGATAAACTTGAGGGCGATAAGATAACTAATATTTATAACGCTGAAATAGCAGAAGGCGCATTTGACAATGCTTTTAACGGTTAATAATTAAAATAAACGAGTTCGGTTTTCGAACTCGTTTTTTAATGAGAAAATCTAAAAAACAACTAATTTTCAAGAGTCTCGTGAAGAAATTCATCAAGGCTCTTTTTTGTTTCAAATTTTCCAAAAAATAGGGCTATAAGCCCGTAAACAATGAAAAACACACCGCTAATAATATAATAAGTTGGGAAAAACGTTACAAACGAAAATAAAAAGAGAACTATTCCATAGAAAATAAATTTTAAGCCTTTCGGTTTAGTAAAGATAACGTTAAAAAAAGCGTTAAGGCTTTCTAAAAAAGGCCTTTTAGTAGTTTTGTTAAGGTCGGGGAGCGCGTTTGCTTTTTCTAAAATTGCATAGATAAGAGTTTTATCTATTAAAGTAACGTTTGGTTTAACTTTTGCGCTTACGCCCTTTTCAAATTCAGGCGAAATGATAAGTATTTTATCTTTTTTATGCTTTAATGATAGAAAATAAATTTCATTAAGGGTAAGGGGGCTCATAGGAAAAAGAATAATTGCAATTTTGTTGTTTATACGCAACGTATGTTCATTTATTATCGTTGCTGATATATTCAAGTTATTAAACGCAGTTAAAAAAATTTCTAGAATTTCATCACTTGCTAACGTGTTAAGTATGAGCATACATTGTTTTATTCTCTTTGCGGTTTTTAGCCTTAACGCGTTTTTTTCGTTTAACTTTTCAAAAACAATTCCAAAAAGAATTGAAAGACTTCCGCCTAATAAAAAACCTAAAACAAACGATAAAATTCTTGGAATTTTAAGAGAGAGAAAAATTAGAATAGAAAAACCTATAGAAAATAAAAGCAAAATTATAAAATTTATTATCTTTGATAAAGAAATAGTTTTCATATAATAATTATTGACAAAAAAATTGAAAAATAGTATTGAAACAAGGCGTTTTTTGTGGTATAATAAACGCATGGAAAAAATAGGAGTTTTCGGCGGTTCGTTTAACCCCGTGCATAACGAACATATTAAAATTGCGTTAAACGCCGTAAGCGAGTTAGGGCTTTCTAAACTCATTATTATGCCGGCGAATATTCCACCGCATAAAAAAGGCGCAAGGTTAGCATCACCTTTTGATAGGTTGAATATGCTAAAACTTGCGTTTAAAGACAAAAAAAATATTGAAGTTAGCGACTTTGAAATTTTAAATAACGACGTTAGTTTTACTTATAAAACGTTAGAGCATATTAAAAGCATTTATAAAGATAGCCAGATTTTCTTTTTGGTTGGGACTGATATGCTTGAAGATTTTGCAACTTGGAAGAACACTGATAGAATTCTAGAAATTGCAAAACTTTTCGTAACTAAACGTGACGGTGAAGATTTTGAAAAAGCGTTAAGCGTTTTTGAAAAGAATTTCTCTAAAAGTTCAATTTTAGTTGCTAAAATTAACGGCGAAAAAGTTTCTTCAACGGCTATTAGAGATAGAATTTCGCTTAAACTTTTTGAAGACCTTGAAATGCCAACAAGCGTTAAGAATTATATTTTAGAAAAAGGGCTTTATAAAGGAGATAAGTTTTTTGAGTTTGTTGCCAAAAACCTGCCTATAAGTCGATTAAAACACACTTTTAACGTTATGGAACTTGCTAAAACTTATGCAAAAAAACTTGGTGAGGACGTTGAAAAGGCAAAACTATCGGCTCTACTTCACGATTGCTGTAAATATAAAACCGAACAAGATTTTGGCTTTCAAGCATTTGAAAACGTGCCAAAGCAAGTCGTTCATCAGTTTTTGGGCGCAAAGGTTTGCCGTGAAGTTTTAGAAGTTGAAGATTTGGAAATAATAAATGCTATAAAATATCATACGACGGGAAGAGCAAATATGACTCGGCTTGAGAAAATAGTTTTTCTTGCCGACCTTTTGGAAAAGGACAGGCTTTACGAGGGCGTTGACGTTTTAAGAAAAGCCGTTTTAGAAGATTTTGAAAAGGGGTTTAGGCTAGCCGTTAGCGAACTTTACCGCCATTTGTTGAAAAACAACGGCGAAATTTACTACTTAACTAAAGAGTGCTTTGACTTTTATTGCAAAGATTAAAAATAAACTAAAGGATGATTTTATGGACACTAATAAACTAGCGCAAGATATTTGCAAATTTTTAAGCGACAAAAAGGCGGAAGACGTTGTAAAAATTTACGTTGCCGATAAAACCATTATCGCCGACTATTTTATTATTGCTAGCGCGCGTTCTTCTACGCAAGTAAAGGCTTTGGCCGACTACGTTCAAGAATACGTTGAGTCGGTTGGCGGTGAAACCAAAAGAACGGAAGGCGTGCAAGAAGGTAGATGGGCGGTTATCGACTTTGGCGACGTTATAGTGCATATTTTTGAAGACGAGCAACGTCTTTTCTATCATTTAGAAAGAATTTGGGGCGAAGGCGAAAAGTTTACCGACTAGACCGTTTTGAAGAGAAAAAAGGTAAATCTTGAGAATCGTATTCTTGCGCTAAAAACTCGTCTTGAGATAAAAGCGTGCCTTTGAAAGTTTGCGGTTCTTTTTTAACTTGAACTTTGGGCGCTTTTTTAACGTTGGTTACGAAAAAGACTTCTCGTTTCGGTTTTCTTTTTTGAATAAATTTAGAAGATAGCGTTTTTTCAATAATTTTGAACGCTAGAAAGCTGAAAATTAGGCAACCTAAAAAAGTTAGCAAAACACAAGATAATGAAAAGAGAAAGTTTGGCATATTAAGCTCCTTAAAAACTTTCTCTAATTTTAACAAAATAAAAAATGATAAACCTGTCGCATTTGGCAAGGGTTTGTAAAATAAAGTCGATGGAGGATGTTATGGACGATTACGATATTACTAAAGACGAAGTTGAATCTTTAAAAGAACTTGCTAGTTTAGACGGCGCTGCCGTTCCTATTTTAGCCCAAGAAGAATATGAAAAAGAAGTTTCTAAATTTAAGAACTTTGGAGAAGAGCGCGCTCAAGAAGAACTTTCTAAAAGAGATGAAAAAGAAATAAACGGCGAAAAAGATGGCTCGGAAAATTCTAGTTTAGAAAGTGGCGAAAATAGTGAAAAGTCCGCCGATAACTCGATTAACGGCAATTTCGATGGCGAAAAAGATGAAAATAATCAAGAAAGCCAAGAAACAAAAACAGAAGAAAGCGTAGTTAAAGAAGATAATAAGAAAGAAGATTTGGAAAAGGGAGATACTATTCCAAAAAAGAGTGATTCTATGGGAACTGCGGCAAAAGTTTTTGGGGTTTCAAGCGAACAATTAGAAGCGGAATTTCTTAAGCAAAAAGCCGATAAGTTGTTTAAGAAAATCGAGCTTATGCTTTGCGACCCGTTTATGAGTGAAAACGAAATTATGAAAAGGGCGAAGGAAGCTAAAGATTTAGGACTTTCTCAAATAACCGTTTTCCCTGCGCTTGTTAAAAAAGTTAAGGCTCTAACGGCAGGGGCTATTGCGGTTGGAACGTCTTTAGCGTATCCTTTTGGCGCTGATAGCGTTTCAACAATTAAATACGCTATAAAAAACGCGCTAAAACTTGGCGCAGACGTTATTGAAGTTCCGTTTTCTCATTACGATATTTGCCAAAAGAAACCTAAAGTGGTTGCTAAAATTTACGAAAAGTATAGAAAACTTTGCAAAACCAAGAAGTTCGTTTTAGTTTGCGAAATTGCTAAGATGACACCTAACGAGATTGAAGAACTTGGGAAAATAATCAATTTTGCAGGCATTAAATCTGTTAAAACTTCGGCAGGGCTTGAAGGCGCGGTTGTTGACGAATACGTTTTACCAACTTTCAAGAAATCGCTCTTACCTACCGTTGAAATTACCGTTTGTGAACATACCGGTAAAGGCGAAAACGCAATTCGCGCGTTTAACGTTGGCGCGGATAAATACGCTAGTGTAAACGCTGGCGCTATCGCAAGAGCTATTAAGGAAGACCTTAATACCTAAATTTTTTAATCTTTAGTGGTTAGGCGATTAACTGCGTGAAAATTTAATAGAATTTTAAGAGAGAATAAAGCGGTTTTTCGCTTGGTTCTCTCTTTTTTGTTTTTTAAGGCGGTGGCTTGCGTTGGGTGGCGTAGTCTTATTCGGTAAGGTAAAGATCTATAAAACAAGAATAAAAGATTGCAGTAACTGCGGAAACCGATAGTGTTTATAGATTGTTTTTAAGAAAAAGTATAAAAATTAGTAAAGACGGAAAAAATATAGGTAATATTTTTTGGAGGTAAAATATGAATCCTTTTGAGTTAAAACCCAAGAAAAAGGAAAGCCTTATTATTCCGCTTTCTAAACTTTTTCAAAAGCCTTACGATAAAGAAACCGTTTCGCCTTACACCAAGGTTAGAATAATTTTAGCGCAAGGCACGGAATTCGAGGCTAACTGGAATTCGCACCAAATGGCAAGGCATACTTTTAATAACGAAGTGCGCCGTCAAATTGCGTTTATAAGACGAAGCGAGCAGTTGCAACATAAAATGCTCTCTTCCTTAAAACCGCAAAACGAAAGTATTTTAGAAACTACGCTATCTTACGAACAATTAGCGGTTGACCTTACCGCTATTATGGCAAGGAGCGAGAAAAACGAAGTGGTTAAAAAACAACTTGATTTCGCGCTTTTAGAAGACTTCGACCACCTTTACCGCTTTACTAATATGCTTGACCTTCACGAAGGAAAGGCTTATGAAAAACTTCTCGGCGACTATACCGAAATTATGCCGGGTAGGCCTACGGTTAGTGAATTCCGCCATCCTAACGATGATATTCGTTTTGCGTGCAAGGCGCTAACGGAAGATTTAATTACTAATCTTCACGCTGGTATTATCACGGCGGCGGAACAACAAACGATGAATTACTATATGAATTTAGGCGCTTACTATCACGATAAAGAAGGTAGAAAACTTTATAGCGAAATTGCTCTTATTGAAGAGCAACACGTTTCTGGCTACGAATCGTTAAAAGACCCTGATATGAGTTGGTTTGAGTGCCTATTAATGCACGAATATACCGAGTGTTACCTTTACTATTCGCTCTATAACGATGAAACTAACCCTGAAGTTAAGCGCTTGTTTGAAATGATTTTCGAGCAAGAAGTTATCCATCTTCACGAAGCGGCAGACCTTTTATGGAAATATGAAGGTAAGCATTGGAATATCGTAATTCCAAACGCAATCTTCCCAGAACTTTTAAAGTTTGGCGAAAACAAAAACTATATTAGAAACGTTCTTAGGAGCGTTGAAAAAACTGCAAAGAGAGAAGGCTACGAAGACGTTAAAGAACTGCCTCAAGGCAACGATTTTTATTTCTATCAAAAGAAGTTTTGCGAAAAGGGCGATAAAAACCCAAGCCACAAGATTATGGAAAGTTATATAAAAGCCAAAGGTAGTGATTTGCGCTATGAAATAGCGCCACACCCAGTTAGAGCGTTGCAAAACAGAAAAGAAGACAATATTTGCGTTGGAAGACCTTGTTCTCAAGGTAGTAAAAAATAGTTGTAAAGAATATGTAGAAATCGGCATTTTTAAAATCGGCGGAAAATTTCGGCAAAAGAAATTTTTCGCCGTTTGTTTTGCAAAAATTAAAACAATTTCAAGAGTTTTTGCACTCTTAAATTTTACAAGCAAAAAATCCAGTTGAAAATCATCTAAAAAAATACGGATTTTTTAATAAATTTTTAATAAAAATTTTGTCAAAATTAGAACCGAATTGTGCATATTGTGAACTGAAAAATATATTGATTTTATCTTTTAAAGGATTTATTATATAATATATAAATTTCGCGTATGCGCGCTTAAAATTTAGCATTTTAGCCACTACGCAATAGAAGGTTTTTATGGCTCATTTGGTTTTGAAAAACGTAAATAAGATTTACCCTAACGGTTTCCATGCCGTTCACGATTTTAACCTTGAAATTGAAAAGGGCGAGTTTATAATTTTCGTAGGCCCTTCCGGTTGCGGAAAATCAACGACCCTTCGTATGATTGCAGGGCTTGAAAATATCAGTAAGGGCGAATTCCTTATTAACGATAAACTTGTTAACGATTTAGGTCCTAGAGAGCGTGAAATTGCAATGGTTTTCCAAAGTTACGCGCTTTACCCTAATATGTCGGTTTACGAGAATATGGCGTTCGGTCTTTCTCTTCAAGGCGTTGACGAAGAAGAAATCGAAAAAAGAGTTTTAGCCGTTGCTAATATTTTAGGCTTGACCGATTATCTTGATAGAAAGCCTAGAGCGTTATCGGGCGGTCAACGTCAACGTGTTGCGGTAGGTCGCGCTATCATTAGAAAGGTTGGTATTTTCCTTATGGACGAACCTTTATCTAACCTTGACGCTAAGCAAAGGGTTACGATGAGAAGTGAAATTTTATCTATCCATAAGCAAGTTGGCGCAACCACGATTTACGTTACTCACGATCAAACCGAAGCTATGACCATGGCTGATAAAATCGTTATTATGAAAGACGGTTATATTCAACAAGTAGGCTCACCTTACGACCTTTACTTTAAGCCTGTTAATATGTTCGTTGCCGGTTTCATTGGCGAACCGCCTATGAACTTTATCGAAGGCGAAATTGAAAACGGTCAATTTAAGTTCTGTGGGCTTTATTTTGATGCTAGCAAATCTTTAGCGCCTGAAATTTTAGAAAAATACGAAGGCAAAAATATCGTTATGGGCTTTAGACCAGAGCATATCGTATTAGACGGCGAAGAAGGTTACGACTTCGAGTGTATGGTAGAACTTACTGAACTTTTGGGCGATAACACTAACGTTTACGCTCAAATTGCAGATAAAGCGCTTATCTTAAAGGTTGACCCACACCTTGCGCCTGAAGAAGATTTAAATTGGAATTTTACTGTTCCTTACGATAAAGTTTATTGGTTCGACAAAGATACTGAAGAGTGTTTAACCACTAAATAGTAATGACCTATAGACTATATAAAGCGTTAGATATAGTTACGTTCGCCGTTATTTTGGCGGTGTTTCAAGCCGTTGTTGTTTTTGCGAAACTTAAGTGGGTTCAATTCGGCGAGCCGTATTTTCTATCGCTAACGGTAACGATAGTTGCTATTGTAATGATGCGGTGGGGCGCTTGGTCGCTTATTCATCAAATCGTTGGCGGGCTAGTTTTTTCGGCGGTGTTTATTTACTGCGAACAAGCCGCCCAACCTATAAACCAACTTATTATTTATTCTTTGGGCGGAATTCCATCCGTTTTAGCGATAGTTTACGTTAAACTCGTTGGAAAAGAAAAAATTTGTTCAAAGTGGTGGCTGACGGTCATTTTCGTTTCCTTAATATATATATTAGAGCATTTAGGTCACGGAATTGCATCATATTGTTTGGGGCAAGGCTTTGCGTTTGTTGGGTTTTTAGCAACTGATTCAATATCTTTAGTGTTTTCTCTAGTTGCTGTTTTAATAACGAGAAAACTCGACGGAGTTTTCGAAGATCAAAAAAGTTATCTTTTCAGGCAAGAGCGTGAAAGGAAAGAGTTGGCTAATAGCCAAAAAGAAATAGATTTTTAATCACAACGTCACGTTGTGGAGGTAATATTATGGTTAGAGCAAAAGGTTCTGATTTTCTCGTATACGATGAAACTTCCGGCACTTATTCAATGAGCGCCGATCAGTTCGTTCGAGATGACGTTGAAAAACATCACTGGCTAAACGTTTTGAAAGTCGTTATTAAGGATTGGCGTTTGTATATTATGCTTATCCCTATGATTTTGGTTTTCTTATTCTGGCGTTATTTACCAATGTATGAGTTGATTGGTTGTTTCAAAAACAGCGCCACGGCTTCTCACGTTGAAGATCAAATCTATTTAGGTCTTGCAAACTTTAGAAACTTATTATTTACCGGTCAATATACCGCGCAATTTTGGCGCGCGTTTAGAAACACCTTCCTTTTAAGTTTCTACGGCTTATGCTTTGGTTTCCCTATGCCGATTATTATTGCGCTTTTCTTTAACGAAATTCGCTCTAATATCGCTAGAAGTATTTACCAAGTTATGACGTATTTGCCTAAATTTATGTCAACCGTAGTTATGACGACTATTATCGCCATGATCTTAAAGCAAGGCGACTCTGTTTCGGGTATGGGTATTGTTTCTAAAGGTCTGGTTGCTATCGGCGCTATTAGTGAAGAAGTCGGTAACGCAGGTCTTTTAAGAAACCCTGTTTACTTCCGCGCAATCTATGAAATTTCGGGTATTTGGGAAACGGCAGGTTACGATAGCATTATCTTCTTCGCTGCGGTTATAGCCGTTTCACCAACGAGTTACGAGGCGGCTCAGATTGACGGCGCTGGCAAGATGGCGCAAATGCGTTACGTTGTTTTACCAAGTATTTTATCTACCATAGTTATTATGCTTATCACTAGAATTGGTCACTTAATGACTATCGGTTATGAAAAAGTATTGTTATTATATGACGTTGACTTTACTCTAGTTAATGCGGACGTTGTTTCAACCTTTGCTTATAGATTAGGTTTAGCAGGCTCTGGCGGTAACTTAAAATCTATTGCGGCTGCTGCTGAAATGATTAACAACCTTATCGGTATGTTCCTAGTTATCGGCGCAAACGCTATTGCTAAGAAAGCATCAGACGTATCACTCTATTAAAGGAGATAACTTATGAAAAGAAAATTAGAAATATCCGAACTTATTTTCAAAATAATAAGTTATGTGTTCTTGACGATATTTGCGCTATGCTGTTTATATCCGTTCGTTTACGCGTTGTCGGCGTCGGTAAGTTCTTATCACGCGGTAGAATATAACGAAATTATTCTTCTTCCAGATACTATTGAACTAAAGGCGTTTGCAATGATGTTCTACGATAATATGTTCTGGAACTCTTATACGAACACTCTATTCTTAACCGTTTACGGAACAATTTTCGCGGTTGCCGTTGCAATATTCGGTGGTTACGCTCTTTCTAAAAAGAGATTGTTATTTAGAAAAGGCTTTAACTTCTTCCTAGTTTTCACGATGTGGTTCTCTGCAGGTTTAGTTCCGCAATACATTAACTATCTAGATACTAAGGCTGTTTTCGAATCTATCGGTATTTACGACGTTAAGTGGCTTATCGTTATTGCGATGGGTATGGCGGCGATGAATATTATCCTTTTAAGAAACGCTTTCGAAGGCGTGCCTTCCGAAATTGAAGAGGCGGCTAGAGTTGACGGCGCTACCGAGTGGCAAGTTTTAACGAAGGTTTATATTCCTATGTGTAAATCTACCATCGCTACCGTATCTTTATTCTTTGCTATTTCTCGTTGGAACGGTTACTTCTGGGCAAGACAAATGATTTCTAACTCTAACGAACATCCGCTCCAAGTTTTCATAAGATTAAAACTTGAAGAAATGCAAGATAGTGAACAAAGAACGAGTTTTGGTTACGCTCACCCCGGTATCTCGCCTGACTCAGTTATTTACGCTTTAATTGTTTGCGCTATTATTCCTATTTTAATAATTTATCCGTTCATTCAAAAATATTTCGCTAAGGGCGTAAATATGGGCGGTGTAAAAGAATAATATTTTATTTAATTTGGTTTAAGGCCTTTTAGGCTGAAAATAAAAACAAAAACATTTTATTTTTATAGGAGGAATCTATGAAAAAGACACAAAGACTATTTACGACTTTATTCGTAATCGTGCTAGCTTTGTCACTAGTTCTCGTTGGTTGTAACAACAACACGGGCAACACTAGTAGCAGTAGCGTTGGCGGTAGCTCTTCTGTAGCTGACAACTCTTCTGTTGACGGTGGAAGTTCTTCTGACGACGGCACTTCTTCTAGTGGCAATGGTTCTTCAAACGCAGGTTTAGTTATCGGTAACGATGCTAATAACGCCGTTGCTCTTGTTTCTGGTGATTGGGGTGGTTCTAACTACCTAAGAATTAAACAAGACGCGTTTGATAGACTTATCAGTTTCTATGAAACTGGTGCTCAACTAGGAACTGGCGAAGCTAAGACTTTATCTTACGCTGCTGGCACTACTTTAAGAATGGCTACTGGTTACAACAATGCTGATACCGGTATTGCATTTAGCGCAAGTAAGGCTGGTTCTGGTGTTACTCTTGCCGATGGTAAGACTTACCAAACTGGTGAATTAAAGCCAACTTGGGCACAACTTGAAACCGTTCTAGGCGTTGAATTTGAAAGCGTTTGGACTGGCGCAGGTTCTGCAGAAAAGGAATTCAAAGTATGGCAAGAAAAACTCAACGAAGTTGATATGGTAGCTGGTTCTGCTTCTATTCTTCAAGAAGCTGGCGCAGAAGGCAAACTTATCAACCTTGCTAATTACATTGATTACATGCCTAACTTCAAGGCTTATCTTGAAGCAAACCCTATCGTAAGACTTTCTATCACTGGTTCTACCACTGGTGACACTAAGGGCGCTATTTTCTTCTCACCTTACTTTGACGGTGTAAACGATATCGAACGTATGCCTCTTATGAGAGTTGACTACTTAAAGAAACTTCTTGATGGCGAAGGCGACTTCACTGCAACTTCTTCTAAGAATTTACAAGCTGCAGCTTACACTCCTTACATGCCTACTTCTGGTTCTGTTGAAATTGACGTTGTTAAAGCTGACGGCTCTGCAACTGAAACTATCGCTAAGAATTACGACGCTTACGGCAACATCGTTAAGAACATGAACGACGCTTTAGCAGCTGGTACCGTTTCTGGTGTTGACGCTGTTAATATGCTTCGTGATTACATCGACGCAACTTACGATAACTACTACGGCACTCAAAGATCTGACCTATTCGTTGGTCAAAACGCTGCTTGGGACGCTGACGAATTAGTAGCTCTTCTTCGTTGTGTTGTTGCTAACTCTCAAACCTTAAACGGAACTGATACTATCGACGGTTTCTTCTCTCGTGAAGACAAGAACACTCAACGTCGTGTTGATATGTTCAGATTCCTTGGTACTTTATTCGGTGTTCGTGGTTTAGAATCTAGACAAGATTACTTATATCTTGATATGGATGGTTTACTACACGACGCTCGTCAAGAACCTGCAACCTACGCTGCATTAGAAAAAATGAAAGCTATTGCTGACGAAGGTTTAGTTGCTGCTGACTACTTATCTAAAGGCACCGCTACTTCTACTACTCACCTTGAAAGTGACTCTGGTTTCATGAGTTATGACTATAACCAAACTCAAACTCTTATGAACGAAACCGTTCTTCAAGATGGTGAAGAATATTCAGCTGCTATGGTTCCAGTTGCTCTTTGGGACGATGGTACTGGTGCTAAATACTTCAGATTTACTGAATCTTGGAGATCAGTTAAGACTGACGGTTGGGCTATTTCTAAAGCCGGTGTTGAAGGTAACAACGATAAGTTATTCGCTTTAATCGCTCTTATCGACTACGCTTACTCAGCTCAAGGTCAAATCTTAATGTCTTACGGTCCTGACGCATTCATTAAGGTTAAAGCTGGTCAAGAAGGCAAAGTTGTAGGTAAAGATTGCACTATCGAAGAAAAGTATGAAACTTTCGACTTCAACGGTACTCAAATGCCTGTAATTGCTGACGCTACCGAAGATGAACTTTGGGATAAGGCTTCTGGTAACTACACTAACTACGCTCGTTACTACTTAGGTTCTACCTTGTCTTTCGTTAAGTCTCAAGCTTTCGAAATTCAATGTACTTGCGAAGTTGGTCGTCTAGGCGCTCAAAAACTTTCAGTTGCTATTGGTAAAGGCACTATTAAGCACCCAGTTCTTTCTGTAAATAGTGAAAATATGTGGTGGACTTCTATCCCTACTACTCTTCCTACTCAAGCATCTGAAAATACTGAACTTAACGAATTAACCAACTTAACAAGCTCTGGTTTATTCTCTCAATCTAAGGAGCAAACTAACATTTTGTGCGACTTCTTAAAAGATGGTTACGGAGTATTCGTTCGCGAATAATTTTTAACTTATTTACCGTTTAACTTTGGTTAAACAAATAATCTTATGATTATCTTTAAGCGTGAGGGGGGAAACCCCCTCCGTTATAAAGATAGTGGAGGCTTTATGTTTAAAAAACAATTAGCATTTCAAAAGATAGTGTGCCTTGTGGCGCTACTTTCTGCAGTTTTGGTTTTCGTTTACGCTATCAGTATTTTAACTGACGTTTACGATAATCTTTTCTTGTGGGTTTTAGACGATACCGCGTTATATGAAACTCAATTTCCTGAATCAAGACTAATTTACGATATTCAACCTTTCAATAATGAGTTCGTTAATTTTGCGGTTTGGTTAATTGTTATAAGCCTTACGCTTTTCATTACCTGCTCAAATTCACGCAGGAATTATTATATTTCTAACTACGTATCAATCGGCGTAGTTGTTGTAGCGAATATCGCTATGACTATTTGGGCTCTTTATTGCATTTCTTATTTCAAAGGCCTTTACACTTCGATTGATTTTGAAACGCTTAGATATTTAGCTTTATCTAGAGGTAGATATTTCTCAACGTCTACTTTCTGGTTTGATATAAGTTATTTTGTTTTTGCGGTGCTAATTATTGCAACGGGTCTTTTAGTTGCAAACTTAATTTGGAAAATAATGCTCATGAAAAATGAGAAAAAACTTATAAATGAATCGAGCGCTACGTCTAGTGATGCTCAAGAAGTTAAGGAGGCTCAATAAGTATGAAAAAAACTAATTACGAGCTCCGCGTTGAACGTGATAGGTTAAGATATAAGAAAAATTCTCTATCTTCTTCTTTAACTTACTTATCTATTCTTCTCAACGTTTTATATTTCGTTAGTATTTACAAAAGCAACAACCCTTATTATTACAAGATTGTAATAGGTGTTTCAGTTCTTGTAAACCTTGTTTTCTTGCTTTCCGCATTTTTATGTAGTGAAGGTGTTAAGAACTATAAAATGCCTCACGCAATAGGTTTATTTGCTCTAGCAGGTCTTCAAATTATTAGAATTTTCTACTATCCTTTGAAGGCAAGCGCTGAAGGCGTTATGAACGGCGAGCAATTAACCTTCGTTCTTTTCTGTTTGATAGGCTCTGCCGTTACCGCTCTTATTGCCGGAGTGTTTGGCGTTATTAGAACGAAAGAACTTAACGAACATATGGCTTACCTTGAAAGCGAAGGTGGCGCGTGTGATTTTGATAAACTTGAACTCGAATCAGCAAGCGGTGAAGAAATAATCGTTGCAACCGAACAAGTCGTTGCATCAACCGAAGTTGAAACAAATCAAGTTGAAACCGAAAATAATTCTCAAAATGAAGTAGATAATTCTACTCAAGATAGTCAAAAGGAAGAACAATAATATGGCAGAACTTCAATTAAAACATCTCGATAAGATTTATGATAATAACGTTCAAGCCGTTTTTGATTTCAACCTTGACGTAAAAGACGGCGAATTTATCGTTTTGGTAGGACCGTCTGGTTGTGGTAAGTCAACGACTTTAAGAATGGTAGCAGGTCTTGAAGATATTTCTTCTGGTAACCTTATCATTGATGGCGTTGATGTTACTAGAGTGCCTCCAAAAGATAGAGATATTGCGATGGTTTTCCAAAACTATGCGCTTTACGGACATATGAGTATTTATGAGAACATGGCTTTCTCGTTAATGCTTAGAAAAGAAGATAAAAACGTTATTCACAGAAAGGTTCTAAAAGCCGCTGAAATTTTAGGCTTAACCGACCAACTTAACAAAAAACCACGTCAACTCTCTGGTGGTCAACGTCAACGTGTTGCAATGGGTAGAGCGATAGTTCGTCAACCTAAAGTTTTCTTATTTGACGAACCGCTATCTAACCTTGACGCTAAACTTCGTGGCGCAACAAGGCGTGAAATTATGCTCTTGCATAAGAGATTAAAAGCAACTATGCTTTACGTTACTCACGACCAAACCGAAGCGCTAACTTTAGCGGATAGAATTGTTTGTATGTCAATGGGGCACGTTCAACAAGTTGGAACACCACTTGAACTATACGATACTCCTGCAAACCTTTTCGTTGCGGGCTTTATAGGTCTTCCTCCTATGAACTTCTTTGACGTAAAAGTTGAAGACGGATACGTTGAAAACGAATATTTGAAAGTTAATTTAAGTGATAGCGATAAAGAACTTTTGAAAGACTACGTTGGTAAAGAAATAGTTCTTGGCGTTCGCCCTGAAAATGCAATTTCTGGCGAAGATATTCCTGCAGTTGTTGAATACGTTGAAAATTTAGGTCAAAACACTCTTGTTCACGTAAATTTAGGTGGAAAGAAAAAGGCAACTTGCAAGTTCCGTGAGTGGTGCAGTTATAAATCGGGCGAAGAAATTAAAATTACGTTTGATAGAATGCACTTCTTTGATAAAGAAACTACTAACGCTATAAGGTAAGGTGATAATATGAAATTATTTTTTAGAAAACTATTGATTACCTTAAAATATCGTCCACAAATTATTTCTTTGCTAGTTGTCGCTGTGGCTTTTGTTATCTATTCGTTTAATCTTACTAGTATTTCGAACACTACGGCTTTTATTTACGGCGATAATATGGGGCTTTGCTCGTTTATAAACTTCTTGTTTACCGTTCTTGCTCTCGTTTCGTTGCTTGGCGCTTTCCCTAAACGTGAAAAACCAAAATACGTTATGATTATTTTGGCTCTCGTTATGATTTTAGGCGTAATTGGTTCTAATATGCTATACGTTAAGGGTATCGACCTTGCTCTAAATAGAGCGGTTAATCCGGTTGTTCTTAATGAAAAAACCCAATACGTTATGAAAGCCAGAAAAATCGTAAACGTAAATTCGATTATTCTTGCCGTATCATTTGTTCTTCTTGCAACTCTTCCACTTTATGGAAAGTTGTTAAAACGCATTAAAACTAACGTTGAAATTGAAGATAACGGCGATATTGGTCAAATTGACTTATCAGATGACGAATAAAACAAAAAGCAACAAACGAGAATTTGTTTGTTGCTTTTTTAGTCTAGTTTAATCTACTCTTAATTTTTAGGACTTATATTTTATATGAAGAAAAAAACAAAAATTACTACTTACAAAAAAGAAAAGACTAATACTAAAGCATACGATTTGCACCGTGATGCTATTGAAGAACTTGTTACCGCTAACGAAGATAATACCCTTATTTATGATGAGAAAGAGATAGAATCTTATAAAAAAGATAAACTTGGTAAAATTCCCGTTTGGCTAAAGGCTTTATTTATTAAGTTTTGGTTTAGCGGAGCGGTTTGCTATTTCGTCTATATGGGTTTAGGCTTTTTCCTTGATATGCTTGACGCGGCAGTTGTTTTAGCAATCGTAATGGGTATGGTTACCGATTTACTAGTTGGTAATATTTTCCGCTTTTTTGATTACGATGGAAGTTACTTAAAATGGCTAATTTTTCCTAAAAAGAAGTTTTGGACTTTCTTTGCCAACATAATTTATAGCATTATTTTAACTTTTTTAGTTTTCCTTTGCTATTTTGGAATAAGCATAATCACAACAGGTGGAAAAGACCCTGGAAATATCGTAATTGAACCGGTATTCTTTGGTCTTTTATACCTTGCGTGCGACCTTATTATTATAGGTATTAAAAATCTTATTACTACTATTATTGACGATGCTAACTCAAAACTCAACAGGAGTTTATAATATTAAATAATATGAAAAAATTTGCTAAAATAGCGGTTTTAACAACGGCGGTTTTAATAGTTTTATCGCTCTCGGCGTGCGGAATGTTTTATATTCCAAACTATTCAGTAAACTATTATGACGGCGAAACTTTAGTCTATTCTCAAAACGTTAGGCAAGCAAGTAGTTTAACACCGCCAAAACTTGATGATAAGAACGGTTATTTCGTAACCGGGTGGAAAGATGAACTAGGCGTTAGTTTATCTAGCGATTACCCTTTGAAAAAAGAGGGTAACAGTTTTTATGCTGTTTGGTCGCCAAAAACTTATTCTATAACCTACGAGTTAGACGGTGGCGAAAACCACCCTGATAACCCAGTAAGTTACGACGTTACTTCAACGCTTTCATTTTTTGAGCCAACTAAACAAGGCTTTGAGTTTTTAGGTTGGACTACGTCGTCACAAGTTACGCCAAATAAAGAATTTACCATTGAAAACGGCTCTTTTGGAGATATAGTTTTATACGCTAACTGGGCAGACGAAAACTTAAATTACCTTTACTTTGACACTAACGGCGGTTCTCAAGTTCCTATGGTTTCAACCGAATTTGGAAGTTTTGATTTATCGCAAAAATCGACCTATAGGCTAGGTTATGAGTTTAACGGGTGGTATTTAGACGCTGATTTTAACACGGCTATTGACGGCGTTTTAAACTTAACCGAGCGTGTTACCACGGTTTACGCTAAATGGCAAATTATAACTTATTCTATAACGTGCGCTGAAGAAGGCTTTATAAAAATTGATTTTAACGTTGAAACGGATACTTTCACCGTTCCTACCTTGCAAAAGGAAGGCTATGAGTTTTTAGGCTACGTTTACGACGGAAAAGAAACGCCTATTAAAAATTTAGAAATAAAGAAAGGAACGGCGAGAAACTATTCTCTTACCGCAGTTTTTGAAGTTAAAAAATATACCGTTTCGTTCGAAACGTTCGGCGGAGAAGTTATCGAAGATAAACAGTTCGATTTTGGGGCTGACATTACTGGTTTAGAAACTCCAACAAAGACTGATTGTGAGTTTATCGGCTGGTATTTAGACGAAGAGTTGACAGTGCCTTTAGGCGCTTTAACGATGCCATCTAAAAATATAACTTTATACGCTAAATGGTATAGCGATAACGCTTACACGCTTAGTTATTCTTCGCAAGGCGCGTCTTGTAAATTTGATTTTAACAGGGCTAGCGGAACTGAAGTTTTGTGTGGCGATTTAGTTGAAATTTCGGCAACGCCTTACGCTAACGGCGGTGTGTTTAAGTATTGGTTAAAGGGTAGCGATATTTATTCGTATGACAACCATTTATCGTTCGAAATGCCAAATTCTAGTTTAAGTTTGGTTGCTTACTATTCTACAATTAGAACTATTACTTTCGATAAATCTTCAGTAGATAATTTAGTGGTTTATAACGGATTGAAAACGCTTACTAAGATTGACGGAATAAACCTAAAAACTACCGATTATTCTATTGACACCAAGGCTATAAATAATTCTTTCTTAACTAAACTTGGCGTTGGGTTTTACCCTATTATTCTCACTTTTGAAGATACTACGGAATACGCTCTAATTGAAGTTACTTACTTAGAAAACGAACTATCTAATTTAGATATTGATTACGATAGCAAATACCCTAACGTTTGCATTTTATTCGAAGGCGAAGGAAGTTTTGAATACAGTATAGACGGCTCGGCTTTCATATCTTGTAACTCTGGCGATATTATTCCTTCTTACGATAAGTCGGTTGAACACGTTGTAACGCTAAGGCAAGTTGATAACGTTGAGAACTTCTTGTCGGTTGCAAAGGGTGGTTATAATAACGAATCAAAGCCTTATTACGAATCAAGTTTTACTTACGGCGGAAACACTTACGATTTAGTTATTGATAACGTTTTAGAACTTGACGCGTTCACTCATTATTTTGCTTTCGTTTACGCGCCGTTAAATAGGTCTGGCTCAACGACTTTGTATCCCGGTGGCGTTGCGTCTATGCGTTACTACGCTGATGATAGTTTTAAGCAAGAACTATCTTCTAATATTCAAGAATACGTAACTAAAGTGTTTAACGTAACGGGCGTTCCTTACGCACCTTCGTATTCTTACACAAATCTAGCGGGGGCGAGCGGAAACGTTGGAAAATTAGAAATTTATTTCACAACCGAAAGCCCAAGCGAAATTTTATCTTCTCAAGAAAAAACTTCAAAAATTCAAACACAAAACCTATTAAAAAATTCTTCAAGAGACAATAATTTTGATAATTTCAAGATAAACGGCTTTGAAAAAACGCAAGAAATAAGAACGCTTTACGAACTTGAAACGCTTTCTTACGGCGTGAAACCTATTTTTACAAACGCAACGACTCAGGCTCAAGAAGTTTATAACAAAGCGTTAGAAATTTTACGCACATACGTTGACGATTCTATGAACGATTACGAAAAAGCCAAAGCCATTTTCGATTATCTTGCGCTAAACGTTACTTATGACGATGCCGTTGCTCAAGAAAGCACTATTTCAACTAAAGGAATTGGTAAATATAGGTGCTTTACAAGTTACGGCGCATTAGTAGATAATATTGCCGTTTGCGACGGAATTTCAAGCGCATACGCTATTCTTTGCAAGATTGAAGGTATTGACTGCGTTGAAGTTACAGGCTTAGGAAACGGCGGTGGCCATGCGTGGAATAAGGTTAATATTTACGGTAAGTGGTATGGCGTTGACACTACTTGGAGCGCTATTTCAACGGATGAAGGCGATTACGTTAGCCATAGAAACTTCCTCGTTGATGAAAACGCGTTAATAGGAAGTGGACACGCTGAAAACGGCTACTATGAAGGCGAAGATATTTATTCAAGATATTTATCTAATATTGCCGTTGATTCGCTTAATTACTATTCGATAAACTTTATTTCAGGAAAGGACGATTTTACCGCTACTTCTTCTAGCGACTTTAGAACGATTATATCTTACGCAATAGAAGAAGGCGCGTCGGCTATCGAAGTTTATGTTAATTCTCAAACTAGTTTATCGCAAATGATAAATAGCGCTGAGATAGGGCTTCACGTTTCTATTTCTTACTATACGCTTGGCAACGATAATTATTTGGTTATAATTGAATAAAAAAAAGTCAACCGCGAGGTTGACTTTTTTATTGCTAAATTTATTCTATAAAATCTACTACCTTTTCATCAAAACCGCTATGCGGTGGCAAACTTTCTTCGCCGTAGCCTACGTGAATTAATGACATAGGCACAAAATTTTCACCTAATTTAAGGGCTACTCTTACGTTTTCGGCTAAAACTTTTTGAGGATAAAGCCCATTCCAGCAAGTAGAAAGACCAAGGCTTTGAGCCATAATCAAAATATTTTGAGTAACTGCGCTTGCGTCTTGAATCCAGTATTCCGCCCACGCTTTTGGCAAGGTTTTAGATAAATCGCCGGAAACTACTATAATACAAGGCGAATTTATGCTCTTAAACCTTGAAAGGCTATCTAACTTATCAACGAGTTCTTTGTTTGTGATAATAGAAATTTTATAAGGCTTTTTATTGCAAGCGCTAGGCGCGCTATAGCCTGCCTCGGCAAGTTGTATTAACAGTTCTTTTTCAACTTGTTTATTTGAAAATTTGCGAACGCTTCTTCTTTCTAAAATTGCTTGTTTCGTTTCCATAAACACCTTTTTAAGATTGTTATTTTTTTTAAAAAATGGGCGATAACGGGCTTATTGACCGCTTTTTGCAATTATTTATCTCATAAATTAAACTTCTGTTTTGTAAAAAAGCCGTATCTTATGATACGGTTTATTTGGAGCGGGTGATGGGAGTCGAACCCACCTTTTCGGCTTGGGAAGCCGACGTACTACCGATGGACTACACCCGCAACTTGCTTATTTTTACTTTAGAAACGATAAAATGATAAAACATTTGCTTGGTTAATATTATATAACTATAAGGCAAAATTTGTCAAGAGTAAGGCGTAAAAAGACAGTAAAATT
The DNA here is from genome assembly GCA_045586885.1 of Christensenellaceae bacterium. GTDB lineage: Bacteria > Bacillota > Clostridia > Christensenellales > Borkfalkiaceae > UBA4636. Next base: position 48,972 of record JAZNBE010000020.1, read on the forward strand.
TTAGATAATAAATTATTATCTAAAAATTGCGTGAAAATTTTTCGCTCTATATTGACATTTTACGATATTTAAGTTATACTAACTTGGTATGAAGACGTTAGCGCAAAAAAAGAGCAAAGTTATAAAATTTATAACGCTTTGTTTAGCGGTAATTTTTGCGCTTTTTTGTTTTCAAGGTTGCGTTAAATTAGTTCGTGGCGTTGCTTATATCGGTAACTATTTCGGCGCGGATTTAATTTTATATTTAAACGAGAACGTTCAAAAAAGTAAAGCCGATAAGATTTTAGAAAAATCTAGAAGTTTATTAGAAAATATTGAAAAAACGCTATCTACTGAAAACAGGAATAGTGAAATTAGCGTGTTTAACGGATTAAAAGCCTTTGAAACTATGCAAGTTTCTAAAACGACTTACGATTTAGTCTGTTACGCTAAAGAACTTAATCAAAAAACGGACGGTTATTTTAGCCCAGCGGTTTATTACCTTTTAGATCTTTACGGCTTTACCGCGCGCCACGAAAACAAGGGCGAACCAACTCTTTCATATGATAGAGAGTGGTTAGAAAACGTTTACCCTAAAGCGCAAGAAGAATACGTAGAGGCGTTTACCGCCCTTGCCGATTTTTCTAAGGTTGTAGCCTTTTCTCAAGATGAAAAATATTACCTAAAAAAAGATTGCCCGTCTGTTACCGTTTTCGGCGTTGAATATAACCAAAAAATCGATCTAGCCTCTGTTGCAAAAGGCTATGCGGTAAATAGGCTTAATAAAATTATTGAAGAATACGGTTTGAAGGAATATTACCTATCTTTTGGAACGAGTAGCATTTACCTTGCGGAAAATAAGGGGGAAGAGTGGGGGCTTGAACTAGTTGACCCGAACAACCCTACTAAAGATACGCTTTTAACTATAAACTTGAAAAACCAAAACGTTTCAACGAGCGGAACTTACGAAAACGCATACGAGATAGAAGGCAAGTTCTATCATCACATAATCGACCCAAAAACTGGGTATCCTTGCCAAAACGAAGTGCTTTTAGCGTGCGTAATAGGGAGCGACGCTTTGGTTTTAGACTCTCTGTCTACCGCAGTCGTTGCTTTGGGCGTAGATAGTGGCGTTGAGTTTTTGAAAAGCCAAAAAGAAGATTATTCGTTCGTTATAGTAACGAGAGATAATAAAATTTACACTAACGTTTCAGGCGTTTTATTAAGAAATAACGATTATACGCTTGAAACTATAAACTAAATTTATGGGAATTGATAAAAACTTAGCGTTAAAACCGTTTAGGAAAGGCGATTTATTCGTTTACGCAATAATTTTTGCGGTAATAATTACGCTATTTATATTTTTAACGCCAAGGAATGACCAAACTGGGTTTTGCGTTTACCTTGACGGCGAAAAGGTTATGGAATATTATTACGAAACGGAAAAAGCCGTAATTTATGATAGTGAAAAAGTGAGCGAAGTTGAAGACGGCTCGTTCATAGTTTATTCACTTGACGGTTACAACGTTTTGAGCGTTCAAAACGATAGCGTAAAGGTTATCGAAACGGATTGCGGTTTAACTAAAGAGTGCACTAAAATGACTTTAGATATGGGTAGCATTATTTGCGCACCGCACAATATGGTTATTTACGCGCTAGGCGAAGATATTCCGCCAAGGGTGGGGTAAAATGAAAACTAAAAAGATTGCGTTTTTATCGCTTTTAACCGTCTTCGCGTTAATAACGTTTTTGATAGAGAGTTTTTTACCCCCGCTAATAGTTCCGGGCGCAAAGTTTGGGCTAGGAAATATTTTTATTTTGATTGCGATAGTTTACTTTTCGTATTACGAAGGGCTAATAGTAGTCGTTGCAAAGTGTTTGCTAGCAACGTTTTTCGGCGGTTTTATTTCGTTAGCCTATAGCCTTTTAGCAGGTGTTATATCGTTTACGGTAAGTTACTTCCTAATAAACAAGTTTTCAACGAAAATAAGCGTGGTGGCGGTTGCAACGCTATCTGCGGTTATTCATAACGTAGTGCAACTTCTCGTTTTTAGTTTGTTTACAAAAACTTTAGAAGTGTTTTTATATCTTCCGTATCTTATGGCGGCAGGTGTTGTTGCAGGCGTTACCGTTGGGCTTGCAACCTATTACTTAATAAAATTCGTGCCTTTTAACAAACTCGTTGAAGGCGCTAACGCAAGGAGAGAATAATGTCAATTTCGAAAAGACAAACGTTTAAGGGTGGCGTGCATATTCCTGATATGAAGTATTTATCGAAAGATAAAGCCATTGAAGTTATGCCATCGCCTGAAAGAGTGTTCATTTCACTTCAACAACACATTGGTAAAGCCGCTATGCCGGTAGTAGTGGTGGGCGAAACCGTTTCTAAAGGTCAAATCGTTGGCAAGCAAAACGGCTTTATTTCGGCTAACGTTTATTCTAGCGTGAGCGGTGTGGTTGAAGAAATCAAGTCTATTACCACACACGCTGGTAAGCAAGATTATATCGTTATCAAGAACGATTTTGAAGACCGTGAAGTTTTTTTGCCTGATATTGATAAAACTTCGGCAGAGCAAATAGTTGCTAGAGTTGGCGAGGCAGGGCTTGTTGGGCTTGGAGGCGCAGGCTTTCCTACAATCGTTAAAATTACTCCGCCAAACCCTATCGACACTCTTTTAATAAACGCAGCGGAGTGCGAACCGTATTTAACGTGCGACCATAGAGTTTTGCTTGAGCATACCGACGAATTCGTTGAAGGCGCTAAACTTTTATCAATTGCGCTAAAGGGAGCGAAGATTTTAGTGGGCGTTGAAGAAAATAAGCCTGACGCTATCGAAAAACTTTCGAAATACGACTGCTTAGAGGTCGTGCCATTGAAGAAGAAATATCCGCAAGGTAGCGAAAAGCAATTAATTTACGCATGCACAAAGAGAAAGGTTGGCGTTGGAAAACTTCCTGCATCCACCGGCGTTTGCGTTCTAAACGTTCAAACGGTAAAACAAGCGTATGACGCAGTAGTTCTTAACAAACCGCTTTACGAAAGAGTTATGACGGTAACTGGAAAGGGTATTTTAGAGCCTAAGAACCTACTCGTTAAAAACGGCACGCCTTATAGCGAAATCGTAGAATTTTGCGGAGGCTTAAAGGAAAGCGCAAGAAAAGTCGTTGCCGGCGGACCTATGATGGGTAAAGTTATTCCTGCTATTTTTGGTTGGACTAGGAAAACCGATTCCGGACTTTTGGTTTTAGATAAAGGCGAGGCAAACGAACTTGAACCAACCGCTTGCATTAACTGCGGAAGATGCGCTATGGCTTGCCCTATGCATCTTATGCCTATGTATATCGACTTATTTACCAACATAGGCGACTATGAAAGGGCGAATAATTACGGCGCGTCAAACTGTTTTGAGTGCGGAACTTGTTCTTACGTTTGCCCTGCAAAACGCGATCTTGTTGGTAGCGCGCAACTTTGCAAAAAGAAATTACGTGAGATGAAGGGGTAAAAAATATGAATAATTTACTTATTTCTAATACGCCTCATATTCGTAGCAAGGCTACGACTAAACAAATTATGCTAGACGTTTGCATTGCGCTTTTACCTGCAACCGTAATGGGAATAGTTTTCTTTGGGCTAAGCGCGTTTTTAATCGTTTTCCTATCGGTTTTCTCGTGCGTTGCAAGCGAAATTTGTTATAGGCTAATTTTAAAAGAAAAGTTTAAGGATATCCTTAAAAAGTTTGATTACACTTCTTTAGTTACAGGGCTTTTGCTCGGCTTAAACCTTGGCACTCAAGTTGCTTGGTACGTTCCAATCCTTGGCGGTATGTTTGCAATTATCGTTGTAAAAATGCTATTTGGCGGAACTGGTAAAAACTTTGTAAACCCAGCAATAGCCGGCAGAGTGTTCTTGATTATAAGTTTTCCTGCGATGATGGTTCAAAACTGGGCAGAACCTTCGATTATGGCTCAATTTTCAACAGGTTCTGTAACGGCTGGGCAAACGGTGCTTGGCGGAATTTTATCAACTTCAACGTCTCCGCTTTCTAACCTTGATTTATTCTTAGGCTTAGGCGTTGCAGGTTGTATTGGCGAAACTTGTAAACTTGCTTTATTGGTTGGTTTTATCTACTTAATTATTAGGCGCGTTGTTAATCCTATAATGCCTATAATTTACATAGCGGTAACAGGTCTTGTTTCTTCGCTTATGCTTGGCGGTTTCTCGGCGTTTTTACCATCTATCTTATCAGGCGGATTATTCCTTGGCGCAATCTTTATGGCAACCGATTACGTTACTACGCCAAATTCGTTGTTAGGAAATATCATTTACTTTGCGCTTTTAGGCGTTATCACGGCGGTGCTTAGAGTATCGGCTGGTAGTGAAGTCGTATCATACTGCATACTACTTATGAACTTTACCGTTCCGCTATTCGATAGATATCTCTTCCCTAAAGCCTTTGGCTTTATTAAGGCTAAAAAAACTAAAAAGGAGGGCGACAAATAATGGCTGAAAAGAAGAAAGAATCAACCTTAAGATGCGTTCTTACGCTTTCGATTATTGCAGTCGTTTGCGGTGTGCTACTTGCCGTTTTGAACGTTCTACTTTACGTTGCGCCTTCGCTTGACGATATCACGAATAATATTCATATTACCGATAGCGATTATAATAAAGAACTTTGGGTTATGGACGACGTTGACTCAAACTTTGAAAAGGGAACTGGCGCAACCGTTACTATGGGCGCAAGTTTAGACCTTGAAAATAACGATTACCGCGCTATTTTGGTTAAAACGGCAGCGGCTGGAAAACTTGGCGAATGTATTTTTGCGTTTAACTTTTCTCTTACGGAAAATAGGCTCGTTGAGTGCGTTATCGTAACGGACGGCTCTACCGCAGGTTATAACCTCGATTACGCAAAAGAAAAACTAGGCGACGCCGTTAAAGATTTTGAAGATTATTATCTTGAAATTACTTCGGCAACCGTTTTTGACGACGGTTATTCAGTTCCAAAAGGCGGTGCAACCTTAACGGCTACGGCTATTGATAACGCCTTCAAACTTGCTGCTAGTTATTACTATAACGTTTACGGAGGAGGTAAAGCATAATGAAAAATCAACCAAAAAACATTGCGCTTGACGGTCTTCTTCGTCAAAACCCAGTTTTAAGGCTAGGGCTTGGAACTTGCCCAACTCTAGCGCTTACTACCGCCGCTATGAACGGCGTTGGTATGGGGGCGGCGGTTACTTTCGTTTTGATGTGCAGTAACTTGATTATTTCACTACTTAGAAACGTAATTCCGTCAAAAGTAAGAATTCCTGCTTACATTTTGATAATTGCAACCTTCGTTACCATAACCAGAATGGTGCTTTATAAATTCTTGCCGTCAATAGCGTCGGCAATGGGAACGTATCTTCCACTAATCGTAGTAAACTGTATCATTTTAGGAAGAGCAGAGGCGTTTGCATCTAAAAACCCTGTTTTAGATTCCTGTTTAGACGGAATTTTTATGGGAATTGGGTTTATGCTATCTATAACGCTTATGGGCGCGTTTAGAGAAATTTTAGGCGCAGGTATGATTTTCGGTTATAAACTTTGGGATTTTAAGATTGAATTTTTCACTTCGTCTGCAGGCGCTTTATTTACTTACGGTGTGTTTATTGCCGTTTATTCTTGGCTCTACAATATTATTACTACCAAGAAAAAGAAAAAACAATTAGAAAAACCGTCTCAAGTTGAGGCAAAGGAGGTTACGGCATGATATTCGGTATTTTAGCGGCGGCTATGCTAACGCAAAACTTCGTTCTCGTAAACTTCTATGGAATTTGCCCTTTCCTTGGCGTTTCTAAAAACTTTAAGTCGGCTTTTGGTATGGGTATGGCGGTTACTTTCGTTATGACTATTACTTGCCTTATTACTTACCCTATCTATAACCTTATTTTAGTTCCGTTTGGGCTTGATTATTTGGAAATTATAGTCTTTATTTTCGTAATTGCGTCGCTCGTTCAAATTATTGAAATTATTTTGAAGAAAATGTCTCCGGCGCTTTACGATGCTATGGGAATTTATCTTCCACTAATTACTACTAACTGCGCGGTATTAGGCGTTGCGGAAGTTGTTTTAACTAGCGCTTTAGTATCTACCGTTTTAGACGCTGTTTTATACGGCTTATTCGGCGGGCTTGGTTTTACTCTTGCTATCGTTTTAATGAGCGGTATGCGTGAAAAACTCGATACTTTAAAAATGCCTAAACCTTTAGAAGGTTTCCCTATTACTATGATTCTTGCTTGCTTTATGGCAATGGCATTTAACGTTTTCTAGGAGGTTGTTATGTTAAATTTATTAGTTAAAGCCCCTACGTTAAATATTGTTGATATTTTAATCGTCGTTGCGATAATGCTCGTTATTGCCGTTGTTTTCGGTTTTCTTATTATGGTCGTTTCTAAAAAGTTTGCCGTTCCCGTTGACGAGCGCGAAGAAGAAGTTTTAGGCTGTTTAGCGGGTGCAAATTGCGGTGGTTGCGGAAAGGCTGGTTGCTCGGCTTTAGCAAAGGCGATTGTTGAAGGCAAAAGCGAAATTGACGATTGTCCCGTTACCGATAAAGAAAACAAAGAAAAAATCGCTAAAGTTCTTGGAATTGATTATTCCGGTGGCGGTGCGAAAAAATACGTTGTGTTATGTAACGGCGGTGAAAAGGCTAAAGATAAAAACGATTATCTTGGCGTTGGCGACTGCGTTCACGAAAATATGATTTTGGGCGGAAAGAAAAAATGCTCAACGGCTTGCCTTGGCGACGGAACTTGCTCTATCGTTTGTAAAAACGGCGCAATTAAGGTTGAAAACGGCGTAGCGGTTATAGACCAAGCGCTTTGCATTAAATGCGGTTTATGCGCTAAAAATTGCCCTAAACTAGTTATTACAACTATTCCAGATACCGCTAAAGTTTACGTTGCTTGTTCAACAAATTGCAGAGGTAAAGAAGTTATCGATGCATGCTCAAACGGTTGCATTGGTTGCGGTATTTGCGCTAAAAACTGTCCAACTAGCGCAATCACTATGATAAATAATCTTCCGCATATAGATTATGAAAAATGCGTTTCATGCGGACACTGCGCTGATAAATGCCCTAGAAAGTGCATTAAAAAGTTCGATTAAAATAAAAATTTCGGCAAGAGAATGGGTGCTGCTCTTAGCGGAGAATATGAAAACACCGCTAAGTGCGAGCATCGCATTTGTCCGGACAAATACAGTATGGGCTAAGCCCAAACCCTTATAACGACAGAAAGAGATAACAAATTGGTTCGTAGCCGAAATGTTATCTCTTTTTTCTGCTTGGCGATATGTTTGCTATGCAAACGCGATATACTCGCTTTGCTCGTGCGATATATTGTCGCTTCGCTCCAATGTGATATGATATAAATCCCCTCACGCCCCGAAGGGCATATCGCAAGGCGTAGCCTTATATCGCTCCTGCAAGGGAATATCGCAGATCCCACAAGGGATTTATATCGCTGCGTGTTCTCCGTTAAGGATAACACGCTAAATCTTGTCGATTTTTTTTGCGTGATTATTTTGACTATTTTTTGCATTTAATATATAATGGAAGGGCTATGAATATTTTTACTAAAATCAAAAATTTATTTGTTAAAAAACCAAAAAAACTAGGTCTTTCTTTAGGTAGCGGTGGGGCTAAAGGCGCGGCGCTAATCGGCGCGTTAAAAGCCTTTGACGAAGAAGGCATTAAGTTTGATTTAGTTTGCGGAACTTCGATAGGCTCTATCGTTGGCGGTATGTATGCAACGGGTTATTCTTGGCAAGATATGCTCTCAACCTTAACGCAATACGACCTATCAAGCGCAAAAAACCTCATTATTTTAAAACTAAAGGGTTACACCGTTTCATCATACCTTGATGAAATTATGGGTGGAAAAAATATTGAAGAAACGTTTATTCCTTATAAAGCCGTTGCCGTTGACGTTTTTACTGGCGAAGAAGTCCTTTTAGATAGCGGAAATATGGGTAGCGCAATGGCGGCGTCTTCTGCAATTCCTCCTATATTTAGGGCGGTTGAACGTGATGGTCGAAAACTCGTTGACGGATGTTACACTAATCCCGTGCCTGCAAATATCGTTAAAGAAATGGGCGCAGACTACGTTTTGTCGCTTAATTTATCTAATACCGATACTAACGATAAAAACGTTGATTTGCTTGACGCAAGTTATAAAAACCACGGCGTTGAAAGGGCAAACGTTATTCAAAAAGCAAGAGATAGTTCTAACTTCTTTATAACTTTCGACCTAAAAGGTTATACTTCCGCTGATATCGGTAAGATTGACGAAATGTTTAATATTGGCTATCAAACGGTGAAAAGCCAAATGCCTAATATTAAGAAGTCTTTAAGGGAAAATAAGATAAGAATTTTATAGAAAAACTTTGAAAAAACCGCAAGTCTTTTTGCGGTTTTTTTATTGCGCGCTTTTTTTGAAAAAGCCATTTTTCTTGATAACTAAACATATTTTAACTTCTTGTAGCATAATTTTATTAAAAAGGCTTAAAAAACAGTAAAAAATGTTGATAAGTTGCCAAGTTATCAACATTTAAGGGTGTTTTTTAAGTTGTCAATGTGGATAACTCGATTTTTGGGAAGGTTAAAATGTTTAGGAAAATGGTAGTTTTTTTCGTTGTTTCAATTTGTTTATTTTGCGTTTTTTTCGCAACACTTGGCGCAAATTTTCAAACCTTTTCAAAGGCTCAAAAACTCTCCGTCGTAATAGATGCCGGGCACGGCGGAATTGATAGCGGTTGCGAAGGAAGTTTTCTAAAACTTAAAGAGAGCGACGTTAATCTTGCGGTGGCTAAAAAACTCGGTAATCTTTTTCAAAACGCAGGCTTTAAGGTAATTTATACTAGGGTTAGCGATGAAGGGCTATACGGCGCTATTCAAAAAGGCTTTAAGGAAAGAGATTTGCAAAATAGGGTTAAAATTATTAACGAAAGCAACTGCGATATTTTAATTTCGGTGCATATGAACAAATATTCAGCGGAATATAGGCGTGGGGCACAAGTTTTTTATTCTAAAGAGCAAGAGTTAAACCAAAAACTAGCGCTTTCTATTCAAAAAAACCTAAACTCAATGGAAGAGGCTAAAAGAGAGTGCGATATTTTAGTGGGCGATTATTACTTGTTAAACTATTCTAAAATTCCGTCGGTTATAGTTGAGTGCGGTTTTTTATCTAATAAGGAAGAAGAGTATTTGTTATCAAGTTCTAAATACCAAGAAGAAATTGCTTACGCAATTTTTTTAGGTTCGGTTGAATATTTTAGTCAAAACGTTAATTATTCTTTTGAAAATTTAGATTACGGCTTTTAATAAGCCGTTTTTTATTGCCAAAAAACTATTTATATTTATTTATATTTAATTTTTATATTTAATTGTAAATGTTTAGAAAATGTGATATAATGTTAAAAGAAATATTTATAAGGGGAAGTGTGCGGTGGAATTTGATAGCGTCGTTTCAAAACAACAAGCCAAAAATATGAATCCTATAGTGCTTGCATTCGTGGGCGATGCCGTTTATTCTTTATTCGTTAGGAAAAAACTTGCGCTATCTTTAGATAGTAAAAGCGGTGTTTTGCACGAAAAGTCCGCTAAAATTGTAAGCGCCAAGGCTCAGGCGGATTTTGCTAATAAAATTATGCAAGTTCTAAACGAAGAAGAGTTAGATATTTTCCGTAGAGCAAGAAATTCTAAAAAGCCCTCTCACGCAAAAAACGCTACTTCTTCAAGTTATAATAAATCAACTGGTTTTGAGGCGGTTATAGGCTACCTTTACCTAATTGGCGAAAAAGAACGTCTTGAATTTTTACTAAACTTTGAAAATAACGGAGAAAACGTATGATTATTGAAGGAAGAAATGCTATAAGCGAACTTATTGATTCGCCTAAAACCGTTGATAAAATTTTAGTTCAAAACGGTATGAGAGATGAAAATTCTCGAAAACTAGTTGAAAAGATTAAAGAGAGCGGAATTAAGTTTTCGTTTGCTAATAAGTCTATTTTAGATAAAGAAAGTTCAAGCGGTAAGCATCAAGGCTTTATTGCTTTCGTTTCAAACTTTGAATATTGCGATTTAGACGATATTATGAAAGATAGCAAAGAAAACGGTGGAATTATCGTCGTTTTAGACGGCATTGAAGATCCGCATAATTTAGGTAGCATTATTCGTGTTTGCGAGTGTTCCGGTGTTTCAGGGCTCGTTATAGGCAAGCGCCGTTCGGCTTCCGTTACCGATACCGTTATGAGAATTAGCGAAGGTAGTGCAAACCACGTTAAAATTGCTAAAGTTACTAATATTAACGATGCAATTACTACTTTAAAGGAAGATAACGTTTGGGTTTACGCGCTAGAACTTGGCGGTGAAAATATTTATAAAACCGACCTAAAAGGGCGAATTGCAATAGTTATAGGCGGAGAAGATACCGGCGTTAATAAACTAACTAAAAAACTTTGCGATTACGTAATTTCAATACCTATGCTTGGAAAAATCAACTCGCTAAACGCATCCGTTGCAACGGGTGTTGCGCTATTTGAGGCTTTGCGCCAAAGGACGCAGTAAAATGAATTCAAGCTTTACCGATGAAAAACTAATAGAATTTTATAAGAACGGACAATCGCTTGCGTTTGATGAAATTTATCATCGTTACGGCGGTATGATTAAGGCAATGTCTAGAACTTATTTTCTAATCGGTGGCGATAGCGACGATTTGCAACAAGAAGGCTTTTTAGGGCTTTTATACGCCGTGAATAACTTTTCAAGCGATAAGGGTATGCAATTTAGTTCATATGCCTATAAATGCGTAAGGTCTAAAATTCTAAACGCTGTGAATAAGTCTAAGGGCGATAAGTTCAAGGCGTTAAACGATAGCCTTCCGCTTGCTGAATTTGACTTTGCAAACCCATTAGATTTAACTAATTCTTCGCCTGAAACTTCTATTATCGATAGCGAAGAAATCGATGAAATAATTTCGCAAATTAAACGTAATTTATCTAGTTTTGAAACAAAAGTTTTCGAACTTTATTTAGAAGGCTTATCTTATACCGAAATTGCAAAGAAACTTGAAAAAACTCAAAAGTCGATAGACAACGCTTTGCAACGCATTAAAGAAAAATCTAGAATTGTTAGGAGATAAAATGGCTTATCTTGCTATTTATAGGCGTTTTAGACCTACCACCTTTAGTAAGGTTATCGGTCAAGAACATATCGTTCAAACGCTTATCAACCAAATAAAAACCGATAGAATTGGGCACGCTTATCTATTTTGTGGCGCAAGGGGAACTGGTAAAACCACCGCCGCTAAAATTTTTGCGCGCGCAATTAACTGCGAAAACCCAATTAGCGGTTCGCCTTGCGGTGAGTGCGAAACTTGTAAGAGTTTGTTAGACCCAGCCAACCTTGATATTTTAGAAATTGACGCTGCGTCTAACAACAAGGTTGATAACGTTAGAGAAATTCGCGATAAGGTGCAATATCCGCCTGTTTCTGGTAAATATAAAGTTTATATAATAGACGAAGTGCATATGCTAACGACGGAGGCTTTCAACGCGCTTTTGAAAACTTTGGAAGAACCGCCAAAACACGCTATTTTCATTTTGGCAACGACTGAGCCCCATAAACTTCCTGCTACTATTTTATCTAGGTGCATGCGTTTTGATTTTAAACTCGTTAGCGATAAAGAAATTGCAAAAGCAATCGCAGAAATTTACGATGAACTAGGCAAAACCTACGAGCCTGAGGCTGTTTTAGCGATTGCTAGAGCCGGTCAAGGTAGCGTTCGCGACGCGCTTTCCGTTGCCGATATGTGCGTTTCGTTTAGTGAGCAAAAACTAACCTATAGCGACGTTATTAGCGTTATAGGAGCGAGCGATTATACTAAAACTATCGAATTTTTATCTTCGGTTTTAGGCGGAGATATCGGCTCTGTATTGAGAATTATAGACGAACTTTCGGCTTTAGGAAAAAGCGTTGGTTTAGTTTGTAAAGATGCGTGCGAAACTTTAAGAAATACGCTCATAGTTAAAACTTCTAAGAACGCAAACGACGTATTATTACTTCCTGAAGCGCAGTTTTTGGCGCTCAAAGAACTTGCAACTATTTGCGACGAGCATAGAATTTTTAGGGCGTTAGAAATATTCACTAGCGTTGAAAACGACCTTAAATATTCAACTAACGCAAGAGTTGTGTTTGAAACTAGCGCAATAAAGGCAACACTTCCTAAAGAAGATTATAATATTGACGCTTTAATTTCACGCATTGAGAAACTTGAAAATGCGCTAAAGCAAGGCGGTTTTAAGGCTGTCGATACTGCTCCGTCGGTTGATAATGCTAAAATTTTAGCATTAACTTCTAGGCTAGATAAACTTGAAAATGATATTAAAAACGCCGTTGTTGCTAAAAAAGAAATGGTTTTAGAAACTCAAAGAGTTGAAGAAAAACCTTTTAAAGAAGAAGTTGAAGAAACTAAAGAAGATAAACTAGCGGAAAGCGATTTTGACGACGGCTACGTTGGTTTTGAAGGGCTTGAAGTAATAGAAAAGCCGTTAGATGAAAATTCGATAGTTGAAGGGCAAGAATCTTTTGACTTATCAATGGCTGAAACGGTTGAAGAAAATAAAAGCAAAGAAGAAATAGAAGAGCCTAAAAAAGAAGAAACACCTAAGGTTGAAGAGCCTAAAACTCAAGAAACACCTAAGGTTGAAGAAAAACCAGTTACTATAAAGGTTTCGCCTGAAAGGCTTTGGGGCGGAGTTTTAAGAAGATTAAGAAAAGATAAAGAACTAATGCTTTGGATGGCTTGTCAAGACTTAAACGTGCAAATTTCAGGCTCAAAACTAGTAGTTTACGCGCTCGATTCTAACGTTTATGCAAAACTTACCGAAAAGGCTGGTTACAACTTAATTCAATCTATCGTGAACGAATACGCTCCGTTAAAACTTGAAATTGTTGACGATAACAACGAACCAAAAGATAGTTTTGAAGAAGATATTGAGAAGGCTAAAGAGATTTTAGGAAACGTTAAGGTTGAAGATTAAAAATAAAATAAGAATAAAATAAATAGGAGATATAATTATGGCAGGATATGGTAGAGGCGGCTACGGCGGCGGTTTTGGCGGTGGAAATATGCAACAACTTATGAAACAAGCCCAAAAAATGCAAGAAGAAATTCAAAAGGCGCAAAAGGAACTTGAAGAAGCCGAAATTGAAGGCGTTGCGGCAAGTGGCGCGGTTAAAGTTGTTATTACTGGAAAGAAAATTTTAGTTTCTATCAATATCGACCCTTCCGTTTGCGATCCTGACGATACTGAAATGCTTGAAGATTTAATTCAAGTTGCTTTTAGCGACGCTTACGATAAGGCTGATAAACTCTATGAAGAAAAACTCGGCGCTTACTCTAAAATGGGGGGGATGTTTTAGTGAAGGTTTTTATTGAGCCGATAGGTAGGCTTATAAACCAGTTTTCAAAGCTTCCGGGTGTTGGCTCAAAAACGGCGCAACGTTACGCTTATAAAGTTATAAATATGACTGAACAAGAAGTGCAAGAGTTTGCGTCTTCTTTGTTAGACGTTAAATCAAAGGTTAAATACTGCTCTGTTTGCGGTAACTTTACCGAAAACGACGTTTGTGATATTTGTTTGGAGCGTTCAAGCGAAATTATTTGCGTAGTAAAAGAGCCTAAAGACGTTATTGCTCTTGAAAAAGCCGAACGTTTCGAAGGCGTTTACCACGTTCTTCACGGCACTATTAACCCTATCGACGGTGTTGGCCCTAACGATATTAGAATTAAAGAACTTCTCGTAAGATTGCAAGACGGAAAGACTAAAGAAGTTATTTTAGCAACTAATCCTGACGTTGAAGGTGAAGCAACGGCTATGTATATTGCAAAACTTATTAAACCGCTTGGCGTTAAGGTTTCAAGAATTGCTCACGGAATAGCGGTAGGGCAAGAACTTGAGTATGCAGACGTAGGTTCATTATCTAGAGCAATTTTAGATAGAAGGGAATTATAAAACTGAGAAAATACTTGTAAAACGCTTAGTTTTTTGGCTAAGCGTTTTTATTTTTTAGGTGAAATTTTGTTTAAAAAAATGCGTTTATAAAAAATTGTGTGAAAAATGATTTTAATTTACAAAATGTATTGACAGAATTTATGTTTTTTGGTATGATATCA
>JAZNBE010000021.1:0-20122 GCA_045586885.1 Christensenellaceae bacterium
AATTGCGACAACTAAATAAATCCTTACGGATTTGTGATATTCGTCAGGGGCGAGTGATATTGCCTACGGCAGTTATATTCGCTTACTGCGAGTTGTGGATTTATTTAATATAACTGCGACTACAAGTCGCAATATCACGCAAGACTTGTCTTGCATATAACTTTTAGCCACACAGCTAAAAATATAACTTAATTGTTAATTCCTTCGTGGACAAAAAAGCACACTACATTTCACTTTTGGTGAAGTATAGTGTGCTACACTTTTATTATGGATAAAAATTCCTAATAGGAACTGCCTTAGTCTATGTTTTTTTTATTTCGTTTAAAAAATTGAAAATGTATTGAAAATGCTTAAATTATATGTTATAATTTAATTTATGAGAATAGATTACGTTGACGGCTCTTATTACGAGGGCGAAGTTTTAAACGAGAATATTCGCCACGGCTTTGGTAAATACGTAATGCCAAACGGCGCGTATTACGAAGGCGATTGGGCGTTTGGTAAAATGCACGGCAGGGGCTTTTTCTCTACGCCTGACGGCGTTAAACACGTTGGCGATTTTCAATACGATGAAATGACTGGCTTTGGCATGAGATATTACCCTGAAGGTAGCGAATACGAAGGCGAGTTTATAAACGGCAACCGAAACGGCAAGGGAAAAATGACCTTTAGCGACGGCACTGTTTACGAAGGCGAGTGGAAAGATAACGATTTTTGCGGTTACGGCACTTTATTTACCGACGACGGAAGCGTATATAGAGGTCAGTTTAAGGACGGCTTATTTAACGGTTATGGCGAAGTTATATACGGTAGCGGTGATTCTTATAAAGGTCAGTTTAAGGACGCCGAGTGGTGTGGCTATGGCGTTTTTGCGGTAATCGACGGCACTGTTTACGAAGGCGAGTGGCAATCTTTAGGTAATGGACAAAATATAACCGCAACGATAAACGGCAAAAAGGAAAAGGGTTATTTCAAAGATTTTACTTTTTATTATAAAGGCTGAAAATAAAGTTAAATTTTAACTAAAAAAGGTGTTTAAATGACTGTTTATAATATTGTTACGGCAATTTGCCTAGCGTTATACTCAATAATTACAATAGGTTTCGTAGTTGCTTTAATTAAGAAAAAACATAGCGAAAGAATAATATTCTTGCGTTCGTTTAAGAAAGGTAAATGCGCTTTCGTTTATATCATTAGTATTCCTCTATTTTTCATAGGGCATTTTTACGGTGGTCAAGGCGTATTCGACGCATTTTTCGCCTCTATTAACGACGTAATTTTGGCGGTTGTTTTGCGTTACTCAACTTCAGGCATTTCGGCTTTAATTAATGCAAGCAAGTTATATGAAGTAACTATTTATTTTAGTTTTACGGTTATAGGGCTTAACGCTCTACTTTTTACTTTCTCATTAGTAAATCAATATATTTGGGCGTGGATAAATAGCGTTAAATTTAAATTTTCTTCTAAACAAAAACTTTTCATTATAGGCTATAACGATAAAAACCTTTCGCTTTATAAAAGCGCGGAAAATTATTCTGCGGTTATCGTTTCGAAACTTACGGCAGGCGAAAGAGACGAACTTTACATAAAAGAAGTGCCTTATTTTGATATTTCTCAAGACCAAACTAGCATTGAAAAAATTGTAGATATTGCAAAAAAGAGCGAACAAGAAACGATCGTTGTTATAAACACGCTTGACGATACTAAAAATATGCGACTTTGCAGAAAGTTTATAAACGAACTTGAAAAAATGAGCGCTGAAGATAGAAAAACTATTTTTAATTCGCTTAAGGTTTTTGTTTTTGGCGACCCGCAATACGTTGCAATTTATGAAGATATTGTATCAAGCGCGTTCGGCGTTATTCAGTTCGTTGATAAATATCAAAGAATATCAATGAATTTAATCGACGAGCATCCTATAACCGAGTTTATGACGGAAAAGCACGTAGATTACGAAACTTCGTTAATTAAAGACGGCGTTGATATTAATGTTTTCTTGATAGGCTTTAGTAAAACTAATAAGCAAGTTTATTTATCGTCAATAGCAAACCATCAATTTTTGACTAAAAAAGATGGCGAAATTTGCGAAAAGCCCGTAAATTATATTATTTTTGATAATAACGAGGCGGAAACGAATAAAAACTTAAACCATAACTATTTCCGTTTTAGAAACGAAACGAAAAACTTTAAGGCTGAAGATTATCTTCCTATGCCTAAAGATATTTCTAACGAAATTTTCTTGGATATTGACGTAAACGACGCTAAGTTCTATTCAACTATTTACGAAATGGCTTGCAAGGAAAATTCGGTAAACTTAGTAGTCGTATCTTTCGGCACTGACCTAGAAAATCTTGATATGGCTCAAAAACTCGTTGAAAAAAGAAGGGAATGGGGGCTTGAAAACTTCAATATTTTCGTGCGCGTTCGTGATTGGAAAAAAGAAGAAACGCTCATTGAAGACGATTGTTGCTATTTCTTTGGTAACGATAACCAAGTAGTTTATTCGGCGGATAAAATCGTTAGCGATAAAATTTTCAAAATGGCGCAAATGCGTAACGAAACTTACGAAATAGAATACGCAATAACTTCAAATTCTAAAGTCGATTTAACTGATGAGTTTATTCAAGATAGCAAACAAAAATCTAAAGAAAACTGGTATTTAACAAAATCACAACTAGAGAGAGAATCTAGCCTTTACGCTTGCTTATCACTCCGCTCTAAACTTAATCTTTTAGGGCTTGATATCGCATATCTTAACCAAAACGATAAAAAGCCTTTATCAAAAGAAGAATATTACGATATTTACGCTAAAGGCGATATGCCTGATTTTTCTAAATATTCTCAAACGGCTATCGGTAAACCTATCGCGCACTATACTTTAGTTTTCAAAGATTCAAGAAGAAAAACTATGGCTATTCAAGACCATAACCGCTGGAATGCGTTTATGCTAACAAAGGGTATAATCCCATCATCTAAAGACCAAATTTTGAACGAAAAAACTGTTGATAGAGAAGGCAACGAAAAGTTTACTAACGGCAAGAATTATAGGTATCGCCGTCATGGTAACTTAACAACTTTCGAAGGCTTAATTGAGTTTAGAAAAATGCTGGCAAAGCGTGATAACAAGCCTGAAGAGAAATATGACGTTATAAAGTATGATTACCAAATTTTAGACGATGCTTACTGGATGATTTCTTCGCTTGGTATGAAAATTTATAAAAGATAAATCGTTAAAAAAGATAAAGGGCAAAAGCCCTTTTTTCTTTTGCATTAATTGTGGGCTAAAGTTTTAAAATTATAAGATAGTTGGGTGGCGGTAAGTTTTTAATTAAATTTAATAACTGAAAATTACATAATTTTCCAAAAGATAGTTGCTAAAAATATCCGTTTTGTATATATTTGAGTAGTTTTTTGAAAAAAATATAAAAAATTTGTTAAAAAATTAACGATTTTTTGAAAATAAGGGTAAAAACGTTGGTATTATTTTTTGAAATAATATACAATAAATTTAAGCGTTAAGAAAACTAAAAGTTTTTTTAAATAAAAAAAGAGTTTTATTTGGAGAAAATCAAATGAAGATGACTTTTAGGTGGTATGGCGTTGACGATTGCATATCACTTGAATACATTAAGCAAATGCAATGTATGACCGGCGTTGTTACGGCTATTTACGACGTGCCCGTTGGCGAAGTTTGGGAACTTGACCGTCTTTTAAAACTTAAAAGCGTTATTGAAAAATCCGGGCTTACGATGGAAGTTATCGAATCAATCCCAGTTCACGAAGATATTAAGCTTGGAAGAGAAGATACTAGAGATAAATATATTGAAGTTTTTAAGCAAAACGTTATTAACTGCGCTAAAGCAGGCGTTAAAGTTGTTTGTTATAACTTTATGCCTGTTTTCGACTGGCTAAGAACCGACCTTTACTATATGCATAAAGACGGCTCTACTTCTTTAGGTTATCGCCATAAAGCGCTTGAAGATATCGACCCTAAAACTTTGAGTTTACCCGGTTGGGATGAAAGTTACACGCCTAGTGAACTTAGCCATATGATTGACGAGTTTAGAAAGGTATCAAGAGAACAACTTTTCGAAAACCTTATTTATTTCCTTAAAAAAGTTATGCCAACTTGCGATGAAACTGGCGTAAATCTTGCAATTCATCCATCTGATCCGCCTTGGAGTTTGTTTGGTCTTCCTAGAGTAATTTGTTGCGAAGAAGATTACGATAGATTATTTAGAGAAATTCCTAACAAGCACAACGGTATTACCTTCTGCACGGGAAGTTTAGGCGCAGGGTTATTTAACGACCTTCCAAAACTTGCCGCTAAATTTGCAGATAGAATTTTCTTCTGCCACCTTCGTCAACTAACTCACACTAGCGAAGAAGATTTTTACGAAAACGGCCACTTAACCGAAACTGGTAGCGTAAACGTTTACGGAATTGTTAAAGCGCTTGTTGATAACGGCTTTGACGGTTATATTAGACCAGACCACGGTAGAAATATTTGGGGTGAAGAAGCAAAGCCGGGCTACGGTCTTTACGATAGGGGGCTTGGCGCATACTATATCTACGGCTTATTCGAAGCGCTAGAAAAGGTTAAAAATCAAAGCAAATAACTAAAATAACAAACTAAAAGAGGTAGTTTAAAAACTATCTCTTTTTTTTGCATTTTTTAAGCCTTTACGACAAATAAAGTGATATTTTACGCAAAAAGAAAATATATAATAATTACTAGTAATAAACTAAAAAACTAATTTACTAAATACTTAATTTTTGCGGAGAAACGATGAAAATTAACCGACTTTTACAAGATCTACAAAACTATTCTTTAGAAAATTACACTTGTGATATAAATATCGAAAAAATTGTATCAAATAGCCAAAAATGCGTTAAAAACTCTTTATTTTTTGCAATGGAAGGATCAAAACAGAACGGCGAAACTTTTGCAAAAGATGCCGTAAAATGCGGTGCGGTTGCAATATGCACTGAAAAAAAGTTGGATATTCCAGTTTTGCAAATAATAGTAAAATCGGTAAGGCGCGCTTATGCCCAAATTTCTGCCGGTTTTTATGATAATCCGCAAAAAAAACTTAAAATTATAGGCGTTATAGGAACAAACGGCAAAACTTCCACCACTAAAATTATTTCGCATATTTTAAACGAGTGCGGTTTGCCTTGCGCAACCGTTGGTACGCTTGGTTATTCGTTTAACGATTTTTTTGAAACGCCTTCATTAACCACGCCAGACCCTGAAGAATTTTTTTGCGTTTTGAGTAAGTTTTTAGAGCGTGGCGCAAAGTTCGTTGCCGTTGAATATTCGGCTCACGCAATTTTTTATGAGAAACTGTATCCTGTTTTCTTCGAGGCTTTAATTTTTACTAACTGCACGGAAGACCACCTTGATTTTTTTAATAGCATTGAGGAGTATAGCAAGGTTAAGGCAATTCCGTTCTTAGAAAATAAGGCGAAATACAAAATAATAAATACCGATGATAGTTTGGGGCTAGAGATAGCCAAAAGCGGTATTAAAAACGTTGTAACTTACGGAATTGATAGTCCTTCTTACGTTTTCGCTATCGAAATTAAAGAAAGCCGTGAAGGAACGAAATTTATAGTCAATCTTTTCGACAAGGTTTTTGAAGTTACCACATCGCTTTTAGGTAAGTTTAACGTTTATAATCTTTTAGCGTGCATAGTTTTAGCAAAACTTTTGGGAATTGACGGACTTAAAATAATATCTTCAGTTAGAAAAATTCCTATAATTTCAGGGCGGATGGAAAAGGTTTGCGAATATAGGGGCGCAAGCGTTTTCGTTGACTACGCGCACACGCCTGACGGCTTAGAGAAAAGTCTTTGTTTTTTAAGGCGAATTTGTGGCAATAATCTTTACTGTCTTTTTGGTTGCGGTGGCAATCGTGATAGAAAAAAACGGTCTATTATGGGTAGGGTTGCTGGCGATATTTGCGATTTCGTTATTTTAACTAGCGATAATCCGCGCTATGAAGACGCAAATAAAATTATAGGCGAAATTGAGTGCGGTTTAAGGGAATCTAGCCTAGATTACGTTTGCATTGAAAAAAGGGAGGTTGCAACGCGTTACGCATTAGCGCGCCTTCAACAAGGCGATATTCTTCTAATTGCGGGAAAGGGCGGTGAAACTACGCAAGAAATAATGGGAGTTAAGCATTATTATAGTGATAAAGAAACCGTTCTAAAGTTGATTGAAAATGTTTAATTTAGCATTAGTTTTTTTGTTTTCGCTCATTTTAACGCTAATTTCGTTAAAATTCTTAATATTTTTTCTTAAAAGAAGAAAGATAGGTCAACCAATTCTTAGTTACGTTGAAAAGCACGAAAAGAAAAACGGCACGCCAACTATGGCAGGGCTTTGCTTTATTCTTCCTATTGTTTTAACCTATTTTTTGTTTTGCAAGGGCGAAAAAAGTATTGCGCTTTTTGCAGTTATAATATTTTTAGCCTTTGCCGTCGTTGGCTTTTTAGATGATTTTATTAAAGTTAGGTTTAATAAAAACGAAGGGCTATCGGTAACGCAAAAATTATTGTTTCAAATAGCAATTTCGGCTTTGTCTGGAATTTTTATTTATAGAATGGGAGTTAGCGTTGCTTACCTTCCTTTTTCTAAAAAAACTGTAAATTTAGGCGTTTTTTACTCGGTTTTATCGGCGGTAGTGTTTTTAGCAACTACTAATTGCGTTAATTTAGTTGATGGGCTTGATTCGCTCGCAGGCTCGGTTTGCCAAATTTATTTTGTGTTTTCCGCGCTTTTAATAGGCTTGCAAATAACCGTTTTTCACCAAAATTATTATAGTTTACAAGATTATTCTAATCTAATTACCATTTTGATTGCGTTAGTCGGTTCTCTTTCAGGCTTTTTAGCGTTCAATTCGCCAAGAGCGTCTATTTTTATGGGCGATACCGGTTCTTTGGCTTTAGGTGGGCTTGTGGGCTTTTCTCTTTGCATTAGCGGAAACGTTTTTTATATTCCTATAATAGGAATAGTTTTCGTAATAACTGGACTTTCGGTAATAATTCAAGTCGCTCATTTTAAGAGAACTAAAAAAAGAGTTTTTCTTATGTCTCCAATTCATCACCACTTTGAACTTAAAGGCTATAGCGAAAGCAAAATTACCTATATTTATAAACTTATAACCATTGTTTTTGGGCTAATTTCAATTTTATTTTTATTAAGGAGCGTAGATGTATTATAAAAATCAAACGTTTTTCGTGTTTGGGTTATCTCTCTCAGGCGTTAGCGCAACCGAAATATTATTAAAAAACGGAGCGGAAGTTTACGTTTTCGACCAAGACGATTCGCCAAAAATTCAAAAGGCTTACGATAAACTTTTATCACTTGGCGCAAAAAAAGTAAAAAACGTTGAAAGCGCAATAGAAAAATCAAACGTAATAGTCGTTTCGCCGGGAGTTAGGATAGATAACGAAATTTTAGTTAATGCAAAACGGCAAAATAAAAGAATTATAGGGGAAGTGGAATTAGGCTATCTTTTTTCAAAAGCGCCTATTATCGCCGTAACTGGAACTAACGGAAAAACCACTACTTGTTCAATGATTTTTGATGCTCTAAATTTAGCAAAGGTTAATTCTAGGCTTGTTGGGAACGTTGGAATTCCAATTTGTAGCGAAGCGGAAAATTTAAACCGCGAAGATATTTTCGTTTGTGAAGTTTCTTCTTTTCAGTTAGAAACGACGCACGCTTTTTGTCCGCACGTTGCCACTGTATTAAACGTTACGAAAGACCATCTTGACCGCCATTACAATATGCAAAATTACATATTCTTAAAATCTAAACTATTAAAGAATTTGCGTGAGAGCGAGTTTGCCGTTCTAAACTATGACGATAATATCGTTAGAAGTTTTGCGGATAATCTAAAAGCAAAAGTAGTTTGGTTTTCTAAAACCGAAGTCGTTGACGGCGCTTACGTTCAGGACGGCGAAATTTATTATAAAGGCGAAAAAATAATTAGCGTTGAGAATTTATCGCTAAAAGGGGCGCATAACGTTGAAAACGCTCTTGCAACCGTGTGCGCTTTAAAAGTAGTCGGTATTGATAATAGCGTTATCAAAAATTCGTTATCTTCTTTTAAAGGTGTTAAGCATAGGCTTGAATTAGTGCTTGATAAAGGTGGCGTTAAATACTTTAACGATTCAAAATCGACCAACGTTGATTCGGCTAT
This sequence comes from Christensenellaceae bacterium, assembly GCA_045586885.1. Lineage (GTDB taxonomy): Bacteria > Bacillota > Clostridia > Christensenellales > Borkfalkiaceae > UBA4636. The sequence goes on from JAZNBE010000021.1 coordinate 8,217, forward strand.
TAAAGCAATAGACCAAATGCAAACGCAAACGGTTATAATTTTAGGTGGAAAAGATAAGGCTCAAGATTACGCTCCGTTATTTCACAAAATTAAAAATTCCGCAGTTACTCACGCGGTTTTGATGGGCGAGAATAGATATAAACTCTTGCAAGCGGCAAATGAAGTAGGGTTTTATAAAATATCGGTATCGTCTTCGTTTGAAAGCGCAATAAGAATTGCTAAAATTGAAGCAAGGGGCGGCGGAGCCGTTTTATTAAGCCCTGCAACTTCTAGTTACGATATGTTTTGCGGTTTTGAAGAGCGTGGCGCGGAATTTACGAGAATAGTTAAAGCCATAAATGATTAAAAAAAGATATTTTCAAGGCGACGTTTGGCTTTTAGTTATCGTAGTTATATTATCGGCGTTAGGCGTAGTTTTCGTGCATAGCGCAAGTTATTATAACGCTAAAACTTTATACGGCGATAGTTTTTATTTTACAAAAAAGCAATTCGTTGGTTTTTTAGTTGGCGCGCTAGCAATGATTTTAACGGCAAGAATAGATTTTAAAAAATATTTTGGAAAAGGCAAGATAATGCTAATAGTTTCGTTAATACTTTTAGCGCTAGTTTTCGTTCCGTTTTTGTCCGTTGAAGTTTACGGCGCTAAAAGGTGGCTAAACTTAGGCTTTTTCACTATTCAACCATCGGAATTTGCGAAGTTTAGCCTAGTGTTTTTTTGCGCTGAATACTTTGCTTTTAAGCCTGAAAGAATAAAAACCTTTAAAGGAATTTTATTACCGGTATTAGTTGGCGCAAGTTTTGCGGTTTTAATAATTTTAGAGCCGAATATGTCGATAACGGTAGCGTTAATGCTAGTTTTGTTTGCGGTGCTTTTTGCTAGCGGTATGAAAATGAAACATTTTCTAATTCTAGTTATTCCTTTTTTAGCGTTTATTCCTATTTTAATAATTTTAGAGCCGTATAGATTAAAAAGACTTACAGCGTTTTTAAATCCGTTTGAGTCGCCAAAAGGCGAAGGCTATCAACTTCTTCAATCGCTTTACGGAATATCGTCAGGAAGTTTTTTTGGCGTAGGGCTGTTCTCTTCTAGGCAAAAGTATAGGTTCTTACCATTTTCAGAGAGCGATTTCATTTTATCAATAATAGCCGAAGAGTTAGGCTTTTTTGGCACGGCAATACTTTTTGCTTTAATGTTTATCGTTGTTTTTAAGGGAATAAAAATCTCTAGTAAATCCAAGAGTTTTTACGGTTTTGTTCTATCAATAGGAATAACTAGCGTTTATGCCGTTCAAGTAATTTTAAACGCGTTAGTCGTAACGGGAAGTATTCCGCCAACGGGGCTACCGCTACCGTTAATATCTTCAGGAAACACGTCGATTATAGTTTTTATGGCAAGTTTCGGCGTTCTTTATAATCTTTCAAAATCTTCTTTCGATAAACCTTTATAGTTTCACTAAAACCCTGTAACTCTGCATAATATGTTGTAGATTACGGGGTTTTTTAATGGCTGATTACGTTATTAACGGCGGTAGAAGATTAGAAGGCGAAATAGACGTTCAAAAAGCAAAAAATTCTGTGCTTGCGCTAATTTCTGCAAGTATTTTATTAAGCGGTGAAACGCTTATAAAAGACTGCCCGAGAATTAGCGACGTTTTCGTAATGCTAAAAATTTTAAGAAGAATAGGCGCGAAAACTTATTTTTGCGGAACTGATTTATACATAGACACAAAAGACGTTTTTACAACGAAACTTCCTGAAAAACTCTCAAGCGAGATTAGAGCCTCGCTTTTTTTGGTTGGACCACTCCTTTCAAGATTTAAGCAAGCGACTATTTTTCGCTCTGGTGGGTGTAGCATAGGGGAGCGACCGATTGATATTCATTTAGACGGTTTAAAACGGCTAGGAGCGGAAGTTTTCGAGCAAGATAATAAGGTTAAATTTCACGCAAAAAGGCTTGTCGGCACGGAAATAAAATTGAAATATCCATCAGTTGGAGCAACCGAAAATTTGATGATGGCATCAGTTTTTAGCGAAGGCGTAACGATATTAAAAAACTGCGCTAAAGAGCCTGAAATTTGCGACCTTCAAGATTTTTTAAATCTTGCCGGCGCGAAAATTAAGGGCGCTGGAACTTCTACAATTAAGATAGAAGGCGTTAAAAGTTTATCGTCTGGCGTTTGCTTTAAACCTATGTTCGATAGGATTGAAGCGGGCACTTTTTTGCTTGCAACGCTCTCTTGCGGTGGTGAATTAACGCTAAACGGCGTAAAAAGCAAAAACATTTACGCTCTAATCCAAAAAATTCAAAATAATGCTTGCAAAATATACATAAATAATGATAATATATATATAAGAGTAAATAGTAGGCACAAGGGGTTTGGAAACGTCGTTACCGCGCCATACCCACGCTTTCCTACCGACCTTCATCCGCAAATAACTGCGTGCGCTTGTTGTGGCGATGGTAAAACTTTTTTAACCGAAACGGTTTTCGATTGCCGTTTTTCTTACGCGAAAGAACTTCAAAAAATGGGCGCGAATATTAAGTTTGGCGGTTGCCGGTTAGAAATTCAAGGCGGTTATCTTTTTGGCGCTGACGTTATCGCAAAAGATTTAAGAGGCGGAGCGGCGCTAGTTATTGCAGGGCTATCGGCTCAAGGTAAAACGGTTGTTTCTAACGTGGAGCATATAGAGCGTGGCTATCAAGATTTTTGCGAGAAGTTAAGCCTTTTGGGCGCGGACATTAAACGAAGGCAATAAAATTTAGTTTTAATAAAAATTTTTTAAAATTTACGGATAAATTTATGAGAAACAAAAGATTAGTTATAATTTTATTATCGCTTATATTCGTTGCGGTTGTAGCGCTTTCTTTTACCGCGCTTTATTCGGTAAAAGACGTTGAGTGCTCTTATTCCGTTTACGATAGTAGCGACGTTGGTAAAGCCCAAGAACTTTTGCAAAGTTTCAAGGGCAAAAATCTTTTGTTTTTGAAAGAAGATGCTGTTGAAAAGGCTATATTAGATAACACTTCCTTAAAAGTTGAAAGCGTTGAAAAAGTTTATCCTAACAAAATCAAGGTAAAACTTACTTCTCGTCAAGAGCGTTTTGCAATATTATCAAGTAGCGGTAGTTACTATATTTTAGACGAAGATTTTACGGTCGTTGCGATTAGAAATAATATTTCAAACACCGCTGACGAACTTGATAATATTTTGGTTGATTTTCAGGTGGAAGATAAACCGAATTTAGAACTTAAACAAACGCTTGATATCGATAACGATTTAAGATATAACGCGCTTTATCGTTGCGTTAAGCCGTTTAGTAGTCCAAGAGATGAAATTTTGTCTATAACGCTATACGAAACGGAAGAAAAGGGCAATTTTAGAGTTTTCATTAAACTTAGAGAAGGCGTAACCATAGTAGTTTATAAGGCTTTAACTAATACCGATAACAAAATTTTAGCAGGGCTTTCTAAATACTCAGCGCTTGACGATAAGGACAAACTTCAAGGTCAAATTGTTTGCTATGAAGAAACTAGCGGTTTAATTAAAGCGGTTTATACCAACGAACAATAGTTTTTGAATTTTTTAATTTATTCGATTTACTCAAAGAATAAATTTAACTAAAAAGGCAATAAGCCACTTACACTTAAGGAGAAATTATGCTTAAAGATACGGTAGCCGTAATTGATATAGGCTCGGCTAAACTAACTGCAATAATAGGCGAAAACGGAGTTAATAAAAACTTTGTAATTAGGGCAATTAGCGAAGAGCCACATAACGCTATTTTCGATGGCGAAATTATTGATTATAACGCATTAACAAGGGCGATTATTAATGCGCTTGATAGCGTTTGTCAAACGGCTAGAGTTAAAATCACTCAAATTTACGTTGGAGTGGGCGGTGAGTTTTTAGAACTTTCTAGGCGTCAACACGAAATGACTTTCCCTAGAAAAAAACGCATAAACGCTCGAATTTTAAGCGAATACTATCAAACGGCAGTTCAAAATATGTCCGTTCCAAATTATAGGCTTATAGACCAAAGTTCAACGATGTTTTTTATTGACGGCGGTATGCGTGTTGAAAACCCTATAGGTCAAGCAACACAAAGTCTTAAAGGCTACGTTTGCGCGTTTTTTGCAAAGGAAGATTTCGTTTCTAAAGTAGAAGCCGTGCTAAAAAGCAAGGGCGTTAAAACGGTTATATTCGTTCCTATTCCACTTGCAGAAGCCAAGTTTTTGTTTACGTTAGAAGAAAGATTTGCTTACGTTTTACTTTTAGACGTTGGTTTTATGACTTCTTCATTTTCTATTATTCACGGTGGCGGTGTTATCTATCAAAAATCGTTTCCAGTGGGCGGTGGTTTTATTTCCGGTTACTTTGCCGAAAGGTTGAACGTTGACGGCGAAATTGCCGAAAGAATTAAAAGAAAACTTAACCTTTATTTGCCTAGCGAATACGAAAGCGTTTACGAGATTAATTACGGCGATGAAATTTATAGTTTCTCGCAAAAAACTTGTAACGAAATTGCAAAAAGCGTTTTAACCGAAATTGCCGAGCAAGTGGACAAGGCTTTATCTTCAAGCCACGCAAATCTTCCAAAAGATATCGTAATTTCGCTAACTGGCGGAGGAATTTCGTTTATTCGTGGCGCAAAAGAGTTTTTGTTTAGCCAAATTGAAATGCCTGTAAACCTTGTAAGTCCTAGCGTAATTTATATGTCTAAACCAGATGAAAGTTCTAAACTTTCACTACTTAATTACGCTCTTAACGAAAAGTAAAAATGCAACCTAAATTTTAGCAAAAATAAAAATATTAGGAGAATAACCTAAATGGGTAAATCTAAATTTTCAAAGCGCAAACAGCGCCCGTCTATTCACGGCGAAAAAACGCTTAATCTTGAAGTAAAAAACCAAGTTTTTGAAAAAGAAAACGTTGAAGCGGTTGAAACTCAAGAAGAATTAGAAACTTTTGAAGATGCTCAAAAGTTAGAAGAAATTACTCAAATTCCCGCTAGCGATACTTCTCATTACTATAGCCCCGACGACGATGACGAAGAGATTGAAGAAACCGAAACTTTAGATAATCAAGCCCACGAAGACGTTTCTTCAAGATATTACTCTCAAATTGAAGAAGATGATGAAGAAATTGAAGAAGAGTTAGTTCAAGAATTCGAAGAAGATAACGAAGAATTCGAAGAAGATAACGAAGAATTTGAAGAAGATAACGAAGAACCTGCCGAAGAAATTCAAGAAGACGTTAAAATAATAGGCGAAGAAATCGAAGACGAAGAAGACGTTTTTGCCGAAGATTATCTACCTTCTAAAGTCGAAGAAATTAAAGAAATGGCGGAAGAAATTAAAGCGGAAGAAAACGATATTCCAGAAACCGAAGAAGAAATAAAAGAAATTGTAGAAGAACATTTTACTCATCTTGCGGAAATTGAAGCCGAAAAGCAAGAAGTTGAACTTCAAGAAAACGATAATGAAGAAAACAGCCTAAACGAAGAGCCTGCGGAGTATTACGCTCCAGTTGAAGATAGCCAAGGTTTAGCGCTTGACGAAGTTGTTGAAGGTCAAATTTCGTTAGAAGAGGCAAGTGAAGTTTGTTCTAGTTTGCCTGTTGGCGATATGCAAGAAACTTTCTTTATAAAGAAGGCTGAAATAATCGAAGAACCTATCGAAGAAATTGAAGAAGAAATAATCGAAGAACCTATCGAAGAAATTGAAGAAGAAATAATCGAAGAACCTATCGAAGAAATTGAAGAAGAAATAATCGAAGAGCCTATCGAAGAAGTTCAAGAAGAAATAATCGAAGAGCCTATCGAAGAAATTGAAGAAGAAATAATCGAAGAACCTATCGAAGAAGTTCAAGAAGAAATAAAAATAGAAGAAAAAACTCAAAACTTTGAGCCACAAGAAGAAAGTGTGGCTACCTTAAGTAAAGAGGAAATAAGGAGAAAATATATGGTAAGAGAAGGCGCAGACTTAAACGTTGCAAAAATTGTTGTTATAGGTGTTGGTGGCGGTGGTAACAACGCTGTCAACAGAATGATAGATATGGGCGTTAAAAACGTTAAATTCGTTGCTATAAATACTGATAAGCAAATACTTTTAGTTTCAAAATGCCCTGAAGAAGATAGATATCAAATAGGCGAAAACGTAACCAAAGGTTTAGGCGCGGGCGCAGAGCCTGAAATTGGCGAACAAGCGGCGGAAGAAAGCCGTGAACTAATTGAATCTATCGTTGACGGAATGGATTTAGTTTTCATAACCGCTGGTATGGGTGGCGGAACTGGAACTGGCGCTGCTCCGGTTGTTGCAAAAATTGCTAAAGAAAAGGGTTGTTTAACCGTTGCTGTAGTTACCAAACCTTTCTATTTCGAGGCTAAAAAGCGTTCTCAAAACGCCGAAAAGGGTATTGCAAACCTTAAAAAATACGTTGATACTATCATTATTATTCCTAACGATAGGCTTATTGAAGCAATGCCACCTGAAACTCCGTTTGACGACGCTTTAAGATATGCCGACGATACTCTACGTCAAGGCATTTGCGGTATTACCGATCTTATTTCAACGCCATCGCTTATCAACCTAGACTTTGCTGATTTAAGAACAATTATCAAAGATAAAGGCTTAGCGCATATGGGTATTGGCCGTTCGAAAGGCGAAAATAGGGTTATTGACGCCGTTCAAAAGGCAATTTCTAGTCCGCTTTTAGAAACTTCTATTGAAGGGGCAAAGGGCGTAATCTTAAACGTTACCGGTGGTAAAGACTTAACTCTTCGCCAAGTTGCAGACGCTGCTAAACAAGTTCAAGACGTTATTGACCCAAGCGCTGAAGTTATTTTCGGCACGAATATTAACGAAAAACTTCAAGAAGAAATTATTATCACTTTAATTGCAACTGGTTTTGATAGCCCTGCCGTTTTAGATGATGAAACAGAACAAGCAAGAGATGCGTATAAGCAAATGTTTGTTAGTTCTAGACCGCAAGGCTATGAATACGGCTCGTCTTCTCAAGGTAGTAGCGAAGTTTATGCTCAACCAAAACCTCAAGTTCAAGAGCCTATTGAAAGAGTAATCGAAGAGCCGGTTCAAACTCAAAGTTTTGGCGAAGAAAAGCCTAAAAAAGAACTTCCTTCGTTTATGAAACGCTTATTCAAAAAATAAATAATTAAAAATAAAAACACTCGCAAGTTTGCTTGCGGGTGTTTTTGTTAGTTTTATTAGTTTTATTTTACTTATGTGTTCTTGACCATTCCTTCATACGAAGTTCTTTAGATAAAATTCTCTTTCTTAATCTAATACTCTTAGGCGTTAGTTCAACAAGTTCGTCATCGGCAATAAATTCCATGCATTGTTCCAAACTTAAAATGGTAGGCGGAACGAGTTTTAGAGCATCGTCAGAACCGCTTGCACGGTTGTTTGTTAGATGTTTTTGCTTGCAAACGTTTACAACTAAATCATCTTCACGAGAGTTTTCGCCAACAATCATACCTTCGTAAACGGCAAGCCCGGGAGATACGAATAGGGTGCAACGCTCTTGCGCGTTAAACAGTCCGTATTGAGTGGTAACACCGTTTTCAAAAACGACTAAACTTCCGCGACTTCTCTCGGCGATATCACCTTTATATTCTTCATAGCCTGAAAAAACGTGGCTCATAACGCCAAAACCTTTGGTATCGGTTAGCATTTCGCTCCTATAACCTATTAAGCAACGAGATGGGATTTTGAACTCAAGTTTGGTTTCACCGCTAGGGTTAAGGCTCATATTGATAAGTTCACCTTTTCTTGAGCCGATTTTATTCATAATAGAGCCAACGTATTCTTCAGGAACTTCAATAACCAAATCTTCCATAGGCTCGTGGCATCTACCGTTTATTTCTTTAAAAATAACCTTTGGTCTTGAAACTTGGAATTCATAACCTTCACGGCGCATATTTTCTATTAGGATAGATAAATGAAGTTCTCCGCGTCCGTAAACTTTATAAGTGTCGGCGGTTTCCGTTTCTTCAACGCGCATTGAAACGTTGGTTTCAACTTCTTTAAATAATCTTGCGCGAAGATGACGAGACGTTACGAATTTTCCTTCTTTACCTGCAAAAGGCGAGTTGTTTACCATAAACATCATTGACATCGTAGGCTCGTCTATCGCAACGAAAGGAAGTGGGTCAGGGTAACCAACGTCGCAAACGGTTTCGCCAATGTTGATTTTTTCGCTACCGTTAATGGCAACTATATCACCCATTTTAGCCTCTTGGGTTTCGGTTCTTTTTAAACCGTCAAAATGGTAAAGGCGAGCAATTTTTTCTTGAACGAAACTTCCGTCTGCTCTACAAATTATTGCTTGCTGGTTTTGCTTTATTTTTCCACGAATAATCTTACCAACGCCAATTCTTCCAACGTATTCGTCGTAGTCGATGTTGCAAATCATAAGTTGAAGAGGCTCGTCCATTTCGCCAACAGGCGCAGGGATTTCTTCAATGATTGTATCGAAAATAGGCGTAATATCAATCCTTTCGTCGTTCAAGTCTTTAACAGCCCAGCCTTGCTTAGCCGAAGCGTAAACGGTCTTAAAATCGAGTTGGTCATCGTTTGCGCCAAGGTCTAAAAACAGGTCGATAATTCCATCTAGAGTTTTATCAACGTCGCCACCCTTATCAATTTTATTAACGATAACGATAGGCTTTTTGTTAAGGTTTAAGGCTTTTTTAAGAACGAAACGTGTTTGTGGCATACAGCCTTCAACAGCGTCAACCAAAAGCAAAACGCCGTCAACCATAGACAAAATACGCTCAACTTCGCCACCGAAATCGGCGTGGCCGCGGGTGTCGATAATATTAATTTTCGTTCCCTTATACATAACGGAAGTGTTTTTGGAAAGAATAGTAATTCCTCTTTCTCTTTCTAAATCGCCACTATCCATAACTCTATCGGCAACCACTTCGTTAGACCTAAAAATATTGCTTTGCTTTAGAAGTTGGTCAACGAGCGTAGTTTTGCCGTGGTCGACGTGGGCGATTATTGCTACGTTTCTAATATCATCTCTTTTTTGCATAACGTTTACCTCTATAAAACTTTTTTATTATAAAATTTTATTTAGGCTTTGTCAAACGCTTACGCACTTTTTTATTTTTTAATATAAAATTATATTAAAATTTACAAAAAAACGGCGTTTTAGACTGTAAAAATTGAGTTTTGATATGGACAAGATAAAAAACCTGTGATAAAATATTGTTATGAAAAGGAAAGAAAGCACGTATAGAAAATTTTTAGCGTATTACAGACCGCATAGAAAAGAACTTGCGGTTGACCTTTTGTTTGCGCTCATTTTTGCAGTATGCAATCTTTTGTATCCTACGATTGCTAGGTATATTTTGAACGATTTTGTTTTTAGAGAAACTTTTGACCTTGCGCTAATTTCAAGCGTTTTGGTTTTGGGGATTTTTATAGTTAAAGCCGTGTTTAAGTATTTAATTCAGTATCACGGCCACGTTCTTGGCGTAAAAATTCAAGAAGAAATGCGTAGCGAATTGTTTGCGCACCTTCAAAAACTCCCCGTTTCTTATTTTGATAACAACTCAACGGGCGGTATCATTTCAAAAATCGTAAACGGTTTATTTGAAGTTTCAGAACTTGCGCACCACTTACCAGAAGAAGGCTCTATCGCTTTAATTTCGTTTATCGGAGCGACAATTTTAATCTTTACTATTCATCCTATTCTTGCTTTAATTATTGCTCTAGTTATTCCTATTTTTATAATTTTTACTGGCAGATTAAGGCATAAAATGATTCACGCTTTCAAGAAAACTCGTGAAAAAACCGGCGAAATTAGCGCCGAAATAGAAAATTCTATTTCAGGCATTAGAATTACTCGCTCTTACACCGCGGAAGATAGCCAAAAACGAAAATTTGAAATTTCTAACCACGGCTATAGAAAGGCTCGCCAAAGCGCGCTCAAAATTATGGGTAAGTACCACTCGGTTACTAACTTCATCATTGATATTTTATATCTTGCTTGCACTATCGTTGGCGCGTATTTATGCTTTAAGGGCGTAATTACCGAAGGCGATTTAACTGCGCTCGTTCTTTACATATCTATGCTAATCGTTCCGATTGAAACGCTTGTTTACTTAACCGAACAAATTGAAGACGGCATTACGGGTTTCGTTCGTTTCCAAGAAGTTCTTAAAGTAGAGCCTGAAATTGAGAGCGAAAGCGCAATCTCCGTTGATAAACTTAGCGGTAATATTTGTTTTAAGAACGTTTATTTTTCATACGAAAATGAAGATAACGAAAGTAAAGTGCTTAAAAACATTAATTTAGACGTTAAAAAAGGCTCTGTTACGGCAATCGTTGGCGCATCTGGGGCAGGTAAATCTACTATTTGCATGCTACTTCCTAGGTTTTATCGTGTTGATAAAGGTGAAATTACTATTGACGGCATTAACGTAAACGATATTAATTCTCAAGATTTAAGGCGAAATATCGGCATTGTTGCGCAAGATACCTTCCTTTTCTCTGGAACGATTAAAGAAAATATCGCATACGGCAAAGAAGGCGCTACGATGGATGAAATTATAAAAGCGTCGAAACTAGCCGGCGTTCATGAGTTTGCAATTAAACAGCAAGACGGCTACGAAACGTTTATAGGCGAGCACGGTGTTAAACTGTCTGGTGGGCAACGTCAAAGAATTTCTATTGCTAGAGCCTTCCTTAAAAACCCGCCTATTCTTATTTTAGACGAAGCAACTTCTTCTTTAGATAACGTTACTGAAAAGAATATTCAACAAGCTTTAGAAGAACTTGAAAAGGGTAGAACTACTATAATAATTGCGCATAGACTATCAACTATAGTAAACGCTAACGAAATAATAGTTATGAAAGACGGCGAAATAGTTGAGCGTGGCACGCACAAAGAACTAATTTTACAAAACGGCGAGTATTCAAAACTTTACGCTAGCCAAATCTAAAGGTTGAAAATGCAACGAAAAATAGAAGTTTTGAAAGCATTAGAGAGTGATTTTTTAACTAATTGCTTTATGATTGAAGTTTTAAAACAAGAGCCAACCACTATTCATTATTTTGGAAGCGGTGGTGTTTTAATGCAGTCAAAAATAGCCCAAATTCCTTTAACTAACGTTGAAGATGAAAATGAACTTGAAATTGCTCTAAAAACCTTGAAAAACGCTAAAATTTTTGTTGCAACGAATATAAATTCGGCAAAAATAATTGCAAAAACTTATGGTTTAGAAAAAATAAAAGAGTGCTATCAAATAGTTTACGAAAAAAAGAAAGAACTTTTCGTAGATGAAAATTTAGGTATAAAACGGCTAGAAAACACCGAAGAGAACGCAAAATTAATTTGTAATTCTTATACGCTTAATTATTCTATTGAAGAAATTAAATACCTTCTTAAAAGCGTTGGCTTTTACGGCGCTTTTATTGACGGTGAACTTGCAGGCTTTATCGGTAGGCATAAAGAATTGTCTTTAGGTCTTTTAGAAGTTTTTCCTAAGTTTAGACGGCGCGGAATAGGTAAAAATCTAGTTAATTTTATGATTAACGATTGCTTAAAAACAGGAAAAATAGCGTTTGGGCACGTAGTTAAAACAAATCAGGCGTCGCTTAACCTTATGAAAAAAATAGGTTTTACTATCTGCCCGAAACCAATTTTTTGGATAGAATAAAAAGAATTAAAATTATTTAAGGGCATAAAAGAACTCAAAAATTTACTGTTTAGGATTATAATATTCAATATTCAGTTCAAACACGCATTTTAATTATGTTAAATTAGAATAACATTAAACTCTAATTTTACAAGAAATAAAGCGTGTTTTTTTAATGCTTAAAATTAATTCATATAAATTTACTACCATTAAAATAGCAGAATTTCTTAATCATTAAA
>JAZNBE010000022.1:0-9455 GCA_045586885.1 Christensenellaceae bacterium
TTAAAAGAACGGGGTATAATATAAACTTAACTAATAATTCTTGATTAGAAAAGTCCAAGTTTGTTAAAACACAGCAAACGATTAATATTAATACTAAATTTAATGAAATAATTAAAATTAACTCTATAACCGACTTAAACGTTGAAATTTTTGATACCTTTTTATCAGGGTTTAAAGCATAAACTATACCAGTAAACAGTGGAAAAATTGCGAATATTCCAATAAAAATTAGGTAAGGTTTTAACTCAAGGTTTGCAATTTGTGCCGTTGAGAACCATAAAAGAATTGTTTCAATAGCCAAAATTAAGAAAAAAGTCAACGAAGAATGAAAAACAAGTTTATTAATTTTAATTCTTGAAACGTCTTTTACGTTTTGCGCGGTTGAAATTCTAACGGTAAATCCTTCTTCTCTAGCAAGACTTTCAATATCACTAAAATCAAAGTAAGGATTGGTAACTTTAGCCGATTCTTCTTCAAATGATTTAATTTTTTCGTTTTGTTTTTCAATCTTTTTATTTAGTTTATCGGCTTTTTTAGCAACTTTAATTTTAGGTTCATCAGTTGTTTTTTGATAAGTTTCTTGGGTTTTTTCAGGTTCATCGATAGGTTTTTCTTCTTCAAAATGAGCATTTTTAGCAAAAAATGCGTTTAAATCAAGATCATCTGAATAAACAACTTCTTTTTCGTTTTTGATTTCAACTTGTTTTGGTAGAATTTTTGCCAAAACTGACTTATAATCAACAGTTGCGGCAGTTTCAAAACTAGTTGAATCGTCAACAATGGTTTTTACAGGTTTTACTATTTTTTCTTGCGCTATTTTTTCAGGTTCAACATATTTAGACGAAACTGCTTGTTCAGTTGGTTCAATAATTTCGGGTTTATTTTCTACTATTTCGTTATTTTTTGGTTTTTCTTCAAAAAATGTTTCAGTTTTAACTGGAATTACAATAACTTCAGGTTCGTCTTCGATTTCAGCTTTTTCTTCTTCGCCAATTAAGTCTGTTGCTTGAATTTCAATTTGTTCAGGAAAAACTGTCTTATCTTCAACTACTGTTTCGATAATACTATTAGTTTTTTGTTCTTTCTCGGTAGGCGACTCTTCTATAATTTCTTCAGGCTTAATTTCTTCAGCCTTAACAGTTTCCTTTATGACAGGTTCATCTTTAATATCGGTTGTTAAAAACGCTTCTAAAGCGCTTTCAGGTGAAAAATCTTCATCTTTAGATATTTGCTCGTCAAAAGCGTCGTCAACTGCTTTATTTAACGAAATAACGATAGGTTTTTCATCATCTTCAATTTCGTCAGGAGTTTTAATAAGCGTATCAATAATACGGCGCGAATAAGCCCATTTATCTTTATTTTGGTCAATATAAACTTTACCTTTTTCAGTTAATTGATAAAATTTACGTCTTACACCATCATTTGAAGAAGTACGGTATTCTTTAACGTAACCTTGTTTAACAATTCTTTGCAAGCAACTATAAAACGTTCCTTGTTTTAGAACGAATTCACCGGATGCTCTTTGTTCAATTTCTTCTCTAATTTGATTAGTGTGCTTGTCATTATCAAGAAGCGACAACAAAATAATCGTATCAATATGACCACGCAACATTTCGCTAGGAATCGTATCCATAAAAAACAACAAAATCCTTTGGTTTATTGATTAAATTATAACATTATTATGAAGTTATGTCAATATGTTTTTTTATAATTATAATTATCATTTAATTTTAACGAAACGAGAGAGATTGATAAGTATTTTTTATATAAAAAACTATAGACAAATAGCAAATAAAGTGTTATAATATAATTACGCAATTACAAATTATTTTACGCAATTATTTTTGCAATAAATTTTATATAATTACATAATAAAATTAAAAACGCTTGAATTTATCAAATATTTTAATTTTAATTACAATTTATAAAATTTTGTGTTTTTTGCGTTTATATTCACGCAAAACTTGTGTTTTACGCATAGTTTAATATGTTTGCCTATCGTGATAAAAAAAATTATAAAAGGCAAATTGTCTTATATACGTAAAACTTTTTTATATATTAGACTAGATAAAACAATAAATATTTAAATCTTTTCCTTATTAAATGGTTGTTATTTTGTTTATTATTCGCCTACCCTATTAATCTATAAGAAAATTTTTGAGGATAACATTTATGGCAAAAAATAATTATTTTACTGAAAGAACTGTTAAAACGTTAGCTAAAATTGATAAACTATTAAAGAAGTTGCCTCCTTTTTTAGGTGATTATTTTTATGGAATTGAATCAACAACGTCGCCTCTTACTCGGTTAAATTACGCAACCGATTTAGGTATTTTTTTCGATTTTATTTCAATAAAATTTAATATTGATATTCTTAAAATGGACGTGCATATTCTTGAAAAAATTAAGGTTGTTGATATTGAACAATTCTTAAGTTATATCTCTAGTTTTGATTATAATGGTTCGCATCACGTTTGTAACGAAAAAGCAAAAGCTAGAAAGCTTGCAACTATTAGATCTATGTATAAATATTTCTTTAATCGTGATATGATAATTGCTAATACCGCAGCGAAAGTATCAACGCCAAAATTGCACGATAAAGAGATAATTCGCTTGGAAAATAGCGAAATTTCAGCTCTTTTAAAAGTTGCAGAAAATGGTGTAGGATTATCTGAACATCAATTAGCGTATCAAAAAAATACGTCTTGTAGAGACGTTACCCTTCTTACCTTGTTTTTAGGTACGGGAATTCGTATTAGTGAACTTGTTGGCTTAAACGTTGACGATATTTTCCTTGATAATAATAGTTTTATTGTTACTAGAAAAGGTGGAAATAGAACTATATTATATTTTACGGACGAAGTTAAAATTGAACTTGAAAAATGGCTTGAGAAAAGAAGTGAAATTGAAGGGCTTGATAAAAACGAAAAAGCATTATTTTTATCTTTAAGAAACAAAAGAATATCAACAAGGGCAGTTCAAGATCTCGTTAAAAAATATTCTAAAATAATATCGCCTCTTAAAAAGATTACACCTCACAAACTTCGTAGCACGTTTGGCACAAAACTTTATAGAGAGACTGGAGATATTTACGTTGTAGCCGATTATTTAGGTCATAAAGATATTAATACAACCAAACGCCATTATGCTGCAATTAGTGAAGACGTTAGAAAAAAAGCAATAAAAACTATTGTATTAAGACCTGAAAATTCTAACGATAACAACGAATAGAATAATTTTCAAAAACTAAGGAATAATCAAATATTTTTGGTGTTTTTATGAATAACGTAATTATAATTGAAGCATATTTTGACGGAGATGATAAGGAAAAAAAACTTGCCGAAATGAAAGCGCTTGTTGAAGCGTGCGATAGTAAAGTAGTGGGAGTTATTTCGCAAAACGTATCAACTATCACACCTGCTACTTTTATTGGACAAGGAAAGGTTTTAGAATTAAAAGAACTAGTAGAGAAAACTGAGTGTGACGTAGTTGTTTTTGATGGAGAACTCTCGCCTTCTCAAACAATTAACGTTAGTGAAATAATAGACAAAGTTGTTATTACTAGAACAAATTTAATTTTAGATATTTTTGCTAGAAGAGCAAAATCAAGTGAAGGTAAAGTTTTGGTTGAACTTGCTCAATTAAAATATATTTACCCAAGACTAAAAGGTAAAGGTGATTCATTATCTCGTTTAGGCGGTGGTATTGGAACTAGAGGACCTGGTGAGACTAAACTTGAAACTGATAGAAGACATATTAGAAATAGAATTAAATTTTTAGAAAACAAACTTGAAGAAATTGAAAAACGCCGTGAAATACAAACAAATAGAAGAGCAAAAAACAACGTAAAGATAGTCGCCCTCGTTGGCTACACAAATACAGGAAAATCAACGCTACTTAACAAAATTTGTAAAAGCGACGTTTTAGAACTTAACCAAGTTTTTGCAACGCTAGATCCATCTTTTAGAGCAAAAAAACTATTTGATAAAGAAGTTATATTCGTTGATACGGTTGGTTTTATTTCAAAACTTCCAGACGAACTTATGAAAGCATTTAAATCAACTTTAGACGTTGTATTATCGGCAGATTTAGTTGTTTGCGTTGCCGATGCTAGCGGTGATTATTATAACGAACTTGAAATTACTCATAGAATTTTAGATGAAATTAAAGCAACATCTAACAGAATAAACTACCTTAATAAATGTGATTTAGTTGAGTCTTCATCAATTTTAGGAAATTATCGTTTAATTTCAGCGAAAAGTGGCTTAGGTCTTGATAATCTTTTAGAAACGATATATGAAAATCTTTTTGAAAACCGCAAAATTTTGCATATCGAAACTTCGCTTAGTGATATTGAAACTATTGAAAAGTTAGAGCAAAAATCAAAATATATTAAAAAGAGAGTTGATAATGACAAATTAAAAATTACTTACGTTATTGAAAAATAGCAAAGAAAAAGTTACGACTAAGCGTAACTTTTTTTTGTTTCTTATATTTCTTATATTTTGTCGTAAGGGTTTTCGCCGTAAAGAGATTCGACGTTTTTCTTGTAATCACTCATTTTTGAGTGTTGTTTTAATTCGATATCATCAAATAATTTTTGAAGTGATTTTTTCTGATCGCGAGAAAGTTTCGTTGGCGTTTCAACTTTAACAGTTACGTAAAGATTACCAGTATCATATCTAGACTTTATACCCTTTCCTCTAACTGTTATAACCTTACCATTTTGAGTGCCTTCAGGAATATCAATTTCGTAAGGGTCATCAAGCGTTGGAACTTTTACTTTTCCGCCAAGACACGCAGTTTTAAACGTTACTGGAAGTTCAACGTATAAATCAAAATCTTTACGAATAAAGATTTTATGCGGTAAAACTTTGAAAACAACGATTAAATCGCCCGGTTCACCTCCACTTGTTGAAGCATGCCCCATTTTACGCTTTGTCATATAACTATTAGTATCTGCGCCGGCAGGGATATCAAAAGTTACCGTAGTTGATGCGTTTTTATAGCCAAGACCTTTACACTCATCGCACTTATCATCAATAATTCTACCAGTTCCGTTACACTCAGGACAAGCTCTTGTTGAAACCGTTCTAAAGAAAGAACTTCCAGTTACTTGTTGAATTTGCCCAGAGCCACCGCAACGAGAACAAGTGTGATAGTTTTTACCGTCTTTTGCGCCCGTTCCACTACATTTTTGACATGGTTCTTTTCTAGTATAAGTAAATTCTTTTTTACAACCTTTTGCGGCATCTAAAAATGAAAGAGTCATTTCATAGGTAATATCTTTACCTTTTGAACGAACTTGCGTTCTTCTACTACTTCCACCGCCTGTGAATTGACTAAAAAAGTCGCCAAAAATATCGCCCAATCCACCGCCAAAATCACCAAAACCTGCGCCACCTGCTTGAGATGCAAACGGATTTTCAAGCTCATAATCATATTGAGCGCGTTTTTGCGGATCAGATAATATTTCGTTTGCTTCGTTAATTTCTTTGAATTTTGCAGCGGCAACCGGATCATTTGGATGAAGGTCCGGATGGTATTGTTTAACGAGTTTTCTATATTGAGATTTAATTTCGTCTTGCGTTGCCTTCTTATCAACGCCAAGCGTTTCATAATGGTTTTTAGCCATATTTCGCACCTATTAATGAAATTCTATTCGTTTTCGAAACCTAAGGGCGCTTTTTTGCGCCCTTAGGTAACAAAATAATTATTTTATTGATGGAATTCAGTATCGCCGTCTTGAGGATCGCTGTTACCTTGATCTTGAGGATTTCCTGCGGCTTGTTGATAAATCTTAGCAAATATTGCTTGAGCTTCGTTAGTTAAACGTTCGTTAGCGGCTTTAATTCTTTCAGGATCGTTGCTAGCTAAATCTTCTTTGGCAACTTTAACCGCTTCTTCAAGTTTAGTTTTATCTTCTTCGCTTAATTTATCGCCGTTTTCCTTCAAGGTTTTCTCTACGGTAAAGATAAAACCGTCAAGTTGGTTCTTGTTATCAACTTCTTCTTTTCTCTTCTTATCTTCTTCTTCATATTGTTGCGCTTCTTTTACTGCCTTTTCAATATCAGCATCAGATAGGTTTGTAGATGAAGTAATAGTAATATCAGTTGATTTTTGAGTACCTAAATCTTTAGCGGAAACGTGAACGATACCGTTTGCGTCGATATCGAAAGTAACTTCGATTTGTGGAACACCACGTGGAGCTGGCATAATGCCGGTAAGGTCAAAACGACCTAAAGTTTTATTATCTTTAGCAAATTGACGTTCGCCTTGTAAAACGTGAATATTAACTTCAGGTTGATTATCAACTGCAGTAGAGAAAACTTGTGATTTCTTAACAGGAATAGTGGTGTTTCTTTCAATAAGTTTCGTGAAAACACCGCCTAAAGTTTCAATACCAAGTGATAATGGAGTTACGTCAAGTAAAAGAACGTCTTTAACGTCGCCAGAGAGAACGCCTGCTTGAATAGCCGCGCCAATTGCAACACATTCGTCAGGATTAATGCCTTTGAAAGGTTCTTTTCCAGTAACGTTTTTAACTTTTTCAACTACTGCAGGAATTCTAGTAGAACCACCAACTAAAATAACTTTTTCAATATCACTATAAGAGAGTTTAGCGTCAGCCATAGCCTTCTTTAAAGGTTCAATAGTTTGGTTTACAAGGTCAGCAGTTAGCGCGTCAAATTTTTGTCTTGTTAACGTTTCGTCAAGGTGCTTTGCATCACTACCAACTGCAGTAATAAAAGGAATATTAACGTTTGTCGAACTTAATGAAGATAATTCGATTTTAGCCTTTTCTGCTGCTTCTTTAAGTCTTTGCATTGCAAGTTTATCGTTAGATAAATCAATGCCTTCTTTAGCCTTGAAAGTATCAACGAGATAATCAATAATCTTTTTATCGAAATCGTCGCCACCAAGCATATTATTACCGCTAGTTGCCAAAACTTCGAAAACGCCGTCGCCAATATCCATAATTGATACGTCGAACGTGCCACCGCCAAGGTCGTAAATAATAACTTTGTGCGATTTAGTATCTTTATCAAGACCATAAGCAAGGGCTGCTGCAGTTGGTTCGTTAATTACGCGAAGAACGTTTAAACCTGCGATTTTACCAGCGTCTTTAGTTGCTTGGCGTTGGCTATCAGTAAAGTATGCTGGGCAAGTAATAACTGCATCGGTAACCGTTCCACCAAGGTATGCTTCGGCATCCTTTTTAAGTTTTGATAAAATCATAGCCGAAATTTCTTGTGGTGAATAATCTTTACCATCGATAGTAGTCTTGTGGTCGCTACCCATATATCTTTTGATAGAAGAAACAGTTCTTTCGCTATTTGCAACCGCTTGACGTTTTGCAATTTGACCAACTAATCTTTGGCCGTCTTTTTGGAAACCAACAACTGAAGGGGTAGTTCTAGCGCCTTCAGCGTTAGCAATTACGATAGCTTCGCCGCCTTCCATAACGGCTACGCAAGAGTTAGTTGTTCCAAGGTCAATACCAATAACTTTTCCCATAAATAATTCTCCTTATATTAGAAATTGTATAATTTTTATTATTGTAAAACGATTACTTGAGCGTAGCGGATAACTTTTCCACTCATCTTGTAACCTTTTTTATAAACTTGTTTAACAGTATCAGGCGTTTCCCCTTCGCCACAAGGAAGCGTTGCGATTGCCTCTGCCGTTTCAGGGTTAAACGTTTCGCCTAAAGGATTTATTTCTTCAACACCAAGAGCCAAAAGTGATTCAACGAATTGTTTTTGGATAAGTAAAACGCCTTCTTTAGTTTTATCATCCATTGGCAAAGATAATGCTCTATCTAAACTATCACCGATAAGAAGAAGTGATAAAATTGCGTCTTTTTTGCCGTCGTCATAAGCAAATTTTCTAGTTTGTTCATTACGTTTTTTGTAATTTTCAAACTCCGCAGCGCATCTATACCAACTATCTTTTGTTGAATTTACAATGCTTTCTAATTCTTTAAACTTATCTAATAGAGCGGTTTTTTCTGCAATAATCTCTTTATTAATAGAAAAAACTTCCTTTAACATCGATTTTGCTTCATCTTCAGTAAGTTCTTCAACGTTTACTTCAAATTCATCAAGATTAGGAACTTCAACGCCTTCGCCGTCGCAATTAGGGTCGATATCGTCAAGGTTAAAACCATCTTCTAAAACTTGTGTTTCAACTACTTCTTCATTATTTTTATTGTTCTTTTTAGCCATTTTTATTACCTTTTACTTAATATTGATTCTAAAATTCTACCAACGTTCTCTAAAACCGCAACAACTTTTTGATAGTCCATTCTAATAGGCCCGATTACGCCGTAAGTTCCTATTTTAACGCCGTTAGCGGAATAAGTTGCCGAAACAAGCGAGCAATCTTCAGGAATATCTGTATAACCGTCAGTGCCGATTTTTACGTTAATTTTGATATCTTTTCCGTCGGTTGACATAAGTTGCATAACTTTATCTTTACTAGTTACAACCGACATAAAATTACGCAATTTGTCAATGTTAGCGTATTCTGGATTATCTAATATTTTTTCTTCGCCGTGAATTGAAACTTCGTCTTCGCTAGAAATATAATCTTTAAGCGCTTCAATAACGTCCATAAACACCGCGCGATATTCTAAAAACTCATTTGATAACTTTTCAATATCAACAGAGCAAACTTCGCTAAAACTCTTACCAACTAAAAGTTTTGAAATAAGATGATTAGCCTCTTCAACCGTATCGTCTTTCATATCGCTAGGAATTTCAATAACCGTATCTTTAAGAAGTTTATTATCGGTTACGATAATTAAAAGAGCGCTATCTTCTTTTACACGAATTAGTTTAATAGTCCTAATAATCTCGCTAGAATCACGAGAAGTAACGGCAAGAGAAGTGTATTGAGTAAGTTCGCTAATAACTTTAGCCGTGCTTTTTAAAACTTGCTCAATATCATTAGTTTTTTCGGTAAATATCTTTTCAATGTATTCAAGCTCTTTTTCAGTAAGCTTATCTTTAACCATAAGTTCGCTTACGTAAAGTTTATAAGCCTCTTTTGACGGAATACGCCCAGCAGACGTATGCGGTTGCACTAAATAGCCCAATTCTTCAAGCGTTGATAATTCACTTCTTACCGTTGCGGAACTTATGGTCGTTAAATATTTTTCGGTAATAGACTTAGACGATACTGGAACGGCTGTTTCAATATAGTCGTCAATGACAAGTTGAAGAATTTTCTTTTTCCTGTCCGATAGTTCCATATTAGCAAAACTCCCTTTAGAGTGTTAGCAATCAAAACGCTTGAGTGCTAATTATTACAATTATTCTACAGAACTGGACAAGCATATTTCTGTACGCTATAATAGATTCGCAACAAAATTATTGGAGGCGATTATATGTTTATGATTTCTGAGTTGGCAATGCCAAAAACACGTAAGGTTACAATCAGCTGTAACGGCA
>JAZNBE010000023.1:0-16484 GCA_045586885.1 Christensenellaceae bacterium
AAAACAATAAAAATCGTTGTATTTAACAACGATTTTTAAGAAATTTTCATTTTAAGTTTATTAATGATTTTATTCTCCATTCTAGACACTTGAACTTGAGAAACACCAAGTTCTTTTGCTATTTCTTGTTGTGTTCTATCAGAAAAATATCTTAGCATTATTATTTGTTTTTCTTTATCTTCTAAAGTGTCTATCATCTCTTTTAGCATTATTTTTTCGATGAGTTCTTCCTCGCCCGTTTTTGATTCTAGCGTATCTAAAAACTCTATTGGTTTATCGTTATCACCATTTAATTTTTCATAAATTGAAACTGGTTGGCGTGATGAACCTAACGCCAAAATTACGTCTTCACACGAAATATCAAATTTTTTAGCGATATCTTCTATGCTTGGTTCTTCTTGATTATTCTTTCTCAATTCGTCTAAATATTTATTTATTTTGGAATTTAACGTTTTAATAATTCTTGAAACCTTAATTGAACCGTCGTCTCGAAGAAATCTTTTTATTTCCCCTATTATCATAGGAACAGCATAGGTTGAAAATTTTACGTTAAATGATTCGTCAAAATTATCAATTGCCTTAACGAAACCAATTGAAGCTAGTTGAAACAAATCGTCATATTCAACGCCGCGACCAACAAATCTTTTTATTATGCTTTTTAATAATTTTAAGTTATTTATTAGAAGTTCTTCTTTTGCTTCTTTTACGCCAGCCTTGGACTCTCTTATTAGCTCTAAAGTTCTTTCTAACGATAACATTTAACACCTTCTAAAAATTTGTAAATTATCTAAAACTTTAGGCAATTTTTTTTACCATAGTTAAAACCGTGCCTTTATTTTTGGCAGATTTTATTTCAAATTCATCCATAAACGACTTAATAATCGTAAATCCTAACCCTGAACGCTCATCACAGGGTCTTGTTGTAAAATACGGTTGAAGAGCAAGGTCAATTTCTTCAATTCCAACGCCTAAATCTTTAACGATAATTTTTATGTAATCATCTCCTAGCATACAATTAATTTCTATTTCGCCATCAGTTTCAGGATACGCATGCACAATTGCGTTTGTAACGGCTTCGCTTACTGCAGTTTTTACGTCGCTAAGTTCTTCAACGCTAGGATTTATAAGTAGCATAAAGGCTGAAACCGCAGTTCTTGCCACTGCCTCATTTTCAGATTTTGCGCTAAGTTTTATAGTCATTTCGTTCATAGTTACCTCATATTTTTGGCATTATTTCATAAATACCCGAAAGTTCTAATACTTTTTCTACGTTTACTTTTGGGTTTTCAATAAAGCAATCAACACCTAATTTTTTTAGTTTTTTATATCTACCAAGTAACATTCCTATGCCCGTGCTATCCATAAAAGATAAATCTTGCATATTAAAAACTATTTTTTTATATCGCGGATTTTTATTTATAACGGCTTCAAGATAATCTTTTGCGCCTTTAGCGTAGTGCTCGTCAAGTTCGCCGATTAAATAAAAACAAAGCCTATCGTTAAAAATAGAGTATTTAATTTCCATAAAGCCCTCCTTTTAGGAAATTTTAGCATAATAAAACACGCTTATTTTCGCAAATTTAGTCGAATAAGCGTGTTTTTTGTTGTTTGAATTACCAATTTTCTATTACTTTTTCAAAAGCAGAGCCAAAATTAAACTTTTCTACGTTACTTTCTAAAAGTAGATTTTCCCTTTTTATTTCAACTCCGTTTTTATAAACGACGACTTCGCCAATTATTGAGCCACTATCAAGTGGCGCTGTTAAATTATTATAAAATTCAAAATTATAGTTATAATCTTCATTTTCGTTAATTTTTTCGAACTTATAAACCGATTTTTGAACTCTAAATTTAACCGAATTTTCTTTTGCGCCTTTTATTTCAAGATTACTTGTTAAAACTTCGTTTTTATCAAGTATTAAACTTTGTTTATAGTTATTAAAACCAAAATTTAATAAATTTGATACGTCATTGAACCGTTGTTTTGAAGTGTCTTCACCAATACAAACGCATACCAATCTCATACCGTTTCGTTTAGCGGTTGCCGATAAACAAAATTTCGCTTCATTTGTAAAACCGGTTTTTCCACCATCGCAACCATCGTAAAATTTAACTAACTTATTAGTGTTTGTAAGAATTGTTTTCGATCCATCAGGATGTGTTAGTTCATCAAGATAAATATCGCTAAACTTAAAATAATCTTCAAACGAAGTTAAATAGCAAGTCATTTTTGCAACGTCTTTAGCGCAAGAATATTGAGTTGGTTTCGTTAAACCTGTAACGTTTGAAAAAAGCGTGTTATAAAGCCCCATTTCTTTTGCTTTTTTATTCATCTCGGCAACGCAATTCTCTTCAGTTATAAACAATCTTTCCGCAAGCGCAACGGAAGCGTCGTTAGCGGACGCTATTATTACGCTTTTAATTAAATCCGCGCATTTATAATATTTATTTGCTTGCAGAAAAACTTGCGAACCACCCATACTTTGAGCATTTTCGCTAACTAAAACGTTCTCATCTAGACTTAGTTTTCCGCTTTCAACTTCTTCAAAAACAAGATTTAATAGCATAATTTTGGTCATGCTTGCTATTGGCAAACGCAATTCTTCGTTTTGAGAATACAACACTTCGCCACAATCGGCGCTCATTAAATAAGCTGATTTTGCGTTTGTTTTTAGTAAATTATTACTATTTTCATCTTTTGCCAACACTAAATTTGTTCCGTTTAGCGCAAATAATAATATAAAGATAAAACAAATTGAAATTATTTTTTTCATAAAATTATTATGAGCATGGATATATTTTTTATTCAAACGACAAAATTAAATGGTCTTAAAACACAAATAAGCAAAATTGCTGTAATTAAAACGCCTATTAGCATAACTAATAGACAAAACACCAATAGTTTTAATTTTCTATCACTCACGCCTTTTTTTGTTTTACAAGTTTTATCAAGGTTATAGGACGAAACTGAAAATATGATTAATGCATAAAAAGTAAAAATTGCGTGTAAAAACACAGTAAAAAGATATAAAAATAAACCGCTAATTCCTAAAACGGAAATAAAGACTGTAAGCGCTGCTCCTAAAACGTAAGAAAAATAAAACAAAATCAAGGCTTTTAACGGATAAAGGTAAACGCTTAAACTAAATATAAAAAATAACGAAATCAATGCAACGTCAATAAAAAAATTTGCAAAAATTATCGATAATGAACTACCGTTAATCGACATAGACTGAATATAAAAATTACATACGTTTTCAACTAAAACTTCTCTTTCAATTATCTTATGAAGGAATATCCCAATAAAAAAACCTAATAAACATAGCCCAACTATAAAATAAAAATACTTTTTTTCTTTTCTTAAAACTAAGTGATATTGCTTAATTGTTTCCATAAAAAAACTCCCATATATTTTATGGGAGAAAATCTTTTCTTATTCCGTTAACGCTAACATATTATCTATTGAAATACCATAGCCTCGTGTTGGGTCGTTAATAAAAACGTGAGTAACTGCGCCAACGATTTTACCATTTTGCATAATAGGGCTACCACTCATACCTTGAACAATCCCACCTGCTATATTTAAAAGCGATTCATCAGTTACTTTAATTACGTAATTTTTTGTTTTTCTTGATAAATCATCTACTTTAACAATTTGTATTGAAAATTCTTTCGGCATAATACCATCAACGCAAGTAATAATTGACGCCTTACCAATTTCAGCCGTGCCAATTTCAACCTTGTTAAGTTTAGACACGTCAAAATTGTCGATTTTTCCTAAAATTCCTTGCTCATTATTTGTTTTTATAGAGCCAATTTCACAATCGTTTATAAACATACCCTTAAGTTCACCGGCTCTTCCCCTTTCACCTTTATTTACACCAAAGATTGAGCATCGGTAAATCTTTCCGCCAGATATTTTTAAAATATTACCACTTTGGTTGCATACTTGATGACCAAGAGCCATAAAATCGCCGTCTTTTGTTATAAAAGTCATCGTTCCAATTCCGCTTATTCCATCGCGAACAAAAAGCCCTAGTTTTTGCCTTCCTGCAACGTCTTTTACTACTTCAACTTCTTTAAGTATCGTTTGACTATCTCTTTTAATTTTTGCAACAATGGTTTTTCCATTGTTCATATTTATCGCAGTTTCAATGTCTTTTACACCGTTTACGCTAACGTTTCCTAACGATAAAATTATATCACCAGTTCGAATTCCAGCATCTTTTGATGGTGAAATTACACCTTCATCAGTTACAACGTCGCAAAAACCGATAACGGTTGCTCCAACAGTTTCAATATCAAACCCAGCTGGAAAACCACCTAAATAAACGTAATCACTATCTTTTGCCGACTTCATACCGACTGTTAAAGATAGCGTTGCAATAATTAATATAATTAGTAGAGCGCTTAAGCCTTTTTTCTTAACTTTTTGAAAATTAACCATTGCAAATATATTGGGCAAGTCTTCTATTTTTATGCAAAAAAATAATGCATGGCTAAAAAACATGCATTATTAATATGAAATTAATTTATAAACTCATTTTGAATTTATCCGCTTCTTCAACAATTTGTTTAGCGTGAGTTACCGATGCCAAATTATCCTTTTTACCACCAGTCAATCTAACTACTTCAAAAATTTTCTCTTCTTCCGTTTGTTTATAAATATCGGTAGTGGTTTTTCCATCCTTCTCGCTTTTCTCAATTAAAAGTGAAGTATCTGCCATTGCAACAATTTGCGGTAAGTGCGAAATAGCAATAATTTGCCTATTTTTAGCAATTTTAGCAAAATTTTGTGAAACAATTAACGCAGCATCACCGCTAATTCCTGCATCAATTTCATCAAAAATGAAGGTTGCATCACCAAACGTTGAACTTGTAACGGCTTTTATTGCTAGCATTAAACGTGAAAGTTCGCCGCCAGATATAACTTTTGAAAGCGGTTTTTCTTCTTCGCCAACGTTAGCCGAAAACATAAATGTAATTTTATCTATTCCATTTGTGGAAATTACGTTTTCATCGTCTTCGAATAAAACGCTAAATTTCGCGCCTTTCATGCCAAGTTCTTTTAATTTTTGAGATAACTTTAAAGAAAGGCTTTCGCTAACTTTTTTTCGCTCATCAGTAAGTTTAGAGTAACAAAGTTTTAATAATTTTAACTCCTCTTCCTTTTCTTCTCTTAATTTCCCAGCCTCAAAAGCGCTATCTTGTAAAAGATTATATTCATCTTTTAATGAATTAAGTTTTGAATTAATTTCTTCAAAGCAAGAGCCGTATTTTGATTTAATGATTGATATTTCATCAAGCCTTGCCTCAATAAACTCTATTTCTTTAGAATCAAATTCTTCGTCGATAAAATCGTAAAGCGTTTCGTTAATATCGCTTAAATCATCTAAAATAGCCGATAATCTTTGGCTAACAGCGTTTAAACTATCATCAAAACTCGACACTGAATCAACAAGCCTAATTGAATTAGCCACTCCGTCTTGAACACCGCCATCACCACTTAAAATAGCAACGGAATTAGATATTGCTCCAGTAATTTTTTCAAGGTTTATTAGTCTTTTACGGCGAGCAACTAACTCTTCATACTCACCGTCTTTTACGTCGGTTTTTTCTATTTCGTCAATGCAATATTTAATAAAATCAAGTCGTTTCAGCCTTTCTTCATCACTTCCGCCAAGTAATGAAAGTTTTTTATCAATTTCCTTAATTTTATCAATAACGCGTTTAATATCTTCTTTTTTCGCCTTTATTATTTCTTCGCCCAAAGAATCAATAAGTTCTAGTTGATTACTTTCTTTTAACAATATAAAATGGTCGCTTTGACCGTGAATATCTACGAGATTTATAGAAACTTTTTTAAGCATTTGAGCGGTTACAATTTCACCGTTTAAGCGTATACTTGCTTTACCATCAAGCGAAAAAGTTCTTTTAATTATAATTTCATCATCAAACTCAACGTCTAAATCTTTAAGCGCTTGCTTTGCTTTTTCGTTATTCGAAATATCAAAAACACAAGAAACTGAGCACTCGTTTTCACCACGAGAAATCATCGTTTTATCAGCTTTTTGACCAAGCGCAAAATTAAGCGATTCTAATACAACCGACTTACCCGCTCCAGTTTCACCTGATAAAACGTTCAAACCATCAGTAAAAAATATGTTCGCGCTTTTGATTAAAGCAACGTTTTTTATGGTTAAAGATTTAATCATAATTTCTCTCGATTTCTTAGGAATAATGCTAGATTTTAAGTGTTTTTATGCGTGAAATAATTGCGAAAGAGCCTCTACTGCTCGTTGAGCAGAAACGTTGTCTTGAGATATAACTAATAAGGTATCATCTCCTGCAATAGTTCCTAAAACGTCGTTAAGTTCTTGAGAATCAATTAAAGCAGCAACTGCGTTTCCGTGCCCTGCTAAAGTTTTTATAACGACTAGGTTTTGAGCCCTTTCAATCGACACAACGATCGACCTAAATTGAGTAAGCCTAGCAAGATAATCGCCTTGCTTTTCAACAGGCTCGGCATATTTATATTTCTTAACCTTTCCTGAAACCTTAACTAGCCCAAGTTCTTTAATATCGCGCGAAATGGTTGCTTGAGTTACTTTTAAACCTTGCGATTCTAAAATTGCAATTAGTTCTTCTTGAGTGTTGACTTCAGTTTTACTAATAATATCTAAAATTCTTTCTTTTCTTTTCGTCTTATTCATAACTATACCTTTGGAATTTCGTGAGTTGACCAAATGTTAAGTTTGCGAGAAAGTTTTTCAAAGAAGTTTTCGGCATATTCGCAAATTTGAACACACATATCACTTTTTTCAATTGCTATTGATTCGCCCGCGCCAACAACGTCCACTAGAGCGCCGTCAATATATAGAGCGCATTCTTTAGTATCTTTTGCGACGGTAATATAAGATTTCGCTTTGGTTGAATAAACGATAGGTCTAGAGTGGAGCGTATGCGCGCAAATTGGCGCAGCTAAGAAAGCATCAACTCTTGGCGTAACTATTGGAGCGCCCGCTGAAAGAGCGTAAGCCGTTGAGCCTGTTGGCGTGCTTACGATTAGACCGTCGGCAACGTAAGTATCAACAAATTCGCCGTCGATAGAAAAATGAAGTTTTATACATTCGCTAGCAAGGTCTTTGCCGTAATTTTTAGTTACAACGGCATCGTTTAGCGCATAATACTTCTTTCCGTTATAAACGACTTTCATAAAACGTCTTTTTGAAAAACGAAGTTTATAATTTTTAATATCCTGAACGAGTTTTTCAAGGCTATTTTCTTCGTAACTGGTTAAAAAACCAACGTTACCAGTGTTTATAGCAACGATAGGAATTTTATCAAGAGCAATTTTTGACGCTCTTAAAACACTTCCATCGCCCCCAAACACGATTAAAAGCGAAATATCTAAATTTTTATTAATTTTTGAGTCTTCTTCAAGGTCGCAAAAAGCAATACCACTATCGCTTAAAAGTTCTTTAAGTTTTTTAGATGCGTTAACGCTTCTTTCGTTACTTTCTCTATAATAAAAACCTATCATAATTTACTCCTTAAAGTTTTTGCTAAATTTACAATATTTTCAACGGATTCGAGTGTAATTTGCTCACCGTTAAATCTTATTTCCATCAAATATTCTACGTTTTTCTTTACGCCAAGCGGTGAAAAACACAATTTTGTAGTTACTAAATTTTGAGCGTTACAAAAGTCAATAATTTCACGAACCACTCTTAACTGCTCTTTAGAATTTAATAAAATACCGCTTTTGCCAAGCCTTTCTTTCCCACATTCAAACTGAGGTTTAATAAGCGCAATAATAAAACCGTTTTCGGTAATTAAATCTTTTAAAACGCCTATTAGAAGTTTTAACGATATAAAACTGCAATCAACTACAACCGCTTGAATTTCACAAGGAAAATCTTCCTTTTTTAAGTTTCTAGCGTTGCAATTATCCATAACGACAACCCTACTATCGCTAGAAATTTTATTATCTAAAAGATTTTCTCCAACGTCAACGCAAAAAACTTTTTTAGCGCCTCTTTGCAACAAAACGTCAGTAAAACCGCCGGTTGACGCGCCAATATCCGCAAAGGTTAGCCCCTCAACCGAAACGTTAAACTCGTCTAACGCTTTATCTAGTTTATAACCGCCAACTGAAACGAAACTTTTTTCTGCTTTAATTTCAATTTTTTCGCAGTCGGTTATCTCATACGAAGGCTTAAAAATAGCCTTTTCGTTTACAAAAACTTCACCACGCTTAACCGCTTCACTTGCTTTATTTCTAGACGAAAAATAGCCTTTTTCTACCAAAAAACTATCAAGGCGCATTAGTTTTTACGCTCCGCTAATTTCTTGGTAAATTGCGTTAAAAACCCAATTTTGTCAAACGATTTTACAAGTTCTAACGACTCTTTTAATAACGCTGAAATTTTGTTTTTAACGCCGTCTTTTCCGTAAAGCGAAACTGCTGTGAGTTTTTTCTCTTTTTCATCCTTTCCAGTTGTTTTTCCAAGCTCAGCGCTAGAACCCACAACGTCTAAAAGGTCGTCAACGTATTGAAACAAAAGACCAAGTTTTAAGCCGTAATTTTCAATAATAGAAATATCGGTTGAGCCAGCCAAAAGCCCTGCCATAACAATTGGCGCTTGAATAAGTTTTGCCGTTTTTAATTTGTGAATATTATTAAGTTTATCTTCGCTAAAATCAGTTTCAATCGTTAAATCGTAGGCTTGACCGCCAAGCATACCGCTAAAACCTGAGGATTTTGCAAGATATTTCGCTGCCGCTATTTCTTCCTGCGTTTTACAATTATCAAGCAATAATTCGAAAGCAAGATTAAGTAGAGCATCGCCTGATAAAATTGCGATATCTTCCCCAAAAGCCTTATGATTAGAAGGTTTTCCACGCCTTAAATCATCGTTATCTAAAGCAGGCAAATCATCGTGAATTAATGAAGAAGTATGAATTAGTTCAATAGCGCAAGCAAACGGTAACGCTTTATTTAGCGATACGTTGAAGTTTTCACAACAAGCAAGGCACAAAATAGGCCTAACTCTTTTTCCGCCTATCATTAGACTATATTCCATTGAACTTATAAGCCTTTGGTTACCTTTAAGCGATTTTATAAGATTTGATAAATAATCGTTTACTAAATCTAGGTAAGACTTATATTTTTGAGAATATTCCATACTATTTGTTAATTACAGCCCTTTCGTAAGCAATTAAAGTGTTTTGCATTAAATATGCAACAGTCATAGGTCCAACGCCACCGGGAACTGGCGTAATCATTGAGCATTTAGGCTCAACTTCCTTATAATCAACGTCGCCAACAAGTCCATTTTCCGTTCTATTGATACCAACGTCAACAACTATAGCGCCATCTTTAACCATGTTTGCCTTTAAGAAATTAGGCTTACCTATTGCAACGATAACTATATCCGCGCTAGAAGAAATTTCAGCAAGATTTTTAGTTCTTGAGTGGCAAACGGTAACCGTTGCGTTTTCATTTAATAGCGCTAAAGCCATAGGCTTTCCTACGATTTTACTTCTTCCGATAACTACAACGTTTTTACCGGAAAGTTCAACGCCGTAAGTTTTAAGCATATAAACAATTCCGCCCGGCGTGCAAGATAAATAACCGCCTTTACCTAAAACAAGCGCGCCAAGATTAGCCGTTGTAAAACCATCAACGTCCTTTTTAGCAACAACTAACTCTGTCGCTCTATCTTCGTCAAGGTGTTTAGGCAGTGGTAATTGAACTAAAATACCGTGAACGGAATTATCATTTGAAAGTTTAATTATTAAATCTTCAAGTTCCTTTTGAGAAATAGATTCATCTAATTTTATTAAATCGCCAGCCATACCAACAGCGGCGCAAGAAGTTGCTTTATTACGCACGTAAACGTCGCTTGCGGGATTTTTACCAACCTGAATAATAGAAAGATTACATTTAGGATAACCTTTTGCATAATAACTATCAAGTTTAACTTTTATTTCTTCTTTTAATTTAAGTGCTGTTTTCTTGCCGTCAAGAATAATACTCATCTTTCAATCTCCTAATTTGTTTACGTAAAAATTCTAAAAATTCAAGATAAATTAAGCTATTTCAAGCCTTTTTTTATATTCCGCCATAATGCCGTTGACAAAGTTCACACTCTCTTTAGTGGAATATTTTCTGCATAATGATAACGCTTCGTCAATCGCAACGATTAAAGGAACGTCCTTAGAATAAGTCATTTCAGAAAGCCCAATATAAAGCGCGCATTTATCGGTAACGTAAACCCTATCAAGCCTATAATTTTTTGCAAGTTCTTCGATAATTTTATCTAACTCGTCTTTATGCAAAATTGCGGTGTTATAAAGGTTTTTAGCAAAATCTATTTCTTGGCTAGATAACGAAAATTCATGACAAAGCTCAAGAAAAAGGCTTTCTTCATATTGGGAATAAGTTGTGGAATAAAGCATTTTGAACACAACTTCTCTAGCATCTTTTCTCATAAAATCTCCAAGTAAAACACTACGTTTAGTATAAATAAATATTGAAAAAGCATAAAAAACCGTGCTTTAGGCACGGTTATTTAATTAATCATTTTGCTTAGATTCTTCAAATAAAACGTCGTTAATTAAAACGTCAATCTTCGAAATTCTATATTTCGTCATATTCTCAACGTTTTGACGAATTCCATGTTGAATATTGTAAGCAATATCTGGGATGTTATAGCCGTATAAAACTGAAACGGAAACGAATACTGAAATACCAGACTTATCGTTTACGATTTTTATGCTTTCTTTGAAACTGCCTTTCTTATTAGGTTTAATAGAAACGCCTTCGACGCTTGATACAGCAATAGCAATAATTCCTTGAACAATATTCTCGTTATAAACAACTTTACCACGGCTTTCGCCGTTTTGATATTCTGCCATGAAACACCACCTAATATTTTTACATAGAATATGTAAAAACTAATTTCTCGCTAATATTATAGCACATTAATTCTCGTTTTGGTAGTGTTTTTCAAACAATTATTCAACTAATTGGAATAATATTCACTTTTTCAGGCGTTGCGTTCACTTCTTGCGACAAAATCGTATAAATTATAACCGCATCGTCTTGATTAAAATCGGTGTCTTTAACGATTACGTTTATGTTTTCACTAGTTAAGCCTATAGATACTACCGATTCTTCGTAGCCTTTAGCCTTAATTAGTTTTTCAAGCAAAAGTTCTTGCTCGATAATTTCAGTAAGTTTTAACTTCATATTTAGCGCGTTAGTTTTTGTTTCCGAATTTTCTTCGCTAGATTCAATGACTTCGTTTAACTGAAGTAATTGTTCGCTTCTTGATGCTGAACGCTCGGTTTTATATTGAGCGAAATAATTAGCAACTGAAAGAGCATCGTCTTCAACGGCTTTTTGACCAGTTAAAACAAAGTTCAATACTGCGGTAACCGCTAAAAGTAAAACCATACAACTTAAAATGATAACCTTTTTCTTTTTTGACATATTTATTCTCCTATTTTTACTTATTTCATTGATAACACTCTAATTTTATCTTCTGGAATTGATAAAAAAACTTCGCAAGCATTTAATAAATCAACTTTAACCGCTAAATTTTTAGCGCCTTCCGCAACGATTACAACCCCTACTATTTCAGGATATTCTTCCCTTAAAACTATAGGTTTTCCTGATACGATAACCGGCGCGTTCGTGGTTGTTTGAGAAGAATTTGCGTAAGTCGTTTCTGTTGCAAAAACCGTTTGCATACCGGATTCTACTGAAATTATTACTTCAACCTTTCCCGCTCCGTCAACTTTTGATAAGCAGTTTTTTAACTTATTTTCTAAGTTTTCAACGTATTCATCTATCGCGCTAGCAGTTGCCGTTTCAACGCTTGGCGAAAAAGCGTTTAGCATAATAATAAGAGCAACGACTGATAGCGCAATAACTACTAAATATTCGATTTTCATCTTCGAAACTGCTTTTTTTACTTTTTCTTTTTTTGATAAATCTTCTTTCTCAGCCACTCACCAAAACGTCCTCCATAGATAAGTTATATTTATTAGATAAGGCTTGCTTAATCTCAGTAATAATTATATGAGCGTTTTCGCCTTCTATTACAAAATTATTTAATTTAACTATAATTTTTGTAACAATAGCCGTCGAATTTTGGCGGTTTAGTTCAATCGAAACGGACGAAATATCATAACCTTTATTTTTAAGAAACAATTCTATCTCTTCAACGAACGCCCTTTCTCTTAATAGGTTTACGTATGATTCAAAATATTCGTCAACGTAAATTGTTTCCACCGCAAAATCATTAGGCATTTTAACGTTTTTAAGTTCTTTTATCGGAGATAACAACATCACGACTAATATTAGCGAAAAACAGGAATTAGAAATTTTTTCCATTCGGCCTTTTGGTAGTATCGTTTTTGCAATTTCGCTTATTATTACAATTCCTGCAATTGATAGAGCATAATTTTCAAAACTCATACCGCGCCACCCAATGAACAAATTACTAAAATTAGCATTACGAAATAGCAAACCGCAACCATTATCACCGTTGATAATACTAAATTTAAAGCGTCCGCCGTGCCTGATATTATTTTAATACAAGGTGAATTAGTTGCAGGTTCAATAAGCGCTGCTAAAAGTTTTAACAGCAGTGAAATTACCGCTACGTTTATTATTGGTTTAACGATTGAAAGAACTAATAGTATTAACGAAAACGAACCAACGGCGTTTTTAATTAAAACGCAACAAGCAAAAACCACGTCAAAACCACCGTTTATAAGCGAATTTACTAGCGGTAACCCACTTCCAAAAGCATATTTTATTGCCTTAAACGAAAGCCCGTCGTAAGTAGATGCCGTAATTCCCTGAGCCGTTACGAAAAAACAAAAAACTAGCGAAACCACCCCGACTATCCACTTAAAAGCGCTTTTTAAAAATTCACACGTTTTGTTAAGCCGAACTCTTTCAGTTAAAGAAGATATTGCCGAAAATAAAAAATATAGGCTTGAAATAGGTATTAAAACGAGCAAGCATACGCTAGATATAATTGCGCATAAAACGGAAACTAACGGTTTAAAAATTGAAACGCTTGAAACTGCTCCAGCGCCTTGTAAAATTGTTAGCATCACGGGAAAAACTGCTTGCATTTGTGAAGACATAGAATTCAAACACTCAACACAAGTATCTAAAACTGATTTGAATAAAATTGCTAAAAAACCTATTACGCACGCGCTTGAAAAAAAGGAACATATAACGATTAAATTATCGTTCTTCTTATCATGAAAAAATGAAGTTAATAAAGATAGTAAAACACATACTACACCTATCGAAACTATAATAGGCAAAACCCTTATAATCGTTGATATAAAATCATTTTTTACACCTTCAAAAATCGCATTTATATTAAAACCACCTTCGTTATTTACAAGTGATAAAATATAACTTTCAACGTTTTCAACGCTAAACAATTCTAATTTTTGCGCTTGATTTTTGATTTCATCTAAATCTAAACCAGAAATTAACTCTTCAATTGTAGAACTTATTTTTTCATTTTCTAAAAAGGTATCCGCAACGACGATTCTTTGATTAAATGCGTTAATAATTAAACAAAGCAATAATATAACAAAACCTATAATATAGATTTTATTACTTCTATTAGGTTCTCTAAAACTGGCATAGCAACCGCCATTACGATAAGTTTTGAAACCAAACTTAACTTGTCCGCAAGAGATTTTATTCCAAAATCTTCTATTATTCCTATTGAAAATTCGCTTAAATAACATATTAACACTATTTTTATTATAATTTTAATAACGTTTTCGTCTATTTTGCTAATTTTAGCAAGATTAGAAAAAAAAGAAAACGTATCACCAATCATTTCAACCGCAATAATAAGAAAAATTATTGACGCCGAAATTGTTAAAACTAAACTTATTTCGCCGTTTATGCTCTTCATATAAACTATAACTATTGCAAAAACGAGCGCAATTATTGATAATTTTATTACGTATTCCATACGCTAAAACAAAGAAAAAATGCCGTTTATAGTTTCAAACAGTTCTGCAATCATAGAAATTACCATTGATAAAACTATTACAAGCCCCGCAAGCCCCACTAACGTAGAAATATCATCTCTATCGGCTTTTTTAAGAATTTGGCAAATTACCGAAACGATAATTCCAATTCCAGCAATTTTAAAAATTAAGTCAATCCCCATACTTCCTCTAAATTATAACGACAAGCAAAATAAGCCCAAATGAAACGCCTAGCCTAGCGCATAATTTTGCGTATTTTTGATATATTGTTTTTTGGCTTTCTAAAATGGTTTTTATTGTGTTAGTGTAAGAATTTAACATATCAAGTTGCGAATTTGAATCACCAGAACCTAAAAAATTAACGTATGAAGAAATAAAGTCTTTTTGCTCGTCCGTTAATTGATTATCAACGCAAAAAAACCGCTCTCCATCAAATATTTTTTCTATTCCAAAAAACGCACTCTTTAATGATTTCGGTAAATTTTTTAATCTAACGTCAAGAGCGTTTGAAAAAAGCCCAACGTCGTTTATAAGAGTTAAATTTAAGGTCAAAAGGCTTTCAAAAACTTCTTTTCTATATTTTTCTTTATCAGCAAGTTTTACGCCTATTAGCGAAGATAATACAACTAAAATTATGCCTAAAAAAAGTTTAATCAACTAAACTATACACCCCTTCAACCGTTCCAACTCCATTTCTTTTTGATAAAATAACGCAAGTTTCTATTATTCCTTCCTTTAACAAACGTGAAAAACCTTGTTTTCTTTTAACGTCTAAAATATTATTGCCGTGCGAAGATGCTATTACTATAACACCAGAATTTACAGCATTATAAAAGCCATCAATGTCGGCACAAGATGCTAATTCATCGCAAACTATAACTTCTGGTGATAAATTCCTAACACCTTCAAAAAAACCAAATTTTTTCTTACAATTCTTTAAAGTTACTAAGTTTTTACCAAAATCAACGAAACTTAAGGTTATTTCGTTTTTTTCATCAATTATTAAAACGCTTTTTTGCATTTCTTTAGATATTTTTTTAGAAATATCTCTAATATAAGTTGTCTTTCCCGCGCCTGGCGGAGAAATTATTAGAGTGTTTTTTAAGCCGTTTTTTCGAAAATAATCAAAAAGTAATTTACTGCAATTTTCAACTTCTCTAGGAATTCTAACTATAAGCGTAGTTACGTTTTTTATGAACTTAACATTTCCAAACTCATCGTAAGAACATTCGCCTGAAATTCCAACTCTTACGCCGTTTTCAGTTGTTAAAAAGCCTCGTTTTATCGTTTCTTGATATGCATAAACTGAATGTTTCGTAAGTTTAAGAAAAATTTTATCAATATCTTCTCTAGTTACTGTTTTTTTGCTTAAAAAAACGTCGCCATCTAAAGTTTTTGCAAAAATTCTATACCCTAAATTTATAACAACCTCTAAAACACGTAATAAGTTATAATTTTTAATGTCATTAAACTCTTCCGGCAAAAAATTTAACATAGGACAACCTTGTTTTATAATATTCTTAAACTTTTAGAAAAATTACGAAAATTCAAAAATTTGCAAACAAAAAAGGGGCTTTCGCCCCTTAATCTTATTTTTACTACTTAATTTCAATTTTTGTATCTTCTTGAACTTTTTCTAACGCTTTTTGAATTGTAATATTCAAAACTCCATCCTTAAAATCGGCAGAAACGTCTTTTTCGGTAACACCGTTTCCTAAATAAAAAGTTCTTTTGCAAGAAGAATAAATCCTTTCACGCCTTACGTATTTCTTATTTTCATCATCTTGTATTGACGATGTTGCAGAAATAGTCAAATAACCGTTTTTTAGTGATAAAGAAACGTCTTCTTTTCTAAAGCCCGGTAAATCAACACACATTAAATAAGAATTTTCTTGATCAATAACGTCTGTTTTCATAACCGAATCAAAATCATGGTCAAAAACCTTTGGAAACGAGAAAAAATCGTCAAAGAAAGGATCAAATAAACTGCCTGAATTTCTTAAAGTTAAACCGTTGTTAAATAATTTCATAATAATTCTCCTAAAAAATTTATTATCAATCGGTATTATTCCCTATTGACAACCTTATTATACACCCAAAAATTAGCACTGTCAAGTTTAGAGTGCCAACTTTTTATAATTTTTTAATAATTTTTTATTAAATTTATTATAAACTTTTTGAGAAAATTATTAATTTTGATAAAAAATAATGATATTTTATAAAAATTAGTTAAAAACTATAAATTTTATCAAGTAAAAAGACTGCCGTTTTAGGCAGTCTTAATAAATTGAATGCGGCAGCTCCTTATCCTCCCGTGCCGTTGCCAGCAAAGTACTTTCAGCGCAATTGAGCTTAACTTCTGTGTTCGGAATGGGAACAGGTGGATCCACAACGCTATCGCCACCGCAATGGTTATATAACAGCCGTTTTATCTTTTT
>JAZNBE010000024.1:0-4677 GCA_045586885.1 Christensenellaceae bacterium
GGTTAAAATACTAAAATATTATATATTTTATATGGAAAATATTTTAGGCTTGCAAAAAATCTTTAAGCCTAGTGAAGGAGATAATTTTATGAAAACAATTAGGATTTGCGACGTTACGTTACAAAACAGCACGAAGAAAGCAATTAAGTTGTCGTTCAAAGACAAACTTACAATTGTTAGACTACTGAACGAGCTGAAAGTTGACGTAATTAAACTGGGCGCATTATCTTGTGAAAAAGAAGATATTGTTTTTGTAAAATCTATTGCGGATTTCGTTACGAATAGTGCGCTTTGTTTAGATATGGGAAAGGATGAAGAATCGGTAAAGAGAGCTTGTCAAGCGTTAAAGGGCGCAAAATCAAGCGTTCTTTCGTTAAACTTGCCTATTTCTCCAGTTCAAATGGAATATAAACTTTCTAAAAAGCCTGAAAAGGTTTTAGCGTATATGAAAGATATGATTAAACTCGCAAAAGAGTTAGGTCAAGAAGTTGAAGTATGTTTTGAAGACGTTTGCGGTAGCGAAAAGAAATTCTTGCTAACCTGCATAAACGAGGCGGTTGAACTTGGCGTTAAAAGCGTTACCATTAGCGATATCGAAGGAACGCTACTTCCAGACGAGTTTGCAAGTTTCGTTAAAGAAATTAAAGAAGAAATCAAAGACGACGTTAAACTTTTAATCTCTTGCAAGAACGCTTACAATTTAGCAACGTCAAGTTTAATATCAGGTGTGTTTGCCGGAGCTGACGGCGTTGAAGTAGGTCTTGGCGATAGCGAACTTGCTAGCCTTGAAGAATTCGTTAAGATAGTTAGCGCGATAGGTTTGAAGAAGAAAGTTCAAACTAATCTCGTAACGATGGCATCTACGAGAATATCTAACGAAATTAAGAAATGCTTTAAAAACGAAGAAAGCGATAAAAAGGCGTTCGTTTCACCTGAATATGAAGATTTAACTATTCCTAGCGAAACGAGTGATAAAGAATTCAAGAAAATGATTAAGAAGATGGGTTACGACCTATCTAGCGAAGATCACGGCAAAGTGTTCGATGCGTTTAAGGTAATTGCAAAAAAGAGGGCGAACGTAAGCCTTAAAGAACTTGATTTAATTATTGCGAATACCGCTCAACAAGCGCCGTCTATTTATTCGCTCGTTAATTACGTTATTAACTCTGGTAACGAAATGATATCAACCGCGTCTATCACGCTAAAGAAAGGCGATGAAGTTTTATACGGCTTATCTAAAGGCGACGGTCCGATTGATGCATCTTTCTTAGCGATAGAATCAACGATTGGTCATCACTTCGAACTTGATGAATTTAAGGTTGAAGCGATAACCGAAGGTAAAGACGCGGCAGGTGAGGCAATCGTAAAACTTCGCCACAACGGAAAAATTTACGTTGGTAGCGGAATTTCAACTGACATCGTTGGCGCAAGCATTAGAGCATACGTAAACGCGCTTAATAAAATTGCATACGCGGAGGAAATTTAATGAAACTTTCCTTTTCGACTAACGGTTGGAAGTTTTCTTTCAACGAACTTATTAAACTTGCATGCGAAAATAAGATAACGGCAATCGAGGCGCACGCGCCAAACGCAATTTGCGGAAGCGAAAAGCCTTTCGATAAGTCTAATCTTAAAAAGACCGTTCGCACGCTTAGAGAAAATTTATTAGAACTATCGTGTATTGACGCCGTTGAAAACATTTCTGCGCCGTCATACTCAAAAGCCGAACAAGAAAATATTTTTGAACTCATAAGTTTGGCAAAGAGCGTAGATTGCAAATACATTAGACTCCACGCTTATAAACTTGACGGTCAAACGTTTAAAGAATGCGATAAACTTGTTCGCGAAAGATTGCCTATTCTTATTGCCGAGGCAAAAAAATACGGCGTTATTTTGCTTATTGAATCAATGGGCGTTTACGCAAAGTCGTCAATTTTGAAAGAACTTTTAGAAGACTTTGCGGATGATAATTTATGCGCGCTTTGGGATATGCATCATACCGTTCGTTTTGGGCTTGAAGCGCCTGAAGAAACTATTAAAAACCTTGGCGCATACGTTCGACACGTTCACTTAAAAGATAGTGAAGTTAATGAAAACGGCGAATTAAATTACTGCTTAATGGGTGAAGGCTCATTGCCGATTGACGCTTGCGTTCGTTCGCTTCGTTCTATCAATTTCGACGGCTACGTATCACTCGAACTTCAACCAAACTGGGTAGAAGAAGTTGGCTCTAAAGACATAGTTTTTCCACAATTCGTAAGTTTTATGGAAAGGTTCGAGAAAGTGCCCGAATGGAAAAAATCACTTTACTATAACAAAGCAAAAACTGGAAGATTCGTTTGGAAAAAAGACGTTCTTATCGATTACACTTTCTCACAAGTTCTCGATAAAATGTGCCAAGAATTCCCTGACCAAATTGCTTTCAAATACACCACTTTAGATTACACTAGAACTTATACTCAATTCCGTGAAGACGTTGATAATTTTGCTAGGACTTTAATTGCTTTAGGCGTTAAGGCTGGCGATAAAGTTGCCGTTTGGATGACTAACGTTCCAGAGTGGTATATTGCGTTTTGGGCAACAACCAAAATCGGCGCGATTTTAGTTACGGTAAACACGGCTTATAAGGTTCACGAAGCCGAATACCTATTCCGTCAATCAGACACACACACCCTTTTACTTATCGAAGGTTGGCGCGATTCTAACTATAAGCAAATCGTTCAAGAAATTTGCCCTGAACTTAGCAAAACTAAGAAAGGCGAAAAACTCCACGCAAAACGCTTACCGTTCTTAAGAAACGTTATAACCGTTGGTTTTTCAATGCCGGGGGCTATGACTTTTGAAGAAAGTTTAGAGTATAAAGATAGCGTTTCAATAGACGAAGTTAAAAGAAGGGCGTCGGTTGTAAAGCCTGATGATTGCTGTAATATGCAATACACTTCAGGAACGACCGGTTTTCCTAAAGGCGTAATGCTAACTCACTATAACGTTGTCAATAACGGAAAGTGCATAGGCGATAGAATGGATTTATCTACGGCGGATAGAATGATGGTTCAAGTGCCGATGTTCCACTGCTTTGGTATGGTTCTATCAATGACGGCTACTATGACTCACGGCGGAACGCTTTGTCCACTTCCATATTTCTCGCCAAAGCCAGCGCTAGCGTGCATAAACAATGAAAAAATAACGGCGTTTAACGGCGTTCCAACGATGTTTATAGCCCTTCTTGCTCACGAAGATTTTGCAAAAACCGATTTTTCGTATATGAGAACGGGAATTATGGCGGGAAG
Organism: Christensenellaceae bacterium; assembly: GCA_045586885.1. Lineage (GTDB taxonomy): Bacteria > Bacillota > Clostridia > Christensenellales > Borkfalkiaceae > UBA4636. The sequence continues at coordinate 3,291 of JAZNBE010000024.1, forward strand.
TCCTTGTCCGCCAAAGGTAATGCAAGAAGTTCTTGAAAAAATGAATATGACCGAAATTACTATCGTTTTCGGTCAAACGGAAGCATCTCCTGGTTGCACTATGAGTAGCGCAGACGACTCTATCGAAACTAGAGTAAATACGGTAGGAAGAGCGTTACCTAACATTGAGTGCAAAATTGTTGACCCTGCAACGGGCGAAGACCTTCCTGATAACGAAATAGGCGAATTCGTGGCACGTGGTTATAACCTTATGAAAGGTTACTACAAAATGCCTGCGGAAACGGCGGCGGCTATCGATGAAGACGGTTGGCTCCATACTGGCGATTTAGCGCTTCGCCAACCTGATGGTAACTATCGCATCACGGGAAGATTAAAAGATATGATTATTCGTGGTGGCGAAAACCTTTACCCTAAAGAAATTGAAGATTTTATTTATAAAATTCCTGCCGTTAGCGACGTTCAAGTAGTTGGCGTATCCGATGAAAAATACGGTGAAGAGGCCTACGCCTATATTATCTTAAAAGAAGGCGTAACGACTACCGTTGAAGAACTTCGCGCCTATATGGTAGAGAGAATTGCAAAGCATAAAGTTCCACGCTATATCGAAATTACCACAAGTTTTCCTATGAACGCGGCTGGTAAAATTTTGAAATATAAAATGCGTGAAGATGCCGAAGCAAAACTTAAAGCAAATAAAAAATAGTTACGAATTGGAGATATAAAAATGGAAATTTCAATAACCAAAAACACTTGTCCAAAGCAAAAACCAGATCAAACCAAATTAGGCTTTGGCCATTACTTTACAGACCATATGTTCATTATGGATCATAGCAAGGAATTAGGCTGGCATAACGCTAGAATTATTCCGTTTGGCGAAATCCCTATTCACCCTGCGTCAACCGTATTACACTACGGCGCAGAAATTTTCGAAGGCATGAAGGCTTACCGCACTGACGATGGTAGCGTTCAACTTTTCCGCCCACTTGAAAATATTAGAAGAATGAACAATTCTGCCGATAGATTATGCTTACCACTACTTGACGAAGAGTTTACCCTAAAGGCAATTACTGAACTTATTAAAATTGATGAAGACTGGGTTCCTACAAGCGAGGGTACTTCGCTTTATATTCGTCCGTTTGTTATTGCGACCGAGCCCCATCTGGGCGTGCGTCCCGCATCCGACCACAGCTTTATTATCATTTGCTCTCCGGTTGGCGCTTACTACGAGACCGGCATCAACCCTGTTAAGATTTTTGTCGAAGATGAGTATACCCGTGCATGCCCCGGCGGCACCGGATTTACCAAGTGCGGCGGCAACTATGCGGGTTCCCTGATCTCTCAGGTGAAGGCGCACGATCTGGGCTATGCCCAGACCCTGTGGCTCGAC
>JAZNBE010000025.1:0-13929 GCA_045586885.1 Christensenellaceae bacterium
TAAAAATCATCTTCTTTATTCGAATAATCTTTTTGCAAATATTTTTTATCAAAAGATACGTCTTCATATAAAACATCGTTAAGATGCACATAGATTACGTTTCTTTTTTCATAATCGATAAGCGCGTATTCAAAATAAAGCTGTTCATATACATTGTTTCTATAAGTATACGGTTTTTTATTATAAATTGTAAGAAATGCAGGATAATTAAAGTGAATTGTATCAACAAATACAGGTATTAAGTCGTTGTTGTAATCTTCGTTTGATAAGTTTCTTAAACGATCCAATTCAATTTCAAAATGTTCTTCATCATAAATTGCAGATAAATAAAATTCAAAACCTTTTTCTTTATAGTTATATTCATAATAGTTATATTCATAATAATGAAACTCAACAACTTCTTGAACATTATCTAAAGTTGGCGGAAAAATAACCATTTGGTCATACTTAAAAAAGTAATCCATTACATGATGGTATTTATCTGCTCCTTCGCAAGGTCGAAGACAACTAGTTAAACAGAACACCATTGTTAGCGCCAATATAAAAATTAACAATTTTTTCATCATAAAATTCCTAAACCTTGCAATATTATTGTTCCTATTACTGTATAAAAAGCGTTATCTAAAAATTTACAATCTAAATTTACGTCTTGCGTTTGAGGTTTACTATATATACCACTGTTGACTAAAATATTATGTCCAACCCATTCTGCAGATAAATTTTCAACGCTTCTATTAGTTAACTTATTACCATTTTCATCAACTGTTTTTGTAAAAATTGTTGAAACTAAAATTCTATCTTCTCTTGAACGAATTTGCCATGAATCTTCGATAAATAATTGATTGTTATCAATTTTAACTTCATTATCTCCAACAATTTCCTTTATTGCTTGTTCAGCCTCTTCTATAGTATAAGAATCTTTAGTGTTTTGATCTGCAACCGATTTTTCATTGTTAATATTTACTTTGTTAACAATATAAGCCGTGGCTACAGCAACAACAGCTATTTTTACTAATTTTATTAAAATCAAACTAATCGCAAATTGACCCGTTGGATCGACGTTCGCAATAGGATTATTCAAGCAGTAAGCATAAAGGTTGAGTCCGTTCAAAATTGTTGGAGCAAGATAACCAAGCCCGTCAATCGAAATAAATCTGCCAACTTCGCTGTCATAATAGCGTGATTTTAAGTAGTAAAGACCTAAGTCCGCATCATAATAATAACCACGGTAACGAATAGGGTTGAGATTGCCAACAAAATCTTCTAAATCTTCTTCAACGCCATTTGCATTTAACACTTTGTGGTTACCCCAAGCGTCGTAAACGTAACGGCAGATAAGGTTTCCGTTTGCATCGTAAATTCCAGTAACGTCGCCAAAGTTATTCTTTAAGTAAAGATACTTTACGCCGTTAATAATCACGCCCGTTATTCCACTTGCGGTATAGATAAACCTTAAATCATAAGAACTTCCACCTTGAGAGAACTGTTCACGGTAGAGCGTTCCGTTAAGGTAGGTGAAAGTTTTAGTAACACCGCTTGCCGTTGTTTTGGTTTTTCTTAAGCCCTGTGCATCGTAAGTGAAAGTTGTTGCGTTAGCCTCGCCTTGCTTTTTAAAACTTGCAAGCTTGTTCTCTTTGTTGAAAGTGGTAACGTTTCCAAAATAATTAGTAGGGTTGCCGTTTAAATCGTAAGAACACGTTCTTTCATCAATAATATCATTATCTAAATCTACTTCAATAAAACTTAAAAGCCTATCGGTTGATAAATCGTAAGAATAGTTAAAAGTTTGCAACGGTGAAGATGGCAACGATCCAGTAGTATAACCATAAACCTTTTTGGTTGTTAAATTACCGTTATTAAAAGTATACTTTTTTTGAACACCTTTGTCAATATTTTTCTAAAACAAAAAAGTGTGCCTACCTTACGATAGACACACTCTTTTGTTTGTTAATTCTTTGAAGATTGTTTAAGACTATACAATGTTAGTTTTTTCTATGTCTTGACTAAAAAACTCCAACAATTCAGGTTGCTTTGGAAAAACAATAATTCCATCATCAATTAGTTCTAAGAGAAAACAACTCTGGGTATAAGTAATTTTTTTTATCTGTGCTGGAAGAAAGCTCGCTATAAGTTTAGTATCTAAACACTCAATATAAATATTTCCGTGTTCTTTTTTTATTGTGTAATTTATTTCTTCTTTATCGGGTTGTTTTTTAAAAATCGATTCTAGCACAAATCTAATTTTGCGTATCGTTATTATAATATGAATTAATATTGCAATGAACAAAAATAATAGGGAGTAGCCCATTAACAGAGCTTCTTTATCAAGAATAAAACCTATGGTAAGAAAATATGTTGTTCCAATAAAGCATAAAATAGCAAGGCTAAATTGTTGTAAAGTTTTCGCCCTTATAATCTCTTTTATTCGATTTTTATTGTCTGACCTTTTGAAAGAATAATTAATCATATTTTACCTAACTTTTTTTAATTTTTTTATCAAATATTTCAAATTGCCACACGGGCAATTAAATAACCCAATTTAATTACTGGGATTTTTATAAAATATGTTAAAACAATGGCTGCAACGGTTGGAATAGTTCGGATGTAATATTCAACATAGTTGTTTATTTTGTCTTTTGTGTGAGATATTTTGATACCACTTTTATCAATGCCAGTTTTTATATCAATTGCAGTCTCTTTATAAGCAAAAGAATAATTTGACTCACCCAAACCGGTACTTAGACTATAAGAAAAATCTCCGATTTTTATTTTGAATCCAACTTGATATTCCCAGAATTTATACCATTCATTACCACTTTGTGTATAAACGGAAAAAGGTTTAGAATCGTCTCCAGATTTTTCCTCGACCGCTACTCCTGTTTCTGTACCAAAAAATATATTATCATTACTATTTTTATCAATTACTTGAAAACTTTTAGAAAAAAAACCTATATTATTAGATAACCAACTTATCGTTTTTTTAATAGAATTCCAAAACGTTCCATTAGGGTCAATATTTGCAATCGGATTATTCAAGCAGTAAGCATAAAGGTTTAAGCCATTGATAGTTTCAGGGTCTAAATAGTCAAGTTTATCAATCGAAATAAATCTGCCAACTTCGCTATCATAGTAACGTGATTTTAAGTAGTAAAGACCTAAGTCAGCATCGTAATAATAACGGCGGTAACGAATAGGATTGATGTTACCAATAAAACTTGCAGAAGTGTTTTCCGTTCCGTTAGGGTTTAATACCTTATGGTTACCCCAAGCATCGTAAACGTAACGGCAGATAAGGTTTCCGTTTGCATCGTAAATTTCAGTAACGTCGCCAAAGTTATTCTTTAAGTAAAGATACTTTGCGCCGTTAATAATCACGCCCGTTATTCCACTTGCGGTATAGATAAACCTTAAATCATAAGAACTTCCACCTTGAGAGAACTGTTCACGATAAAGCGTTCCGTTAAGGTAGGTGAAAGTTTTGGTAACACCGCTTGCCGTTGTTTTGGTTTTTCTTAAGCCCTCTGCATCGTAAGTGAAAGTTGTGGCGTTAGCCTCGCCTTGCTTTTTGAAACTGCAAAGTTTATTCTCTTTATCAAAAACGGTAACGTTTCCAAGATAGTTAGTAGGGTTTCCGTTTGAATCATAAGAACAGGTTTTTCCGTTATAACTCAATAACCTATCTGTTGATAAATCGTAAGAATAGTTAAAGGTTTGCAACGGTGAAGATGGCAACGATCCAGTAGTATAACCATAAACCTTTTTGGTTGTTAAATTACCATTGTTATCATACTCGTAAGTTTTACTAAAGCCAAGTTCTTGGTTATCTTCTCGAATAAGCCTTGAAAGGTTATCGTAAAAATACCTAACGCTTTTCGTTGCGCTTGAACCCGTAGAATTATAATTAGCAAAATTCTTAACTATAGCTGAAATATCGCCGTTAGCGTTGTAGTCAAAAGATTCAGTTAAAATTCTTTGATATGCCGACCCGTTTGCCGTATGAATTGAATATTTGTGGTTTGAAGGGAAAACAGTTGTTCCGCAAGCCTCATCATCGCTATCGTAAACGTCATTATAAGTAGTTTCATCTTTTAGGGCAATGCTATCTAACTCTCGAATAACTTGTTTTGTTCTATCAAGCCCGTCTCTTGCGTGTGACTCAGTGAACGTTGAATTTAGGTGCGTAACTTCATCTGTTGAATAATAATCGCCGTCAACTGCGTTGTTTAGTTCATACTCTATGGTATGAATCATTTTATTAGTTGTTGTCGAAGTGTCAAAATTAATTTCTTCCCTAATAAGTTCGCCAACGCTATTTAACGAACTCGTGTAACTTTGATTGCCCCTTGTTTCAGTTGAAATTAAGTCATCTTCACTATAAGTATAAAGGCTAACAACACCTTTGTCAACAGATTTTTTTAATTTGCTGTCGCTAAATACCGTAATTCCGGAATCAAAAACGTCGTCATAAGTCGAAATTGAGTTGGCAGATTCTTCGCAATAGAAGAACTGTTTAATAATTTCAAACTCTTCGCCACTAGCGCAAGTTTCCACTTGTAAAACTCTGCCGTAAAGGTCTAGCGTTACTTTTTTCTTGTTACCGTTAGCATACGTTGCTATAATTTCGTCGTAAATATTTCCGTAAGAATATTCGAACGAAATTAAAGTTGCCGTTCCAAGTTTAATTTTAGAAATTCGGTTTGAACTATCATATTCATAAGAATAGGTTGCGCCGTTTGAAGAAACGCTCGTTAAATTTTCTTTGTCATAAGTCAATTCGTTCGAAGCGCCTGCGCTTGAAATTTCAACCATTTTCTTTTTATCGTAAGAATAAGTTTCTTGCCTACCGTTAGGGTAAGTGGTTTTAGAAAGAGTGCCGTCGGTATTATATTCATAACTTGTTTCAAGAACGAAAGTGTCTAAATATTCTTTAATTTTTTGAACTTGGGTTTTATCGGTTGAATATTCCGTATTGGTTTCGATTTTATCGGTAAAATAGTCGCCTGCGTCGTCGTAATATTGTTCGGTTATGGCTTTTCCGTAGTCGTTATAAGTGAATTTATGATAAACGTTATTAGCGCTTGTTCCAAGGTAGTTTCCAACCTCATCTTTAAACGAAACGTGATAAAATCTTTCCCCGTCTTTAAATCTTATGCTTACGTTATTTTCATATTCCTCGTCATCAAAAACTAGGTAGTTTAAAACCTTGTCAGTTTGTCGTTGAACGAAGTTACCCGCCCAACAATTCAATAAGCTTATTTCTGTGCCGTTGCCAACGAGCTTAACGTTCGTAACGTTTGGAATAAACGAAGTTAAGTTATTATACCAGAAATTGTGCGTTGAACTAGAGAGTGCAAGCTCTGCATTTTTCCTTAGGTCGTTTTCAGTGAGCGTAACTTTTGAAGAAACTTGTTCGCCGTTAATTTTAACGTTTAATGGAACAAGTTTATACCACTGTTCAACTCCGTCGGTTAAAAGCAAGTTTTCCTCGCCCGTTGAGAGTTTTATGCAAGAATAAGAATGGGCTTTTTCAACGTTTGTAATTTTTACGTTCGAAACTTGCATTTTAACGGCTTTATCCCTAGTATATGCTCTAACTTTAACGTCAACGTCGCTAGTTATAGTAAATTTAGCGCTTAAAAATTGTTTTTGTTGAATCGTCGGGTTTACTACTACTTGGCATAACCTTGTTCCACTTTGTGTTAATAACTCAACGCCATAGTTTGAAGTATGCCTTGTATGCGCGCCTTTAAGCATTTCAACTTCGCAAGAGAAAATAAAGTCTTGTTCCTCAAGATTAACGTCTTTTCTTAACGATAAAATATCGCTATTAACTTCGGTTAAATAATCGTCGTTTATGTAATTATCGCCGTTCACAACTACGGAATTTTGCCCGCCAAAAGTTATAGAACCTATAGGTGTTGCATCTATCTTTCTTTGGAATTTCTCAAAATCGCCGTTTTCCCTTAAAATAACCGAACCCATTATGCTTTCGTTTTTATGGTTAAGCTCGTAATTTGTAATGGTTTTACCCTCTTCATTAAAAAGATATGAATACGTAACGCCCTTTCTATCCTCGTGCGAATTTGGGTAAGTTGTTGTTTTAACAAGCGTTTCTAACGCGCCGTAAACAAATTCTTTAATTTCTAAAACAGTGGTTGTTAAATTTTCATCAGTAAAGGTTTTTTGAATATTTTTAACTTTTCCGTCAGTTTCATATTCAAAAACAACCGCTTCGCCGTTAATATTTTTTATCGAAGTTAATTTGCCTTCGCTATCAACTGAATATTCCCACGTTCCTTCTTGCGTTAAAATTTCACTTAAGTAGCCACTTGAATCTTTTTTTATCACTACCACGTTGTTTGTTGCTGAATTATAATCGTAAGTATCATCTGCAATAGTAACGTCGCCGTTAATTTCGTAATTTATTTTAACGTCTCCCAAATCGCCGTCTAAATAACGTGTTAAACGCCCTAAACTATCATTTGAAATTATTTGACTTACCGTTCTTTCAGGTGTTTTTCTTGTCTTCTTTCTTATTTCACAAAGTTTATTTGACCCAAAAATTAAAGTCGTAGTTTTTTCATCGGTAATTTCATGATTTATCGTTCCGGTTTTTAAAACAAATCCAGTGCCGGAAGTATCGTAATATAATCCACTTTCCGAACTTGGCTTAAAAATATGCTCTCTTCCGCTTGCGTCAATGTATTTGTAGTTTTCGCCGTCTTGGAATAAATATTGCATAGCGTTATATTTCCAACCTTTAGGTAAACCTGTTTCATATCCGTTTACCATTGTTGATTGGCAATCCGTTGGCATATAAGTCATGCCTAGGCTTGCTTGCATTTTTTCGCCTGTAGTTTTTGCTAAAAATTTAGTTGCCTCTAATTTTCCGCTTAACAAGTCCACCGAATAGGTATCGTATGCGCCTATTGAGCCGTTAACTTTTGCTCGATCTTTTCCAAACTCGTCGTATGGAAGATAGTCAATTACTAGTTTCGGTCTTAAATAATTTAAGCTGTTGTCTGCCGTTGGCAATTCTAAATAGCCCGTAATAGCGTCGTCTTTGCCAATGGCGAAATAATGCTCGCCATTATTGCTTTGGCTAAGTGTTTTCGTTACGTTAAAATATGAAAATTGATCTAAAAGAACGTCATCATAATAACTTGCAACTTCGTCTATCTCTTTGCCTAATTCAAAAGTGCCGTCCGCTTGCAAAATTAAAGGTTTTACTTTTATCTGGCTCGAAGTAGCGTCGTCTGATACGAACTCTAACGTTGCTGACGTAATTCTTGCATATTTTGGCAAAAGATCGTCGTGTAGTTTAAGCATAAGCTTTGCGTAAGTAGAATTATCAATTCTAACCGTTTCAGGCGTTTGTTCAACGCCCGTTGTTCTGTTTACTTGTTTCATTGTAAGCGTTAAAGGTTGCGATTGACCACTAGCGGGTGCGTTTAAAAAAGATATTTCAATTCTTTTTTGCCCGTTAGTTAAATTGCTCCTTGAAACGTTTACAAAATTGGTTTCACTCATTTTATTTTCCTCCAAATTTTTTTGCCGTTTTATTTTTTCGGCTAATTTAACTATACACCACGTTTTTCCCGTTTGTTTCTTTTGTGCCATTTTTTGAACAAAAATTTTTTTAGTCTTCAATTTTTTTATAAACTTTTGCAACAAAAAAAGGGCTTTTTAAAAGCCCTTTTAGTTATAAATTTTGTTTTATTTGTAAGCGTTAAAAACAAAGAGTTTTTAAGGCTTGGTAATAGATAAGAGTCATTTTTTCAAGCGTTGATAATGGTAAATATTCGTTTGGTTGGTGAACGGTATCACTTTCAGCGCCAAGCGCCGGTCCAAACGCAACGCCGTTTTTTAACGCTCTAGCATACGTTCCGCCACCTATTGCAATAGGCTCTAAAACTTCCCCCATAACCTTTTCGTAAGCGGACGTTAAACTTTGAACAAGTTTTCCGTCCTTTTCAACAAAAAGTGGGGCTTGATATGATAAAATTTCAAAACTTCCTAAAAGAGAAAGGCTATCAATTATTTCTTGTTTTTCTTTGGTTGCGGGGTATCTTACGTCAACAACAAGCGAAAAACTATCGTTTCCATCAATAATTACGTTTGGCGAAAAAGTTAGATTGCCCGTTTGGTCAAAAATGGTTTTAACGCCTTTACTATCTTCAAAGAAATTATCGTGCGTGCCTTTTTCAATAAAGCCGTTATCTTCAAGGAATAAAAACAATTTATCAAGCGCGTTGACGCCTTTTTCGGGCGTTGAGCCGTGAGCCGAAACGCCAACTGATACTATTTTGCCGTTATCATAGGACAAATTATAGTTTTCAAGATTAAAAATTTCGCTCGTTTCAACTTCTGCCCTATCGCAAACGACGTTTGCTTTAACTCCGCCAAAAATTTTGAAAGGTTTAAGTTTTTTAATAGTATATTTAATATGCAATATTCCTTTTTCTGCATAAACTACTGGAAACTCCGCATCGGGCGAAAAACCCTCGCTTGGAAGGTCTTTATGCTTTTTGTAATGCTCAACGCACGCCCAACCGCTCTCTTCATCGCAACCTAAAATTAAACGGATTTCTCTTTTTGGCTCTAAACCTTCGCTCTTTAGCATAGAAAGTGCCGTTAACACGCTTATAGCCGAAGATTTATCGTCTAAAACGCCACGGCAATATAGGTTACCGTCTATAATGGTAGGCTTAAAAGGTGGAGTTTTCCAAGCGGTTAAATTGCCAACCGGAACAACGTCTAGGTGGCACAAAACGGCAAAAGGCTCGCCCTTGCCAAACACAACTTCGCCGATATAGTTATCAAAATTATTGGTTTTGAAACCTTTATCTTTTGCAAGTTGCAAAACGTAATTTAACGCGTTTTTTATAGGCTCGCCAAAAGGCGCGTCTTTTTCGGCTTTTCCTTTTACGCTTTCTATTTCAAGAAGTGGAAAAAGGTCGGCTAAAAGGCTTTCAAGCAACATATTTTTTGCATCCTTTAAAAAATTTGATAAATATATTATACACTTTTTTTAAAATATGTTAAAATATTTAAGTAATAATTTTAACAAAAGGTAAAAAAATGCACGAACACCATAGAGATAGGTTGCGTAGCAAAGCCATAAAGGACGTTAAAACGCTATCTACGTATGAACAGTTGGAACTTTTATTGTTTAGCGTTGTTCCAAGAAAGAATACTAACGAGATTGCGCATAGATTAATTGATGAGTTTGGCTCGGTGCAACGCGTTTTACAAGCATCGCCTGATATGCTTGAAAATATTGAAGGCGTTGGACCAAAAACCGCCGCTTTTTTGGTAACTTTAGGTCAAGTTTACAATGAGTTTGTTAAAGATGAGATTGAGTTTCCTAAATTTTTTAATTTTGCGGAAATTAGAAAACCTTTAATTAAACTTTTCGAGCCGTATTCCGAAGAAGTGTTTGTTACTTTCTTTTTAGATAGCCGTCAAAAAATTATTTCGAAAAAGACTGTTTTTGGGAATAGCGCAAAAAGCGTTGAGGTTGACCTTAACGATTTTTCTAAACAAGTGGTTTTGAATAAGGCTAAGTTCGTGGTTATCGCGCATAACCATTTAGGCGCTAGCCCAGAGCCTAGCGTTCAAGATGATAATACTACCGAGAAAATTTGCGTTATTTTATCGCTTATGGGCGTTCCGCTTATCGACCATATTATCGTTGCCGGCGAAAAAGTTTATAGTTATTACTACGATAACCGTTTAGAAGATATTAAAAATAAAGCAAGGAAAACACTTGGTTAAAGTGAGGATTTGTTATGAGTAAAGTTAGAACACGTTTTGCGCCTAGCCCTACCGGCTTTATGCATCTTGGCGGTATGAGAACCGCGCTTTATAGTTACCTTTTTGCTAAAAAAATGGGTGGCGATTTTATTTTACGTATTGAAGATACCGATCAGGAACGCTTTGTTGAAGGCGCTACCGAAGTTATTTATTCTTCGCTTAAGGACGGCGGTATGACCTACGATGAAGGTCCTGATATCGGCGGTGATTTTGGACCTTACGTTCAAAGCCAAAGAAAAGATTTATATAAAAAATACGCTCAAGAACTCGTTGAAAAGGGTGGCGCTTATTATTGTTTTTGCTCAAAAGATAGGATTGCTTCCTTAAAAGATGAGTTTGGCAACGTTCGTTACGATAAGCATTGTCTAAATTTATCTAAAGAAGAAATAGAAAAAAGAATTAGTAGCGGTGAGCCTTACGTTATTCGCCAAAATATTCCAGCAAACGGCGAAGGTTCTTACGTTGACCAAATTTACGGCGTTATTACCGTTGATTATAGCGAACTTGAAGACGGTATCTTGATTAAAAGCGACGGTATGCCAACTTATAACTTTGCTAACGTTGTTGACGATCATCTTATGGGTATAACCCACGTTATTCGTGGCACGGAATATTTATCTTCAACGCCAAAGTATAATCTTATGTATGATGCGTTTGGTTGGGAGCGCCCCGTTTATATTCACCTACCGCCTATTATGAAAGACGCAACTAGAAAACTTTCTAAGCGCTACGGCGATGCTAACTTTGATGATTTTATTTCAAAAGGCTACGTTGCCGAAGCCATTATGAACTATATTGCTCTTCTTGGTTGGTGTCCTAAAGATAATAGCGAAAAGATGACTATGGAAGAGATGATTGATAAATTCTCTCTTGACGGCGTTTCTAAATCCCCTGCGATTTTCGATGAAGTTAAACTTCGTTGGCTTAACGGCGAATACCTAAAAGCAATGGATTATGAAAGGTTCGCTATTTTAGCAAAACCTTTCTTTGAAAAGAGCAAAGCATATGGCAAATATGACGAAAAGTTAATCTATAACCTTGTTAAATCGAGAATTGAGATTTTGAGCGAAATTCCTGAAAAGGTTGATTTCTTAGAAGAATTCGGCGAATTTTCAACTGAACTTTTCTTCCATAAGAAAATGAAAACCGATAAAGATTTAGCAAAAGTAGTTCTTCCTATGATTTATGAAACGCTAGAAAAGATAGAAGATTTCTCTCACGATATTCTTCACGATGCGTTAATAAATCTAGCCACTGAAAAACAACTTAAGAACGGTCAAGTTTTATGGACGGCAAGAGTTGCCTTAACTGGAAAGGACGTAACCCCCGGCGGTGCTATTGAAATGGCGGAAATTTTAGGAAAAGAGAGGACTCTTGAAAGACTAAAATTTAGTATGGAACTTTTAGAAAAGTAATAAAAAAAGAGCAAAGAAAGAAAAAACTTTCCTTGCTCTTTAATTTTTGCTTTGTTTTAACTTATATTAAACTAAAAAAAGACTTAAAATCACTCGTTAATCGCCTTATAGCCCAACTTTTTGTTGTTTTCTAAATATGCAGTAATTCCGCCTTCAATAACTCTTGCCATTTTATAAATCGGCGAAAGTCTCGTAAAATTAGATAAAGATAAGTTCTTTTCCGCCCGCTCTGCCACTATTGCTATTATTGAAACGTCGCCAAGTTCTGGTAAATTTTTATTAAGACCAAGCCCGGGTTTTATAGGCGCGTCATAAATTTTTATTTTGCCAACGTCCGCCTTTTTACCTATCGCCGCGTCTATTACCACTACTTTCGAAAAAGGGTGAACTTTTGAAATAAAATTTTTTACCGAGCGAATATCTTTTGCGGTTATCGGTTTTTGGAGCGTGCCGTAAATAAAAATATCGTTTGTGGTATTTTCTAAAAAAGTTCCGCAAAACGGTCCTACGCTATCGCCGATTGATGCGTCCGTTCCAACGCAAACGAAAACTGGCGTTTCTCCGCCAAGAATTTCTAATAAACTTTTCATAATTATGTTTTGGGCGTTATTATTCTCTACTTCAACACAAAATTCTCTCATAGCAATTATTATTGCCAAGTTTTTTGAATTTAATCAAATTCTTTAAAGTTATTGACTAAAATTATTATAAATGTTAATATTTAAGTGTAAAAGGTAATATTATTATGCTAAACTCGCTCTCTTCACAATTTAATATTACAGTTGATTTAGTTATAGTCGTAGTTTTAGTAGTTGTGTTTTTTATTGGTGTAAAAAAAGGTTTCGTTGACCAAATTTTAAGCCTTACTGGAACTGTCTTTTCGTTTGTTATTGCCTACGTCTTTTGCGGAACGCTGTTTGAATATATTAAGAATAATACCGATATTTTTATAAACTTTTCAAATTCCATAAAAGAAGCGTTTAACTTTCCGCTAAACGGTGAAATTCTTGCAACCGAAATCCAAACCGCGCTTAACACTTCGGCGTATCCAGAGTTTTTGAAAGTGGCAATTCAAGAACACGCCTTATCTTTAGGGCAAAACGTTGTTGAAGGAGCAGACGTTATTTCTCAAACTATTGCTAAATATTTATTAACAGGCGCTTCATATATCGTAATTTTACTTCTTGTAAAAGTTCTTTGCTTTATTTTGAAAAAAGTGTTCCTATTTATTAACGACGTGCCTATCGTTGGCGCGGCTAATCGAATTTTAGGTGGCGTTTCTTCATTGTTTACTTGCTTTATTTTCCTTTACGGCTTTATATTTTTCCTTCAAATAATTCCGTTTATTCCGCTAGATGCTATCTCAAACCTACTTTCTTATTCGGCTATTTTGCAATTTATTTCAAAATATAACTTATTTGCTTGGTTCTTTGCGTTAATCTTATAGAAAAATTCTCTTAAAACGCGTTAAAATAAGCAAAATTTTAGGTTTTTATTAAAAATTATAATAAAATATTATTTTACCCCCAACGAAAAATTCGTTGGGGGGTATTTTTTATCTTAAAAAAGTTTATTATTTTTTATCAAAAGAGAGAGAAACTTCTTGTAAAAGTTTAGTAATTTTTAAGTGTTGAGGACATACGCTCTCGCATTTTCCGCATTTAATGCAGTCGCACGCTCGCCCCTTGTTTTGAGTATGTACCATATAATACCAGTCACTATTCCACTCGTTAAAGCGTTTCTTTAAGTTAAAGTCGGCAAAAACGTCAGGAATAGGAATACTCATAGGGCAACCCTTTTCACAATAACGGCAACAAGTGCAGTTAATAAAATTCTCGCCAAGGATTATCTTTTTCGCTTTTTCAACCGCCTCTTGTTCTTCTTTACTTAGCGGAACAAAATTTTTCATGGCGCTAACGTTATCTTTTACTTGCTCTAAATCGCTCATTCCAGATAGCACCAAGCAAACTCCTTCAACGCTTGCAGCAAAACGAACGGCAAAACTAGCGGGGCTATTAGCGCTTACGCTTTTAATAACGTCTTTAACTTCGTCCGTTACGTTTGCTAAAATTCCACCCTTAACAGGCTCCATTACGATAATAGGTTTTTTGAACTTATTGCAAACTTCAACACAAGCCCTTGCTTGAATTGCGTTATCGTCCATATCGATATAGTTAATTTGTAGTTGAACGAATTCAATAAACGGCTTTTCAGTTAAAATCTTCTCTAAAACAGTAGCGCTATCGTGAAAAGAAATGCCAAGATGCTTAATTTTGCCTTGTTTTTTCTTTTCGAGCGCAAATTCGTATGCGCCAAGTCTATTATATTTATTATAAAAACTTAAGTTCTGGGCGTGCATTAAATAAAAGTCAAAATAATCAACGCCACAAGAGAAAAGTTGCTTTTCAAAAAGCGGTTCTAACTCTTCATTTTTTGAAAAGAAAGCGTCGGTTAACTTGTTTGCAAGCAAAAACATATCTCGACTGTATCGTTTTGCTAAACATTCTTTAATAGCAACTTCGCTAAGTCCGTTAAGATAGCCTGAAGCCGTATCAAAATAATTAAAACCGTTATCAAGAAAATAATCAAAACAAGAGCAAATCTTATTATAGTCAATTTTATCGTTCAATTTTGCATCTTTAACTTCATATACTGGAACTTGTATGCCTGTTTGATTTGAATAACGAGTGTAATAATA
>JAZNBE010000026.1:0-6983 GCA_045586885.1 Christensenellaceae bacterium
GAAAAAAAGAAATTATTTCTTTTACCATTTCGTAAAAATAACGGGAAGTCCCGTTGCGCTACTTTTAAGGCCAAAGGTTTTAAGTATGGGCAAAACGCGCCCTAAAGACGTAAAAGGCGGGGCAATTATAACTGCAAATCATAACAGTTTTTACGACCCTATTTTTGGTTACTGCGTGTTTTGGCGAAGAAAAATGCACCTTGTTGCAACTAAAGACCTTTACAACGGCAAGTTTAAAAATTTCTTTTTTACAAACGTTCAATGCATTCAGGTAGATAAGCAAAACTTTTCAATGAACTGTTTTCACGAAGTAAAAGAAGTTTTGCAAGAAGATAAACTCGTTATGATTTTTCCTGAAGGAAAATTAAATCGCGAATCGGATGAAATGCTAGGCTTTAAGTCGGGCGCAATTTTAATGGCCCATTCAACGGGTAAACCCATTATACCTATGTATATTATTAAAGGTAAAAAATGGTATAACCGTTGGTATGGCGTTTTGGGCGACCCTATTGACGTTAGAGAAATGTGCGGAGCGTTCCCTTCGCTTGAAAAAATTAATGAGGTTAGCGATTTTTTAAGAAATAAGGAAGAGGAGTTGAAAAAGTTTTTCTTAAGGAGTAAATATGCAAAACACCGCCGAGTTATTTAGAAAATATACTGATGAAGTCAGTTTTTCGAAAATAGTTGATTACGATTGCGTTTCCAAAATGTGGGAAAAGAGCGTTGCAACTTATAAAGATAGCGTTGCAATCGTTGACGAAAAACCTATAACTTATGAAGAATTAGAGCGTGAAGTTGCCTTTTTCCGTGGGCTACTTGTTCAAAAGGGTGTTAAAAAAGGCTCGTTCGTTGGCGTTTTTGCGCCAAATTCAGCGTTTTTTGTTAAAGCCTATCTTGCTATAACCACTTTGGGTGCGTGCGCCGTGCTATTGCCAGTCCATTTAGACGAGGCTACCGTTTACGGCTGTTCTATGAAGTTTAATTTGTCGGTTTTAGTTTATCACTCGAGCTTGAAAGAAAAAACTAACCTAGTTGCAAAAATGAATAATAAAGTCGTTCTTATCGACGATAGCGAAAAGGCTTTAGAGCCGTTAAGCGCCGTAGAAGTTGAAAAAACCGCGCCTTGCACGATTATTTTCACGGGCGGAACTACTGGTAGAAGTAAAGGCGCGTTATTATCAAACCAAGCCGTAATGCGTGGAACGAAAAACGGTTGCTATGGAATAAAAGAAGTTTTTGAGCAAAAACTTATGCTTATTCTTCCGTTGACGCACGTTTTCGGGCTTATTAGAACGCTTTTAACTACGCTTTATACGGGCGGTTCGTTGTTTATTTGTAAGAACAACAAAGATATGTTCAAAGATATTGCAACTTTTCAGCCAACCACTTTAATTTTAGTTCCAGCTCTTGCCGAAATGGCATTAAATCTTTCAAAGCAATTTGGAAGAAATATGTTAGGTTCAAGCGTAAAAACTATTATATGCGGAGCGGCAACGGTTGCGCCGTATCTTGCAAGGGAATATAATAAATATGGCATTACTTTGCTACCAGGCTACGGATTAACTGAAAGCGCAAATTTAGTTAGCGGTAACCCTATTCCTTTAGAAGACGCTACTTCCGTTGGGTTTGTTTACCCTGAAATTGAATATAAAATCGTTGATGACGAACTTTGGATTAAAGGCGTTAACGTTTTCGACGGCTACGTAGGAGAAGACGAAGAGAATAAAAATTCTTTTGAAGACGGTTTTTTCAAAACGGGCGATTTAGTTAGAATAAACGAAAAGGGTATGCTTTATATCATAGGCAGAAAGAAAGAAATAATAGTTCTTTCATCAGGCGAGAACGTATATCCTGCTGAAATTGAAAATAAAATTTACCAAATAGATACCGTTCAAGATTGCTTAGTTTACGAATACGAAGGGATTTTATGCGTTGAAATTTTGCCAAGACCTGACGCCGTAAACGCGCTTGAGAGCGTTGATTTGCAGTCGCATTTTGAAGAAAAAATTAAACAAGTAAATCAAACTTTAGCGCCACACGAGAAAATTCAAAAGGTTATTGTAAGAAAGGAAGATTTTGTTCGTTCGCCTGCAATGAAGATTTTAAGGAAAAAAAATGGAAAGAAGTGAAATTTTAATTAAACTAAAAGAAATTCTAAAATTAGCGTTAGGCTCTAACGCTAACGAAGTTTTAGCAAATTGTACGGAAAATTCTAAACTCGTTGCAGATTTAGGCTTGAATTCCGTTGGCGTGTTATATATTGTAATAGGAATTGAAGAAATTTTCTCAATTTCTTTTAGCAACGTTTCGTTCGGTGATTTTGAAACTGTTGGCGACGTTGTTGATTTCATTGAGAAAAAGTTATAATGAAGTGGCAATTAGTTGAGCCAACGCTTGGCGATATTATAAGAGTAAAGGCAGGAACTATCTACCATTACGGCATTTTTGTTTCGGACGATGAGATTATTCAATTCGGGCTTTCGCCTATTTTAAGGCAAGGCGTCGACGAGAGCGACGTTGAAGTTTGCGTATCTTCAATAGACGAGTTTTTGTGCGGTGGCTTTTTAGAAGTAGGCAAGTCTGAAAAGAAAGATAAAAAGAGATTATCGCCTAAAAAAACGGTGGAAATTGCTCGTTCTAAACTTGGGCAAAAGGGTTATAGTTTAATTTATAATAATTGTGAGCATTTTGCAAACGAGTGTTATTTTGGCGAGAGATATTCTTCGCAAACGGACGGCGTTAGAGCGCTTTTCAAAAAAATGCTTATCGTTGACGTTTACGTTGCCGAAATTCCAAGCGATAAAAAGTTAGGTAAATTGCAAACTAAACTTCGCCAAAAAGAAATAGATTCGGTTAATAACGAAAAGGTAAAGAAAGAAAAATATTACGCTTGGAAACTTTTAGAATACGCCATTTATCAAAGTTTTGGCAAAAAAATCAATGAAGTCAATTTCAAAAAAGAAACTTTTGGAAAATGGACTTGCGACGAGTGCGAGTTTTCGCTATCTCATAGCAACGGCGCGGTAAGCGTAGTAGTTTCAAAAACGGCGGTTGGTATAGATATTGAAAAAATCGAGCCGACTAAAGTTGATATTTCAAGCAAAATTTTATCAAAAAGCGAACTTTTAGAATACGAAAAGTTAAACGATGAAGATAAGTTGCAGTATATTATTTTTGCTTGGACTAAAAAAGAAAGTTTGTTTAAAAGCAAGAATATTAAGACTATAACGATAGAAGAATTTGCAGATTTAGATGGCAACGTTCATCAAGAAATTGTGAGAGTGAAAGGCGATTTTTACGCGCTCTCTATTGCAACTTCAATGACTGATAAAATTAGAATTTATGAAGGAATAGATTTAGTTTAAGTATGAAACAAGAAAAAAAGGGTAATAATTCCGAAAAATCAAAATTAAGTAGGAAACAGAAAATTCTAATAACTTCTATTGCTCTTTTAACAGGCTTTAGCGGAACGATTGTCGGTTCTTCGCTAATTGCTTATAATTCGTTGTTTTCACGCTATGAACGCCCAGATTATTCGCTCGTTTTAGGCAATTATTGCTACGAAAGAGTGGAAAATAGGCTAAAAAGAGAAGAATTTTATTTCAACTCTAAAGTGGCTAGGCTTAAAGGCTATTTCTATAAAAGCGAAAACGCTAAAGGAATAGTCGTTGTTGCTCACGGATTTCATGCAGGCGCAGACGATTATTTACCTATTATAGAATATTTAGTAAATAACGGTTTTAGTGTTTTCAGTTACGACGTAACGGGCACTTACGATTCCGAGGGCGACGGAACGGTTGGTTGGTGTCAATCACTAATTGATATCGACTATGCTCTGCGCTATATTGCAAGCGAGCCAAGGTTTAATAATGCGCCGTTGTTTTTATTAGGGCATAGCTGGGGTGGTTACGCAGTAACTTCCGTTTTAGCAATTCATAAAAACGTTAAAGCGTGCGTTGGTATTGCGCCTATGCGTGATGCTACTACGATTATGATAGAAAAAAGCGAGCAATACGTTGGTAAGTTAGCCGAAATTCCAAAGCCTATAATAAACGCTTACCAAAAATCGCTTTTTAAAGAATATATGCAATATAACGCTATTAAGGGAATAAATTCGGTAAATATTCCTGTTTTAATAGCCCACGGCATTGACGATAAGGTTATAACTTACGGCGAGCAATCAATAATTGCCGAAAAAGACAAAATTATTAATTCTAACGTGAAATATTTAGAATGTTTCGGCTTGCAAGGCGGGCACGATACTTTATGGCACTCAATTGATGCAATAGCCTATCAAAAAAAGGTTGAAAGCCAATTAGAAAAATTAAAAATTGAGAAAAAACGAAAGTTAACCAACGAAGAAAAAGCCGAGTTTTATAAAACGGTTAATCATGATTTATATAGCGCAGTAAACGAAGAACTTATGCGTGAAATTATTTTAACGTTTAATAGCGCGTTATAAAATATAA
Organism: Christensenellaceae bacterium; assembly: GCA_045586885.1. Classification (GTDB taxonomy): domain Bacteria; phylum Bacillota; class Clostridia; order Christensenellales; family Borkfalkiaceae; genus UBA4636. The sequence continues at coordinate 4,470 of JAZNBE010000026.1, forward strand.
TAATATAACAAGGGTGGAAAATTTATGTATTGCACTAGATGTGGAAAACAAATTGATTATGATTCTTTAATTTGTAAAGAATGTCAACAAGAACTACTTAAGGCAAGCGTGGAGCGTGAAACTTCATCAATCGAACAGCCTAGAACGTATTCAACCGTAAAACCAAGACTTACTGGCAAAGTAACCGATGGTATAGGCAACGGCATTGGCTCTATAATTTTTGGGGTTGTGGCAGTTTATTTGTCTTATCTTGCTATTGTTGTTGCCGCTATAGCGGTTGCCGAATCTTACGTTAACGAGTTTAACGCTTTTGCTTTCTTATCGTTATTCATTAACTTTATAGCGTTTTGCGCGGAAGCCGTTTCAGTTGCGTTTGGCGTTAAGGCAATAAAAATGTTTATCGATGCTAAAAAGCAAAACAGAGTTAAACCTGTTCCTACTTTAGTTTTAGGAATAGTAGGTATTTCAGCAATAGAAGTAACTTTAGTTTTTAGTTTTATTGCATTCTTCATAGTCGTTCTAATTTAATAACGTAATGAGAATTTAAATTTGATTTAAAATTATAATATATTAACAAAGGAGAAAACTTATGTATTGCACGAGATGTGGAAAAGAAATTGATTACGAAGCAACAATTTGCAAAGAATGCGAATGCGAATTACTTATGGAAGAAAAAGCACGCAAGGAAGCAAAAGAAGCTGAAGTTGTTATGGTCGACTACGTTAGTAGAGAGCCTAAAGGCAAAGTAACCGATGGTTTAGGTAAGGCGATAGCTGCAAGTATCGTTGGCGGAGTAGGTTTTATTTTTTCGTATATGGCGCTAATTTTCGTTGACTTGGCGATTATTGATTATTATACTTATGAGAGTTTGGTTGGTATAGCGGTATTCTTATCAATGCTATCTATAGGCGCGGGAATAGTTTCGCTTATTTTCGGCATTAAAAGCATTAAATTTTTTATTAACGCTAAAAACCAAGGTAGAGTTAAACCTATTCCTACTTTAGTTTTAGGAATAGCAGCGGTATCTCTTTCTCCAATGACGTTACTTCTAGGCGTGATAGCGTTTTTAGCTGCGGCTCTTATTTAATTTTTATAAAACTGCGTTGAACTAACAAATTAAGGAAAAAATAATGTATTGCACCAGATGTGGAAAACAAATTGATTACGATGCGGTAATTTGCAGAGAATGTCAAAAAGAGTTGATTAAACAAGAGGGCGTCCTAGAAAATCAAAGCGCAAGAGAAACAGTTTTAACTAAACCGCAAAATAAACCCGTTAAATTAAGCGGAAAAGTAACCGACGATATCGGTTTTGGTGCTGTAACGCTATTAATGAGCGTTGTTGCGATTATACTCGCTATTTTTGCAATATATTTCTTTGATAAATCAATAGTGAGACCTTCTAAGCCGTTGTTTAGTAGTGATGACTTGAATCAAGCATACCGAACTCTTGCGATAATTTTTACGTTGTTTAGCATATGCGTTGGGCTTTTATCGCTTTTACCGGGTGTTAAGAGCATAAAATTATTTGCTAGTGCAAGAAATAGGGGGTGTGTTAGACCTGTTCCCGGCTTTGTTTTGGGAATAACGGGTATTTCAATTTTGCCAACTACTTTAATTTTTTGCATTGACGTTTTACTTGCGCTAATGCTTTAATACAACCTATTGCAGATAAAATAATTTAAAAAAACGGCGGATTAGCGCTCTTCCCGTAGGGATTTTTTAGGCAATATAAAAGGATAGCAAAATTTTGCTATCCTTTTCCTTTTTGCTTTGTAAAACACACTACTTAACAAAGTTAAGTATAGGTGCTACACTTACATATTTTTCATATATTCAAGTTCTTGTTTCAAAGAATCAATAGTGTCTAAATTTTTGCACCTTTTAATATTTCTTTCAACGCAGGAAATAAGTTCCGTTGATTTAAAATGTTGCATAAGTTCTTCTATCAAATTTGTATTCCACCACAACTCTTTTTCACTACATTTATCTAAATATTCTATCGTTTGAATTAAATTGGCAACGCCTTTGATGCAATTGTTTCACTCGTGGCTTATGCTTTCTTACTCAAAAAGAAGAAAATAAATATACTAGATATTGAGTAAATCTTTACTTATAAACTAACAAAACACCTAAAATCTTTACTTTTTGGCTAAAATCGGCTTTTCAAAGTAAAGATTTTTGTTTTTAAATGCAATATTCAAAACAATTGAAAAAAGTGGCAAAAAAAGGTATAATATAGTGAAGGAGATATGAGTTATGAAAATCGTAATCGTGGGTGGGGTTGCAGGTGGTGCAACTGCCGCAGCAAGAATAAGAAGACTCAACGAACGTGCAGAAATTATTATTTTTGAACGTTCGGGCTTTATTTCATACGCAAACTGTGGTTTGCCGTATTATATCGGTGGTGTTATTGAAGATAAGGAAGATTTGACACTTCAAACTCCCGAAAGTTTCTTCCGCCGTTTTAGAATAATCGCTAAAGTTAATCACGAAGTAACCGATATTGACGTGC
>JAZNBE010000027.1:0-55034 GCA_045586885.1 Christensenellaceae bacterium
TATTATTTTTTTATTGACAAAATTTGTTTCGATGTTTATAATAATAAATATGAATTTAATTCGACAACCATAAAATTAGATTATGCAAGTAGAAGTTTTATTAAAAGCGGTTGCCGATAAACAAAGGCTTAAGATTTTAGCATCGCTAATTGATGAGCCAAAGTTTGTTGAGCAACTTGCCCTAGAACTTAATATTAGCGTTTCTACAACGAGTTTCCATCTTGGAAAGTTGCAGTCGGCTGGGTTAGTTTCGTCGAAAAAGGAGCAGTATTATCAAACCTATTTCGTGAACGAAAGAGCTTTAGAGTGCAGTTTAAGAGAACTCGTTTCTTTTGGCGTGGGCGAAGATAGTTCTAATGCGTTTGAGAAAAACGTTATTAAAGATTTTGTTAAAAAAGGTAAGCCTATTTCAAAACTTCCTGTTCAAATAAGGAAAAGGGAAATAATTTTTAGAGAAATTTTGAAAGAGTTTTCAAAGAATAAAAAGTATTCTTTAAAGGAAACAAATTTAATAATAGCAGATTTTTGTGATGACTTTGCAACTTGTCGCAACGAAATGCTAAGATTAAAACTGTTAGAAGAAAAAGACGGCGTTTTCAAAAAATTGGAATAAAAAGTTAGCCTATAAGGCGATTAAACGATAAAAATAAAAATAATATATAACTTTTATAGGAGGAATTATGGCTAATCAAGATTATAAGTCAGCGAACATTAAGATTCTTGAGGGACTAGAGGCTGTGCGTATAAGACCGGGTATGTATATCGGTTCTACTGGCGCTAAAGGGCTTCATCATATTTTGTGGGAGATAATCGATAACGGCATTGACGAAGTTGCAAACGGCTTTGGCGATACCGTAACAGTAACGCTTTACCCTGACGGTAGCGCGTCGGTTGAAGATAACGGAAGGGGTATTCCTACCGATATTCACCCAACGGCAAAAGTATCTGGCGTAGAAGTAGTATTTACTCAACTTCACGCAGGCGGTAAGTTCGGTGATGATAACTATCAATTCTCAGGCGGTCTTCACGGCGTTGGCGCATCCGTTACCAACGCTTTATCAGAGTGGCTTAAGGTTGAAATTTATAATAAGACCATTCATAAAATGGAGTTTGCAAGTTGGGTAGATAAGAAAGGCAAAATCCACGCTGGTATTCCAAAAGCGCCACTTTTAGATACTGGCGAAAAAACTAAAAAGACTGGAACTTACGTTCATTTCAAGCCTGATAAAACTATTTTTGATACCACGGAGTTTAACTTTGAAACTATCTCTAAAAGGCTAAACGAATTTGCGTTCTTAAATAGTTGCGTAACGATAATTCTTATTGATAAACGTCAAAAAGAAGTTGTTGAAAAGGTTTTCCACTACGACGGCGGTTTAGTTGATTACGTAAAATACCTAAACGAAGGTAAATCGGTTGCATACGATAAGCCTATTCATATTAAGGAAACTAGAAACGGCGTGCAAGTTGAAATTGCAATTCAGCATAACGACGGCTTTACCGACGGCGTTTTCTCTTTCGTAAACAACATTACAACGCCGGAAGGCGGTATGCACGAAACTGGTTTTAGGTCTGGTTGGACGAAGGCTCTTAACGATTACGCAAGGGCAAGAAACCTAATTAAAGATAAAGATGCAAACTTCTTGGGCGATGATTTTAAGGAAGGCTTGACGGTTGTCGTTTCAATCAAAATGAAAAACGTTCAATTTGAAGGTCAAACAAAGTCAAAACTAGGTAACCCTGAAGTTAGGCCTTTAGTAGAAAGCGTTACTATTGACGGCTTTAAGAAACTCGTTGATACCAAAAAATATTATTCTACTTTTGATACGATAATTAAAAAGGCGATAACCGCCGCTAACGTAAGGCTTGCTGCTAAAAAAGCAAAAGATTTAGCAAGAGCCAAAAACGGCGCGGAAAGCGCAAAACTCGTTGGAAAACTTGCAGACTGCTCAACTAGAAAAGCGGCTCTTAACGAAGTGTTTATCGTAGAAGGCGATTCTGCAGGCGGAACCGCAAAACAAGGTAGAGATAGGCAACATCAAGCAATTTTACCACTACGCGGTAAGCCGTTAAACGCAGAGAAAAAGCGTATGGAAGAAGTTTTGAAAAACGATGAAATCCGCTCGCTAATAACTGCGCTTGGAACGGGTATTGGAAGTGATTTTTGCATTGAAGATTTGCGCTATGATAAAGTTATTATTCTTTCCGACGCCGACCAAGACGGAGCGCACATAAGAGCAATACTTCTAACCTTCTTCTTTAGATATATGCGCCAACTTATTCAAGAAGGGCACGTTTATATTGGTATGCCACCGCTTTACAAGGTGTTTAAGAAAGACGTAGTAGAATACGCTTACGATGATAAAGAACTAAAAGAAAAGATAGAAAAGGTTGGTAGGGGTTATTCTATTCAACGTTATAAAGGTCTTGGTGAAATGAACGAAACTCAACTTTGGGAAACTACTATGAATCCGCAAACTAGAGTTTTAATGAGAGTAACCTTAGAAGACGCTGCCGAAGCAGAAAGACTAATTACTATCTTAATGGGCGAAGGCTCGGAAGAGAGAAAGAAATATATTCAAGCCCACGCCGACTTTAACAAGACTGATAATTTTGAAATCAAAAAACAAGATTAGTCCGCCTATAAGTCGATTAACTGCATAAAAGAAGGTAATAAATTATGGAAATTATTGAAAACGGAAACAATATTATAAATTCTTCGTTAGAAGAAGTAATGAAAAATTCGATGATGCCGTTTGCGGAATACGTAATTTTAGATAGAGCGCTTCCGCGTGTTGAAGACGGCTTAAAGCCCGTTCAAAGAAGAATTATTTATTCGATGTATGAAAACGGAATTTTTCCAGACAAGGGCTATAAGAAAAGCGCGAGAGTAGTCGGCGATTGCTTGGGTAAATATCACCCACACGGCGATACTTCGGTTTACGACGCGATGGTGCGCCTCGCTCAAGGCTACAATATGCGTATGACGCTCGTTGACGGACAAGGTAACTTCGGTTCAATCGACGGCGACCCACCGGCTGCTATGCGTTACACTGAAGTTAAAATGCGTCCGCTTGCGATGGAACTTATTAGAGATATTGAAAAAGATACCGTTCCTTGGAAACCTAACTTTGACGATTCCTTGAAAGAGCCTGACCTTTTACCTGCAAAATATCCTAACCTTTTAGTAAACGGCGCAACGGGTATTGCGGTAGGGCTTGCAACTAATATTCCTACGCATAATCTTGGCGAAGTTATAGACGGTGCGGTGGCGTATATTGATAACCCTAAAATTTCGGTTGACGAACTTATGAAATACGTTCCCGGTCCTGATTTTCCAACGGGCGGTTACATTATTTCTAACGGCGAAATCAAGAACGCTTACGAAACTGGTAAAGGCAAAATTTATATTCGCGCGAAAGTCAACATTGAAAAGGGCGAAGCGGGAAAACAATCTATTATCATAACCGAAATTCCTTACGGCGTTAATAAGGCTAAATTATTAACCAAAATTGATTCGCTTTGCGAAGAGAAGAAGGAGTTATTCGGCGATATTCACTCTATCAACGACGAGTCCGATAGAAACGGAATGCGCGCGGTTATCAAACTTAAGAAAGACGCTAACGTTAAAAAGATTTTGGACGGACTTTATAAACATTCCGACCTTCAAGTATCTTTCTCAATTAACACCGTAGTTATAGCGGACGGCAAACCTCAACAACTAGGGCTTAAAGATATTTACCGCTACTATACGGAATATCAAAGAACGGTAATCGTTAAGAGAACAAAATACGATTTAGATAGAGCAAAAGAGCGCGCTCATATTTTGGAAGGATTAATTATTGCCGTAACTAATATTGACGAAGTAATTAAAATTATTAAAACTTCGCCAGATACGGCTACCGCTAGACAAAGTTTAAGAAAACGTTTTGATCTTTCGGAACGTCAAGCCGTTGCAATTTTAGATTTAAGGCTCGCTAGACTTACTAAACTTGAAGTAAACAATTTAAAGAACGAACTTGCCGAGCTTAAAGAAAAAATTAAATATTACGAATCGATTTTAGATAGCAAGCGCCGTCAAATGCAAGTTGTAAAAGACGAAATGCTTGCGATTAAGAAAAAATTCCGTGACGACCGCCGTTCTATTATCGTTGAAAACGGTGAAGAAATTGATATCAAGGCAAAGGAAGAGAAAAAGGTTGTTGAAACCTTCGTTATCGGTTATAACAAGAAAGGTAAAATTAGAAAAATTACGCCTTCAACTTATAAACGTATTTGCGAAGATAAAGAGCCTATCACTCGTGATATTTTCTCCTTTGCAACGCTTGCAACCACCGAGCAGATGGTTTACGCTTTCACTAACCTTGGTAACTGCTATAAGATGGATACCGAAATTTTACCTGTTAGCAAAAACTCTATGATTGAAGGCGTTTCCTTCCAAAATCTGTTTAGACAAGCAATCTCAACCGAAAAACCCGTTGCGTTCATAGCCGTAAAGGAAGGCGAAGAATTAAAAGGTAAACTTCTATTCTTTACCAAGATGGGTATGGTTAAGAGAACTGATATGAGTGAATATATGCTCATTAAATCAGTTTACCAAGCGATGAAGATTAAAGAAGACGACGAACTTATGCATATCGAAATGGAAAAAGACGGTCAAGACCTATTCTTCGTAACCAAACGCGGTATGTGCTTAAGAGCGTCTAACGAAATTCCTGAACAAGGTAGAGTTGCCGGTGGCGTTAAGGGTATGGACGTTGACGATAAAGACGAAGTTGTTTTATCAACCCAAATCGATAAGGGCGCGGTGTGCTTGCTCGGCGCTACCAACGGTATGTTCAAAAAGGTAAACCTTGACGTTATTTCAACGCTTGCTAGAGCAAGAAAAGGCGTTAAGATTTTCGAACTTGGCGACCAAGCCTTTGGCGAAACCGTTCTATCTGCTACTATACTTGACGAAAACAAGGTAACTATCTTTATTGAAGATAGGTTCGGCACGGAATACTATTCTTCTAGCGAAGAAGTAAGCGACGAAACTAGAGTAAGTAAAGGTAAGCCTTGTAAGAACGTAGGCTCGTGTCAACCTGCGGCAATTCATTTGCATAAAAAACTTGTGTAAATAAAAAACGTTTATTGCCAAGGCAAAAATGCTTTGGCAATAAACTATAAATAACAAAAATCGGCAAATTAAAGTTGACTTAAAACTTGCTATTGTATATAATTATTAGAGTTTTATAATAATAAACGAGTTTATCGTAAAGGTGAGTAATGGAATTTAGAATTTCGCTTGCAGGCGATTTAGGTAGTGGCAAATCTACCGTTGCAAAAATTTTATCACAGGAATTTAACGCTGAAATCGTTTCGGGTGGGAAAATTCAAAGGGAATTAGCAAAAAGCCTTAACCTTACTATTGAAGAATTTAATCGTTTTATGGAAACTGATAGAAGTTATGATAAAAAGTTAGACGATTTTTTAGTTTCTTATAACGATAAAAAGGGCTCGTTTATTTTCGATTCTAGAATGAGTTGGTATTTCGTTCCAACCGCCGTTAGTTTTTATCTAAAAGTTGAACCAAAAGAAGCGGCAAGGCGAATTATGCAAGCAAATAGAGCGGATGAAACTTACTCAAGCCTTGAAGACGCGTGCGAAAAATTATTATCTAGGCGTGAATCGGAATGCAAGCGCTACAAGGAATATTACGGTCAAAACATTAACGATATGAATAACTATTCGTTCGTTATCGATACCACTAATTTAACTCCAACTGAAGTTGCTGAGAAAATTAAAGAGAGTTATTTCTCTACCATTAAAAATTAAAAAAACTAGGCTATAACTTCGTTAAACGCCAAAAAAACAAAAAACGTTATCATTTTAAGAATAAATTTTGAGGTGAATTATGCATTGGGCTGAGAAACTTGCTGAAGAATTAATTGCAAGAAACCCTAACAAAGAAGAATACGTTTGCGCTGCGGGAATAAGTCCTTCAGGCTCCGTTCATATTGGTAACTTTAGAGACGTTGCCACCAGTTTTTACGTTGTTCAAGCGCTTAAAAAACGCGGTAAAAAAGCGCGCCTATTATTCTCGTGGGATGAGTTTGATAGATTAAGAAAAGTTCCTTCTAACATCGCTAATATTGCTAGCGACTTTGATAAATATATCGGTATGCCTTATGCGTTTATTCCTGATCCATACGGCAAGTTTTCGTCATACGCTGAATATAATGAAAAGGAATTCGAAGAATCGCTTAAAGAACTTTGCATTGAAGCGGATTATCGTTATCAAGCAAAGGAATATACTTCGGGTAGATACGCCGACGGTATTATCTTTGCCTTAAAGCATAGGCTTGAGATTTACGATACGTTAATGAAATATAAAACTCAAGAAGCGAACGATACCGATAGAGAAAAATATTATCCGCTTAACGTTTACTGCTCTACCTGTATGAAAGACTTTACCGAAGTTTTATCGGTTAGCGAGGATTGTGAAGAAATTACTTTCCGTTGCAAAAAGTGTGGCGAGCAAAAGACCGTTAAGATTAGAGAGTATAACCTTATTAAACTTGTTTGGAAGGTTGACTGGCCTATGCGTTGGGGCGTTGAAGGCGTTGACTTTGAACCGGGCGGTATAGACCACGCCGCATCTAGCGGAAGTTACGTAGTTGCGTGCGATATTGCTAAAAACATTTTAGGAATTAATCCACCGCTTTTCCAAGGTTACGGTTGGCTTTCAATTGCAGGGCTAGGCGATATGCACTCTTCAACTGGTAATAACATAACCCCTAGCGCCGTTCTAAAGGTTTACGAGCCTGATATGATTAGATGGCTTTTTGCTAAATACGAACCAAAAGCGCCTTTTACCTTTAACTTTGACGATACCATTATTCGCCATTATAGCGAATTTGATAAAGGTTTAGAAGCATATAAAAAAGGCGAAACCGATGAGTTTAATACCGCAGTTTACGATTTTTGTTTAATCAATGGTAAAAACACTAGAAGTAAAGTTCCGTTCGGCGTTTTAGCGTCGGTAGCAACCGTTGTTGATTTTAACGCAGAACCTGTAAAAAAACTTTTAGAAAAGATTGACGTTGAGTTTACTTCTCAAGACGAAGAAAGACTTTTAAGAGTAAAAAATTGGATTGTTGACCATCAACCAAGCAAGATGTATAAACTCTTAAAAGAAAAGAATAGCGCTTACTATGAAACATTAAACGAAGAACAAAAAGCGGCCGTTAAGAGCCTTCACGGTTATTTAGCGTCTCAAGAAAAAATAACCGAAAAGGAAGTTCAATCTTTCATTTATTCAATCATAAACGATCAAACATTAACCAAAAAAGAGAATATGGTTCGCCAACAATCTTTCTTTAAAGTGTTCTATAATCTATTGATAGGCGTTGATGCAGGTCCTAGATTATACTTATTCTTATCTGCGGTGGAAAGAAGCGAATATTTATTCTTATTAGAATTCTAAAATAATGAAAAAACCGCCTATAAGTCGATTATTGCGGTTTTTTCTTATATTATATTATAAAATTTGCGTGAAAAAATGGATGCTAATATTTTAATTCAAGCAATTTTGCTTGGCGTAGGGCTTGCGATGGATGCTTGTGCCGTTTCGATGGCAAACGGCTTACATTACCCTAAAATTAAAAAAATTAATATTGCTCTAGTGTGCTTAAGTTTTGCTTTCTTTCAAGCGTTAATGCCAACTATCGGCTATTTAGCAGGCTCATCTTTTATTCAATACATCGAAAAGTTTATTCCCTGGATTGCACTTATTATTTTAGGTTTTTTAGGCGGAAAGATGCTTTACGATAATTTAAAAAAGTGTGAAAAAGAAGAAGCCTGCGGATGCGTGAAAGAACTTACTTTCGTTCTAGTTATCGTTCAGTCTTTCGCAACTTCAATTGATGCGTTAAGCGTTGGGTTTACTATTTCAAATTATACGTTAAAACAAGCATTATTATCTGCTTTAATAATAGCGGTTGAAACTTTCATTATTTGCATATTAGGCTTTATTTTAGGTAAAAAATTTGGAGATAAATTTGGTAAAAACGCTGAAATTTTCGGTGGTGTAATTTTAATTGCAATAGGCATTGAAATTTTTGTATCTTCTTTTATTTAGTGTGGCTATAACTTCATAAACGCAAAATTTTTGTAATTTTTTGGCGATTTTTGCTTTGACAAAATCGCCTTTTTTTATGCAAAAAAACAAAAAATTAAACTATAATTTTACGCTAAAATTGTTTTATGGAAATTTATATTGAATACGCAATTTTAGATAATCTTTTAATCGACTATTTACTCTTAAAAGAAACGGCGGTTTTTTTGAAGATAAACGCTAAGCGACTTCAGTTGTTTTTATCTTCAATAATAGGCGTTGTAGTTGCAGTAGTTTTACCACTGTTTAAGATTAACGAACTTTTGCTATTTTTTATAAAAATTTTTTCAGCAATGCTAATGTGTTTTTTTGCAACCAGTCATAAAAACGTAAAGGCGTATCTTCTATATTTTAACGTTTTTCTTCTTGCCACCTTTTTGCTTGGCGGCGCGTGTTTTGGGGTTTTAAGTATTCTAGGTATAAATTATTCTATTCAAGCATATTATCAAGCAAAGATATTACCCGTTGGTTTAACTATTTTTTTAGGTTATTGTTTTATAGTTTTAACTAAGCGCTTTGTCAAAGATAATATTAAAGGCTCAAAAATAGCGAAAACTTTAATAAAATGCAAAATCGTAGTCGATGGAATAAGTTTTCCTTTTAATGCTTTTTTCGATAGCGGAAATTTTTTAAAAGATGAAAAAACAGGGCTTCCAATAGTTATAGTTTATGAGAAAGTTTTTAATAATTTAAAAAGCAACGTCTTTTTAAAAGAAGGCGGAAACGTTGTGGTATCAACTGCAAACGGAATATCTTCTCACAAATGCTATTTAATTGATTTTATTGAAATTGATTTGAACGGCGAGAGAATAAGAAGAGATGCTAAAATTATAAAATGCAATTTTAAACCGCTTTGTTTTGAAGAAGGTTTAATAGGCGCGGAAATTCTATAAAATAGGGCTATAGGTCGATTAACTGCAGTATTTCGAGGTGAATATGATTAAATTTTTACAAAAAATAGTTAATTTTTTCAAAAGTTTTAGAAAGCGTGAAACTAACTTTTTGTATCTTGGCGGAGCGGAGGCTCTTCCTATTCCTTTAACGGCGGAAGAAGAAAAAGATAGGCTTGAAAAATTATCTAAAGGCGATGAAAGCGTAAAGGCTGAACTTATCGAGCATAATTTAAGGCTCGTCGTTTATATTGCTAGAAAATTTGATAATACGGGCGTTGAACTTGACGATTTGATTTCTATCGGCACGATAGGGCTTGTTAAAGCAATAAATTCATATAACCTTGAAAAAAATATTAAACTTGCAACTTTTGCATCACGTTGTATTGAAAACGAGATTTTAATGTATTTAAGAAAGGTATCTAAGCAAAAGAGCGAAGTTTCGTTTGACGAGCCGTTGAACGTTGACTGGGAAGGTAACGAACTTTTGCTTTCCGATATTTTGGGAACGGATAGCGATATCGTATCAAGGGGCATTGAAAAGCAAACTGAAAAAGAAATTTTATGGACGGCTCTTCAAAAACTTTCTCGCCGTGAAATTCAAATAATAAATCTTCGGTTTGGGCTTGACGGAAACGATGCGCTTACGCAAAAAGAAGTGGCATCGCTTTTAGGTATTTCTCAATCTTACATATCCAGATTAGAAAAAAGAATTGTAAAAAAACTTAAAAAAGATATCGATAAGGCGGTAAACGATTAAACTTTTTTAAAATAGAGTAAGGTGGCAAAAGAAAAAAATAACGTAAAGTAGTTGCAAAAAACTTCTAATAGTGTTAAAATAAAATCGTATCGAACGTATTATGGAATAATACGTCTTTGATAAAATCATAAAGGAAGTTGTTTTATGCAAACGTTTTGTCCTTATAGAATATGCCCGCTAGGCGCGCACGTGGACCATCAACAAGGTTTTGTATCAGGCTTTGCAATTGATAAAGGGATTACCTTTACTTTCGAGCCTATGCAAGACGGAAGGGTGCTATTAACGTCAAACGATTTTGACGGAATAGTTTCTTTCGAGGTTGATGGTTTTTTAGATAAGAAAAAAGATTGGGGAAACTATATGCGTGGAGCAACAAAACTTCTTCGTGATAGTTTCAAAATTAAGCACGGCGTTCAAGGTAATTTTAAAGGCGAACTTCCTATTGGCGGTTTATCTTCTAGCGCCGCGGTAACGCTTGCGTTTTTGAAGGCATTATGCCAAGTGAACGATATTAAACTTTCAAACGAACAATATATCGACTACGCTTATAGAGCCGAAACGGAATTCGTTGGGCTAAAAATTGGTAAACTAGATCAATCTTGCGAAGTATTGTGTAAGAAAAACCATTATCTTTTCTTAGATACCAAAGATATGTCTTATTCGCTTATTCCGGAAAACGAAAATCACACGCCTTACGAGTTTTTAATCGTTTATTCTGGACAAGCTAGGAAACTTGAAGATAGCGCTTATAACGTAAGAGTTGACGAGTGCAAGTCAAGCGCGTATTTAACGATGGCGCTTTTAGGTAAAGAATACGGCAAATACGCTACGACCTATCTTCGTGATATTACTCAAGAAGAAGTTGAGGCGTGTAAAGATAAAATACCTGAAAAATGGTATAAGCGCGCAATGCATTATTACAGTGAAAACCAAAGAGTTTTGCAAGGAGTTGAGGCTTGGAAAAAAGGCGATATGAAGCGTTTTGGTCTGCTTATTAGAGAGTCGGGCGAATCGTCAATTAACCTTTACGAAGCAGGCTCAGTTCTTCTAAAAGACCTTAACAAAATTATGAACGAAACTGACGGCGTTTACGGCGGAAGGTTTATGGGCGGTGGTTTTAACGGTTGTTGTTTAGCCGTTATAGACCCTAAAAAGCGCAATTCAATTATTGAAGAAATTACCGAGAAATATTTAGCGCTTCACCCTGAGAAGAAGGGGCTTTACGAAATTTTTGCATGCATGTCTAGCGATGGCATTGGCGAGTAAGGAGTTTTATGGATTGTGTTTTACTTTGCGCGGGATACGCAACAAGAATGTATCCTTTAACGGAAAATTTTCCTAAACCGCTTTTAGAAATTAAGGGTAAGCCTTTAATTGATTATCTAATCGACGATTTAAGCGATAACGGGCTTATAGATAGGTTTATTATCGTTTCTAACCACAAATTTATAGAGCATTTTAATACTTGGAGAAAGTCAAGACAAGAAGAAATTATCGTTTTAGACGACGGTACTTCCACAAACGAAACAAGGCTCGGCGCGGTTAGAGATATTCAGTTCGCTATTGAAAAGGCTAAAATTTCGAGTGATATTTTAGTGCTTGCGGGCGATAATTTGTTAGAGTTTTCTCTAAAAGGTTTCGTTGAGTTCTTCAAGCAAAAAGGCGAAAATGCGGTAATGCGCTACTTTGAGAGCGACGTGGCTAAACTAAAAAGAACGGGCGTTGCCGTTATTGATGAAAACGATTTAATTCTAGAGATGGAAGAAAAACCGATTGAGCCAAAATCTAACTGGGCAATTCCGCCGTTTTATATTTTTAAAAAAGACGCGTTGAAAGAAATTAAAGTTGGAATTGATTTAGGTTGTAAGGTTGACGCGCCCGGTGGGTTCATAGAGTGGTTCTCAACAAGAAATAAAGTTTATGCGTATTTGATGCCTGCCGGTAGAATTGATATAGGTAATTTGGAACAATACTACAAAATGAAATAGTAAAATATTATGAGCATTTTTTAAGAAAAGTTAATCTTAAAAAAAGCCAAGTTTACTTGGAGCATAATATTTTGATAGAAAATAAATTTAAAAACAGTATAATTATGGAAATTTTAAACGTTTGCAGAAGATTTAATATAGAAGGCGAATTTGTTAAGGCGAAAATTTTAACCGCTGGTAACATTAATTCAACCTACAAAGTAACCTTTCATAAAGACGGTAAAACCGAAAGTTATATCGTGCAGAAAATTAATAAAAACGTTTTCAAAAAACCTGAAAAGGTTATGGAAAACATTATTGGTATTTCTAGCCATATCATAAAAAAGTTTGAAAACCGCAATGAAAATTGCGAAAGAACGGTTCTTCACTACCTTTCAACCAAAGATAACGTTTGTTATTTCGTTGACGAGCAAGGCGATTACTGGCGTTGCTATAAATTCATATCAAATTCGGTAACTTACGATTTAACTTCGGATCTGTTTGTTATTGAAGAGGCGGGAAAGGCGTTTGGTCAATTCCAAAAACTTCTTGCCGATTACGATGCTTCAACACTTTACGAATCTATTCCAAACTTTCATAATACTAAAAAAAGATTTGAAGATTTTGAAGATAGCGTTAAATTAGACGTTGCAGATAGAGTATGCGAGTGCAAAGAAGAAATTAAATATCTTTTAGATAACAAAGATTTAGCCTCTAGCCTTGTCAACGACCTTGAAAAAGGACTTTTGCCACTTCGTGTTACCCATAACGATACTAAGTGTAATAACGTTTTATTTGATGAAGATACGGGCAAAGCGCTTGCCGTTATCGATTTAGATACAGTTATGCCGGGGCTTGTTTGTTACGATTATGGCGATGCAATTCGCTCAATCGCAGCAACTTGCCAAGAAGATGAAGAAAATTTAGAACTTGTGAACGTTGATTTAGATAAACTTTCTGCTTTCACTAAAGGTTTTGTTTTAAAAGTTGGAAAGAGTTTAACGGAGAAAGAGATTGAATCGCTTTCGGTTGGAATTATCGTTATAACTTTAGAACTTGCTTCAAGATTCTTAAAAGACTATCTTGACGGCGACGTGTATTTTAAGGTAACCAAAACAAAACACAATTTAATTAGGGCAAAATGCCAAATCGAACTGGCTAAAAAATTCCAACAAAATTTCAATACTATTAGGCAAATAATCGCTGAAAATCTTTAATTAAGGTTGCGATAAGGAGAATTATGAAAAATATTTTAGTAACGGGTGGCGCTGGGTATATCGGTTCGCACACGCTAGTTGAATTATCTAACGCTGGTTATAACGTTATCGTTGTTGACGATTTATCGAATAGTAAATATCAAGCCGTAGAACGCGTTGAAAAAATTATAGGTAAAAAAATAAAATTCTATAAGGCTAGCATTTTAGATAAAGAAGCGTTATCTAAAATTTTTGATGAAAACGATATTTACGCCGTTATTAACTTTGCAGGCTTTAAGGCGGTTGGCGAATCGGTTAAAATGCCTTTAGAATACTACCATAACAACGTATCGGGAATGATTACGCTTGCTATGGTTATGAAAGAGCATAACTGCAAAAAACTTGTTTTCTCATCTTCCGCTACCGTTTACGGCGATAAAAACCCAATACCTTACGTTGAAGATATGCCACTTTCCGCTACCAACGCTTACGGTTATACCAAACTCGTTATAGAATATATTTTGAACGACCTTTATAGAAGTGATTCTTCGTGGGATATTGCTATTTTAAGATATTTCAATCCTATAGGCGCTCACCCATCCGGTCTTATTGGCGAAGACCCTAACGGAATTCCTAACAACCTTGCGCCGTATATTACTAAAGTTATCGTTGGCAAACTTCCGCACTTAAACGTTTTTGGAAACGACTATAACACACCTGACGGCACTGGCGTTAGAGATTATATTCACGTTGTCGACCTTGCTAAAGGCCACGTTGTTGCGCTTGATAAAATAGAAGGCAAAGGCTTGTTCTCAGTAAATTTAGGCGCAGGAAGGGGTTATAGCGTATTGGAAGTTCTTAAAGCGTTTGAAAAGGCGTGTGGAAAAGAAATTCCTTATAAATTTGCGCCAAGGCGCGCCGGCGATATTGACGAATTCTACGCCGATACTAAAAAAGCAAAAGAACTTTTAGGCTTTGAAACAAAACTTGGAATTGAACAAATGTGTAAAGACGCGCTTAACTTCCAACTTAAAAACCCTAACGGCTACGAAGACTAAAATTTGAGTTAATGGGCTTATAGGCAGGCTTTTTATAAAAATTGAATAAAATTTTACTAACGAATTAACAAAAACGCTAGCTTTAGCGTTTTTTTGTTGTGATAAATTAAAAGGAGAAAAATGAGAGCGCATTTAACTTCAAGAACTCATACGAGAGCGCATAAACGTTTTGAGTTATTCAATGTAGATAAAATTTACGCTTTTCTTAAAAAGAACGCAGTTTTAGTAATTGCGTTTTGTTTGGCACTCGTTTCTAGTTTTTTCGTTCCTTTAGATAGTGAATATCTACAATATTTTGATTTTAAAACGCTAACTTGTCTTTTTTGCACGCTTGCGGTGGTATGCGCTCTAAAAAATCAAAGGTTTTTCTATTTTTTAGCGCAAAAAACGGTATCAATTTTTAAAAACGCAAGAGCGTGCGTTTTAGCGCTAACCTACGTTACGTTTATAGGCTCGATGCTTATTGCTAACGATATGGCGCTTATTACGTTTTTACCTTTAGGTTTCGTCGTTTTAAGTTCTACTAAAAAAGAAAAATATATGGCGTTTACGTTTATTATGCAAAACGTTTCGGCAAACCTTGGCGGTATGCTAACGCCGTTTGGAAATCCGCAAAACCTTTATCTTTATACAAAGTTTAATATTCCAACGCTAGAGTTTATGAGAATTATGGTAATACCGTTTGCCGTATCTATTGCGCTTTTAACTCTATGTTGTTTCATTTTCGTTAAAAAAGAAAACCTTGAATTTGAAAAAGAAGAAATTAAACTAGAGCCAAAAAGAACTACTCTTTATTTAGTTTTGTTTGCTCTGTCGCTTGTAATAGTTTTTAGATTAGTGCATTTTCTTATTGGTTTAGTAGTAATTTTCATTACGTTATTAATCGTTGATAGGTCGGCTCTTAAAAAGGTTGACTACTCACTATTATTTACTTTCGTTTTCTTCTTTGTTTTTGCAGGAAATACGTCTAGAATAGATGCTGTAAGACAAGTTTTTACATACCTTTTAGATAAAAACACGCTTTTATTTAGCATATTATCGTGTCAAGTAATAAGTAACGTGCCGTCTGCAATTTTATTATCGCAATTTACAACGAATTATCAAGCGTTATTGCTTGGCGTAAACGTAGGCGGGGTTGGAACTATAATTTCGTCGTTAGCGAGCCTTATAACTTTTAGGGAATATTTATCGCATAACAAGGGCAAGGCTTTATCATATTTATTAAAGTTTACGGCGTTCAACCTATTCTTTTTGGTTGTTTTAACAACGCTTTGCGTATTTTTAGTGTAGTTTTGGATAAATTTTAGTAAATAGTAAGTTTCTATATAATTTTAATTTGAAAAAAAAGTATAAATGATATATAATGATAAAAAATAAAAATTTTTAAGGAGAATTATGAACGTTCTTAATCAACTTGCTTTTTCGGTGACGGAAGATTTCATTGAGCCAATATTTGGTAACGTTGCCAACTTCGATATTAGAATGGTTGGAATGTGGATTATCGGCGCAATTTTGATTTATCTTGCTATCAAGAAAGATATGGAACCTGCATTACTTCTTCCTATGGGCTTTGGCGCAATTTTGGTAAACTTACCGCTATCAGGCGCTATAACTCAAGGTTTGGAACATGGTCCGCTATCTATTTTATTTGATGCTGGCGTTGCGAACGAATTGTTTCCGCTTTTACTTTTCATAGGCATTGGCGCTATGATAGACTTTGAACCGCTTTTAACAAATCCAAAGTTAATGCTTTTCGGCGCGGCGGCTCAATTCGGTATTTTTATGACGCTTTCTTTAGCATCGCTTTTCTTCCCTATAAAAGACGCGGCTTCAATCGCTATTATAGGCGCGGCGGACGGCCCTACTTCAATTTACGTTGCAACGGTATTTAAATCGCAATATTTACCTGCAATCATCGTTGCCGCATATTCTTATATGGCGTTAGTTCCAATCGTTCAACCGCCTATTATTAAGGCTTTAACGACCAAGAAAGAACGTATGATAAGAATGAATTATACGGGCAAGAAAGTTTCTAAACTTACCAAAATTTTATTCCCTATCGTAGTTACTATAATAACTGGTATTATTTCGCCAAAATCAGTTGCGTTAATCGGTTTCTTAATGTTTGGTAACCTAATTAGAGAATGTACGGTTTTAGATTCGTTATCTGAAACGGCTCAAAAAACGTTAGCAAACCTTATTACGTTGCTTTTAGGTATAACCGTTGCAAGCCAAATGACTTACGATGCTTTCTTAAACTGGCAAACTCTTTTAATTTTAGCGTTAGGTCTATTAGCGTTCGTATTTGATACGGCAGGCGGAGTAATGTTTGCAAAATTCTTAAACTTATTCTCAAAGAATAAAATAAACCCAATGATAGGCGCTGCTGGTATTTCTGCGTTCCCAATGTCTGCTAGAGTAATTCACAAAATGGGCTTAAAGGAAGATCCGCAAAACTATCTACTAATGCACGCAGTAGGCGTAAACGTTTCAGGTCAGATCGCATCGATTATCGCAGGCGGTATGATTTTGAACTTCTTTGCGTAAAGGAGGTAAATTATGAACTGGGAAGCATTTTTAGGTTCTTTTAAGTATATGTTAGTTGGAATGCTTGGAATTTTCATAGTTACTGTGATTATTATTTCTTGCATTTACCTTTTCAATTTCTTGGTGTCAAAGTTTACCGAAAAGAAAAATAACGATGAAAAACAAGAATAAAACTAGGTCGATAGAATTTTTCTATCGACCTTCTTTTTTGGGAATACAAAATAGTTGAAAAAAATGAAAAACCGCCTTTAATCGAGTTATAGGCGGTTTTTTTGTGTTTTTAATTAAATGAAAAACGTTCTTTTAAAGACTTTATATGATAATAAATGCGAAAAAGATTAGAAAACAGGTTCGCCGTTTTTAAACGTTCCACGGAAAACTAATTTGCCGTATCTATCATAAAGCGCGCCCGAGCCTTCCATTTTTCCGTAAGAAAAACCACCTTCGTATCTAGCGCCGTCGTAAAAAGTAAGAACGCCTCTACCGTGCATATATCCGTTATAGAAATCACCGCTATATTTATCGCCACCCGGAACAACGGCGGTGCCTCTGCCTTGTTTCATACCGTTAACCCAGTCTCCGTCGTAATAACCGCCGAATGCGTAGGTCATTTTACCTTTGCCGTGTTGCTTACCGTTTTGCCAGTAACCGTCGTATTTATCACCAGAAGGTGAAGAATAAACACCGTAGCCGTGAGGGTAACTGTTAGCGTTTAGCGCGCCATCGTAGTAACCGCCGTTAAAGTTAATTCTCATGAAATTCTCCTTTATAGTTTTAGCAAAAACTACAATAATCGTTTGTATAACTATATCATAATATTTTGCATTAGTCAATATAAAAGTTGAAATTAAAAAAAGATTTGTTGGTTGTTGCTTTTTTATAATTTTAGTGATATAATTGACGTAATATTAAAAGAATAGGAGAATCTTATGAGTAACGAAAAAAACAACAACATTGAAGATTTAACTAACGATGATATCGTAACCTTGCGTTCAGCAACCGGTGAGGACATTGATTTCGTAGAAATTGCAGGAATTGCTCACGCTGGAAACTTTTACGCTATTTTGCAACCTGTTGAACTATTAGAAGGTATGAGCGACGACGAGGCGCTAGTTTTCAAAGTAAGCCGTGGCGAAGATGGTGAAGATAGATTTGAAATCGAACTAGATGATGAAATTATCGACGCGGTTTTTGCGGAATATAATAGACTTTTAGATGAGCAAAGCAATAACGACTAATATTTTTTAATCTTTAGGAAAAATTTTTAAAAATTTGAAACAAAAAGCATAAGTTATTCGTCTTATTAAGTGAAAAATCTTTTAAAAGTGGTTTAGGGGTGTGGAAATGAAAGGGATTAAGCTATTTTTTATAATTTTCTTAATTTCAACGACGTTTTTATTAACTTCTTGTCAGGTTGCTGAAACTTATCAAGGCGGAGCGCTTTACGGCGGTAATTCTTCTTCAAGTCAGCAAGAAGAAGGAAAAACTGCCTTAGAGTTTGAAGTTTTTAAGTTTAGAGATAGGTCGAATAGCAAGGGAGTGTTTAATAAAAATTTTGTAAACACGTTCGATGAACTTTGCCTTCTTAAACAAACTTTTGATACCCAAACTGAAGAGTATGTTTTTTTGAACGAAATAGGTGAAAGCGATTTAGAAACTAAGAAAATAGTAGTATTGCATTTTTACGAAAATTCAGGCTCAATTCAAATAAACGTTGAGAGCGTAAACAAAAGCGAAAATCTTATAGAAGTTTACGTTAAGAAAACCGTTCCGCTAATTGGCACTTGTGATATGTGCGGTTGGAATATTTTCGTAGTGATAGACAAAGAAGCCCCGATTGAGAGCGTTGAAACTTTTGTAAGCACTGAATTTTTAAGCGAATAAACCATAAATTTATAAAGAGAAGTTTTTTGTAAAAAGTGCGTCTATATGTTGATTAACGCCTATTTTTTGCTAAAATTTAACATTTGATTAGGGGGTAAGTTATGAAAAAGTTTAAATTTTTAAGTTTTTTATTTTGCATGTTTTTTGTAACGGCGCTATTTTTAACTAGTTGCAATAATATAGCAACCGTTCAGGCTAAAGATTTAATGGAAGGTATTTCGGCAAATAACGTTGAGAAGTTACAAAGTTTAGAAAGCGGAAACGTTAAGTCAACCGATTTTGCGGTTAAGTTATTGCAACGCTCAAAAGACGGTGATAAAAATATTTTCTTATCGCCGTTATCAATTTTATCGGCGCTTGGTATGACTATGAACGGCGCGAGCGGTGAAACGCTTTCGCAAATGGAAGAAACGTTAGGTTTTACGGCAAGCGAACTTAATTCCTATTTATATACTTATTGCCAAAATTTGCCAAACGGTGATAAATATAAAGTAAAACTAGCAAACTCGATTTGGTTCAAAGACGACGATAATTTTACCGTAGAGAGACAGTTCTTACAAACCAACGCCGATTATTACGGCGCTAATTGCTACAAAACGCCGTTTGATAATCAAACGTTAAAAGATATTAATAACTGGGTAAACGAAAATACAGACGGTCTTATTAAAAAGGTTTTAGACCAAATTCCACAAGATGCGGTTGCGTATTTAATAAACACGCTTATTTTTGACGCCGAGTGGCCTGAACATTATAAGAAAAATCAGGTTAGAAACGATACGTTCTATAAACCTAGCGGTGAAGAGCAAGTTTGCGAATTTATGTTCTCAACGGAATATATCTACTTAGAAGACGAAAAGGCAACCGGCTTTATTAAAACTTATTACGGTTATAAATATGCGTTTGCCGCGCTTTTGCCAAACGAAAACGTTAGCATTGAAGAATACGTAAATTCGTTAGAAGGCGAAACTCTTCACACAACTTTAGGTGGCAAAAAAGGAAATTATAAAGTTTTTACTTCAATTCCAAAATTTGAAACTGAATATAGCACGTCGCTAAACCAAGTTTTATGCGATATGGGTATGGTGAACGCTTTCTCGCCACTTCAAGCCGATTTTTCAAACCTTGGAAATTATGAAGGCTATAATCTTTATATAAATAACGTTATTCACAAAACCAAAATTGAAATGGGCGAAAAGGGAACGAAGGCAGGCGCTGTTACCGTTGTTGAAATGAATAAAGCGTCAGCGCAAGCGCCTAGTGAAGAAATTATAATAAAGCAAGTTTATTTAACTAGACCTTTCGTTTATATGATAATAGATTTTGAAAACAAAGTTCCACTATTTATTGGCACTCTAAATAGCGTTAAATAAAACTATTATTTGAAATGCACTTAATATTTTAGGTGCATTTCTCTCATTTTATAAAAATTATTAAAAGTTGGGCTATAAGCCTGTTATTAAGGCTTTTTTAAGGAAAAAGATAGGTTATGTTTGCATTTGAAATTCAAATATTGAAGTTTTTTGAAGGGTTAAGATCGAATTTTCTAAACGCAATTTTCGAAGGCGTAACTATGCTTGGCGAAGAAACGCTAATCGTTGTGATAATAGGAATTTTATATTTTGCAATAGATAAAGATTTAGCGCAAAGAGTTTTCTTTATTACCGTTTTTTCTCAAAGCGTAAACAACGTTATTAAAAACTTTGCGAAAGTTGAAAGACCTTTTGCAAACGGTAAGGTTTCTTGCGTAAGACCGGAAACGGCAACGGGTTATTCCTTTCCTAGTGGGCATACTCAAAATTTCTCAACTTGGTCGATGACGCTTTCTCAAAAACTAAAAAAGAAATGGATGATAATAACGTCTATCGCGCTTGCGGTTTTGGTTGCGGTATCAAGAGTGTATCTTGGCGCTCATTACCCTAGCGACGTTGTAGTTGGGCTTTTGCTTGGCTTTACTTTTGCGATTTTAGGCAACTTCGTTTATGATAAGTTTAATAACAAAAATAAACTTTATTTGATTTCTATTTTAATTTTATTGCCACTTGTCGATTACTTTTTGTTTGTTCCAGACCCTCATTTTGCAGACCTTTTCAAAGTTTACGGTATGGCTGTTGGTTTCACTTTTGCCGTAAGGGTAGAAGAAAAGTTTGCGCCCATTAATTTTTCGGTTAGATGGTGGAAAAAATTATTAAGAGTGGTTTTGGCGGTAATAATTGCGCTAGCGTGCAAAGAAGGGCTTAAACTTTTATACTTCACAGATTTAATTCAAGTAACGCTAGTTTTCGATATGCTAAGATATTTCGTAATGGTATTTGCAGTGTTCGGGCTTTACCCAATTTTATTAAAGAAAATGAAATTCTAAATGAAAACGCTACGAAAAGTAGCGTTTTTTAATGCGTTTTTTTGCGACCTAAAAAGATTGCCAAAAATTTAATTATAAAAAGATTGCCAAAAATTTAATTAAGTGATACAATAAATATAAGATTTAACCTTTTATGGGGGGCATATGTTAAAAAAACTTTTAAGTTGTTTGTTAGTTTTAATTATGGCGCTAGCGTTTGTTGCGTGCGAAAATTCAAGCCAAAATTCACAGCCAGAAACTTCAAGTGAAAGTGGCAAAAGTTTGTCTATAAGCTCGTTATCGGCAAATTCGGGCTCGAATAGCGGTGGCGAAGAAGGGCGAAGCTCTAGCGGAGAAGGCAACGAAAACGCAAACTCAAGCAGTCAAGGGTCGAATAGTTCAAGTAGCGAAGGCTCGAGTAGTTCAAGTAGCCAAGGCTCAAATAGTTCAAGTAGCGAAGGTTCTAGTTCTTCGTCAAATAAACCTATCGGTAGTTTCACTGCTCAGCAGCAAGAACTTTTAACAAAAGCAAACAACGTAATCGATTGGCAACTAGATAACGGCGGTTGGGGCAAAAATTACGATACAACAACCACTTTTAATGGTTTTCCAAGTGATTATTGTTGGGCTGTTAAAGGTAGTTTCGTTGGAACTATCGATAATTCCGCAACTTACACCGAGATGAGGCTCTTAGCCGAGGCTTACGATATTAACCCAGAGCAAAAATATAAAGATAGTTTCAACAAAGGCTTAGCGTTTTTAAAAAATCTTCAATATCCAAGCGGTGGTTTTGCTCAAATATACCCTCATAACGGAAAATATAATGACTACGTAACCTTTAATGATGGTGCAATGGTTGCCGTTCTAAACCTTTTGCAAGATATTGCTCAAAACAAAACGCCGTTTAAAAATATCGTTGATGAAAGTGAACGTTCAACTTGCCAAGAAATGATTGATAAGGCTGTTGATTATATTTTAAAAGCGCAAATCACGGTTAAAGGCGAAAAGGCTGCGTGGTGTGCGCAACACAACCCAACTACTTATGCTCCCGAGATGGCTCGTTCATACGAACTTCCGTCGGTTAGCGGAAGTGAAAGCGTTGGTGTTATAAAATTTCTTCTCACTCAAACGAACAATCAACAAGCGCTTCAAGCTGCAGAAAGCGCAAGGCTTTGGCTTAAAGCCCGCGCTATGGAAAATACTACGTATTCTAAGAGAAACGCACCAACTTTCTTTTCTACAAAATCTGGAAGTTATTGTTGGTTCCGCTTTTACGATTTAACTAACGGTGAAGGTTATTATTGTGATCGTGACGGAAACGTTTATACCGATATTGCGAAATTTTATGCCGCTGCTCCAGAGAGGGCTACCGGTTACGACTGGGCTGGAAATTGGCTTCAAAAAGCAGGGCTTTACTACTAACGATTAAAACAATTTAACGTAATTTAAAATCGCCACACAACTTGTGGCGATTTTTTCATGCAAAAATTTGGCTAAATATAAGTTTTTAAAGGAAAAAATCATACAAAATTGCTGAATTTATGCTCGTTTTTAAGCCTTCAGCAAAAAAACTCGACAAATTTCGGTTTTTTTATTGAAAAAATAGTCGTTATGTGTTATCATTAAAAATATTTAATTATTATATAATTATTATTGATATCACAAAAACGTTTTTTTCGGGTTATTGACGGCAAGAGTTTATGGCAAAAATTTATAGGTTCACTTTAATATTGATAATTGCCACGGCGGTATTTTTAATACCGTCAACTTTTGCGTGGTTTAGTCAAAGTGGAAATACTAAAGGTCAACTAGAATATAATTTCTCGGCAAGGTCGTCAAGTTCAATTACTATAACGCATAATAGCACGACCTTAGCAACGGTTTCAGGTAAAAAACTTTTAGGGTGCATGAACGCATCTAAAACCTTTGGCGAAGTTCAATTATCAATGTTAGATAAATTTGATACGGCAACGGCTTCAAATTGGGTCAACAGTTATGGAACGACTTCTTCTTCGTCAAGTCTAAACGCCGTAAAGATATCCGCAAGTTTTACGCCAACTGAAAAAAATCTTTACGCAACTGAAATTAACGTAACGCCAACTATCGATACTTCTTCATACGATAAGGCGGCTGCGGAAGCGTTATCTTACGTAGTTTATATGGATAACGGCACAACTAAAACGTTATTAGATAACAACGCTTTTACTTACTACACCGGTTCAGATACTAAAAAAGCGGTAATTACGAGAGACGGCTATTTTGAAGGGCTTGCAGATACAACCTATACAATAACGGCAATCGTGTGGCTTGATGGTTTTGCTTCCGCTCAAGCGGAATCTGGTGGAGCAAATCTTCAAATTACAATTGATACGCTTGATAATCTTTATACGCCGAACACGGTAGTAACGTTTGATAGTAGCGGAGTAATGAAGGATATGTCTAACGTGCCTGCTGAACTAAAAATTCCGCCAGCGTTTTATTATGAAGGGACAATTAAAGAAGTTTCAAAGTTGAAAGATAGTTTGTTTAGGGGAAAAACGTCATTAGTATCTGTTACCATTCCTGATACTGTGCGATATCTTGGTAACCAATGTTTCCAAAACTGCACCAACCTTGAAAGGGTAACGCTTGGTAACAAAGTAGGCGAAACTGGACTAGTAAACGGAAAGAATTACGAAGGAAAATTAGGTTATAGATGTTTTGAAAACACGAAAATTTCATCTGTTATTTTTGGTAATCCATACGCTTGGATCGGTTATAGAGATTTCGTATTAAATTTACAAAATTTATCTAGCGAAGATTGCGCGGCATTATTGCTCAGCGTTGATGGAAGTACTGGTGGTAACGGCGGTAGCGGATCAGATTACGACTGGGAAGTGCAAAAAAATACGAGAGTTGCAGAAAGTTAAATGACTTATTAAAAAAGTAAATTATGAAAAACAATCAAAGCGTAAAAAACTTAAAACGAAATTTAGCGGTTACGATAATCTCTTTAGTGATTACCGTATTTTCGCTTGTTTCAATTACGCTTTGTTGGTATTGGGTTAACGTTTTTAATCAAACGAAGGCTCAAGGCTTTAACGCTGGCTATATGCCAAACGAAACTATTATAATAGGTAGTGGCGATGATTTAACTGAAACTGAAATTTCTTGCGAAAATTTGATTTATGCTCGCCCAATGCTAAACGGCACGACAATTTCTGGCTGGCAGGTTCGCTCGCCGATAGGGCTAATTTCAGCGCCAAACCCCGTTTATACCGCAACCATTTCGATAACAACGAGTAACGTAGCGTCAGTTTTAGTAACGGCTACGGGCGGGGCGGAAGTAGAATTCGCAATAGTTGATAGTAATAACGTAATTCTTGCTTGTTCTCAATTTACGTCGTCTTCCGGCACTCAACTTCAAGATAACGTTTTCGATGCGATGAGCGGTATTGTAACTTTATACGTTTGGGTTGACGTAAACGTTAGTCAAGCAACTAAAGATTCTCAACAAAATTTAACGCTTTCTTTCTCAAAAGCAAGTTAAAAAATCAAATTAAAATAAGTTTAGAATAAATTTTTGAAATAGAATTATGAAAAAATCATTTTTAGTATCTATAGCGACGGTTGTTCTAATGGTGATATGCGTAATAACGGCAACGTTTGCTTGGTTTTATAAAACGGAAGAAACTAAGGCAAACGCGATGGGAATTACGGCTAACTTAGCGCCAAATATAGAACTTAAAACCCAAATGTTTATAGATAGCGAAACAACTTCAAAGCAGGGCGAAGGCACGGGCGCAGTAAACTTCTCAAAAGAAACGGGCTACTTCCCTACAATGCCAACCGCTGTGATAACTAAGAGTAACTATCTTGGCTCGTCAACTTGGGTAGAAGGCTTTTTCTCGGGTAGCGCTATTCAGTTTTCTCATACGACGGGGCAACTCATTTACGGCAGAATCGTCTTAACCTATATCGACGAAGAGAGCGATAGTATTGCAATTCCTGTAAGCGTTGAAACAAACAGCGAAAAGGTTAAGTGCGTTGTGTTCTTTGGTAGCGAAGTGGTTGCGACTAACGGTTACTATTATATTAGTTCACCTGGTTCTTCACCTTTAACCTTATCTCAAGTAGAGAGTAAATATGTTTTAGGTTCAGCCCAAAAGACTGATGGTTCTATAACCGTAACTAGAGCGTCAGTGTCAGTATCGTTCGTTGCTTGGTTTGAC
Source organism: Christensenellaceae bacterium (assembly GCA_045586885.1). GTDB lineage: Bacteria > Bacillota > Clostridia > Christensenellales > Borkfalkiaceae > UBA4636. Next base: position 25,010 of record JAZNBE010000027.1, read on the forward strand.
GGAAAAACAATGCAAAACACTTCTTCTCAAAACGACGAAGGCTTACAAGGCTTAATCAACTTCTATTTCGGCAATAGAAATTAGTTGAGTATTAAATAAAAGAAAAAACCGCCTAGTGCGGAAAAATAAAAAATAATAATGAAAAATCATGTATGGAGGAAAAACATGAAAAAATCACTTATTTTATCTGTTGTTATGACTTTAGTTTTAGTCATTTCAATGTCAACTGCAACCTTTGCTTGGTACACAAGCAATGACAGAGCAACCATCACTGCAAGCACTATTACTGCTCAATCAACAAGCGGTAACCTTTGTGTTAGCGTAACTCCTGATTCAGGTGAAACCGTATCAAACAGCAACGGCTCTCAAGCATCTTACGTTGTTGGTGGTCAATTCTTCCCTGCAGCGCCTGTTGCTAATACCGATTTTGCAACCGTATCTAACTGGGTTTATAACTCTGACTCAAAGGGTATTTTATTGACTGCGTTAGGCGGTTTTGACGGTTTTGTTGAAACTGGCACAATCGAAGTATTCGACGACTCTGAAAACGTTACTCAATTTACTGTTAGCATTGAACTTTCAAGTGATTTTACTTCAAATCAAGCCGACGGCGACTTTGCTTGTATCGTAACTAATTCATCTAGCGGTCCGCAAGCGTGGACTCAATACGATACTGTTGCAAAATCAGGCGACGTTTATACCGATAACGCAACTGCAATTACCGCTCAAACTACCAGCACTAATATTTCTATGAATCCAACAGGCGTAACTTTGAAATATTACATTTGGTTCAACGGCAAAACTATGGCTAACGCGGACGCTGAAACTTCGTTTAGCGTTAAGTTCACCGTTATTGATACTACTAACGCTTAATAGATAACTTAAATTTTAGATTGAAATGGAAGACGTAAAACAAAATAATCAAACTGAAAAAAAGACCAAGTTGAAGAAAGCGCTATTTATTGTAGAGTGCGTGGTTATTTTGCTATGCGTAATTTTATCGGTTATCGTAATTTTGCAACCCGGTGAAACGGCTAAAAACGGAACTTCTAAATTCTTACCCGTGCAAACCGATTCTATGACGCCGACTATTAAAGTGGGCGCGCTTGTCGTTACTAAAAACCCAACGGAAGATACTTACGATTTGGGAACTATCGTTACCTTTAAGGTAAACGCTAGCCCTTCATATCTTAATACTCATAGAATCGTTGGTTATCGCTACGCCGATGAAAGCGGAAAATTCAAAGTAGAATACTATAAAAAGGGCGAAATGGAAACGGCTCAAGATTTTTACGAAAAATATTCAAGCCAAGGTTTTTCTATTCACTCTTACGTTACGCGCGGTGACAAATATACTATAGAGTATAGTAGCATGGACGATTGCTCTATTTTAACCGACCCAAGCGTAACCTATAGCGATATTGACGATTCGATTTATCTTTTTCATAATGAGGTCGTTAGGGTTTATTCTTGGCATATAGGTGGCGTGGGCGCTGTAATTTCTTGGTTTATGCAACCTTTAAACTTCTTCTTAACGATTATAATTCCGCTCATTTTGCTTTTTTCATATAACGTTTACGGCGTTGTTAAAGTAGTTATTGCAATGAAGTTAGAAGGCGCGAAAGCGCAAGCCGTTTTAGATGAAGAAGCAATCAAGAAAAAAGCGATTGAAGAATATCTTGAGGCACAAAGAAAGGCGAATAATGCTCCAAGTGGCGATAAAAACGATACCGAAAACACCTAAAAGGTGATAGTTTTTTTGAAATTATGGCTGAATTTAATAAAGAACAACTAAATAAAATTGATACGAAGAAAACCATTTTCCGCCATATTAAATTTAGAATGGCGCTGGCAATTTTTGTTGCGCTAATTCTCCTTTTGGTTCTTTGGGCGGCGGTTTATACTGCTAGCGACGTTAATAGTTATAAAATCGTTGTATCAGGCAAGCGTGGTGGCTCGTTATCTTTAAGTTTCGACCCTAACTTTAAGGGCGATGGTTTTTCGGTTTTGAAATGCTTAGGTTCAAATAGCGCGAAAGACGGCGAAGGTATGAGCTTTGGCGATAACGGCGGAATAAGCGATTACGTTGAAAAAGTTACAGTTGGCGAAATCGATATGGACGTTTCGGTCAACGGTAAGGAAGGTAAAGCCGAGCCTTTTGGTAACGACGAGTTTATAGTTAGCAAGTTCTATCTTAAAAATATGAACGAAGATTTGCCAACCAAGTATAAAATGCAAATCAACGTCGAGGCAAACCATAAAAACGCTTTGGCTGCCGCAAGGTTTTTAATCGTTAAAGACACCGAGGGCGCAAAGGAAAAAACCGTTTACGCTCAACCAACAATCGACGGCAAGCAAGAAAAGGTTAGCACAATGAACCGAGTTGACGGCGAATACGTAAAAGACCCTTCTAACTCTCAAGCGGACTGGCTTTGCGAGTCGTTATCTTTAGATGAAAACGGGGATTGGTATTACGATTCTTTAGAAAGTTCTATCGTGTTTGAACTTAAACCTAACGAAGTTTTAGGTTACGTAGTTGCCGTGTGGTATGAAGGTAGCGACCCAGACCATAAAGATTCTATTTTGGGCGGCTATATGACGTTTAACGTTACTTTTTCTGCACTTGAAGATTGATTAAAAGGGTAAATTATGGCTGAAAAAACAAAGAAAAGTTCGACGGAAGAAAAGGTCGAAAAAACGGCTAAACCTAAAAAGGTAGCCGAGAAAACTGAAAAGGCTAAAGAAACGACCAAAACCACGAAAGCCACTACGAAAAAGACTGATAGCGTTGAAACGGAAACGCAAAAAAAGCAATCTGAGCAAAGGGTTGCTCGCGGAACGAATAGACCTATTGAATATTACTTTATCGTTGGGCATTCAAAGATTAACACTATTGAATATATCGAAGTGCAACAGGTTTTGAACGATAAATTCTCGGGGCGGTTAACTCAACCGCAATATTTTCCTGTGGCTGAGCAAACTAAGAGAATTTTTACGCTTAACAATATGCTTTTCGATAAGGCTCAAGACGAATCTATTATGAACGAAAAAATTAAGTTTTTAGTTCAAGTTTCGGCAAAGTGGTTTGAATCGGAAAAAACTTTAGATGAAATAATGAAGCAAATATCTAGTTTTGGCGAAAACGTTATTTTGTGCTTTGACTCGGTAACTTTAGTTCGCGCTGGCGACGTTGCCAAAGAGGCTCTAAAGAAAATTAGTAAAGATTATCGCTTGAAAATTCTTTTCGATAACGTTGAATTCCAAAACTTAAGCTTAATCATAGGGTATCATCCTGACTACGTTAGACTTGACGCCCGCTTTATCGATATAAAAGACGAACACTATACCGACGTTTTGAAATTTATGAGAGAATACCTTAAAGTTCAAAAGATTAAAATGGCGGTTAGAAACGTTAAAGACGAAGCCCAAAAGAATTATTTCCTCAATCTTGGGGCTGACGTCGTTGAAGGCAACGGTGTTTACACGCCGAAAAAACTTATTGCTTCTATTTTGAAAGATTATAAATTATAAGAGGTAAACTTATGGTTGTATGGCAATTTTTAGGCGAATTATTGTTAGAGTTCGCTAAAGGAATACTTAATATTTTCGTTTCCGTTAAAGGCGAAGTCGGCGGTATTTTCGGCGGTTTATTTAGAATTATAAACATAGTAGAATACGTTAGAATTTTTAATTCTTATAAAGATAGTTTTACCGTTGGCGATTGGTTTATAGCAATTATTGGCATTTTATTATTCTTGGCAATTCTTGCTGCATTGATTTTCGTTATAGTAAAATACGTTTCGAAGTTTTTCCGCCGTTACTTTACTAAAAAACCGCTTAACGATGATCTTTTAGATGAAATTGCAAGGCTTAATAGCGAACTTACTCGCGTTCAACGCTCACGCGAGCGTATATTAGGCATGCGCGCGGACGGTATTTTAGATGGAAAGGCTTTAGACGATGCTATTGCTGAAACCGAAAAAGATTCCGCAGTTGGCGTTGACCCTAACCTTGCTAAAGCGGTTAAAGACCAAAAGGCTGAGGTTAAGGGCGATAGCCGTTACTATAAACTCATTGAAATTGATAATAAATATAACGGCGAGAACGCGCCTTCTTACGAATTTAACACGGAAGTTACTTTAGAAGAAATCTGTGATAATATTCGCCATTGGGCTTGCAAAGAGCGTGGGCTTTACTACGAGCCAAGAATTATTAGGCTTTTCGTTTCGGCGCTTGCTACTACTCGTCTTATCATATTACAAGGTATTTCAGGTACTGGTAAAACTTCGCTTCCTTACGCCGTTGGTTTATTCTTAGATAACCCTGCAACGATTGCTCCGGTTCAACCGTCTTGGCGTGATAGAACTGAAATTTTCGGTTACTTCAACGAATTCACTAAGCGTTATAACGAAACTGAAATTTTAAGAGCAATGTATGAAGCGCTTTATACCGATAACCTTTATTTGACCGTTATCGACGAAGCGAACATTTCTCGTATCGAATATTATTTTGCGGAACTTTTATCAGTTTACGAACTTCCTTCACGTGATAACTGGTGCGTTGACCTAACTTCATCCGGTTGGGATAGCGACCCTAAGTTTATCAAAAAAGGTAGAATGAAACTTCCTGAAAATATGTGGTACGTTGCTACCATCAACAACGATGATAGCACCTTCTCCGTTTCAGATAAGGTTTACGACCGCGCTATTCCTATCAATATTAACTCTAAAGGTATTCCGTTCGAACCAGACGAAGAAAAGGCTGTTCATTATAGACTATCTTTCGAGCATATGGAAAAACTTTTCAAAGAAGCGCAAGAAAAATATAAAGTTTCTCAAGAAAACATTGATAAATTCAACAAGATGGACGATTACGTTATCGAGCATTTCCGTTTGGCGTTTGGTAACCGTATCGTAAAACAACTTAACGAGTTTATTCCTGTTTACGTTGCTTGTGGCGGAACTGAAATCGATGGTTTAGACTACGTTTTATGCAACAAGATTTTACGTAAGTTCGAATCGCTCAACTTAAGTTATATTCGTGATGAAATTGATGGTTATATTGATTACCTTAATACCCATTTTGGCGAAGAAAATATGACCGAAAGTAAAGAATACTTATTAAGACTTAAAAAGTTATTCTAATAGTTTTCTAATTAAAATTAGAAAAAGTTATTCAAAATTAGCGTTTTTTAGAAGAAAGGCAACTTTTTTCGGCTAAGCACTATTTTCAATTTGAGGCTTATTATGACTGATTATTCTAAACGTATCAATAAAGTTATTGATATGTTCAAAGACGACGATCTTTATAAAGCGTGTTTGGGCTTTGACGATAGTTTAAGCGAATGGCGCATTTTTAGAAAATATTCACGCAAGGTATTAGATAATACTTGGCTTGAAGTTATTGAAGATGCGCTTGAAAGTTTAGATAAAATCGTTCGTAACCCACGCCGTTTCATCGTTGTTGAAGAAGACTTAATTGATACTTCTCGCGCTAAAACGGTTAGCGAAGAGGCGGTTAAATATCTTGCTCAACACACTAACTATATTCACGGTTTCGATGGCGATATGGTTATTCCTAGTAAACTTTTGAACTCAACCAAAGAAGAAAGTTACGAAGTTTACGAAAACCGCTTTATCTTCACGCTTTTAAAAAAGCTTTCAGCGTTCGTTAAAAAACGTTACGACGCCGTAAAGCAAGCCGCTAAAAAGAACGAACAAATAGAACTTGTTATCGACCGTCCGCTAACGCTTGGAACGGCTAAAATTTCTATGCGTTTAGATAGCATTTTAAAAATGCCTTTCGAAGAAGTTTTGAAACTTAATAGCGAAGAATTAGGCCCTATTGAACGTCTTGCTAAAATTAACGCAATAATTACCGGCTTTATGGCAACGCCGTTCGCTAAAGAAATGGTTAGAAGCGAACCTGTTCGTCCGCCAATTCAAAGAACTAACGCAATCTTGAAAAACCCTGACCTTAGAAAAGCGTTATCGCTTTGGGAATTCTTACAAGGTTACGATGACGAAGGCTATGAAATTCGTGCCGAAATGGTTAGCGAAGAAATGCCTGAAGATATGAAAAAGCAATACCGCGTTATAGTTTTCCTAAACAGTTTGTTTATGCAAAACTTAGTGGGCGAAAACTTTAAGGTTAAAGGCACTAGAACTAAATACGAACACGAAAATAACTTCAACGTAAACGATTTTCCAAAAAGTGATATTGGCGTTGAAGAAATTAAGACTATTGCAGTTCCATCGCTTTACGATTCTGCGTTAAAAGAAGTTGAAAGAGCAGAAATTGCCGCCGCTATCGATAGGGCGCTTGCTCAACATAAACTCAACCAAACCAATGAAGATAACGAACTTTATAACAAGCGTTTGGTTGCTCAAAGAAAGCGTGAAACGGAATATAAAGAGCGTATTTTAAGGCTTAGAAAGAAAGAACGCGAACTTTTAGCAAAAGAAGAAAAGATTAAAGAACGTGAAAGACTAAAAGCCGAAAGCGACGCGCAAAAAGAAGAACTAGACCGCATTAAGAGAGAAAAAGCCGAAGAGCGCGAAGCATTAAAGCAACAAAAACTTTTAGGCAAGTTAGAAGAAGAAATGAAACGCCTTGACCAAGAGGCTATTAATATGGTTATTAAAGAAACCAGAAACGAACAACTTGCCGCAAACCGCACAAAAATAACTAGAGAAATTATTTATCTCAATAGTTTAAGAGCAAAATTAAAAGGCGAATTTGGTAAGGTAATAGATACGCAAATTGACGAACTTATTAAACTCGTTCCTAAAATTTTCAAAATTAACGTATGAGCCAAGTAAAACAAAAAGGCAAGCGTGAAAAAATAGTGGATATAGTTTTCTTATCTCTATTTGCGTTGTTTGGCGTAGCGCTTATTAAAATTTTAATAAACGTAATTTCCGGCGGTATGCCTTCGCTGTTTGGTTATTCGCTTTTGAACGTTAAAACTGATAGTATGAAACCCGAAATTCAAGCGGGCGACGTAATTTTAGTTAAACTCGTAAACGAAAAGTCGCTATCTTCCATTGAAGAAGGCGAAATTATAGTTTATAAAGGCAAAATAAACGGCGTGGAAACAACGATAACTCACCGCTTAGTTGAAAACAATGCCGATGAAGGTTATTTTATAACGAAAGGTGATGCAAATCATTTTGAAGACGACCCTGTTTCCGTCGATAAGGTTGTTGCGGTTGTTGTTAAAGAAGTTGGATTTTTAACTTCTTTTTATGCGTTTTTATCAAACGGTTTTAGTTTTGTCTTAATAATAATTATTCCTTGTCTTGCTTTAATAGCAATGCAAATCGTTTCAATTTATAAAAACGCAAAGCAGTTACAGCAGGAAAAAAATCAAGCCGAAACTTTAAAACAAATTGATGAAATTAAGAAAAAAGCCGTTGAAGATTATTTGAAATCAACAAATAAAAGTGAGCAAAGTAGCGATGAAACGGAAGATACCAAAAGTTAGTTAAAACTTTAGTTAATCGACTTATAGCCACACTTTTTAATTAAAAAATGTCAAAAACTCCCACTTGACTTGGGAGTTTTTTTTGTTTTATAATTAAGCCATGAGAAAGTTTTTAATTTGCATTATAAGTTTTTTGTTTACGCTAATTAGCGTAGCATGCTCAAATAATTATGAAGATAATAGTTCTTCAATAAACGGCAATTTGTTTTCAAGCGGTGTAGTTAATAATTCAACGTCTTTAGAAAATAGTAGTGAAAGTAGTTCGTCTCAATCTTCTAACGTTTCAAGTTCAAGTAGCAACGGCGAAGGGGGAAACGATGAAGGGAGTTCTTCATCTAAAGAAGAAACGAGTGAACAAACAAAACCGATTGAGCCGATTTTGCCTAGCGAACCTGAAGTTTTAACGAAAACCTATTTAGTTTCAACGGTTGATAGTTTATGCGTAAGAAGTTCAAATTCAACTTCATCTTCGGTTTTAGGTTATTTAGATAAAGGTGATATCGTTTCGTTTGTGTCAAAACAAGGCGATTTTTATAAAACAAAATTTAAGGAAAAAACGGCTTACGTATCAACTAAATATTGTAATAAAGTTGAATTTGAAGTATCAAGCGATGACGTTGAAAAAACTATTGATATTGCGTCAACGCTTTTAGGGCATCCTTACGTTTACGGTAGTGAACGCTATCATTGGGGAAACGGAAAGCTTAATAGTAATTTTGAAAAAGGTAAGTTCGATTGTTCGGCGCTCGTTCAATACGTTTACTTTTTATCGTGCGGAGTGTTGCTCGATTTAACAAGTAGAGCGCAATCACTTAACGGAGTAAAAGTTGAAAGAAGTGATTTAACTCGTGGCGATTTAATGTTTTTCACAAACGATAGTAGAAAGAATAAAACTGGAATTGAAAGAATAGGGCACGTTGGCATATATTTTGGGGAGAATTATATTTTACATACCGCAAGCGACCACGCAGTTATTGAAGAAATATCGCCAAAGCGTTGGTCCTATTACGTAACCGCAAGGCGAGTAGTTTAGCAAAAATTATGAAACGTATTGACAAATTAAGTATATTCTGTTATTATAAGTTCATCAAAATAATAGTTTTGGAGACGAATTATGGGTTTATTTAAGAAAAGTAATATTTTAACGAATATTACGTTAAAAGATGAGTGCTTGTATCTTATTTTATTAACTGATGCGTCGGGTAAAAATTACAAATATTTGTCAATTGAAAGAAAAAATGAATATAACGGATATAATGATAGGCTTACAACTATTAAGAGTGTAGAAATTAAAGACATAGTTTCAATTTCGCTTGAAAAACCAAAAGTTGGTCCTTATAAATTAAAAGTAGTAACAAAAGATAGGGATGAAGATTGGATGCAAATAAAAGTATCTTATCTTAAAAACGATGAATCACGAGCAAAAGAAATTGTAAAAGAAATACAAAAAATTATTAATTAAATAAGAAAAAGAACAAGGTAAACTTGTTCTTTTTTTGTGAATTTTTTTAGTTTAATTTGTTTTTATTATAAATTTTTCAGCCTTTTGTTATGGATTTTATAGTAACAAAAACTTACAGCGAAAATAAATAGTAATAGAAAAACCAACCAGTAAAACGTGCCTATTTGCGGTGTCCAACCACCAACAAAACCAAATAAACCTACTTCAGATTTAAGGTTCATAAAAAAGTAAGGGTAAGTTTCACCTCTACCAAAATCTACGTTTAATAAACTTAAAATATTCGCAAAAACAAAGTAAATAAACGGCGGAATTAAGGAAAAGAAAGCGTGTTTTAATTTTAACTTCTCAAAATAGTTGCAAGTAAAAAAATCAATTATAGAAAGAAGGGGAACGACTGCGTGGGTTAATATGCTTGAAAAAGTCCAAACGTTAAAGTCTGCAAAAGGTGCTAAAAGCGTGCAAAATATTATTCCGGTTATCGTAATTGATACGGTAAAAACGTATTTTAACACAAAAATCGTATAAAAAGTCGCTTTTTTTACGTTTATAAGTAAGGTGATAGCAAAAATTAGACAAATTAAAGCAATCCAAACGTTAGAAAGTTGAGTAAAATACAAAAATCGTTTATGCCAACTTGAATAGCCGTCTCTTTTTGCAAAGATGCAAGAAAGAACAACGCCCATTACTGCAAAAAAGAAAATTAGTAAATTTAGCAAAAACGCTGTTAGCCGTTTGTCCTTTAGTAAATTATTAAATTTTATCCTTAAAGAATTTTCCATAAAAACCACTGCTTTAGTTTAACTTATAATACGTTCCGCCTATAAAATTAGATGGGGAATAATCACATTCTTGTTTATCGTTAAAATATTGAGCGTCAACAAAAGTTATAGAATTATCACTATTAAAAACAAAATTATTTAATTTATAATCGGCAAAAACAGAAGTTCCACTTTCTTCCCCGGGCTCGTTTTCGCCATGCATAACGTAAATAAGAGCCACGTCTATGCGTTCGCTTGTGTAAAAATCTTCATAATAACTAAGTTTAATAGTTCCTTCAATAAACGTATTGTTTACGTTGTTTTCGTAGCGCATATAAATAGTGTAACTCGTGCTATTAGAATCTGAAGAATAAGCGTTGTTGGCAAAGTAAAATTTATTACCTTGTTGGGAACAAAACGTTCCGTCTAATTTAGCGCAATTTAGATAGTTTGCTTTGCTGTTTTCATATGAATATTGTTCAGTTCCTTCCTTTAAGTAAGTTCCAAACGCGTAAGGCATATCGGATAAATGATAATCTCTAACTGGAACTCCGCCCGCTCTTACGGTTTTTACGTGGTAGCCTTCGTCTAATATTGTGAATTGGTGCAAATTGTCTTTAGAATCTTCGGTATAACAATCAAGGTAGTCGAAAACTGAAAAACCGTTATCGTCTTTGCCAAACTCAAGATTAAGATGAAGTGGCGAGATTGAATTTTCAAGCCCAAAATAAGTAATTCTATGAGTTCCTTCCTTTTTTAACTCACCGTTTTCATAATATCTAAAAGAACTATCGTTGAACTCAAAATAAGCCGAGTCAACTGGTCTATACTCATTATTATTCCAAACTAAATTCCATTTAACGAAGGTTTCTTCATCGCCTAAATTAACGACGTTTTTATTGTTGTTTAAAAACTCACTAAAAGCGCAGCCGGATAAAGAAAAAGTTATAAAAATTGCCAACAAAAGCGTTATAATTTTTTTCATACGTGCACTCCTTATTTTTTAATATTAAAATCATTTTAGCACAACAAAAATATTAAGTCAATAACGGAAGAAAATAAAATAATATAAACGAAACTTTGATAAGTTTTTACTTTCTTCACGTTTTCTAATTCCGCATTAAACTTAGAAGGCAACAAAAAAAGCACCTTGTTAGGTTCTTGTTTTGTTGTCTAACAACTATAGTTTTGATAAAAATTAGTTTTGAGTATTTGTTTTCTTTGAATCTATTACCCAACAAATTATATTAACAACTAGAGAAATGATATTGATTACTAAAAACGCAATAAACAATGGTCTAGATTGTTGCAATACGAAGATGGCAGACCAAAAAACAGCGCCTATTACGGTTACAATGCAAATAATCCAAAAGAATTTTCTATTTTCTTGATTCATAATAATCTCCTTATCCTAAAAATCTTATAAGCATCATTGCTATAACAGTAAATATTGAAGTAAGCGTTGAAAGCATTGCAATTAAAATATGTATCTCTCTTTTTTTCACTTCTATTCTCCTATTTTCAAGCGTTAAAAATAGTATAACATAAAAACACAAAAAAACACAACTATATGTATTAGAATTGCGTTTCATTATGGCGGAGGGATTCGCTCTTGCGTTTTGCAAGGGCAAAAGATAATAAAAAAAGGCTAATGCCTTGCAAAACACTTCGGTCAACCGCTAAAAACAGTGGGTGTCCACTGTTTTCTTAACGTTCTCGTTCGAATCCCACCTTCAAACTTTAAGTGCAACAAAAAAAGCACCTTGGTAGGTGCTTGTTTTGTTGGCGGAGGCGGAGGGATTCGAACCCCCGTGGGCGTGAACCCAAACGGTTTTCAAGACCGCCTCGTTATGACCGCTTCGATACGCCTCCGTGCCTTTTCATTTAATTGCTATGTTATTATAATAAAAGAAGTTGCAAACTTGCTTGCAAGGGTTTGCAAGTTCGCCGTTTTAGAAACTTGAAGTGTAAAAACGAAAAGTTTTTACGGCAAAACTATAGTTTTGCAAGATTTTGCCAAAAGCAAAAGGTTTAACTTCTCATAGATTATATTACATTATTTTTAAAAAATCAAGAGTTTTTTCACCATAATTTTAAATTTTTAAAATAGTTCTTGCAAAAGGTTTGTTTATGTGTTAAAATATTGCTTGTAATATAAACGTTTTTCGAAAACTTTTAAATTCTTGGGGTAAAAATGTTAAAAAACAACGAAAAAAAGTCTTATAAGTTAAAATCGCTTAAAACTGTTAAAGAGCAAAGCCAAGAGAAAAAGCCTAAATTCAAAAAAGTGGGCTCTTATTTGGAATTGTCTTGCGCTCAAGATAGAAGTATCTTATCAAAAACCGAAAACGATAGCGAAAATTTAGGTGAAGTAGAAGTTGAAACTTTAGAAAACGAGCAAAAACCTTTCTTTTTAGATAGAGTAGTTGACCATTTCAATAAATGTTGGATTTATTACGCTGCGCCTATTTTAATTTTTGCGTTGTTTATGGCAGTTCTTTACGCGTTCGAAATTTATCCGTTTTCGACTGACTGCATGTCCAACTACGACCTACTAGCGCAAATTTGTCCGTTCATTGAGCATTTTTACGATGTTTTTAGCGGAAAGTCAAGTTTGTTCTATTCAACCGCAATTATGGGTGGGGCGGACGTTTTTGGCACGCTTGCTTATTGTTGCGTTTCGCCGTTCACTTTCCTGTTTTTGCTATTTGGCGAAGGCAACGTTTATTACGCGGTTAGTTTCGTTCTTCCGCTAAAATTAGCGTGCGTATCAATTTCTGCAATTTTCTTCTTAAGAAAGAGTTTTAAGAGTATTCCAGATTACGTTGTTTTAATTTTATCTCTTTTATACGCTTACTGCGGATATATGTTCGTGGCTAACACCTATATCAACTGGGTAGATTTCTTAATTTATATGCCGTTTGTTGTTATGGGCTTTAAGCGTTTGGTTAAAGAAAAGAAGATACGTTACTTCTCAATTGCGTATGCGCTTATGGTTTATACTTGTTTTTCCATATCGTCGTTCGCAATGATATTAATCTTCTTAATCTTCGTTGCGTATGCGTTTATCGTGCTTGAAGGTGAAGAGCGTTGGGACGTTTTGGCAAAGTCTTGCATTTCGCTAGTTTTAGTTGTTGCCATGTGTTTACCACTAATGGTTCCTGCTTTCGTGGCTTACGCAAAATCCGGAAGAAATACCGGACTTTTTGAGAACATGGCGAACAACCTTGACGCTGGTCATCTTTACGCAAAGTTAAGTTACATTTTGTCAGATACGCTATGTCTATTTTGTTCAATCGTTTACTTTATTCGCTTTGGCGTTAAAGATAAGAAAAACAAATTCTTACTATTTACTGGCATTTTAATAATGTTGCCAGTTTTAATAGACGAAGTAAACAACCTGCTTAACGCAGGCTCTTATATGAGTTATGCTTTACGGTTTGGTTTCCTTAACGCAACGTATATGCTATACCTTACCGGCTCACTATTAAATACTCTCAAAGAACGCGTTGGAAAGCCAACGATTTTACGAACCGTTTGCACCGTTTTATTTATATCGTTTGCAGTAATTGCCGTTCTTTATATTATGAATTTTAACGGCGATATTTTAGAAGAAAACCTTTACGATTTCTCTTCGATGTTTGCGCACTCGGTAGGCGGTTTAGAAGTAATTGCCGTGATTGCCGCGGTTATAGGCGGGCTTTTGCTTATCGGTTCGCTACTTTATTACTTTAGACTCACTAGCCTAAAAACCATAACTTACGTGCTTATAGCGGTGTTTGCCGTTCAAATTTCGTTCTATAATATTCATTTAGTAAAGGGCAATTCTTTCACGCCTGTTCGCTACGAGCAGTTTAACGCAATTTCTGATATTATCAAAGAAAATTACGAGAGTGAAGAAGACGGTTATTATTATAGAATAAAAGACTATGACGACGCTATCACGAACGTAGCGTCTTTCACGACTCACACCAACTGCTTTAGCGTTTTCTCATCGGTTATCGATGCTGATAACTTCGTTGCTCCAACGTTTTTTGGTTACGACGGAAACGACGTAAACTGTATGAAGAGTTCTGGCGGTTTATATTTTGGTGATAGTTTGCTTGGGTATAAATATTATTTTATTCACAACGACCAAAAATTCCACCGCTCGCAAAACCGCTCTTATAACACCTTGCTTAAAGATACTGAGCAGTCATATTTCCAAGGCGTTCGCAACGAACTTTGTTTCCCTAACGCATACACAACTTCTAGCGGAGATTTAAATTTTGTTGGCTCTTACTATGACGATTTGCAAAAACTTTATAGTTTCTTAGGCGGGGAAGGCGAACTTTTCGTTGATTACGATATTTCACCTTTCAAAATAAATTATAACGAAACGACCAAAGTTTATACCGTTAAAGTTTTCTTGGAAGAAGAAGGTCAATGGTATATGACGCACGACTTCCCTGAAGAATACGATATTTATTATGCGTATAGTAATTATAGCGAATCGAATAGGTTTGCTCTTACCGACGATACCATTATCAACTTTAATTATCATTTAAAAGCACCGCTTAGTTATTTCTATCTTTATATTAAAGATTACGGCGATGAAACAAGTTTAACGCCTGCAACTATTGCAGAGTATTGCAAAGGAAGACTGCTTCCGCTTGAAAAAATAGAGAAGTTAAATGAACTTTTGCAATCTAGAGCGGCTAAATACAAAATAGAAAATGGTAACAAATTCGTTGTATCGGCTAACGCTGAAGATGACGAAACCTACCTATTTATGAACTACGTTGCTATCGACGGCTTTGATATTAAAGTAAACGGCAAAGACGCGGAGTTTATTGATAACGGCTTAAAGTTTATGCTTGTTAAACTTGAAAAAGGTCAAAACGACGTCGTTATTAAATATAGTTCGCCGTATATTAAATACGGGCTTGTTGGAATAGTTTTAAGCGCAATAATAATTTTCTTATTGTGGCTTGCGTATAAGAAATTCCCTAAAGTTTACGAAACGTTTAGAAGACCTATTTGCGTTTTAGCGGTAACGCTAGCGTTTGCAGTAACGGCGTTCTTTATAATTTATCCGTCAAGTTTATTCTTTGTAAAACTTTTCAAACTTCTTATCCTATAAAAAACAATAAATAAAACCGCCTTACTGAACCCGATAAGGCGGTTTTTTTTGTGTTAATCAACCTATTGGCTGGCTTTTTTATTGACTGCTAACTTTTCTAGCGTTTCAAACACGCCCGTTTTTGCGAGAGCAATGAAGGCAAAAAGCGTAATAATATAATCAGGAATAATATAAACAATTTGATAAAGCGCTGAATACGTAAATGCGGTGGAGGCTGGAAGTTCTGCCCAAACTGCGCCTAAGTTAAAGTAAATTATTCCCGAAAAAAGATGGGAGGTAAATCTAAACAGATACGCCATCGTAACGCCAAGAAATAATTGCATAGTTTTTGAAAATTTCTCTATTTTGAAAAGCGGAACAATGCAAATGCAAGAAAAGGCTATAACGTAATCCAAAAGGAAGGTGGTCGGCGTTAAAACGTAAGGGTCTTGCACAAACTGTAAAAGCCCATAAGCAACGCCAACTAAAAGCGCTGGGAAAAATCCATAGGCATAAGCAAAAAACATTATCGGCAAAAGGCTTGCAAGCGTTATTGAACCGCCGTAAGTTACCGGCGTTACCTTAATAAACGAAAGGCAAAACGAAAGCGCTGCCGTAACTCCAGCAAAAACAAGCGTCCTTGTGGGGAGTTTTTTGCTCATTACGGATAGTAGGATTAGGATGATTACGATAGCAACTATAGTTCCTACCGAAATCCAGGTGATTAGACTTTCTAAGTCCATTTGGTTTGTTAAAAGTGACATAAAAAAACTCCTTAATAAATAATTATTAAGGGGTGCGGAAAATAAAATCCCAGTCAAGCATTACCTTGTTAGGTTCAGCGGGTATAATCTCAGCCGTTAAGCACCCCGAAATATTCACTTCGATAATAGCATTTTAGCAACAAAGAAAGAACTTGTCAACAAAATTATGATAATTTATAAAAAACGTCATAAAATTTAGAGTTAAAGCATAAAGTTGTGGTAGAGTTTGCTGTTTTATGGAGGAATTATGCAAAGTTTCGATATTTACAACGATATTGCAACTAGAACTGGTGGCGATATTTATATCGGTGTGGTAGGACCTGTTAGAACGGGGAAATCCACCTTTATCACAAAACTTATGGAAGGGCTTATTATTCCTAACGTTTCCGGAAAGAATAATAAAAAAGTTGCAACTGATGAAATTCCGCAATCGGCATCGGGAAAAACTATTATGACTACCGAGCCAAAATTCGTGCCGGGCGAAGCCGTTATGGTAAAATTTGATAAGGCTAGCGCAAGAGTTAAACTTATCGATTGCGTTGGTTATTTGGTTGAAGGGGCTTTAGGCGCTGAAGAAGATGGAAAACCAAGGCTTGTTAAAACGCCTTGGCAAGATGAAGAAATGCCGTTTTCAAAAGCGGCGGAATTTGGAACTAAAAAGGTTATTAACGAACACTCAACTATAGGCATCGTAGTAACTTGCGACGGCTCTTTTACAGATATTCCAAGAAGTGAGTACAAGAAGGCGGAAGAGCGAGTAATAAACGAACTAAAGTGCCTCAATAAGCCGTTTATCGTGCTATTTAACACTCAAAACCCAAGTTCTAACGAAGTTCAAAAAGAGTGCCAAGAACTTGAAAAGAAATACGGCGTTACGGTTGTTGCTAAAAACGTTTTGAATTTATCAAAAGAAGAGATTGCCGATATTATTTCAAAAGTTTTATTAGAATTTCCTATGCGCTCGTTCGATATTAAACTTCCTAAATGGATGCAGGCTTTGCCTTGCGAAAACGAAGTGGTTGCGTCGGTTATAGATAAGGCGTTAAATTCTTCAAAGTCAATTTGCAAAATGAAAAATTACGTAGAAGTTGAAAATGCCTTTTCAACTTGCGATGAGTTTGAAGGAGTTTCTTCCTTATCTCTTGATATGGCTAAAGGCGTTGCAAGTTTTAAGATTTTGGCAACCGACGAACTGTTCTATAAAGTTTTAAGTTTAGAGTGTAACGAAAAAATTAGCGACGAGCACGCGCTAATTAGTTACGTTAAAGGTTTGCAAGAAGCCAAAGAAGAATACTCAAAATTGAAAAACGCGCTTGAATGTTCTAGGTCGCAAGGCTACGGCATAACCGTTCCAACGGCGATAGAGAGTGAAATTTCGGAGCCTGAAATTATAAAGAAGGGCGGTCAATTTTGCGTAAGGGTAAAAGTTTTGGCAAAGAGTATGCATTTAATAGATACTTTTGCAAGCGTGCCAGTTGATTTAATATGCGGAACTGAAGCGCAGTGCCAAAGTTTCGTAGATACTCTAAGCGATGAAAATTGCGATAGGTTAAACGTTGAAATTTTTGGAAAACCGCTCTATATGCTCGTAAACGATGCAATTTCGTCAAAGTGCACGTCGATAAGCGAAGGCGTTAAAGCAAAACTTAGAAAAACTATTAACCGCGCCGTAAACGACAAAAAGAACAATCTTATTTGTATATTGATTTAGTTTTTGGGCATAATAGAAAGATAAGAAAAGTAGTTGAACGCTCGTTTGAAATCAAATCGTAAACTTAAGTTTAATAAAAAATCAAAACAGAGATGATAGATAGGTAGTTTATCACTTCGTTTAACCCACCGACAGAACGGAAATTCGTTTCGGTGGGTGTTTTTATTACAAAAATTTATTAAGTTATGAAAAAATTAAAAGCGTTTTTTCAAAAAAGTTAGCGAAGAAAATTTTATTTGGCGTTTTAAGGTTTTTTTTAAAAAAAGTATTGCAATTATTTAGTTATTTTGATATTATATATATAATATCTAAAAACAAGGTGGTATTTATGAGCAAATTATTTGATTCATGCAAGTTAGGCGACAAGATTTCTGCTTTTTGTGATAGCAATAAGTTTGAAGTTTACGCTGATTCGGTAAACGCTGTTGACGATGGCGTTGTATTTATGATTAAAGAAAATGATTGTGATAGTATTATCGCTATCGGTTCTTGCGCGGACAAGTTTGAAGGCGTTGAATTAAGTTTTGACGGCGCTAAGGCTGTTAAGGCTTGTCTTTCACGCGCAAACTCTCTTGCGTTAAAGGCATTATTCCCTTGGACTGCTCCTATTCGCGTTCTTGGCAAAAAACGTTCGTTTGGTCTTGGCGATAGATTAGGTATTGCAACTCCCGGCCACATTAAACTTTTCAAAGAATACGACGCATACCCTGTGTTTGCTCAACAATCTATTCGTGAACTTAACCTTACCAACAGAGGTTATGAAGACGTTTTAGCCTCTGCAGTTTTCTATACTTTCCGTGATGGTTACAAAACTGGTTACGGCGCAGACGGCGACCACTTAAAAACCGAAGAAGATATCGAATACGCTTTATCTTTAGGCTTTACTATGCTTACTCTTGATTGTAGCGAACATATCAAGACTGGCGTTGAAAATATGAGCGTTGAAGAACTTGATTCTAAAGTTACTTTAACCGAAGAATACAAGGCTAAATATCTTGGTAAGAAATTCCAAGTTGAAGATAGCGTTATTGAATTTAGCGAAGACGAATTAAAGAGAACCGTTCTTATTTATGAAGACGCTATCAAATACGCAACGCACATTTACAATAAATACTTAAAGAGCGGTAAGTATGATTGCGATTTCGAAATTTCTATCGATGAAACCGCAACTCCAACTTCTCCAACTCAACACTTCTTCGTATCTAACGAACTTATCTTGAACGAAGTTAAGTTCCAAACCGTTGCACCAAGATTTTGCGGTGAATTCCAAAAAGGCGTTGATTACATTGGCGATATTAACCAATTCGAAAAAGAACTTAAAGTTCACGCAAGCATCGCTAGATATTTTGGTTATAAGTTAAGTATTCACAGCGGTAGCGATAAGTTCGCAACGTTTGCTATTATCGGTAAATACTCTAACGGTAACTGGCACGTTAAAACTGCTGGAACTAACTGGCTTGAGGCAATGCGCGCAGTTGCAAAAGCCGACGCTAAACTTTACCGTGAAGTTCATAAATACGCTTTATCTATGTTTGACGCGGCTTCTAAGTTCTATCACGTTACTACCGACCTTACCAAGATTCCTGATATCGATACTTTAAAAGACGAAGAACTTGAAGGTTTATTCGAACTTAACGACGCTCGTCAACTTATCCACATCACTTACGGTTACATTTTAACCGATAAAGACGCTAACGGAAACTTCATTTTCAAAGATAGACTTTACAAGTTCTGGAGAGAAAATGCAGACGTTTACGCAGATAGACTTTACAACCACATCGGTAAGCACTTAAAACTTTTATATAGCGGTTGCGATAAATAGTTTTTAAGGAAGTGCTATCTAAAGGCGACTATCCAACTAAAAACGGAAGGCTTAGGCTAAATTAAGCCTTCCTAAAAATAATAATAACGCCTTAAGGCGAAAATAAATACGAAATAAAACACATAGTGAGGTTTAAATTATGAAGTTAAGAGAGAATTGCAAATATTCACTCATCGTTCCATCAAGCATGGGTGTTAGAATCACTCCTGCGCAACGTCAACCAGTTCACACTAGCGATACTTTCAAAATGCAAGTAACTAGCGCTGAAACTAACGTAGCATCTATTTCAGCTGCTTTAGGTTTACCTGTTAAAGTTTTAACTACTTTCGTTAAGGGTAGCCCTATCGCTGCTATGATTAAGGCTGATTTACGCCGTAGAAATATGGATTACGAAGGCGCAGAAGTTCCACAAGGCGGTCCTTGGGGTTATCGCCATCAATTCAACATCGCTGATAGCGGTTTCGGTATGAGGGCTCCTAGAGTTTGTAACGACCGCGCGGGCGAAGTTGGTAGAACGCTCAATATCAAAGATTTTGACGTTGATAGAATTTTCGGTCAAGAAGGCGTTCAAATTCTTCACTTATCTGGTCTTATTGCTGCATTATCTCCAGATACCAGCAAATTCTGTCTAGAACTTGCTAGAGCCGCTAAAAAATACGGCACTTGCATCTCTTTTGACTTAAACTACCGTGCTTCTTTCTGGATTAACAGAGAAGAAGAACTTTCTGCAATCTTCAAAGAAATCGCTAGCGTTGCTGATATTTTAATCGGTAACGAAGAAGACTTCCAATTAGCTCTTGGCGTTAAAGGTCCTGAAGCGGGTGGTAAGAACATTGGCGATAAGATTGAAAACTTTAAAGCAATGGTTAAGAACGTTAAGGCTGAATATCCACACGCTTCAATGTTCGCAACTACCCTTCGTCAAGTTATCTCTGCTAACGAACACCTTTGGGGCGCAATTATGCTCTCTGGCGATAACTGGCAAGTTATCGAACCTAGACCTATTCAAGTTATCGACCGTATCGGCGGTGGCGACGGCTTCGTAGGCGGTATGCTTTACGGCGTATTGAAGGGTTGGGAAGATCAAAAGTGCGCTCAATTCGCTTGGGCAACCGGCGCGTTAGTAACCACTTTAGTAAACGACTTCGGCGAACCTGCTGACGAAGACCAAGTTTGGGCTATTTGGCAAGGTAACGCAAGAGTTCAAAGATAATTTTAATAAAACCGTAGTGCGTAATTTTACGCGCTACGGCTTTGTCATATTTTAAATGCTTAAAAAAACCGTAGAATAATTAATTAGGAGTTTATATATTTATGAAAAAAGCAGACATTGGTTTAATCGGTCTCGCCGTTATGGGCGAAAATCTTGTTATGAACATGGAAAGAAACGGCTTTACCGTTGCAGTTTTTAACAGAACTACTGAAAAAGTTACTAACTTCGTTGAAGGCAGAGCAAAAGGTAAGAACATTATCGGTACTTACTCTTTACAAGAATTTATCGACTCTCTTGCTAAACCACGCAAAGTTATGATGATGGTTAAAGCAGGTAAGCCTGTTGACGATTTTATTGATACTTTAATCCCTTACCTTGAAGAAGGCGATATCATTATCGACGGTGGTAACTCTCACTTCCCTGATACCGCTAGAAGAACTGCTTACGTTGAAAGCAAGGGCTTATTATATATCGGTACCGGCGTTTCAGGCGGTGAAGAAGGCGCGTTGAACGGTCCATCTCTTATGCCTGGTGGTTCAAAGGCTGCTTGGGAATCAGTTAAGCCTATCTTCCAAGCAATCTGCGCTAAGGTAGAAGACGGCGCTCCTTGTTGTGACTGGGTTGGCGAAAACGGCGCAGGCCACTTCGTTAAAATGGTTCACAACGGTATTGAATACGGCGATATGCAACTTATTTGCGAAGCTTACCAAATTATGAGAGACCTTCTTGGTATGTCTGCAGATGAAATGCACGAAGTATTCGCTGAATGGAATAAGGGCGAACTTGATAGTTACCTTATCGAAATCACTAAAGATATCCTTGCTTACAAAGATACCGACGGCACTCCATTAGTTGATAAGATTTTAGATACTGCTGGTCAAAAGGGTACTGGTAAGTGGACTGGTATTGCTTCTATGGACGAAGGCGTTCCACTAACCTTAATCGGTGAAGCAGTTTACGCAAGATGCTTATCTGCTATGAAGGAAGAAAGAGTTGTTGCATCTAAGAAGTTCTCAAAAGTTGCTCCTAAATTCACTGGCGACAAGAAGGCTTTTATTGAAGATATTAAGAACGCTCTTTACGCTGCAAAAATCGTTTCTTACGCTCAAGGTTACACTTTAATGCGTTCAGCGGCTAAGACTTATGGTTGGACTTTAAATTACGGCGGTATTGCTTTAATGTGGAGAGGCGGTTGCATTATCCGTTCTAAATTCTTAGGCAAGATTAAAGAGGCTTACGATGCTAACCCAGAACTTTCTAACCTTCTTTTAGACCCATTCTTCAAAGATACTATCGAAGGCTTAACTGCAAGCTGGAGAAGAGTTGTTAGCCAAGCAGTTCTTAACGGTATTCCTGTTGCTTGTATGGCATCTGCTCTTAACTATTTCGATGGTTACACCACCGAATGTTTACCTGCAAACTTATTACAAGCGCAACGCGACTACTTCGGCGCTCACACTTACGAAAGATTAGACAGCGAAAGAGGTAAATTCTTCCACACTAACTGGACTGGTCGTGGCGGTAACACTTCTGCAAGCGAATATAAAGTATAAAAAATGGCGAATAATCGACCTATAGACTAATTTAAGGAGATATTACTATGAGTATTCATACACCTGATTTAAAAGGAAAAGTTGCAGTCGTTACTGGTGGTAGCGGTGTTTTATGTAGCCAATTTTGTAAAATTTTAGCTAAATGTGGGGCAAAGGTTGTCGTTGCAGGTATTGACGCTGCTCTTGGCGATAAAGTTGTTAGCGAAATCAAGGCTGAAGGCGGAGAAGCAATCAGCATGATTATGAACGTTCTTGATAAAGAAAATATCAAGGCTTGCCACGAAGAAATTTTAAAACTTTACGGCCCATGCGATATTTTAATTAACGGCGCAGGCGGAAATAGCCCTAAGGCTTCAACTGATTGTGAATTCCACGATAAAGAAGTTATGGACGACCCTAACAAGAAGAGTTTCTTTGACCTTGATTCACGCGGTTTTGATTTCGTGTTTGGTCTAAACTTCAACGGAACGTTATTCCCAACTCAAGAATTTGCTAAAGATATGCTTGGTAGAGAAGGTTGCACTATTATTAACGTTTCTTCAATGAACGCTTTCACGCCTTTAACTAAAATCCCTGCATACTCTGCTGCAAAAGCGGCTATTTCTAACTTTACTAAATGGCTTGCAACTCACTTTGCGAAAGAAGGCATTAGAGTAAACGCAATTGCTCCGGGCTTTTTCTCAACTGCTCAAAACGCAGCGCTTTTATGGAATCCAGACGGCACTCCAACTGCTAGAACCGCAAAGATTTTGAACAACACTCCAATGGGTAGATTTGGCGAAGCGCAAGAACTTATCGGCACTTTAATGTGGTTAGTTGATAGCGATATGTCAGGTTTCGTAACCGGAACGGTTATTCCTGTTGACGGTGGTTTCTCTGCATACGCAGGCGTATAACAATCGTATAAATAAAAAATTAGAAGGTATAAAATGCGAATTTTTCTAGAAGAAAAAACACCTGCAGGGCTTTCTAACGAAGAAATTAAACAGGCGTTATTACAATCTATTGATGGCAAGGCTTTGAAAAAAGTCTTGCTAATTCCGCCTGATTTTACTCGTTTCCACTCAAACGCAGGTTTTATTACGAACGTTTACTATAACGAACTTATTAAAAACGGTTGTGAAGTTGATATTCTTCCTGCTCTTGGCACACATTTTCCTATGACGGAAGAAGAGTGCTTAAAGATGTTTGGCGATATTCCTTTTGATAGGTTTATCGAACACCGTTGGCGTGACGACGTTGTTACTGTAGGAACAGTTCCGGGCGAATATTTAAGCGAAATTAGCGAAGGTATTTGGGATGCTCCTATCGAATGCCAAGTAAACAAACTTATCGTTAGCGGTGAATACGACCTTATTATTTCTATTGGTCAAGTTGTTCCGCACGAAGTTGTTGGTATGGCTAACCACGGCAAGAATATTTTCGTTGGTTGTGGCGGTAGCGAATTTATTAATAAGTCGCATATGCTAGGCGCAATGTATGGTATGGAAAGAATTATGGGTAAGGATCACACTCCACCTAGAAAACTTTTCGATTACGGCGTTGAAAACTTCTTAAAAGACGTTCCATTACTTTTCGTTTTAACCGTAACTACTGCTCCAGGCGGAATTATCAATACTCACGGCGTGTTTATTAGCGAAGAGCGTATTGCTTTAGAAAAAGCAGTTGCTATGGCTCAAAAAACTAACCTTGATATTATTGAAAAGCCTTTCAAAAAATGCGTAGTTTACCTAGACCCTAGCGAATTCCGTTCAACTTGGCTTGGTAACAAGTCTATTTATAGAACAAGAATGGCTATTGCGGACGGTGGCGAACTTATCGTTTTAGCGCCGGGCGTTCAAATGTTTGGCGAAGACCCTACTAACGACGCTTTCATTAGAAAGTATGGTTATATTGGTAGAGAAAAAGTTCTTGAAATGCTAAAGACTAACGAAGAAATGAAGAATAATATGGGCGCTGCGGCTCACCTTATTCACGGCTCTTCCGATGGTAGATTTTCAATAACTTACGCCGTTAAAAACATTACAAAGGAAGAAATTGCGTCCGTTAATTTCATCCCTGCCGATTATGATGAAATGATTAAGCGTTACGACCCTGAAAAACTTCAATTTGGTTATAACGTTATGCCTGACGGCGAAGAAATTTACTTTATTCCAAACCCTGCTTTAGGTTTATGGGTTGCAAAGGACAAACTTTAAGATTTTATGAACTATAAGTTAATTGCCGTTGATATTGACGGAACTTTATACAATTCACAAAGTCAGCTGACTGACCGCACGATAAGTGCGGTCAAGTCGGCAATAAAAAAGGGGTGCTATTTCGTTTTATCAACGGGTAGACCTTACGAAGGCGTTTCAAAAATTGTAAAGGCTTTAGGTCTTGAATCTATGCCGTATATTCTTTATAACGGCGCAATGGTAATGATAGGCGGTGAAAAAATATATTCGCTAACTATTTCTCCAGATGACGCTATAAAAGTTGTTGAAGAAGGGCACAAACGCGGAGCAACTATGATTTGTTGGTCTAACAACCAACTTTACGCCGAATTTTATAACGAAAAAATTGAGTTTTACAAAAACATATCAGGCGTTGAGCCTATAATTGTAAAAAGCCTAGCCGAAGTTGCCGAGCAAGGCATAACCAAATTCGTTTGGTATGATACGGTTGAGTTGACAAATAAAAACCACGCTGAACTTAAAGCACTCTTAGGCGAAACCTTAAACGTTCATCCTTCACGCGTTGACTTTTTAGAGTTCGTTAATAAGGACTGCTCTAAAGCAACCGCTATGGACATTATAATAAATAAGTTAAACTTAAAGCGTGAAGAAACGGTAGCGATAGGCGATGGCTTCAACGATTTACCTATGCTTGAATTTGCAGGGCTTGGCGTTGCTATGGAAAACGCTAACCAAGCCGTTAAAGATAGGTGCGGTTTAGTTACCGATTCTAACGATAACGATGGCGTTGCTACGTTTATCGAAAAATATATTCTCTAAAATTATGAAAATTCAAAAAATTGATTTATATTCAATTTATTCTTTAGATAGATTAGGCTTAGGCGGTGGTTATTTAACCCAAATTATTGCAGATGAAACTGCAAAATCGCTTGATAAGCCTAGAAAACGCCCCGCCGTTTTAGTAATTGCAGGCGGTGGCTATACCAAAGTTTCTCCAAGAGAGGCAGAGCCTATTGCTTTTGAGTTTTTAGCGAAAGGCTATAACGCGTTTATTTTAGATTATTCAGTAAACGTTCAATACCCAAACGCGCTTGTTGAAGCATGCCTTGCAATGAGTTATATTCGTGATAACGCTGACCAACTTAACGTTATTAGCGATAAGGTTGTTGCAATAGGTTTTTCGGCAGGCGGGCATTTAACCGCGTCTCTTTCAATTATTCCGGATGAAAAAGAAGTAGTTGAAAGGCTTTCAAAAAACAAAAAATTTAACGCGAAAACTTTAGCAAAATCTGTTCGTCCTAACGCTCAAATTTTGTGCTATCCTGTTATAACGGGTGATAAAACTTATTCGCATAAAGGTTCTTTTGAAGTGCTAACTTGTGGCGATAACGGGCTTATAGACCGACTTTCGCTTGAAAAACGCGTAAATTCTTCTACTCCGCCAACGTTTATTTGGCATACCGCAACGGATCAATCCGTTCCAGTTTGCAATTCGCTAATTTTAGCAAAGGCTTTAAGTGATAATAAAATTCCTGTCTATCTTCATATTTTTCCGCAAGGTCCGCACGGCGTTTCGCTTGGAAATGAAGTTGTAACTAATAAGCCGTATGAATTATCAACTGGCGTTACCAGGTGGATAGACGAGTGTTTTGAATTTTTGCGTGATTTAGGGTTTGTTATTAAACCAAACGAACAGTAAACGTGAGTTTGAGTTTGATGCAAAATTTAACCTAACGTTTACCTTTAAAAGAATTTAAGGCAAAATTTATGCAAAAAATGGTATTTTTTTGGAATTTTACTTGCAAGCAATATAGACAAAACGGATAATTTGTGTTATAATGACATATGGTGCTTAAGTTTTCTAAAAGAAAGTTTTATACGCACACACCGCTAATATAGACAAAAGGGGTCTTTATGAATAGCATTAGTTACGTTGGTAAACAACTACGCACTTATAACGTTTCCGAGCATACTCACAACGAATGGGAACTTATATATTGCACTAGCGGTCAAGGGGAATTTGTTTTTGACCAAGGCGAATCTATTAAGTATAAGAAGGGGGACGTAATTGCAATCCCACCGAACGTAAGGCATATTAACCATAGCGACGAAGGTTTTACTAACATTTACTTAAATCTTACCGACGCTACTATTCCTTACAAAACGCCTAGAAAAATTACTGATGAAGCAGAACGTCAAATTTATAGAAGTTTTGCAGAGGCTAGTTTTTATTTTAATTCCGATATTTTGAACAAGGAACTAGTTTTATCGGCATTAGGCTCGTTAATCGTTAGTTATTTAATCGTTTACATCGGTAAGAACGGAACTAGCGAAGTGGTTGAAGAAATTAGAAAGAGTATTTTGAAAAATTTCTCCGACGTAAACTATAAACTTGATAATTATCTTAAGAGTTTGCCGTTTAGTTACGATTATTTAAGAAAACTCTTCAAAAAGGAAGTTGGCGTAACTCCTCACGAATATTTAACCAGAACTAGAATGAACGCCGCTAAACTTTTACTCTCGGGAACGAGTCGTTTCGATTATTCCATTAACGAAACTAGCGAAATGTGCGGTTTTTCCGAGCCGTTGTATTTTTCTAGAGTGTTTAAAAAGCGTTTTGGCGTTTCGCCATCTCAATTCGTGCATAAGCAATAACTATGCCCGTTTTGGGCTTTGTTGCTTTGAATTTGACAAATAATTTGACAAATAATTTGTATGCGTATGCGCGTATATGGCGCACACACGCGCGTGCGTAAGTGCGGTCGAAGGGAAAAGGCTAGTAAGAAAAAAGATTAAGCAAAAAAATATAAGGCGCAAGCCTTTTTGATAATTGAAAATTTTAAATTTTAAGGAGATTTATTATGATACTTGACAAATTTAGTCTAGAAGGAAAAGTTGCAATCGTTACCGGTAGCGATACTGGTTTAGGACAAGGTTTTTGCCGCGCTTTTGCTGAAGCAGGCGCAAAGGTTATGGGCGTTAGTTACGTTCCAAGTGAAGATACTCTAAAAATTATCGGTGCTGATAAGTTTGCTTATATGACCGAAAACCTTCTTGAGATTGAACCTATTGAAAGAATTATTGCTAAAACTATCGAACTTTACGGAAGAGTTGATATTCTTGTAAACAATGCAGGTATCATTAAGAGAGAAGACGCTATTGATTTCTCAGTTAAGAACTGGGATGACGTTATGGCTCTTAACGCTAAAACCGTTTTCTTCTTCTCACAAGCAGTTGCTCGCCAATTCGTAAAGCAAGGTCAAGGCGGTAAGATTATCAATATCGCTAGTATGCTTTCTTACCAAGGCGGTATTAGAGTTCCTAGTTACACCGCTTCAAAGAGCGCAGTTAAGGGAATCACTATGTCAATGGCGAACGAGTGGGCTAAATACAACATTAACATCAACGCAATCGCTCCGGGCTATATGGCAACTAACAACACTAAGGCTCTTCGCGCTGACGCTGAAAGAAGCGAAGCAATTTTAGATAGAATTCCTGCAGGTAGATGGGGAACTCCTGACGATATTATGGGCGCAGGCGTATTCCTAGCAAGTTCTGCATCTGATTACGTTAACGGCTTTACCCTTGCAGTTGACGGCGGTTGGTTAGCAAGATAATTTAAAAAAAAGAGATTTTGAGGTAAAAAAAATGAAAGATATCACTACTTGCTTAAAAGAAACTGGCATTGTTCCAGTAATAGTTTTGGAAGAAATTGACCAAGCGGAAAACCTTGCTAAAGCCTTGATTGAAGGCGGTGTAAATTGCGCAGAAGTTACCTTCCGTGCTGAAGGTGCTGATAAGGTTATCGAGAAGATGACAAAGGCATACCCTGATATGCTAGTTGGCGCTGGCACGGTTTTAACTATCGACCAATTAGAAAGAGCGCAAAAAGCAGGCGCAAAGTTCTGCGTTGCTCCTGGTCTTAACCCAAAGGTTGTTAAGCGTGCTCAAGAAATCGGTATGCCGTTCGTTCCGGGCGTTGCTACCGCTACTGAAATTGAAGCAGCGTTAGATCTTGGAATTACAACCGTTAAATTCTTCCCGGCGCAACAAGCAGGCGGGCTTGATTATATTAAGGCTGTTAGCGCTCCATACCCAATGATGAGATTTATGCCAACCGGTGGTATTAGTGCAAACAACATTTTTGAATATCTTTCTTTCCCAAAGGTCGTTGCTTGCGGTGGTAGTTGGATTGTTAAAGCATCACTTCTTAAAGAGCACAACTGGGCGGAAGTAACTCGCCTTTGCAGTGAAGTTACTAAAAACCTTAACAAATAATTAAAATGAAACTAGCAATTCGTGGACACGATTTAGGTAAAAAGGGCGAGTTTGATATGTATGCAAGGCTAAAGGAATTTGGTTTTGACGGCGTTCAACTCGTTCCCTATAAAACCTTTAGCGACGTTCCGTATAATCCGTCGATAACGGAAGAAAATGCCAAAGAGATTGCTCAAGGCATAAAAAATAGCGGTGCTGAAACTATAATGCTCGGCGCATATTTCAACCCAGTCCACTCGATTAGAGAAAAGGTTGAGAACGGCGTTAAAACTTTCGAACGTTACCTAGAGTTAGCAAAGGTTTTTAACTGTGATACGGTAGGAAGCGAGACTGGTTCTTTTAACGACGATAAGTGGACTTATAACCCACTAAACCGCACCGACGAAGCGTTAGAAACGGTTATTGAAACCTTCAAAAAACTAACGAAAAAGGCGGAAGATTTAGGCGTTTACGTAGCGATGGAAGGCGCGAGTGGGCACGTTTGTTACTCCGTTGAAAGATTAAAACAAGCAGCCGACGCTATAAAGAGCGATAACCTAAGATTTGTTTTCGACCTTTACAACTATTTAGACGATGGTAACTGGGGCGATTATAAAGAAATTTTAACCGAAGGTTTGAAAACCTTTAACGGAAAAATTCATTGTTTCCATATGAAAGATGCGTCTATAGTTGACGGAAAGGTTAAACAATGCGCTATCGGTAAAGGCTTTTTCGATTACGAGTGGTTTGTTTCAACCATAAAACAATACGATACTAACGCAAATCTTATTCTCGAAGGAACGACGGGCGAAGATATTTTGCCAAGCGTAAAACTTATTAGAGAAATTTGGAAAAATGCGTAACAATAATATGAAAGGTGATAAATATGAGATTTGAAACTAGATATGCGAATCATCCAAACGATTCAAAAAATTACGATACCAAAACCTTAAGAGAAAATTATTTAATCGAGCAAGTTTTTATTGCCGATGAAATTAACTTGGTTTACTCTCACCAAGATAGAATTATCGCAGGTGGCGTAATGCCTGTTAAAACCGAACTTGTTTTAGGCACTACTAAAGAACTTGCTACTGCTTATTTCTTAGAAAGAAGAGAACTTGGTATTATCAACGTAGGTTGCGCTGGTGAAGTTATTCTTGACGGAAAGGCTTACCCTGTTGGTCATAAAGAAGGTATGTACGTAGGAATGGGAACTAAAGAAGTCGTTTTCAAATCAAACGACCCTGAAAACCCTGCAAAGTTCTATATTAACTCTGCTCCTGCTCATAAGACTTACGAAACCGTTCTTATCAACAAGGCTAACTGTAGAAAAGTTCCGCTAGGCGATAAAGAAAATATGAACAAGCGCGTAATCAATCAATTCGTTCACCCTGCAGTTTGTAAATCTTGCCAACTAACTATGGGTATGACCGAACTTGAAGTTGGTAGCGGTTGGAACACTATGCCAAGCCATACTCACGAAAGAAGAATGGAAGTTTACTTCTATTTCGACCTTGGCGCAGAAGACGTAGTTTTCCACCTTATGGGAACGAAGGAAGAAACTCGCCATATCGTTATGCATAACGAACAAGCGGTTATTTCTCCAAGTTGGTCAATTCACTCTGGTATCGGCACTAGAAACTATACTTTCATTTGGGGTATGTGCGGTGAAAACCAAGAGTTTGATGATATGGACCATATCAAGAATAGCGAATTAAAGT
>JAZNBE010000028.1:0-36964 GCA_045586885.1 Christensenellaceae bacterium
GTATGAGAAAAGAAGGTTTTTCATTTGATAACTTTGAGTCAAATTTTGAAGAGAAAATTAACCGAAAAATTAAATTATTTGAGGAAGAGAGATGACTGGAAAAAACAAAGATAATTTTAACGCTGAATACGTTGAACTTGTAAAAAGAGTAAGCCCAAAAACAAAAGAAGTTAGAAGTTTGTCTAATGCTTTTTTCGTTGGTGGGCTAATTTGCACTATTGGTCAATTTTTTAGGTATATTTTAATGTTTTACGGTGGATTATACGGTGATGAATTGTCTAGTGTAGTGTCAATGATAATGATTTTTCTAGGTTGTTTGCTAACTGGCATTGGCGTTTATGATAGAATTGGGCATTATGCCGGTGGTGGTTCAATTGTTCCAATAACCGGTTTCGCTAACTCTGTAAGTTCGCCGGCTATGGAATTTAAGTCGGAAGGTTACGTTTATGGGATGGCTGCAAAAATGTTTGTAGTTGCCGGGCCGATTATTGTTTTTGGGATACTCTCTTCAGTTGCGGTAGGTATTGTATATTACATCATAAATTTGTTTTAAAACCTAGGAATAATCAACAAAAATTAGAATTATTATGTTTGGCATAATTTCTAAATTGTAATTTTTTAAGGAGAATTAATAATTTTTTATGGCTAAAAAAACAGTGGTGTTTCATAACAAACCAAGAATAATTTCTACCTATTCAATCGCAGGGCCGAAAGAAAAAGATAGTAATTTTGGTAAGCATATTCATAAGCTTTTAGACGATGATAAGTTTGGCGAATCTACTTTTGAAAAGGCAGAGTGCAAAATGTTATCTACTGCAATATCAAAAGTTATAAAGAGGGCAAATTTAACTGATAACGATATTGACGCGCTTTTATCTGGTGATTTATTAAACCAAATAATATCAGCGTCGTTTGCTGCTCGTGATTTTGAGTTTCCTTATATTGGGCTTTATAATGCTTGTTCAACGTTTAGCGAAGGTTTATCTATTGGGGCTAGTTTAATTGATGGAAAACATATGAATAATTTAGTTGTTGCAACGGGTAGTCATTTTGCAACGGCTGAGAGGCAATATCGCTATCCACTAGAACTTGGTTGCACAAGACCGCCTCAATCACAATGGACGGTTACTGGAGCAGGCGCTTGCGTAATATCAAATAGCGGTAATTTTCCTAAAATATTATCGGCTACCTTTGGTAGAGTCGTTGACTTTGGAATAACTGATGCTAATAATATGGGCGCGGCAATGGCTCCTGCTGCTTGCGATACCTTAATTAATTTATTTGAAGGAACTAACACTAAGCCTAGTGATTACGATTTGATTTTAACTGGCGATTTAGGTGCTTTAGGTTCTAGACTTTTGAAAGAAATTATTCTAAAAAAGGGCTATAATATCGAAAAACAACACTGTGATTGTGGCGAAATGATATATAACATTGAAGAAGATGAATATCAAGGCGGAAGTGGCGCAGGATGTAGCGCGGTGGTTTTTAATTCTTATATTTATGAAAAATTGTTAAAAGGAGAGTTGAAAAAGATAATATTTATGGCGACAGGCGCGCTATTATCTACCGTATCAACACAACAAGGCGAATCAATACCGTGCGTTGCTCACGCAGTAGTTTTGGAGGGCGTATGATAGAAGTCGTATTTATGTATATTAAGGCGTTTGTCGTTGGGGGACTTATTTGTATGATTGCGCAAATATTAATAAATAAAACAAAACTAACGGCTGGTAAAATTCTAGTAATATTTCTATTAGCAGGCGTTTTATTGCAAGCGGTGGGCGTTTACGAATATTTGGTTGATTTTGCAGGCGCTGGCGCTAGCGTGCCAATTTCAGGTTTTGGTTATCTTTTAGCAAAAGGAGCAATAGAAGGCTCAAAATCTGGCTTACTAGGCGCGGTTTTAGGTGGCGTAAAATCTGCGGCGGCAGGAATAACCGCTGCGATTGTTTTTAGTTATTTAGCGGCAATAATTTTTAAACCACGTTCAAAAACAAATTAAATTGCATATAATAAAACGTGCGGTTTAATAAAAAATTAAAACTTAATTTTATCGTTATATTTTTAATTATAATATCAGTTTTTCTTGTTGTAAACGCAAACAAAGTATTGTTATCTTATGCGGATGCTAGTTTTGAAGCGCAAAAAAGCAATTCGGTCTATCTTGCGCTAGGCGACGTGCTTGATGAGTTTGAGAGTTTAAGCGATATTATAATAGTGGAAAAAGATGATGGCGGAAATATTGTTTTTGTTTCGACGAATACGTTTAAATTAAACGCATTTTCTAAAAAAATCGTCGATAAAACGTATGAATATTTTAATAAAGCAATATCTAGTGGGGTAGATATACCAATAGGCGCGTTTACTGGAATAAAATTTTTATCAGGCGTTGGCTCAAAAATAAATTTTAAACTTATAAGCGTTGCGTCGGTTAAGTGTGATTATTACACAATTTTTCAAGAAGCGGGAATAAATCAAACTAGGCATCAAACCTTTCTTAAATTCGTAATAAACTACGAAATTATCACGACGTTTGAGACACGGCGCAGAGAATCTTTTATTGAAATCATGTGTTACGATAACGTAATTATTGGAAAAGTTCCCGAAATTTATTTAACAAAATAAAACTTAAATGATTAAGATGGCGTTAAATTACACGCCATCTATTTTAATTTTGTGGCAAAATTGGGGTAAAAAAGCAAATTAACTCTTAAAACGGAGCAAAAAACTTTGACTTTAAGTAAATTATTATATATAATTTTACTTAATGCATTACAACAAGTCATGAAGGAGACACAATGAAAGAAAGGATAAGCGAACTTTTAACTAGCGCAAAACTTGCCGTAGATAATTCTAATAGCGTTAAAGATTTAAATGACGTTAGAGTTGATCTTCTAGGAAAAAGTGGTAAAGTTACGGGACTACTTAAAGGTATGAAAGACGTTGCGCCTGAAGATAGACCTAAAGTTGGTCAAATGGTAAACGATTTACGTAAGGAAATTGAAAGTTTAATTTCCACGAAAGAAACTGAACTTAAAGACAAAGAAATTCAAGAAGCATTTTTAAAAGAGGCGGTTGATATAACTTTGCCTGCTAAAGTTCAAGCGCAAGGCACTTTGCACCCTATAACTTTAGTTAAAAACGATTTAATTAACGCGTTTGCAGGTCTTGGTTTTAAGATTTTTGAAGGCCCTGAAATTGAAAGCGATTTAATAAACTTCCAAAAACTAAATATTCCTGAAGATCATCCTGCAAGAGATATGCAAGATACTTTCTATATTACGGAAGGTATTCTTTTAAGAACGCATACGTCGCCAGGACAAGTTCGTGTTATGACGAGTGAAAAGCCGCCGATTAAAGTAATGTGCCCGGGAAGAGTTTACCGCTCTGACGATGATGCAACTCACTCTCCAATTTTCCATCAAATTGAAGGGCTTGTTGTTGATAAAAACATATCTTTATGCGACTTAAAAGGTTCTTTAGAAGAAATTTTAAAGAAGATCTTTAATTCTAGCGATATTAAAACAAGGCTTCGTCCTTCATACTTCCCATTTACCGAACCTAGCGTTGAAATTGACGTTTCTTGTTTTGAATGCGGTGGAAAGGGTTGTAAATTATGTAAAGGTACGGGCTGGATTGAAGTTTTAGGCGCAGGTATGGTAAACCGCAAGGTTTTGGAAAACTGTGGAATCGACCCTGACGTTTACACTGGTTATGCGTTCGGTATTGGCTTAGAAAGAATAGCAATGCTAAAATATCATATTCCTGATATTAGAATGTTCTTTGATAACGACTTAAGATTCGTTAAGCAATTCAAATAAGGAGGGAGAAAAAGATGAGAATTCCATTAAGATGGTTAAGTGAATACGTAGATATTTCTTCCGTTTCCGTTGAAGAGTTAAAAAACGGCTTATTTTCTTGCGGTTTTGAAGTTGAAGAAGTTATTGAAATAAATAAAAACGTATCAAAAATAGTAACTTGTAAGATTTTAGAAAAAGGTCAACATCCTGAAGCGGACAAACTTTTCGTTTGTAAGGTTGACGCAGGTTCTTACGGCGTATTGCAAATTGTTACCAACGCAACTAACGTTCAAGTTGGAAATATTGTTCCAGTTGCGGTAAACGGCGCTGTTTTAGCGGACGGCACGGTTATTAAAAACGGCAAACTTCGTGGTATTGAATCGTTTGGTATGTTCTGCGGTGGGGAAGAAATCGGTATTAGCGACGAATATTACGACGGCGCTTCTTGTGATTCCGTTCTTATTTTCCACGATGATTTTGAACTAGGCAAAGAAGTTAGCGAACTTTTAGATATTAAAGACGTTGTGTTTGATATTTCTATTACGGCGAACCGCCCTGATTGTCAAAGCGTTTTAGGTATTGCAAGAGAAGTTTCCGCTCTTTTGAAAACTCCGCTTAAAATGCCTAGTTTAGATTATAAAAAGACTTCCGTTAAGACTATTGAAAAGGTAAAAGTTTCCGTTTTAGATACTGAACTTTGCCCAAGATACATGGCTGCATACGTTGGAAATATTAAGATTGAGCCATCTCCAAAGTGGATGCAAAGAAGACTTGCTCTTATGGGTATTCGTTCTATCAATAATATCGTAGATATTACCAACTACGTTCTTAACGAAATCGGTCAACCTATGCACGCCTTTGATTATAGAGAATTGACTGGTGGGGAAATCGTTGTTAGACGCGCAAAAAACGGCGAAAAGATTGTAACCTTAGACGAAAAGGAATTTGAACTTAACGAAAACAATCTTGTTATTTGCGATAAAGATAAGCCTTCTGCTCTTGCTGGTATTATGGGCGGTCTTGGTAGCGGAATTAAAGAAGATACTAAGAACATCGTTTTTGAAAGCGCAAAATTCAAAAGAGATAACGTTAGAAAGACTTCCAAGAGCCTAAACCAACGCTCCGATTCTTCTGCGCGTTTTGAAAAAGGCGTTGACGCTTGGACTACTGAAATCGGCTTAAAAAGAGCGCTTGCTCTTATTGACCTTTTAGGCGCTGGCGACGTTTCTTGTGAATACATCGACCAAAATACTTGTGAAACGGAAAGAAAGGTTATTACTTGTAACGTTGAAAAAATCAATAAATTACTAGGAATAATCGTTCCAAATGATAAAATTTTAGAGATTTTAACAAGCCTTGATTTTGAGTGCAAAATTGAAAATGACGTTTTAACTGCAAGCGTTCCACTTTATCGTGACGACGTTGAAAGTTTCCCTGATTTAGCGGAAGAAATTATCCGTATGTATGGTTATGACCATATTGAAAACGCGCTTTTAGAAAATGCGTCGATAACTTCAGGTGGACTTAACGAAGCCCAAATGAAAGAATTAGAACTTAAGAAATATCTTGCGTCAATAGGTTTTAGCGAAATTATAACTTATTCTTTCATTTCTCCAAAAGACTACGTTAATTTTGGTTATGACACATCAATACTTAATCTTATTAAACTTAAAAATCCGCTAGGCGAAGACGTTAGCATAATGAGAACTACTCTATTACCGTCTATCGTTTCCGCAACGGAAAGGAATATTAATAAGAAAAACCTAGAAGGTAGAATTTTTGAACTTGCTAAATGTTATATAGCAAAAGAACTTCCGTTAAAAGAACTTCCTACAGAAGTTCAAACGCTTGCTCTTTCAATGTTTGGCGATAACGAAGATTTCTTTACGCTTAAAGGCGCTGTTGAAGGATTATTATCTCATTTATTATTATCAAAAGAGATTTCTTACGAACGTTCAACTCGTCCTTTCTTGCACCCTACTAGATCTGCAGAGATTATCATCGACGGAAGCGTTGTTGGTTTTATTGGCGAATTAAATCCTATTACCGCTAAAAAGGTTGGTATTGATAAGAAAATTTATGTTGCAGAGATAAACTATGATTTAGTTTCCGTAAACTTAAATAGAGCGTTCTGTGTTAAAGCGTTTTCTAAATATCCAACCGTTGAGCGTGATTTAGCGATTGTAGCAAATCTTGAAATTAGCAACCAAGATATTATTAATGCTATAAAGTCGGCAAACGTTAAAAACCTTGTTGACGTCAAACTTTTTGACGTTTACACGGGCGATAGAATTAAAGAAGGCTTTAAGAGTATGGCGTATAGACTAACTTTCTCATCACTAGAAAAAACTCTTGACGATGAAGAAATTGAAAGATACGTTAAGAAAATTTTAAATAGATTAAACAATTTAGGTGTTGAATTAAGATAATGAACGAAAGAACGTTTTTGACACTTGAATATGACAAAGTTTTGTCGAAGGTGGCGGAATATGCCGTTTTGAAAGGAACGAAACGGCTTATTTTGTCGTTCAAGCCAAGAACTGATTTTGAAGACGTTAAATATTTACAACATCAAACCTTTGAGGCTTATAAACTATTATACGTTCACGGAATAAACGGTATTGAGTTTTTTGACGAACCTAACGATGAACTCGAAAGGGCTAAAAAAGGCGCAAGTTTAACGCTTGCGGAACTCATACGAGCCGCTAGGCTTTTAAAATCTTCAAGGTTGATAAGAAATAACTTTACGCAAATAACCGATGAAGAATTATCAATTTTGCCATCAATCGCAGAGGCTCTTTATTGCGATCAATACCTAGAAAAAGAAATTTTATCTAAGGTTTTAAGTGATGAAAAGATTGCAGACGACGCTACCGATAAGCTTTATCAATTAAGAAGAAAAATAAAAAAGTTAAACGATCAAATTCGTGATAAACTTGCTTATTTCTTGAGAAACGAGCAAAAATATTTACAAGAAAATATCGTAACTATTCGTGGTGATAGATACGTTATTCCAGTTAAAAGCGAACATCGTTCAAAAATAAAAGGTTTCGTGCACGATCAATCTTCAACGGGTTCAACGGTATTTATAGAGCCTGTTGAAGTTTTGGAACTTAATAACCAACTAAAATCAACTATTATAGAAGAAGGTTTAGAAGTCGAAGAGATAATTCGTGATTTATCTCATAAAGTTGGGCTTATCGCCGATAACATTTTAAGTAACGTTAATACTGTGTGTGCGATTGATTTTTGTCTTGCAAGGGCGATTTATGCTTTCAAAACTAAATCAAACGCGCCTATTTTGAACAACAAAGGCTATATTTCTATTATAAACGGTAGGCATCCGTTAATCGATAAAGAAGTTGTTGTTCCGCTAAATATCGTTTTGGGTAAGGATTATAAATTTTTGCTTGTTACAGGTCCAAACACCGGTGGTAAAACTGTTACGTTAAAACTATGCGGTTTGTTTGTGTTAATGGCGGAAAGCGGACTGTTTTTGCCGGCAAGCGTTGATACTGAAATTTCTGTTTTCGACCAAGTTTTTGCCGATATAGGCGACGAACAAAGCATTGAGCAAAGTCTTTCAACGTTTTCTTCTCACGTTAAAAATTTGGTTGAAATAACTGCAAACGCAAACGCAAAAAGTCTTGTGTTAATGGACGAAATTGGCGCAGGCACTGATCCTGAAGAAGGGAGCGCCTTGGCGCAAGCGGTTTTATTAAACCTTCTTGAAAAAGATGCTATAGGCATTGTTACTACTCACTATTCAAAACTTAAAGAATTTGCTTATACTAACAAGAAAATTGTAAACGCGTCAATGGAATTCGATCCTTTAACTTACGCTCCTATTTATAAATTAAATATTGGCGTTCCGGGAAGTTCAAATGCTATTGAAATTGCTAAAAGATTGGGTTTATCAGCCGAAATTACGGCGCTTGCTACCGAACTTTTATCCGATAATAAAATTGCTTTTGAGAACGTTCTAAAAGAGGCCGAAAAATCAAGGCAAAAAGCAAAAGAAGAATACGATAAATTCCAAGAACTTACCAAAAAAGCAAAAGAAGAAATTGAGGTTCTTGAAAAAGAAAAATCAAACCTTGCCGAAGAGAAAGCAAGACTTTTTGAAAAAGCAAAGGCTGAAACTAGGCGAATTGTAAACGATAAAGTTTCGGAAGCCGAAGAATTAATTGAGAAAATTAAAGAAATTCTATCAAAACAAGAACTTGACGGTGGCGATATTATAACCGCAAGAACTCTTAAAAACAAACTTGACGATAAGAAATACGATCTATCAAAAACCGATAGTTCATCATCTCATCTTGAAAAACTAACGGTAGATACGGCAACCGTTGGAACGACTGTTTATTTATCTAAAATCGGTTCTTACGGCGTAATTCAAAAGCCTTGTAACAAAAACGGCGAAACCGAAGTTTTAGTCGGTTCTATGCGAATGAAGGCTAAAATTAAAGATATGCGTTTATCTATTGAAGATAAAAAAGAGGAAAAGCCTAAAGTTCAAATTGCTAGAAAGATAAACACTAATTTTAAAAACGAAGTCAACGTCGTTGGCAAAAGAAGAGAAGAGGCGTTAGATGAAGTAATTCGTTTTATCGACCAAGCAGTTTTATCAAACCAAGCCGAAGTTAAAATTATTCACGGTGTTGGTATGAAGATTTTAAGTTCTTCTATTCACGATGTTTTAAGGAAAGATAAAAGAGTTGAATCGTTCCGCTTTGGAACGTTTGGCGAAGGCGAGAACGGTGTTACAATAGTTACGCTTAAATAGATTATGCGTTTTGTAATATCGCTTAAAAATCCGCTTTAATTCAAGCATTTTATAAATTTTTATGAGTAACGTGATTTACCTAGATAACCCATCAACAACTAAGGTTGATGAACAAATATTACAAACTTCAATAAATGAAATTAACGAAGTTTTTTATAATCCGTCAAGCCTTTATCGCGGTGGAAGGAATGCAAAAAAAATAGTTGAAAACGCAAGAGAGCACATTTTAAAGTTTTTTAATAATAGAAAACTTTTGTTTACGTCTTGCGGAACTGAAGCAGATAATACTGCTATCTTTTCGTATGCAAAAAGAGGGAACGTTGTAACAACTTTAGGCGAGCACGCCGCAGTTTATAAATCGTTTGAACTATTAAAACAAAAAGGAATTGAAGTTAGATTTGTAAAAATAAAAGAAGGCGGTTTTATTGACGAAGAAGATTTTATTTCTAAAATTGATGATAAAACTACTTTCGTTAGCGTTATTCACGTAAATAATGAAACTGGCGCTATTAACGATATCAACAAACTAGCAAAAATTGCCAAAAACGTAAATAAGAAACTAGTTTTTCATAGCGACGGTGTTCAAGCGTTTGGCAAAATTAAAGTTGATTTAGCAAGCGAAGTTGACCTTTATTCAATTTCAGCGCATAAAATATGCGGTTTAAAAGGTGTTGGCGCTTTAATTTATAATAAAAATTTAACTATTCAGCCTTATATTATCGGCGGTGGACAAGAAAATGGACTAAGAAGCGGAACTGAAAACGTTTTAGGAATTAGCGTTTTTGGTAAAGCTTGTGAAAAATATTTACGTAAAGTTGAAGAAAACCTTGAAGAAGTAAAAGAGTTGAAAAAAATCTTTTTGGAAAATTTAGATAATAGATTTTTTAAGGTAATCTCTAAAGAAAATTCTTCCCCATATATAATTTCGCTCTCAGCTTATAGCCAAAAGGGAGCAGTATTACAAAATATGTTGGACGATGAAGGTGTTTTGATAGGAACTGGTTCTGCTTGCTCTTCGAAAAATCCGCATTCTAGGGTAATTTCTTCATTTATTAGCGATAAGAAAATATTAGATGGGATGATAAGAATAGGTTTTATTTATTCAACGACTATTGAAGACGTGAAAACTGCCGTTGAAAAGTTAAATTCTTGCGGTGAAAAACTTTTTGGAAAAATAAATTTATGAAAAAAATAATTATCGTTCGCTACTGCGAAATTCACTTAAAAGGTAAAAATAGAAGTTA
This sequence comes from Christensenellaceae bacterium, assembly GCA_045586885.1. Taxonomy (GTDB): domain Bacteria; phylum Bacillota; class Clostridia; order Christensenellales; family Borkfalkiaceae; genus UBA4636. The sequence continues at coordinate 9,834 of JAZNBE010000028.1, forward strand.
TTTTGAAAGACTTCTCAAAGAAAATATTGAAAGAAATCTATCTGCGATTAAGCATAGTTTTTCAGTTATAAACGCAAGGTATATAATCGGCGATTTTGCTGATAATGACTATGATTTGATAGTATCAAAACTTGGCAAAATATGTGGTATTCACTCATTTTCTCCAGCGTTTATAGTTAAAAGCGACTTAAACGAAATAGAAAAATGCTGTTTGGAGTTTACTAAAGATAGATCTGGTTCGTTTAAGGTTAACACTAATCGCGCTGATAAAACTTTTCAATTAACTTCAGTTGAAGTAAGCAGAGAACTTGGTGGTAGAATTTTAGATTCTAACCCTAATCTTTTCGTAAACGTAACTGAGCCAAGTTTTGTTGTTAACGTAGATATGCGTGAAAGTGGTGATTCTTTAGTTTATACCGACGTGATAAACGGTCTTAGCGGTTTGCCATCTGGATCTTCTGGAAGGGGTATATTAATGCTTTCAGGCGGAATTGATAGTCCTGTTGCCGGTTTTATGCTTGCAAAACGTGGTATGAAACTTGACGCGCTCCATTTCCATAGTTATCCCTACACAAGCGAACTTGCTCGTGAAAAGGTGGAAACTCTTGCAAAAAAGGTTGCCGAATACACTAACGGCATAAATTTATATATCGTTAAAGTTACGCATATTCAAGAAGAAATTCACGAAAAATGCCCTGAAGAGCTTATGATAACTCTTCTTCGCCGTTTTATGATGAGAATTGCAGAAAAAATTGCGATAAAGACCGGCGCTCAAGCAATTATTACCGGAGAGAGTTTAGGTCAAGTTGCTAGCCAAACGATTGAAAGTATGACTTCTTCAAATTCAGTTGTTTCAATGCCAGTTTTAAGACCTGTTGTTGCGTTTGATAAACTTCAAATTATAGAAATTGCTCAAAAAATTGATACTTACGAAACGTCAATACTTCCTTATGAAGATTGTTGCACGGTGTTTTTACCTAAATTCCCTGCAATTAAGCCTAAAATGGAAACAATCTTAAAAGCGGAAGCAAGGTTAGATGTTGAAAAACTTATAGAAGAAGCGCTATGCTCATTAGAAGTTTTAAAATTTTAAAAATTACATTTACTTTTAGAGGTGAAATTTATGGAAAAAAGAATTTTAACTATACAAGATATTTCTTGCGTTGGTCAATGCTCGGTTACGGTTGCATTGCCTATTATTTCGGCATGCGGAATTGAAACGGCTATTTTACCAACTGGAATTTTATCAACTCACACCGCTGGTTTTACTGATTTTACCTGCTTATCAATGACGGAAGAATTCCCTAAAATTATAAAGCATTGGGAAAAGGAAAATATTTCATTTGATGCAATTTATACTGGCTACGTTTTAGGCGATCAAATGGAATATATTGAAGAAATTTGCGCTAAATTTAACAAAGGCTTAAAAATTATTGATCCAGTTATGGCAGATCACGGCAATTTCTATTATGGTTTTGATGAGAATTTTGCTCAAAAAATGGCAAAATTATGTTTTGGCGCTGACGTAATTTTACCAAATCTTACAGAAGCGGCGTTCTTGCTTGGTAAAAAACCTGTATTATCTGGTTACGATAAAGAATATATTGAGAATTTAGTAAGGGAATTGTCAAGTGAACTTAACGCAAAAACAGTTGTTTTAACTGGAGTTAGTTTTGATGAAAAGCTTTTAGGCGTTGCCGTTTATGAAAAATCTAGCGATATCGTTCAATATTATTTTAACGAAAGAATTTCAAGGAATTTTCACGGAACGGGCGATATTTACTCAAGTTCTTTCGTTGGCGCATTATTAAACGGAAAATCTGCATATGAATCTGCTAAAATCGCAGTTGATTACACGGTTGAAGCAATGAAAGAAACCGTTGATTTTGCAAAAGAACATTTTTACGGTGTTTTCTTTGAAAAAGCTTTGCCAAAACTACAAGGTATGATATTTGAAAATGATAAGTAAAAAATTATTAAAAGATTACGCTGAACTTTTAGCAAAGGTTGGCTTAAACGTTCAAAAGGGTCAAGACGTATATCTAGTATGTGAACTTGACCAAATTGAGTTTATAGAAATTTTAGTTAAAACGCTTTATAAAGCGGGCGCTAGAAAGGTTATAGTTGATCTTAACCATCAAAAATTAACGGCTTTAGAATATAAATTCCAAAAACAAAAAACTTTAAATGAATTTGAAAGTTTTGAAGTTGAAAAACTAAAGTGGAGAGCGGAAAAATTGCCTTGCCATCTTTACGTAATTTCGGAGGATCCTGAAGGCTTAGCGCATATAAATAACGAAAAATTAACTGCTCGACAGGTTGCTAGATACCCGATAATTAAGCCGTTTAGAAAGGCGATGGAAAATAAGTATCAATGGTGTATTGCCGCAGTTCCCGGTAAGGCGTGGGCGAAAAGAGTTTTTCCAACGCTTAATGAGAAAAAAGCGGTTGAACGTTTATGGGAAGCGATTTTATCATCTTGTATGGTTGATGGAAACGCTCTTGAAAACTGGTCGGCTTATAATAAAAAAATGCGCTCAAGATGCGAATATTTGAATTCTTTAAATTTGGCAAGTTTGCATTATACTTCATCTAACGGCACCAATTTGAAAGTGGGGCTTAACGAACTTGGAACTTTTAAATACGTTGAAGATAAAACTTTGCAAGGCATAAATTACGTTGCTAATATTCCTTCTCAAGAAGTGTTTACTTCGCCAAAGCGTGGCGAGTGCGAAGGCATAGTTTATTCGACTAAACCACTTTCGTTTAAAGGAAATCTTATTGATAATTTTTCAATAGAATTTAAAGGTGGAAAAGTTACGTCGGTTAAAGCGGAAAAAGGACAAGACCTTTTAGAAAAAATGGTTAAAATGGATGAGGGTTCAAGTATGCTAGGCGAGTGCGCGTTAGTTCCTTTTGATAATCCCATTAACGAGAGCGGAATTTTGTTTTTTGAAACGCTTTTCGATGAAAATGCGTGTTGCCATTTAGCGCTAGGTGAAGGCTTTTCAGACACGTTAAAAGGCTATGAGACTATGACCGATGAAGAGTTTAGAAAAAACGGCATAAACGAGTCTATGATTCACGTTGACTTTATGATAGGTAGCCGTGATTTAAAAATAGTTGGCGAAACAAGAAATGGCGAAAAAGTTTTAATTTTCGAAAACGGAAATTTTGCAAATGATAAATAAATTAAGGAAAGAGAGAAATGAATATCATTAAAATCCCAGAAATTTTACTTCCAAACAAAAGCGTTGACCTTGAAAAGTGGGCTGTTATTGCTTGCGACCAATTTACTAGCAACAAAAAGTATTGGTCAAAGCTTGATGAGTTTTGTGGCGACGTTTCTACTTTAAGAATTATTATGCCTGAAATTTATATTAAGGATCATACTGAAGAAAGAGTGGAAAAAATCAATCAAACTATGACTGAATATTTGAAAAACGGCGTCTTTGATACGATTAACGGCTTTATTTTAACGGTTAGAACTACTAAATACGGTCGTAGAAGAGTTGGACTTTTAGTTGCGTTTGACCTTGAAGAATACGATCCTTTTGAAAGAAGAGCGGTAAGAGCAACGGAAGCAACCGTAAAAGAACGTTTACCGATTCGTGTTCAAGTTCGTCAAAACGCGCCTATTGAACTGCCTCACGCGTTAGTTTTGATTGATGATGATCAAAAAACGGTAATCGAGCCTATATTTGAGCGCCGTGAAAAACTTAAAAAACTCTATTCGACTAAACTTAATATGGATGGCGGAACGTTGGAAGGCTATCTAGTTGACGATCCTAGCGCCGTAATTGATGCGCTGGATAAGTTGACGACTCCTGAAAAAATTCTTGAAAAATATAATTCTACCAAGCCTTTTGTTTTTGCAGTTGGTGATGGAAACCACTCGATTGCAACTGCTAGAGTTTGTTGGGATAAGATAAAAGAAGGTTTAACCGAAGAAGAGCGCGAAAACCATCCTGCAAGGTACTGCTTAGTTGAAGTTAATAATATTTATGAAGAAGACCTTAACTTTGAGCCTATTTTCCGTCTAGTTACGCAGGTTGATAAGAAAGATTTTATTACAAAAATGCAACAAACTCTTGACGGTAGCAGAAAGATTAAGTTATTCTGCGACGACGTTTATTATGATGTGAACGTTTCTAAAAACACAGCTGAAGCAATCAAGCAAATTCAAGCGTTTATTGATAATTATTTTGTTGAAAATAATATTCCACAAACGGCTCAAGATTATATTCACGGCGAAGAGCATTTAATTGAGGCGGCTATTGAACACGACGGAATTGCTATCTTTATGCCAAAACTTAAAAAAGCGGATTTATTCAAATACGTTGCTAAAAAAGGCTCTATGACAAGAAAATCTTTCTCTATGGGTGAAGCCGAAGAAAAACGCTATTACCTAGAGGCAAGAAAAGTTCAAAAATAACATTAAAAAAGTCTCAAATGAAGAAATTCAAATGAGACTTTTTTGTTTGATTATTTAGGATGATAAAGTTTTTTAGTTTGATAAATTGGTTCACAAGTTAGGTTTACGCCAAGTTTTTTGAATATTTTAACGTCTGTTTGTGATAAAATTACGCTAGAATGAACTTCGCAACCGTTAAATTCCGTTAAAAATTCCATTGCTTTTTCGGCGTAAGGGTTTGTAGTAGCGGAAATTGTTAATGCGATTAAAAGTTCATCGGTATGAAGTCTTGGGTTTCTGTTTTTTAGGTGATCAACTTTTAAGTGTTGAATAGGCTCGATAATGGTTGGAGAAATTAAATCGATATGTTTATCAATTCCAGCCAAAGCTTTTAACGCGTTAAGAAGTAGAGCGGAAGAAGCGCCTAAAAGAGAAGAAGTTTTTCCAGTTACAATTCTACCGTCAGTTAGCATCATAGCAGCAGCAGGCGCTCCGGTTTCATCGGCTTTTTGCTGAGCCGCGGCAACAACAGGTCTATCTTCAAGGCTTAAATTAAGTTGTTTTAAAATAAGTTGTTGTTTATTAACTAGATTTTCGCTGACAATTCCTTGTTTTTGGTCGCATAAAGCGGTAAGATAACGTCTTATAATTTCTTGTTGAGAAGCGTAGCGAACAACTGCATCGTCGCAAATACAGTTTCCAACCATATTAACACCCATATCGGTTGGTGATTTATAAGGCGATTTACCCCAAATTCTTTTGAAAGTTTCGTCTAAAACAGGGAAAATCTCAACGTCTCTATTATAGTTTACTGCAGTTTCATTATAAGCGTCTAGATGGAACGGGTCGATCATGTTCACGTCGTCAAGATCAGCAGTTGCTGCCTCGTAAGCAACGTTCACAGGGTGTTTTAGTGGCATATTCCAAATAGGGAAGGTTTCAAATTTAGCGTAACCGCACTTAATTCCACGCAAATTCTCATGATAAAGTTGCGATAAACAAGTTGCCATTTTACCGCTACCAGGACCTGGCGCAGTAACTATAACTAAAGGTCTAGAAGTTGAAATATATTCGTTTACACCAAAGCCTTCAGGACTTAAAATTTTATCTATATTAGAAGGATAACCTTCAATTGAATAGTGTCTATAAACCTTTATTCCTAAAGTTTCAAGGCGTTTTTGGAATTTTTCAGCAACTGGTTGATGTGAAAATCTTGTTAAAACAACGCTACCAACAAATAAATCAACGCTCCTAAACGCGTCAATTAGTCTTAAGACTTCTAAATCGTAGGTAATTCCAAGGTCGCCACGAATTTTATTCTTCTCAATATCGTTAGCATTAATTGCGATAACGAGTTCTGCCTTATCTTTAAGTTTTAATAGCATTTTTAATTTGCTATCTGGCTCAAAACCGGGTAAAACTCTAGATGCGTGATGGTCGTCAAACAATTTGCCGCCAAACTCTAAATAGAGTTTTCCGCCAAATTGCTCAATTCTTTCGTTAATGCGTTGTGATTGAAGTTTAAGATATTTATTGTTGTCAAAGCCGATTTTTATCATTTGCAACCCTCGAAAAATCTTTACCATAATATAATAGCAAAAAATTAAATCAAATTCAAGAGAAAATTAAATTTTTTTTATTTAATTTATAATAAATAAAAAATGTTTTTCCTTTTAGGTTTTGTTACATATTTTATTCGCGCATTTTCTTGTAAAAATTTAATCGTTGTGTTAAAATATTTTAAGTAATCATTTTAAGGTAAAATATGAACTATAAAGAATTTACAATCCACACAACTTCTCAGGCTGAAGAGCTTGTTGCTGATATTTTTTGGCAATATACCGATTACGGAGTTGCCGTAAGTTCGCTAAAAGACGTTATTGAACTTACTGAAAAGCGAAAAAGCACGTTTGACTATATTGATGAAAGCATTTTGATGGGCGACGAGAACGTAAGTTTAGTTAAAGGTTACTTTTTATCGAGTGAGGCGAGTGAAAAAATAAAGTTAGTTCTAAATGATTTAGAAAATTTAAAGAAAAATTCTAAAGGTTTTATAGAACTAGGGAGTTTAGAAATAGTTTCTCGTGAATTCGATGGAGATGATTGGCTAGATATTTGGCGCAAGCATTTTAGAGCGTTAGAATTTGAAAAAATCGTTATTTGTCCAACTTGGATTGATTATAAAACAACCAAACCTTTGGTTTTGCTTGACTCTAATATGGCTTTTGGAACGGGTGAACACGAAACGACTTCAATGTGCGTTGAGCACTTAGAAAAATACGTTAAGAAAGATTTAACGGTTATAGACGTTGGAACTGGAAGTGGAATATTAGGTTTAGTTAGCGCAAAACTTGGCGCAAAAACAGTTGTTATGACTGATATTGATGAAGTTGCCGTGTCTACCGCTAAACGAAACGTTTTACTAAACAACGTTCAAGATACTTGTTTTGTTAGTCGCAATAATTTAGTTTCAGGCGTTGAAATAGTGGGCGATATAGTTGTTGCAAACATTACTGCCGACGTTTTAGCAATTCTATCTAAAACCATTTTATCATACTTAAAAAGTGGTGGCTATTTAATTATGAGTGGAATAATAAATAGTAAGTTACAGTTTGTATTAGACATTTATTTATCCTTAGGTTTTAAAGAAATTTCAGTAGTTAAAAAGGGTGAGTGGTCTAGCGTTGTTATGCAGTTAAACTAACGTTATGCGTAACATAAAAACATTTAAAATTAAGCATTATTACTAGAAAAATTAGGTTTTTTATGAAAGCGGTTGTTTTTACGCTTGGTTGCAAAGTAAACGCTTATGAGAGTTTATCTTTAATAACTGGGCTTAAAGAAAAAGGGTTTGAGGTAAGTGATAAATTAGAGCCTGCAGACCTTTATATTATAAACACTTGCGCGGTAACCAAAGAAGCCGAGAGAAAATCTCGCCAAGCGGTTGCAAGGGTTAGAAAGCATAACGATAAAGCAAAAATTATCGTTACGGGTTGCGCTAGCCAAAAATCGCCAAATGATTTTATTGAAAAGGAAGGCGTTACTTTAGTTTACGGCGCAGTCAATAAAGATAAAATAATTGAACTATTAGATACGCAAGGCGTAGTTATAGATGAAGATGAAAGTTATTACGAAAAATATTTGCCTTGCCAAGAAATAAAAACTAGGTCGTTTATAAAAGCGCAAGACGGTTGTAACAATTTTTGTTCTTATTGCATAATTCCTTATTTAAGGGGAAGAAGTCGCTCTCGTTCAATAGATAGCGTTATTAATGAATTAAAAGCATTAAAACCGTTAGAGGCTGTAATTACAGGCATTAATCTTTCTGCTTACGATTATAACGGATTAAAACTTGCCGATTTAATTGATAGGCTTGAAGATATTCCGTCTAGAATTCGTTTAAGTTCGCTTGAAGATAACGTTATTGATGATAAATTGCTTAAAAATTTAGCAAAACTTAAAGATTTTGCGCCACATTTTCATTTATCGTTGCAATCCGGTAGTGATAAAGTTCTAAAAGAAATGAATAGAAAATACACTACTTTTGATTATAAAAAGTCAGTTACTCTTATTAGAGAGTTTTTCCCAAACGCAGGTATTACTACCGACGTTATTGTTGGTTATTCGACCGAAACTGAAGATGATTTTAGGAAAACTTTAGAATTTTGCGAAGAAATTGGGTTTAGCGATATTCATTGTTTTGAATATTCTAAACGCGAAGGGACTGTTGGCTTTGAACTTCCTTCACTTCCAGCGGAAGTAAAAAAGGAAAGGCTTAATAGGATTTTAGAGTTAAAGAATAAGTTAAAGAGTGATTTTATAAATTCTCAAATAGGAAAAACAATAAATTTTCTTTGCGAAAACGTTATTGACGGTTATGCTGAAGGTTATTCTGCTAATTACGTTAAAGTTTACGTAAATTCCGCATTAGAAAAAGGTTTTTATAACGTTGAAATTTTGCAACCGTTTAAAGACGGCGTGCTTGCAAAAATAAAATAGAGGAAAAAAATTATGGAAAATTGTTTGTTTTGTAAATTTATAAGCGGTGAGTTTGACGTTGTGAAAGTTTTTGAAAACGATGATTTTATCGTTATTAAAGATATTAATCCGCAAGCCAAGTTGCACTATCTTGCAATACCTAAAACTCATTATAAAGTTCTTGCCGATATGACGGAAGATGAGGCTCAAACTTTGGGTAGAATTTTTGCAACTATTCCAAAACTTTCTAAACTTTTAGGGCTTGAAAACGGATATAGAGTAGTAATTAACCAAGGTGAAGATGCTTGCCAATCAGTTCCGCACGTTCATATTCACTTGCTTGGCGGTGAAAAACTAGCGGAAAACGCAAATGGAAAAAGATAATTTCCAAAATTTTCAAAAAAGAAAAAATTATACTTGACAATGCATAATTTGTTTAGTATAATCGTGTTACTTTTTATCAAATGCCACGGGCAAAGGAGGGGTGAAAATGTCTACAATTAGAGTTGGTGAAAACGAATCTTTAGATAACGCTCTCCGCCGTTTTAAGAGAAAATGTTCTCGTGATGGCATTATCGGCGATCTCCGTCGTAAAGAATTTTACGAAAAGCCTGCTGTAAGACGCAAGAAAAAAGCTGAAGCAGCAAGAAAGAGAAATTCAAAAATGTAAATTTTTAGCACTCGCTTATAGCGGGTGTTTTTTTTATGCTTGCAAAATTTGTAGAAAAACGGCGAAAAAAAATAAAAGGAGTGAAATTATGCAACAAGAAAAAGATATTAAAACTTTAGCAAAAGAAGCAAAAAGGCGCTTAAAATCAGGGTTTTGGGAAAAATATAAAGTAGAAGTTGTTGAAAAGAGTAAACTTGCTAAAGCAAGTGGCGTAAAAACTCAAGAAGTTGTTGAGTTTTATCAAGCAAAAGAATTTCAAACGATTACTAAAGATAGCGAAAGCGAAGAAGAATTTTATTTAAAAGTAAAAGAGATTTTAAATACCGAAGGTGAAATGTGTTTAATTTTTTCAAAACTTATCGACCATGACGTTTATGATAATTTGACTTATGACGCTAAGCAAAAATATACGTTAGAGCTTGCCGAAAAATACCGAAAAGCGCTTGAGAGATATAAATTAGAAAAAAATTTAAAAAATTAAAAAATCATTAGTTTTAATTTCAAAAATTTTGTTGAAAAAATGCTATAGTTATGTTAATATATTTACTAAGGATATAATATGGAATTTTTATCAAGATTAAACAACGAACAACTTATAGCCGTAAAAGAAACGGAAGGTCCAGTTCTAGTTATTGCGGGCGCAGGTAGTGGTAAAACCAGAGTTTTAACAAGCCGAATTGCTTATTTGATTATGGAAAAAGGGGTAAATCCTAGTAATATTTTAGCAATTACCTTTACTAATAAAGCCGCAAACGAAATGAAAGAGCGTGTTGTTGACCTTGTTGGTGATAGCGCAAAATCAATGTGGATATCTACTATCCACAGTATGTGTTTGCGAATTTTAAGAAATTCTGTAGGTAGGCTTGACGGCTATGATAAAAATTTTAGCGTTTATAGCGAAGTAGATAGAGAAAGGGTTCTAAAGAGAGTCATTACCGAACTTGAACTTGACGTTGACACCTTCTTAAAAGATGCTAAAAATGAAATTTCGATTGCGAAAAATAACGACGTTTCGCCGGAAAGATTTGAAATAGAGAGTTTTATTGGTCCAAAAGCTAGTGATATTGCAAAAATTTATAGAGCGTATGAAGATGCTCTTAAGAAATCTAACGCAATGGATTTTGATGACCTTTTGGTTAAAACTTTGCATCTATTTGAAGACGAAGCGGAAGTTTTAGATTATTACGCTAACAAGTTTGAGTATATTCACATTGATGAATTTCAAGATACTAACCATATTCAATATAGAATTGCAAAGTTTTTAGCAAGCGTACATAACAATATTTTCGTAGTTGGCGACGATGATCAGTCAATTTATGGTTGGCGTGGCGCTGAGATTAAAAATATTTTAGGTTTTAGCAAGGATTTTAAGGGTGCGAAAGTTTTCAAACTTGAGCAAAATTATCGTTCTTCAAAGAAAATTTTAGAACTTGCTAACACAATAATTGCAAACAATACCGTTAGAAGTAAAAAGGTTTTGTGGACTGATAATAACGATGGTGTTAAAATTGAAACTTTCGTTGGAAACGATGAAGTTAGCGAAGCAAGTTACGTTTCGGCGCAGATTAAAAATTTGGTTGCTCGTGGCGCTAAATATAGCGATTTTGCAGTTCTTATGCGCCTTAACGCTTTATCACGCTCGTTTGAACAAGAATTTTTGAAATATGCTATTCCTTATAAAGTTTTCGGTGGTTTTAAGTTCTATGAACGTAAAGAAATCAAAGATTTAACCGCTTATTTAAAAATTCTCATTAACCCATTAGACGATGATGCAGTTTTAAGAGTTATAAACACGCCAAAGCGTGGTATTGGCGAAAAATCTATAAACGAACTTATTGATTATTCAAAAAGTACTGGACTTTCGGTTTTTGATGCCGTTTGCGACGTTGATTATTTGAATTTATCTTCAGGCGCAAAATCGAAGATTGATTCGTTTAGAAGGTTAATTTCTTATTTAATGATGCAAAGAGATAGCCTTTCAATTAGAGAACTCGTTGAAAAAGTTATTCAAGAAACTGGATTTATGAGTCAATTTGAAACAAATTCCGAAGAGAATATTTCAAGGCGACTAAACATAGACGAATACAAAAGCTCGGTTGACGAGTTTATGAAACTAAATCCTTCTGCAACGTTAGTTGATTTCTTAGCGTCTATCACGCTTACTAGCGATATTGACGAAGCGGACTCTTCTAACTACGTTTCGGTTGCTACTATTCACTCTGTAAAAGGGCTTGAATTTGATAAAGTTTTTATAATTGGGCTAGACGAAACTATTTTTCCAATCTCTAGAGCCGTAGGCTCTCCTGCGGAAATGGAAGAAGAAAGGCGACTTATGTACGTTGCGATTACTAGAGCCAAATCTAGACTTTACGTAACTAGAGCAAGGTCAAGGTTTATTTACGGAGAGAGAAGTTTTACTTCTCAATCTCGATTTATAACTGAACTATCGGATAAACTTGGCTTAACAAAGCCTAAATTAGTCGCAACTGAAGACGGTTATTATTACGAAGAACCAAGAAGGCAAGAAACGGTAACGAGTAATTTTGCTAAAACGTTTGCAAGAACACCTCAGCCAACGCCATCGAGAGGCAAAGATATTTCAAAATTCAAATGCGGAAAGAGAGTTAATCACGCAAAATTTGGTATTGGCGTTATAGTTTCCGTAAAAGGTGGAGAAAAGCCTGTTTGCGACGTTGCTTTTAAAGGTATTGGCGTTAAAAGTTTTTCGCTCTTATTAGCGCCTATGGAAGTTATAGATTAAATTTTTTTGAAAGAGTAAGCTTATGGAAAGAATGAAAGAACTTGTCAAAATTCTCAATAAATACGGATATGAGTATTACGTTTTAGATAATCCAACCGTATCAGACGGCGAATATGACAAGCTTTACGACGAACTTAAGACGTTAGAATTAGAAACCGGTATCGTTTTACCCGATTCTCCAACGAAAAGGGTGGGTGGCGAGCCTATTTCGGCGTTCCAAAAACATAAGCATATTGAAAGGCTTTATAGTTTAGATAAAGCCGTTTCGAAGGAAGAACTTCTATCTTTTGATGAAAAAATTAAAAAAGCAGGCGACAAAAACCCTGTTTATACCGTTGAATATAAGTTTGACGGCTTGACTATTTGTTTAACTTATGAAAACGGATATTTCGTTAGAGCGACCACTCGTGGTAACGGTGAAATAGGAGAAGACGTAACCGCTCAAGTAAAAACTATAAAAACCTTCCCGTTATCCATTGATTATAAAGGTGTTTGCGAAGTTAAAGGCGAAGCAATTATTAGGCTTTCCGTTCTTAAAAAATACAATGAAACCGCTGATGAAACCTTGAAAAATGCTAGAAACGCAGTTGCCGGCGCTATTAGGAATTTAGATCCTAAAGTAACCGAGCAAAGAAAGCCTGAAATTTATTTTTACGACGTTAATTTTATCGCTGAAGATAAGTTAAATTCTCAAATTGATTGCGTTGAATTCTTAAAAAATAACGGCTTTAAAGTTTTTGATTATTTAAAAGTTTGCAACGGAATAGAAGAAGTAATTTCGGCAGTTAGTGACATTGAACAAACTAGAAAAGATCTTGACGTTTTAACTGACGGCGCCGTTATAAAAGTAAACTCTTTTTCAACTAGAGAAGAACTCGGCTTTACTGATAAATTTCCTCGCTGGGCAATTGCTTATAAGTTTAGCGCCGAAGAAGTTACTACCGTTTTAGAAAACGTCGTATGGCAGGTTGGAAGAACTGGTAAATTAACACCGCTTGGCATATTAGAACCGATTGATTTATGCGGTGTAACGGTAAGAAAAGCAACGCTTAATAATTACGGCGATATTTTAAGAAAAAAGGTAAAAATTCCTTGTAGGGTATTGGTTAGAAGAAGTAACGACGTTATTCCTGAAATTTTAGGCTCGACTGAAATTTTTGAAAATAGTAAAGACGTAGATAAGCCAACCGTTTGCGAATTTTGTGGCGCTAAGCTTATAGAAGTGGGCGCAAATATATTCTGCCCTAATAAAGATTGTAAGCCAAGAGTCGTAGGGGCGATGGCGCATTTTGCATCTAAAGATGCAATGAATATAGACGGCGTTTCCGAAATGACGGCGTCACAACTTTTCGACGCTTTCAAAATAACGAAATTCTCTATGCTCTACGAACTTACGAAAAACGAACTTTTATGTTTAGAAGGTTTTAAGGATAAAAAGGCTGATAATTTCGTAAATTCCGTTGAAAAATCTAAAAAATGCACGCTTGATAGTTTTATTTACGCACTAGGCATTGATGGAATTGGCAAGAAAACGGCTAAAGATTTAGCAAAGCGTTTTAAGAGTTTAGATGCTATAAAATCTGCAAACTATTTTGATTTTATTGAAATGAACGAAATAGGCGAAGTTTTAGCGCAAAACGTCGTTGAATATTTTGCCGATAGCGAAAATCTTGCGGAAATCGATAGGCTTTTAGTGCTTGGCGTAGAGCCAAAATTTGAAAGCGAAGAACTTGGCGATGCGTTCAAAAATCAAAAAGTGGTTTTAACTGGAACGCTTATGAACTTCAAAAGAAGCGATGCTCAAAAAATTATTGAAGGGCACGGCGGAGAGATTGTTTCGAGCGTTTCAAAGAACACGACTTTAGTTATTGCCGGCGAATCTGCGGGTAGTAAACTTGATAAGGCAAGAGCGCTTGGTATAAAAATTATTGATGAAAACGAGTTTTTAAGTTTAATTAAACTTAATAAATAGTTGAAAAAATTATTTTACTGTGCTATTATATAGTTTAACAAGGAGAAATTTATGAGAAGTATGACGGGTTACGGCAAGGCTGAATATAACGAATCAGGCGTTAGCCTAGTTATAGAACTTAAGACCGTAAATAATAGATATTTAGACGTTGTTACGAAATATCCTAGAGCGTTTATGAAGTTTGACGACTTAATGAGAAAACTCGTTGCAAAAAAACTTTCTCGCGGAAGATTAGAACTACTAATTAGTTTTAAGGAAACGGAAGAGGCGTCTAAACCCGTTACCGTTGATTTAACGCTTGCAAAATCTTATTGTGATGCGTTTATTAAGTTAAAGGAAGCGTTTCCGGAACTAAACGGCGATTATTCTATTTCGCAACTAATGCGTCTTCCTGACGTTGTTAGCGAAACGTTTGAAGACGATAGCGATAAATATCAAGAAATTTTAGAAAAAACTCTATCTACTGCGCTCGATAATTTAAACGCAATGCGTGAAGTAGAAGGTGAAAAGTTAAAACTTGATTTTGAAAAAAGAATTAAAACAATAGAAGAAATAGTTGAAAATATAGAAAAACGCGCGCCTTTAATTAAAGACGAATACGCCAAGAAATTAAAGCAAAGAATTGAAGAAGCGCTAGAAAACGTTCAAATTGACGAAGTTAGATTATTGCAAGAAGTTGCAATATTTGCCGATAAAAGCAATATTGACGAAGAAATTACGCGCTTAAAATCACATATTTCTCAGTTTAGAGATATAATAAATACCGAAAACGCGGGAAAGCGCCTTGACTTTTTAGTTCAAGAGTTTAACCGCGAGGCAAATACTATTTGTTCCAAGTCAAACGACGTAACGATAACTGATTTCGGCTTAAAATTAAAGTGTGAAATTGAGAAAATTAGGGAACAAATCCAAAACGTTGAATAAAAAAATATAGAATATTTGGGAGATAAAAATTATGATGCACGAACCATCAATCGACGCATTAGCGCAAAAAACCGGCTCAAAATACGCTTTATGTATAGTGGCTTCTAAAAGAGCAAGGCAAATTCTTGATGCGGTTAAAAACCAAAACAGAGATTATCCTACTAATGAAAAACCATTAACTTTAGCGGCAAAAGAAATTTTTGACGGAAAAGTTACTGTTACAAAGTTTTAATTTCGTATAAGTTTTTTGTAAAAATATGTTCACAGCCTTTGCTATGAGCATATTTTACTTTTTAGATTTATGATTGCTGAAGTTATAGTTGACATCGCGCATAGCGAAGTTGATAAAATTTTTGATTATTCCGTTTCGCTTCCTAACGTTTACGTAGGCAGTCGTGTTGTCGTGCCGTTTGGAAGAACGACTGTTGACGGAATAGTTATCAATATGAAAGAAACTTCTTCATATCCTAAAGAAAAACTAAAAAGCGTAATAAGAGCAATTGACGATGAGCCTGCAATCACCTTAGAGAATTTATCTCTTTTAAGGTATATGCAAAAAAAGTATCACTTAAATAGCGCAAGCATATTAAGGTTGTTTCTTCCAACCGAAATGCGAAAAGGAAAGGTTAGGGAAAAACTAGTTACTTTCGTTAAAATTTGCGAAAGTTTTACGCTTGATGAAATGCTGTCTAGTTTAGGTAAAAACGCAAAATCTCAAATAGGCGCGCTCAATAAACTCTATTCCATAAAAACTTGCAAAATTGCTGAACTTAAGAAGGATTTTTCAAACGATTCAGTAAATAAACTTATTGAAAAGGGCTTTTTTGAAACTTATGACTTAAGGGTAAATAGGTCGCCGTATTCATCGCTTGAATCACGCTCTAAAAAGGTGAATTTTACGCCCTATCAACAAAACGCAATTGATTTAATTACTTCGACCGATAAAACCGTTTCGCTTTTGCACGGCGTAACCGGTAGCGGAAAAACGGTCGTTTATTTAGAACTTATAAGGCGAGCAATCGCTAGTGGTAAATCCGCGATAATGCTTGTTCCTGAAATTTCATTAACACCGCAAATGCTAACTCAACTTAGAGCGGAGTTTGGCGAGAGCGTTGCTATTTTACATAGTGGATTATCTGCAGGGGAAAGATTTGACGAGTGGTGGAGAATTCGCTCAAAAGAAGCCGTTGTAGCGGTAGGGGCTAGAAGCGCGATTTTTGCGCCAGTTGAAAACGTTGGAATTATAATTATCGACGAAGAGCACGACGGAAGTTACGTAAGTGAATCTAATCCTAGATACAATACGCACGATATAGCGTTATTTAGGGCAAAGTTTAACGATTGTAAACTAGTTTTAGGTAGCGCAACTCCATCGGTTGAAACTTTTGCAAAGGCAAAAGACGGCGAATTTAATCTAGTTCAAATGCCTGAGCGCGTTAATAAAAAACCTATGCCTGAAATGATTATTGCCGATATGCGAACGGAAATTAGAAAGGGTAATAACTCTGCTTTTTCATCTGCTTTGCAGGAAGAACTTGTTAAATGCATTGAAAGCGGTAATCAAGCAATGATTTTCTTAAATAGGCGAGGCTATTCGCAACACGTTATTTGCCGTGAGTGCGGTTACGTTGCAAAATGTGAAAATTGCGACGTTGCTCTTAACTATCACTCGGTTGGTAACGTATTAAAATGCCATTATTGTGGCGCAACTTATAAAATGCTTTCCGCTTGCCCAGATTGTGGCGGAATTCATATAAATTACGTTGGAACAGGCACGCAAAAAGTAGTTGAAGAGTTAAAAAAACTTGTTCCAAACGCCAAAATTTTGCGTATGGATAACGATACAACGCAAACGAAAGAAGGACATTATAAGATTTTAAGCGAGTTTTCGGCGCATAAAGCCGATATTTTAGTAGGCACGCAAATGATTGCAAAAGGCCACGACTTTCCTTCAGTTACTCTAGTTGGAATTCTTGATGCGGATATGAGTTTATTCTTCTCGGATTATCGAAGTTCAGAAAGGACTTTCCAACTTATAACGCAAGTTGCCGGAAGAAGCGGAAGAGCGGACGATAAAGGCGTTGTTGTTTTGCAAACGTATTGTCCTGATAACCCTATTTTGCGCTATGCGATAAATTACGATTACGAAGGTTTTTTCGTTCGTGAAAAAACGCTTAGAAAAACAACGATGTATCCGCCGTATTCAACAATCGTTAGAGTAATGATTGAAGGCGAAGACGATGAAAAAACGCTTGATACGTTTAGGCAAGTCTTTGAATCGTTAGACAAAGTTTACAGAGAAAATAAAGATAATTTCTTGTTCTTTAACAAGATGAAATCGCCTATAAAAAGGCTAAAAAACAAGTATAGATATCAAGTTTTAATGAGAATAAAGGCTCAAAACGATGATATTATAGACCAAATTTATGAAAATTCTTTAAGATATAAGGACGGAAAAGTTTTAGTTTACGTTGAAATAAATCCAAGTTCCTTAAGTTAGGTGAAATATGGCAATAAGAAAAATCGTTCAAATTGGTGATGAAGTTTTAAGAAAAAAATCTTTTCCCGTAACCGATTTTGGATCAAAAACAATTCAACTTCTAGACGATATGAAAGATACCGTTATTAAAGCCGACGGAGCAGGGCTTGCCGCCGTTCAAGTTGGCGTTTTAAGGCGTATTTTCGTTGTAAGAGTTGAAGAAGGTTATTTTGAATTTATAAACCCTAAAATTTTGAAAAAATCAGGCAGTCAAATTAGCGCTGAGGGTTGTTTATCCGTTCCAAATAAAAGCGGAAACGTTGACCGCCCGCAAAAAGTTGTGGTAGAGGCTCAAAATAGAAAAGGCGAATTTTTTAAAATTACCGCTTACGATTTTTTTGCCAAAGCAATTTGCCATGAATACGACCATTTAGACGGTATTTTATATATCGACAAAGCAACCGATATCGTGGAGGATGAACAATGAGAATAGTTTTTCTCGGCACGCCTTCATTTGCGGTTAAAAGCCTTGAAAATATCGCAAGTTCAAAGCACGAAATTTTAGCGGTGGTAACCCAACCTGATAAACCTGTTGGAAGAAAGGGCGAAATTACGCCGTCTGCCGTTAAAGTTTGCGCTCAAAAACTCGGCATAAATGTTTTGCAGTATGATAAGATTAGGCTTGAAGGCGTTGAAGATTTGAAAGAACTTGCGCCTGATATTATGGTAACTTGCGCTTTTGGGCAAATTTTATCACAAGAAATTATTGATATTGCGCCATACGGCATAATCAACGTGCACGCATCGCTTTTGCCAAAATATAGGGGCTCATCGCCAATTCAACACGCAGTTCTAAACGGCGATATTGAAACAGGCGTAACCATTATGAAAACGGAAATCGGTATTGATACAGGTGATATCGTTGCCGTAGAAAAAACTGTTATTGGCGAAAATGAAACGGCTGGCGAATTATTTGAAAGATTGTCGGTTTTAGGAGCGAATCTTATCGTTAAAACGCTAGATAGAATAGAAAACGGTGATTTTCCATCAATTCCGCAAGATAACGATAGCGCAACGCACGTTAAAATGATTAAAAAAGAAGATGCTAAAATTGATTGGTCAAAATCTTCTTTTGAAATAAAAAATCTTGTTCGTGGGATGAATCCTTGGCCTTGCGCTTGGACTATTCTTAACGGTAAAATTATTAAAATTTTTGCCGTTGAAAAGGTTGATGATAATTCTAACGCTTGTTTTGGCGAAGTAATTGAAGCAAACGGTGGCGAACTTATAGTTAAATGCAATAACGGCGCTATTAAGGTTTTAGAACTTCAAATGGAAGGCTCAAAAAGAATGGATGCAAAATCATTTTTGCTAGGTAGAAAGATATTAAAAGGCGATAAACTTCAATGATAAATTTATTTTACGATTGCTATCAAATTTTATCAAAAGTTTATGCGGACGGAGCGTATTTAAACCAAGCCGTTAATGAAACGTTTATTGAAGAGATTAACCGTGCAAAAACTACTAAAATTGTTTACGGTGTTTTAGATAAAGATATTGAACTTGACTATTATTTATCGAAACTATGCCAAACAAAACCTAAGCAAAAAATCCGTATAATATTAAAAATTGCAATCTATAATCTTAAATTTTTGCAAAAAAAGCCGTTCGCGGTTATAGATTCGGCGGTTGAACTTACTAAAAAACTTGGAAAAATTGCTAACGCCGGTTTTGTAAACGCCGTTTTAAGAAAGTTCGTAAGTTCAAATATTTCACTGCCAGAGAGCGAAAAAGATTATCTTTCAGTTAAATATTCATACCCCAAGTTTGCTCTTGATAAATTAATTTCTTATTATGGAATAGACCTAACAAAAGAAATAATTTCTTTTGATGCAGTTTATAATTTCGTTAGATTTAATTTAGGAATTGACGGTCAAAAATATCTTTTAGATAACGGTTATAAGTTTATAAAAACTCCGTTTAACGACCTTTTTGCCGTTGAAAATATAAAAATTAACCAAGATTTTGAAAACGGCGTTTGGACTTTTCAATCAATAGGTTCGGTTGCTATTTGCGATGCTATAGGCAACGGTGAAAGCCTTTTAGACGCATGCTCTGGCCCCGGCGGAAAGAGTGTTAATTTATCTAAGAAATTCAAAACCGTAACTTCGTTTGAAATACATGAGCATAGAGCAAAACTTGTTGAAAAATACGCAAAAAGAATGAATTCTTCTAACGTTTCAGTAATTCAAAAAGATTCAAGCGTATATGATGAAAAGTTTATTTCACTCTTTGACACCGTTTTGTGCGACGTGCCTTGCTCTGGCTATGGAACTATAAAGCAAAACCCGGATATTAAACTTAAAAAGGTTGATAAAACAATAGAAAATCTTTTTGAAACTCAATATAAAATTTTAGAAACGTGTTCTAAATACGTAAAACAAGGCGGAGCGATTTTCTATTCAACTTGTTCTATTTTTGACGATGAGAACGATAAAGTTGTAAATAAATTTTTACAAAACAACGAGTGTTTTAAAGTTGAAAAAATATCGTCAAAGTTAAATTGTGTTGAAAAGAAATTTGGGCTTCAATTTTTACCAAATCTATCGTTTGGGGCGGGATTTTACGTATCAAAATTAGTAAGAAAATAATGAGAATTTTGCAAGATTTAACAAAAACTCAAATCGAAGAACTTGTTTTATCGTTTGGCGAGAAAAAGTTTCGAGGCGGTCAAATTTATAATAATTTGCATTTAGGCAAATCTATTTCGCAAATGACAGATATTTCTAACGCCTTAAAAGCAAAACTTTTAGAGGTTTTTGTTGACGAGCCTTGCAAAATTATTGAAGAAAAAGTTTCGGTTGACGGAACTAAAAAATATCTTTTCAAACTTTACGATGGAAACGTTATTGAAGGCGTTTTAATGAAATATAAATACGGCAATACGCTTTGCGTTTCAACTCAAGTTGGTTGCCGAATGGGTTGCAAATTTTGCGCATCAACACTCGAAGGGCTTATTCGTAACTTATCAAAAGGCGAAATTTTATCTCAAATTTTAACCGTGAACGCTAAAGAAGGCGGAAATATTAAATCAAGGGCGGTAACAAACGTCGTTTTAATGGGAAGTGGCGAACCGCTAGATAATTATGATGAAGTTATTGGCTTTTTGAAATTATTATCTCAAGAAGATGGAATAAATATAAGCCTTAGAAACGTTAGTTTATCAACTTGCGGTATCGTGCCGAAAATGTTAGAACTTGCGGAAGAAAATTTGCCTGTTAATTTAACCGTTTCACTTCATTCTCCGTTTGATGAGAAAAGGGCGGAAATTATGCCTATTGCAAAAGCCTATAAAATTAGCGAAATTTTGCGCGCTTGCGACGTTTATTTCAAGAAAACTGGTAGAAGATATTACTTTGAATATTCATTAATTTTAGGCGAAAATGATACTGAAGAATGTATAAACAAACTTTACGAGTTATTAAAAGGCAGACCTTGTCATCTAAATTTAATTCGTTTAAATTCGGTTAAAGAACGTAATTTGCTCTCTTCAACCGAGAAAAACGCTCAAAACTTTATGAAAAAGTTGCAAGATAAAGGTCTTTCGGTAACGTTAAGGCGTAAAATGGGCGAAGATATTGACGGCGCTTGCGGTCAACTTCGCAGAAGGTATATTAAACAAGGAGATTAATCTTATTTTAGGAACTGTTTGTAAAATAATTTCAAACAAAATAACCGTTTATTCTAACGAGGAATTCTTCGAGTGCTCTCCAAGGGGCGTTTTGAAGATTAAATCGCAAGGAATTAAAGTTGGCGATAAAGTCGAATTTGAAAACGGCTTAATTACTTCAATAAAGAAAAGAATTTCTTTCTTTCCAAGAACTAACGTTGCTAATATTGAAGTTTGTAATATAGTAATTGCGCCACTTCCAAAACCGGATTTTTTGCTTGTTGACAAAATGATTGTTGAAGCACGGCACGGTGGAGCGGAAGTTTGGATTACAGTTAATAAGAACGATACTGAAAATTCCGCCGAACTTTATAATTACGTTTGCGAAAATTATTGTAATTGCGTTGAAAAAATCTTCTTAATTAGCGCAAAAAACGGCTTTGGCGTTGAAGAATTAAAGAAAAATTGCAAAAATAAAATTTGCGTTTTTGCAGGTCAATCTGCAGTTGGAAAAACGTCGCTTGTAAACGTTTTGTTTGGAATACAAGAAAAAACTAATGAAATTAGCCAAAAAACTCTTCGTGGAAGGCACACTACTACAAAGCGCCAAATCCATTTTATTGACGAATATTCAATAGTTGATACTCCGGGCTTTTCGGCTGTTGATATAAATCTTATTAAAAGCCAAGAAATAAGCAAATACTATAAAGATTTTGAAGAATTTAACGGCAAATGCTATTATATAGGCTGTGTTCACGTAAACGAACCGGATTGTCTTGTGAAAGAAGCGGTTGAAAATAAACAAATATCTTTTGATAGATATCAAAGGTATTTAACGATATATAAGGAAGTAAAAGAATATGAAAAAATGCGAAAATATTAAAATCGCTCCATCAATTTTATCGGCAGACTTTGCAAAAATGGGCGAAGAAGTTATTGATTTAGAAAAAAACGGCGCAGATATTATTCACTGCGACGTTATGGACGGCGTTTTCGTGCCAAATATTACCTTTGGCATTAAAATGATAGCCGATATTAGAAAACTTACGTCTTTACCACTTGACGCGCATTTAATGATTGTAAACCCTGAAAAATACGTTGAAAAATTCGCAAAAGCAGGCGCGGACTATATAACGGTTCATTATGAGGCTTGCAAAGATAATTTGAAAGAAGTTTTAGAACTTATTAAGGCTCAAGGTGTTAAATGCGGTTGCGTTATTAACCCTGATTGCGACGCTAAAAACATTGAAGAAGTTATTCCTATGTGCGATATGGTGCTTGTTATGAGCGTATTTCCAGGGTTTGGAGGACAATCGTTCATTGAGTCTTCATTAGATAGCGTTAAATTTGTAAAAAGCGTTATTGAAAAAAGCGGAAAAGATATTTTGCTTGAAATTGACGGTGGAGTTAATTTTGAAAATAGCGCAAAAATTAAAGAAGCAGGAGCAAACGTTCTAGTTGCTGGCTCAACTGTGTTTAATTCCAAAGATAGAGCTCTTGCAATTAAAAAGTTAAGAGAAGAATAATGAGATACGTTATCGTTCTAAACGGCGATAAAATCAACGATTTTACCTTTAAAAAAGATGATTTTATAATAGCATGCGACGGTGGATATAAATATTTGCAAGAAAAAGGAATTTCGCCAAATTTGATTTTGGGCGATTTTGATTCTTTGGGTTATATTCCAAAAGGCGCAAGCGTTTACCCCTGTGATAAAGATTTAACCGACGGAGAGATTGCAATAGATTACGCAATTAAAAACGGCGCTAAACACGTTGAAATTATTTGCGCAGGCGGTGGTAGGGAAGATCATTTTTTAGGTAATTTATCGCTTTTAGTAAAGGCGGAAGATAGCGGAATTTCGGCATGTATTAGAACTTTATATTCAACCGTTTACTATACTAAAGTCGGTGGAAAATTTGAATCCAAAAAAGGCTCCACGGTTTCAATAATTCCACAAGACATAGCATTAATTTCGTGGTCGAAAAACTTAAAGTTTGAGTATAAAAATCTTGAACTCACTTTTTCAAAAACGCTTGGGTTATCGAACAAAGCAACGGCAAATTCATTTGAAATTTGCGTTGAAAAAGGTGGCGTTTTCGTGTTTGTAAACAATTTATAAAAATTCTTAAAATCGTTGATAAATTCAAAGAAAATAAGAGTTTTTATGATTAACATAATTTAATTCAAAAGAGGATTATATGGTAGATTATTTTTCACAAATTTATAATAACGTAGTTTCATCATTGCAAGCAAACGGATGGAAAATTTTATTAGTTATTGCAATCGTTTTAATTGCGTTTTTTCTAATTAGGCTTTTAGCATTTTTGCTTCGCAAAATTTTATATAAAACAAAAATTGACGATGCAGTTGTTATTTTCTTTTCCGCAATTTTCAAAGTTTTACTTTGGGCGGGAACAATTCTTTTAATTTTTTCATTATTAGAAATTTCAACAAGTTCAATGTTGGTTGCGCTATCGTCTATTGCGCTAGCGATTGGTCTTGCTCTTAAAGATTCGCTTTCAAATTTAGCGAACGGAATTTTAATAATTTTTAATAAACCGTTCAAGCGTGGCGACCACGTATCAATAGAAGGCGATGAAGGTAAAATTTTGAATATTAGGCTTTTAACGACCGAAATTTTATGTTTTGATAACAAAAAAATAGTTTTGCCTAATTCAAAAGTAGTGAACGGCTCTGTTGTAAACTTTACCGCTATGCCAACAAGACGTGTTTCAAGAACGTTTACCGTATCTTATAGTAGTGATATTGATAAAGTAACCTCAATTTTATATAAACTTCTTGAAAACGATAATTTGGTATTGAAAACGCCAAAACCTGACGTATTTATGTCAAATCATTGCGACTCTTCGCTAGAATTCACCGTTCGTTGCTGGGTAAAAACTGAAGATTATTGGACAATTTATAATTCATTACCAACAAAAGTATTCAAAACGTTTGCTGAAAACAACGTTGAAATACCTTTCCCTCAACTAGACGTTCATTTCGATAAGGAAGAAAAATAATATGGCTTCGACTAGCGTAAAAAAGGTTTTATTGACTTTTTGTGTTTTACTTTTGACGATTTCTCTAACTTATTATTCTATTTCGAAATTGAAAATTGCAAAAGCAGAAGTTGATTCAAATCTAATTTATTTTGTATATAACGATGGTGAAAAAGATATTATCGTCAACGATAATTCTTTAATAGAATGTGATTTTTCTGATGAAAATCTTGAAATTTCGCTTGATATTAAACTTCCTAGTGGATGTGATATTGCTTATTTTAATAAAATTGAGGTTTATGGTTGCCAAAACTATGAAATTCCTTTTGATACTGGCTATCAAGAAGTAGATACCATCTTCCTTTACCCAACAAGCGCAGGAAAAGTTGATATTTTATTAACTTATAATTATCAAGATCCAACAACTTCAACTTACGATTATTTTAATAGAGTAATTTCGTTTTTTATCGTTGAAAAATCACAACCTTCAAACGTTTCTATTTCAAACGTTTCGCTAAATTTAGACGAGCAAAATTCATTTGAATTTTCAATAGAAAATAGAAATCAATATTATAATTATTTTTTAGTTTACGATGAGACTAAATTAAGTGTTGAATACGATGAAACAACTGAAAAATACAACGTTGTTGTTTTAGATGAATTTTCTGGCGAAATTTTAGTTTATGAAACATACCGTGGCAACGTTTTAAATAAACACACGGTTATAGTTGATTGTGATTATTCTTCTCTAGAAAAAGAAGTTGAATTATCTTTGCAAAACGATGGGGATTATACTAGTATTTCAGTTGATGCTAATTATCCCGATGGTTATTTAGTTGAATTCGTTGTAAACGGAATGCCTATTTTATTAGACGGCGACGTTTTAAAAATTAAAAACTTTAACGAAGGTAACTATAATCTTCAAGTAAACGTTTATGATGAAAACGGAAACGTTGTTAAATCAAGCGCGCTTTTCAAGTATTCTCACGGCGAAGAAGTTACGGCTGATGAAGAAAAACAAGCGTCCATTGATATTTCGTTCACGAAATCAACCGAAGGCTCGCTTAGTGTAGGCGATGAAATTACTATTTCTTCTCAATATTATAATTACTCGTTGTCTAAAGATAACGTAATTAAATGGTATATTGACGGCGAAATTATTGCTGAAACAAACCCTAATTTTAAGAAAACGTTTACAAGCGCAAAAACTTATTCTATAAAAGTTGAAATTTTTGAAGGCGAAAATTTAGTTTTATCTTGCCAAAAAGATCTTGTTGTTAAAGCGGATTCCGCTATAGATATGGCGCTTTCTTTCTCCCAAACGTCTATTGTTTGCTCAACGTCAGGAAGTGTTTTCACGGTTACTGCTTTGCTTGACCAAATGAAACTTACTAATTATACGTATTCTTGGGCTATTGACGATACGTCCATTGCTCAATTCTTCGTTGCGCCAAACGGTAGCGCAGACGCAGTTATTCGTCCTATAAAAGAGGGAACTTGCAAATTAATTGTTTCGGTTGATATTGGTAGATTTACCACTAATATTAAGTTATTTGAAACCCAAATTGTCGTTATAGGCGAAGTTGAATCGATTAAACTTAAAACTTCCTCGCAATACGTTAAACCAAACGAAGATTTTATCGTAAGCGTTTTAGCAAACGATACTGAAGGCGTTTGTAACGTGCCGATGAATTTCCAAGCGTTATACGGCGAAGAAGAACTATCGGTGATTGATTTAGGCTTAGGAAAATATAAGTTTATTAGCGAAAAAGAAGGCGTTATTACGTTAAAAGCAAGCGCAAATGGTGTTGATACTGAACAAACAATCAAATGTTCAACTCTTCCGTTTGAAGTGATTGTTAAGAACGTTTTACCATTTGTAGTTATTATTGCGCTTATAGTTTTAGTAATCAATTTTGTTGTTAAAAAACGCAAATCACCTATAGACAAACTTCAAGAAAGTTCGCTTTCTATCTTAGATTTTGTTAAAAACGTTTTGACTGAACTTGATTCTAATCCAGACTCGGCTAAAAAGAAAGCAATTGCTATTTCAGGCTATAAGAAAGTTTTGAAACAAATTGATTCAATGATTGCTTTATCTAACATAATTGCGCTAGAATCTAATGCGGACGCCACCAACGTTTTGAATAAATTAAAAGCGTTAAAGTCAAAACTAAAGACCACTTCAAACGTATCAATGAACGATTTAACTGAAAATAATCATAAGTCGGTTTATAAAAAATTGATATTATTAGAACTTGACAAGATTAACGAAAACGTTGAAGTTATCAAAACTACTCACGATGATTATCTAAAAATTCAAACCAATATTAACGATTTATCTAAAAAATCTAAAGAAGAAAAACTTTCACGTGAAGAAATTAAACAAAAACGCATTGAAGAGTTTATGAGTTTTGCTCAACCCGACGACGATGCTACTGACGACGGTTCAAACTAGTTTTTTCGCCAAAAAGCATTAAATTCCACCGTAAAGTAGAGTTATTCTACTAGCCGTGAGTGTTTTATTGTGTTAAAATTTAATAAAATATACTCAAGGAGGCAAGGTATGGCGCTTGATGAAATTGGTAAGTTTATAAAAATAAAAAGAAAAGAAAAGTCGCTTACTCAACAAGAACTTGCAGATAAACTTTCCGTTAGTTTTAAAACTGTTTCTAAATGGGAATGTGGTAAAGGTTTGCCAGACGTTAGTTTAATGATTCCGCTTTGCGAAATTTTAGGTATTACGGTAAACGAATT
Organism: Christensenellaceae bacterium; assembly: GCA_045586885.1. Taxonomy (GTDB): domain Bacteria; phylum Bacillota; class Clostridia; order Christensenellales; family Borkfalkiaceae; genus UBA4636. Next base: position 36,464 of record JAZNBE010000028.1, read on the forward strand.
ACTATCTGCTCGCCATATCGAAAAAGATGAGTATATGAAAAAAGCTGATGAAAATCTAGTAAACGTTCTAAGCGAGAGGCAAGGAAATAAACGTAGGATGACTGCTTTGGTGATTTTAGGTATTGCAAGTTTATTGTGCAGTTTATCATTGTTTTTTATTGCTGGTTACGTTGAAATGGAAGAGTGGTGCAGAATTTTAATTATTGTTTTTGGTTTTGTTATTCTTTTCTTGCAACTTTTTACAATTTGTTTTTTAGATAACGATATAGGCTATTTTGAATGTCAACATTGTGGGAATCGCTTTAAGCCAAAATATTGGGCTTACGTTTTAGCGCCTCACACGTTGACTAGAAGACTATTAAAATGTCCTAAATGCGGTAAAAGGACTAACTGCAAGAAAAAATTTGCAAAAACTGATGAAAATTAAATAATTTAACGCGTAAGATAGCAAACACTAATCTTACGCGTTTTTATTTTTATAAAACTATTGAACGGCTAGAA